>JBMHDE010000027.1:0-213418 GCA_049889555.1 Synechococcus sp. | reverse complement strand
GTCCACTCCTGTGGCTCTGCAGGCTCCTGCCATCGGTTGATCTGGACCCCAAGCTGTTCGATTCAGAACAGCACTAACGATTCAGGTCAACTGAATCGGAAAGCCCCCTCCCCGGAGGGGGCTTTTTGTTGGGCAGTCAGCGCGGGGAAAGTTCTGGATCAGGATCAGGATCAGGATCAGATGCGGTGTCCAAAGGTGACGGCTGCGGACTGTCTTCCTCTTCCGGTGACCGTTGGATCGGCGCCACAAACTGCTCTTGACTTGCATCCAATCGAAACGGCTTGGGCTTGGTCACCACCGGAGGGCCGACCACAGTGACCGCTGTGCGTTCCACAACCAGATGAAATTGCGTTGTTTGCCGTTTGTTGATCTCTTGTTAAACAGCTTTCACCTGGGTGTAGGTGGGCAGCATCGGATCGTTGACCCGCACCAAAGCCCGAATTTCTGGATTCGGTTTGGCGTTCCAAACGATCCGGATTGATTCCAGGTCGACGGCTTCGCTTTCAGGCACTCCTTCCACGTCACCAAAGGTGATCGTTTCGTTTTCCAGGAAACGACGGATGGTTTGTTCCACCACCTTGCGGGTATTTTCTTGCCGTTCGGCCTGAAGCAGCGTGATAAAGCTGCTGCCGAGGGGCACGACCAACAGCCCGGTCAGCACAAAGCTGGCAGCGCTGAGGTGGCTGCGGCTGAGCTGCTCGCGAAAGAAAGGATCTTTGCAAGCCATCAACACCAGGCCACCGGTGAGGATGCCCAGAAGATTGGTGCAGAACAGCAGCCCTGCACCAATCGCTGTGGCTAGGTCACCTTGGGAGAGCAGGAGCTCCATGACGCATACGGGGGGCACGAGGGCAACGGCAATGGCTGTGCCTGCCAGCGAGGTGACAGCATCGCTGCGCAATTTGGCGTAAGTGGCCAAACCTCCTGCCACCAGGGCAATGCCTAAATCGAGCAAATTGGGGCTTGTGCGCGCTGCAACTTCGGTTCCGAAGTGGGGCAAACGCACCAACAGGCCCAGGCTGGCGGAAAGGACTGTGGTCAGGAGCACTCCCACTGCGAGCGTGACCAGGGCGCGCACCAAGAGGGACACGCTGCCCAGAAGCACGGCAAAGGACCCAGCTCTCAGGGGCAGGATTCAGGGCGCCACCACCATCGCGCCAATCACAACGGCGGCGCTGTTGGCCAAAAGTCCGAGGGTGGCGATCAGGCTGGCTCCCACCGAGAGCACGATGAACGCCTCATCCAGTTCAGCGTCTCGGCTATAGCTGCGATGCAGCCGCTCGAGTTTGGTCGGCTCCATGCCGTCCATCGGCCGTGCATGTCAGGGCCCCATAGTCTGGCCAGGGCGTGATCAATCGCACACACAACCTGGAGACCGCTTCCACGGGGGCCTACGTGGCTGGCTGGATGGATCGCACCGTCAAGGCCAACGCAAGCGGCGACATCGTCGCCTGTTTCCTCAGTCTTTGGGGATCAAGAACAAAGCCGATGACGTGACTTGAACACGCGACCCACGCTTTACGAAAGCGTTGCTCTACCAGCTGAGCTACATCGGCACTAAAAGGAACTTAACATTCAGCATTGCAGCTTCAAAGGCTTGAACGGTCAGAATCCCAACGGGCAGTTGGATCCCGCTTTGAAGGCACGCCTGCTGAAGGAATCACGGACTCCCTGGAGAGGATTGCGACGGTTGTTGTGGGTCGCTTTGTTCGCTTCCGGAGGGCTCGGTTTGTTCGTGATGAGTTTCCGGGTCAGCGCTGGCGACAGCGTCGTTCTGGGCGACCTCGCGATTCAAATCAGCGCTGTTGTGCTCTTTGGTGGTTTGCTCTGGTTCGACCGTTCCCGCGAGGATTGATGGATCCTCTGATTCGGCATCTGATGCTGCGTCTGTTGCCGCGTCTGACTCGCCGTCTGATGATGCCGCCCGCGATGGCTTTGGTGCCGTTGGCGCATGGTCCAGAGCTGGCAGGTTGAGAACACCGAGGCCCAACGATGTCGTCGACTTTTGAAGTTCGGCGTCGGTAATGGCAGGGAACGCTGAGAGCGTGGCGGCATCACGGGTGAGAAGCCACGCGGCCTGCACCAGCTGCTGCCACTGCCAAAGCAGCAGGGCCAACAGCGGAGCTGCAAGCAACAGGCTGCCCAATCGGCTGCCATGACCCAGCGGCGAAAGATCCGACACCAGCAGTGCGGATCCATCGATTTGCCATAGCACCAGCAGTAGGGCGATGGCCCCAGATGCCCCCAGGAGCTTGATGGGTCGTCCCGACTGGGCTGCGCTGCATTGGCGCTGCAACACCGTGCGATTGCTCAGGGGCTGACGCACCAAGAGCAACGACGCCCAGTCAGGTGGTCGTTGCCACAACAGAACAGCCGGCCCCAAGACCCCAATCGCCCAGGTGAACACGCGCTCGAGGCCGGGAAGAGGGCCGAAATCGGCACCGGCAAGCACCAGGCGCAGCATCAGCAGTTCCAACGGCATGGCACCGATGGCAAGACACTGAAGCCAGAGCAGGGGCTCGCGGCGTGAACTCACGATGATCTGGGCGGAGGAGGAAGCGATCAGGTGCTGAGCTTGCGGCGTTGGGTGACCATCTTGAAGCCTTCAATCCGGTCACCTTCTTGCCAATTAGCAAAACGATCGCAGCCGATGCCACATTCGAAGCCTGTGGCCACTTCCTTAACGTCGTCTTTGTTGCGACGCAGGGAGTCGAGGTCGCCCTCGTAAACCACTTGCTTGCCACGGCGCACACGCACTTTGCAGTTGCGCTGCAATTTGCCGTTGGTGATGTAGCAACCAGCCACTGCGCTCTTGCCAATGGTGAAGACAGCGCGAACTTCGGCTTCGCCCAGAGCTTCTTCCACCAATTCGGGCTCCAGTAAACCCTCCATGGCGAGCTGAATGTCTTCGAGCAATTTGTAGATCACGTCGTAATCACGCACATCCACACCGGTTGCATCAGCAGCGCGCTTGGCGCCGGAGGCCATGGAGGTGTTGAAGCCCACGATCACAGCGCCGGACGCTGCGGCCAGATCCACATCGGTTTCGGTGATTTCACCGGGTGCCGAGAGCAGCACACGCACCTGCACCTCATCCTTGGGCAACTGTTCGAGCGATCCAAGAATCGCTTCCACACTGCCTTGAACGTCGGCTTTGAGGATCAGGTTGAGCTCCTTGAGCTCCCCATCGCTCGCCTGACCCGACATGGCGGTCAGCGACACACGACGGGACGCCATTTGTTGTGCCAAGCGGGTGGCCCGGGCATCGGAGGCACGGTCTCCGACCACCGCACGGGCTGATTTCTCGTCGGGGTACACCTCGAATTCATCACCAGCCGTGGGCACTTCGCTGAAGCCGAGTGCTTCAACGGCAAAGGAGGGCCCGGCTTCCTTCATGCGTTTGCCGGAGTCGTCGACCATGGCCCGCACCTTGCCAAGCACAGGGCCTGCAGCCAGCACATCACCGGTCTTCAGGGTGCCGTTCTGCACAAGCAGGGTGGCCACAGGACCTTTGGCCTTATCGAGGTGTGCCTCAATCACGGTGCCGCGGGCCAAGCGATCTGGATTGGCCTGCAGGTCTTCCACTTCGGTGACCAGCAGGATCATTTCCAGCAGCTTGTCGATGTTTTCGCCTTTGATGGCACTCACCGGCACCATCACCACATCGCCGCCCCATTCCTCGGCCAGCAGGTTTTGCTCGGAGAGTTCCTGCTTGACCCGATCCGGAGAGGCCCCTTCCTTGTCGCATTTGTTGATGGCGACAACGATGGGAACTTCAGCGGCACGGGCGTGGCTGATGGCTTCCAGGGTTTGGGGACGCACACCGTCGTCAGCGGCGACCACAAGCACGGCCACATCAGTCACTTTGGTACCGCGCGCCCGCATGGCCGTAAACGCTTCGTGACCGGGGGTGTCGAGGAAGGTGAGCTTGCGGGACTGGTCGTTGACGTCGATCTCGACCTGATAAGCACCAATGTGCTGGGTGATACCCCCGGCTTCGCCAGCGGCCACACGCGCCTTGCGGATCGCGTCCAGAAGGCTGGTTTTGCCGTGGTCCACGTGGCCCATCACCGTGACAACGGGAGGACGGCGAATGAGATGTTCGAGGTCTTGCTCTTCGATCATCTCCACCGTCTTCTTGGCGGCTTCCTCCACATCGTCTTGGAGAACAGGCACCCCGAATTCGTTGGCCACCGCTTCGATCGTCGGCATGTCCAGGGTTTGGGTGACCGTGGCGATGATGCCTTTGAAGAACAGGGATTTGATGATCTCTGAGCTCTCCACGCTGAGCATGTCGGCCAGTTCCTGCACCGTGAGGTTGTCCTCCGGCACAACGATCATTTCGGGCCGCACCTGCTTGGCCTCTCGTGCAGCGCGCAGTTCCATCGCCCGGCGACGCTGACGCTGACGGGTGGTTTCTTTGCGGCGTTTGCGCACCGCTGCCACAGGTTTGGCCGTGGCACGTTTCTGAGCCTTCGGCTTGGCAGGTCGGGCCAAGCTGGCTGAGAGCACCAGAGCTTCCTGTTCGCCGGCGTAACCACCGGTCTGTGCCGCCAGGGAGTCGTCGTTTTCCCCAATGATGTGCACCTTTTGGCGCTGCTTTTGGGGTGAACGGCTGCGCAAAGCCTCCAGCTTGGCGCTGTCATCCCAATCGGGGCGGCCGGGACGACGTTGACCACCCGCACCCGGTGCAGGGCGATAGCCGGGGCGACGCGGTGCAGTCGCCGGGGTTGGTGGTGTTGGACGGGCTACGGGATGAACCGCTTTGCCTGCTGCTCCTTCTTTGGGACGTGGTGAAACAGGCGTGCCGTCGGGACGACGGGGCGGCGGAGCTCCAGGACGCCCACTGGGTTTCTGCAGCTGCATGAGCTGACCCGGTGCCACAGGTTTGCGCATCCCCGCTGGCATCCCAGGCCGCGTCGGAGGCGCGGGACGGCCATTGGCATCACGACCACCAGCCCCTTGGCCATCACGGCGGATTGGTTTACCAACCAGCTCAACGGTGTTGTTGGCCGCGCGTGGCGCACCGGAACGATTCACACCGGCCTTGGAGCCGCCGGATGCAGCACCGGGGCGCGTGGGCGCACCGGGTCGCTGAGGCGCACCCGGCCGCTGGGGCATCGCCGGTCGCTGGTTTTGATTGCCTGGTTGTTTTGGCCGTGGGCTGACACCAGGGCGTTGTCCTCCAATGGGGCGGCTGGGAGGCCCTGCCGGCCGCTTGGGTTGAGGGCGACCCACCAGCTCTGGCTTGGGGGTTGGCCGCTGTGGCGCTGGAGTGTTGCGCTTGATTGGTGCGGGAGCCGCTGGACGCGGCATCCCCCCTCCCTTCCCTTGCACGGGCCGTGGGCTGGGAGTCAGGGGCTTGCTGGCCACTGGCTTGGTCGGCGCCGCCGCCGCAGGGCGTGGCTGCGGTGCCGTGGGTTTGCCGATGGCAGGTTTCGCCGGGCGCGCTGGCGGCACCTTGGCGACAACGGCAGGCTTTGCAGGGGATGTGGGCCTGGCGGGCGCGGGCCGGCTGACCGGTGCCGTGGGGGCTGCAGGGGCAGAAGCCTTGGGTGCTGCAGGGGCAGGGCGGGCAGGAGCTGGCTGCGGTTTGGCGGCGACAGGTTTACTCACTGCAGGCTTGCTCACAGCGGGTTTGCTCGGCGCTGCCGGAGCTGGTTTCATCGCTGGTGCTGCAGGTGCTTCCGCTTTCTTCACAGACAAAATCGCTTTGCCAGCAGGCGGCTTGGCGACTGCTGCAGGAGGGCTGTTTCGCCTGAGCAACCCGCGAATCTTGCCTGCTTCTGCCTCACTGATTGAGCTGCTGTGGCTTTTGGCCGCAATGGACAGCTTTTCAGCGGCGTCGAGCACGTCCTTGTTGTCCAGGCCCAAGTCCTTAGACAGCTCATAAATTCTGACTTTGCCGCTGCTGGTCATTCAGGTCTCCGGTCGGTCCGGGCACGGGGCTTCGGGGCTCCAGACAAGCCGGAGCCAATTGTCATCTTGCCTCAGCGGCTGTTTCTCTCGAAAGAGAGCCGCTCCTGCAACACCGCGATCACGCTCTCCGGCACCTGGCAACGCAGGGCCTTGCTGAGTCGCTTTCGGCGGCGTGCCTCATCCAGGCAGGTCTCCGTCGGGCAGAGATAGGCCGAACGGCCCATCCCCCGATCAAGGAGGACCCCATCCTGGTGGTCGCGAATCACGCGCCAAAGCTGTTGACGGTCCAACAACTTTCGACAGGCTACGCAGCGACGGAGGACGGGGCGTGGTTTGTTCACCGGGCTCCATCCTCGCCTTCGGTGTTCAACGTGGTGTCGCCGCTTGGGACTTCATCGGCGGGTTGCTCTTCGTCGGCTGTTTCGCCGTCCTCGTCTTCGACGTAGTCCTCATCGTCTTCTGGCAGGGGATACAGCTCGCGTAGGCGTGCATCTTCCTCCGCACGAGCGGCCTGTTCGGCAGCCAGGCGTTCTTCTGCTTGGCGCTGCAGCGCTTCTTCTTCCTCGCGCTGGGCAATCAATTCGGCCACCACCGCGTCTTCGCCGGTTTGGTCGTACTCCTGCGAGTTTTTGATGTCGATTTTCCAGCCGGTCAATCGGGCGGCCAGCCGCACGTTCTGACCTTCGCGACCGATGGCCAGGCTGAGCTGGTCGGGAGGAACCAACACGTGAGCATGTTGTCCGACCGGATCCACCAAACGCACCATCTCGACGCGGGCAGGGCTCAGAGAATTGGCGATGTATTGGCCGGGGTCTTGGGACCAACGGATCACATCAATTTTTTCGCCACGGAGTTCATTCACCACCTGCTGAATGCGGGAGCCTCGGGCGCCGATGCATGCACCAACGGGATCCACTTCGCGTTCGATGCTGTCAACGGCCACCTTGGTGCGTGGTCCAACGGAGCGAGAGGGTGGATTGGCTTCCCGGGCAACGGCCACGATTCGCACCGATCCTTCTTGGATCTCCGGCACCTCATTCTCGAAGAGATACACCACGAGGCCGGCATTGGCACGGCTCACAAACAGCTGGGGCCCCCGGCGAGGCACTTCGCTGACTTCCTTCAAAAACACCTTGAAGGTGGCATTGGCTCGGTAGTTGTCGTTGGGGAGCTGGTCGCGACGGGGCAATTCGGCTTCCACTTCGGGACGCCCCAAGCCAGAACTCACCGCCATGATCACCGACTGACGCTCGAAACGGATCACGCGTGCCGTCAACACAGGATCCTCGAGGTCAGCGAATTCCTCTTGAATCATGCGGCGCTGCTGATCCCGCAGTTTCTGGGCCAACACCTGTTTGGTTGTTGCGGCCGCCATCCGACCGAACTCTTCCTTCTCCGGGGTGACATCAAGCACCACGGTGTCGCCCACGTGGGCGTCATCGGCCACCTGCATCACTTCAGCCAGGGAAATCTGGTGGTCGTCGCTTTCGACCTCCTCAACAATGATTTTGCTGGCTAAAACGCGATAGCCCTCCTCATCAAGATCGAGATCAACATCAAAATTGCTGAAATACTCCTCATCAAATGGGTCGTCGTTAATGCCCAGATACAGCGTCTTCCGATAGCGCTCGTAACCCTTCAACAGGGCTTCCCTCAGAGCTGATTCCACCACCTGGGGGGGCAGTTTCTTCTCTTCACTGATGTCTTCAATCAGGTTGCTGAGGCCGGGAAGGAGAACGAGTGCCATCGAGGGCTGGTGGGAAGAAAGGGGCTGGAATGGTCGACGGGGCGACCGGAGAAGGGGAGCAGTCCGATTAGCTGGTGGGGCTGGTTAAGCGGACGCTGGAAACGGAAGATCGGGGAATTTTTTTGATGCGGCCCTTGATATTGATTTCAAGGTGGTCGTCGTTGCGGTCAAGCAATGACCCCGAGAGTGTCTGTGGAGGTCCGTCGCCATCGTTGATCAGAACGTCCACTGGGAAGCCGCGAAATGTTTGGAAGTCACGATCGCTTTGCACCAGATCGCCGATGCCAGGGCTGCTGATCTCCAGCACATAGGAATCGGTCAGGAGTGATGAGGCCTCGATGGCATCACCCATGGGCCCGCTCAATCCCGCACAGTCATCAAGCGTCACGTCCTCCCCACTGCTGCGACAAATTTGAACCTGCACCGTCATCGGGCGAAGGTGCGTGTGCAACTGCAAATCAGCCAGCTCAAACCCCTGCTGGGCAGCAGTTGTCGCCGCAACAGATGTCAGATCTGGCAGAAGAGGATGGGGCAACGCGGCGAGGGGGTGTTGGGCTCAGGCCCAACGGTTGATGCTGAGATCACCCTCCCGGTGAGAGGTGCTCGCCAGGCCTTTAGTCAATGTAGAGGATCATGGAACGCGCCTTTAGATCTTTCCTTAGACCTCAGACGTCACATTGATTCACGTGCGCATCTGGCGCATGGCAGATCGCACGCCAGACCACGACCGCTTGTGGCTGGTGCCCTGCATGCCCCCGTCTCCGGTCGGGACGCAGCGCCTCAGCGCATCGATCCTGCCGATGCATTGTCATCAAGATCGATCGCAGGCAGTTCTTGATAGCGATCTCCAGGCTTCTCCTCTCCGCGCTTGGCGAGGTCTTGATTGATGCAGAGGGCTTTTTGTTCGTCTGTTTTGAGGTATTGACAAACCCTGCCCCAGAGCTTGCTACGGGTGCCAGCACCACCGCGGCTGAAGAGCACCTGATCGATGCTCTGACTGGTGTCGATCTCCACCTGACAGAGCTCGCAGCGTTGACGCTGGCTTTTGGAGTCCGTCATCACGATCCACGCAAAGTGGTTGAAAGTTAGGCCTGTTTGAGCCTTTCAGCGCCCGCGTTGGCTCCCTAAGTTGCGGGCTGGCGCCCTTCTGCCGTGCTCCTCGCCATGTCTCAGCTCTGGTCAACCGTCGGAGGTGTTGTGTTCTCGTTGCTGTTGTCAGTGGCCGTGTTGCTGACTCCGGGGGCGGGTGTTGCGGCGGAACCAGCCCACAGTTTTGTTGCTGACGCCGTGCGTCATGTGGCGCCTGCTGTGGTGCGCATTGATACCGAACGCACCGTGCAACGTCAGGCTTATGACCCCACCTTGATCGACCCCCTGTTGCGGGATCTGCTCGGTGATCCCATTGGTATGGAACGTGAGCGAGGGCAGGGATCTGGGGTTGTGATCGATGCCAACGGTCTGATCTTGACCAATGCCCATGTGGTGGAGCGGGTCGACACGGTCAGCGTCACCCTTGCTGATGGCGAGCAGCGCGATGGTCGGGTCGTGGGCACTGATCCGATCACAGACCTTGCCTTGGTGCGCCTTGACCAGGGAGCGTCACCAGCTCCAGCCCCCCTGGGTGATTCGGAAGCTCTTGACGTGGGCGACTGGGCCATTGCCCTCGGAACGCCCTATGGCCTGGAGCGCACCGTGACTTTGGGAATCGTGAGCAGTCTGCATCGCAATATCAGCAGCCTCGGCTTTGCCGACAAGCGTCTTGATTTGATCCAAACCGATGCCGCGATTAACCCCGGTAATTCCGGTGGGCCATTGGTGAACGCAACGGGTGAAGTGATTGGGATCAACACCTTGGTGCGGTCGGGCCCTGGTGCGGGGCTTGGCTTTGCTATTCCGATCAATCTCGCTCGCCGGGTGGCCGATCAACTGGTGGCAGACGGGCAGGTTGTGCACCCATACCTGGGTTTGCAGTTGGTCCCCCTCACGGCGCGCATTGCCCGTGAGCACAACCAGGATCCGAACGCTTTGTTGCAATTGCCTGAACGCTCTGGGGCTCTTGTGCAAACCGTGGTGCCTGATAGCCCTGCCCAAAAGGCTGGTTTGCGCCGCGGTGATGTGGTGGTCGGTGCCGGCAACGCGGTGGTGACCGATCCGCAGACGCTGTTGGCTGAGGTGGACCGTGCAGCCTTGGATGTCCCGTTAGCCCTTGAGGTGCTTCGCAACGGCAAAGCGCTGCACTTGAGCGTTAAGCCAGCCCCGTTGCCAGGCTTGGGATGAAAACCCTTGCTACCGTCGCGCGAGCCTTTGGCACAAGACGACCTTGGATCTTCAGACCCAGATGAAGCAAGCAGTGGCAGCTGCCGCTGTGGATCAGATCAAGGACGGCATGGTTCTGGGGCTCGGATCGGGATCCACCGCTGCCTTGATGATTCAAGGCTTAGGCGCCAAGCTCGCTAGCGGCGAACTCAAGGACATCGTTGGCGTCACCACCTCATTCCAAGGCGAGGTGTTAGCCGCTGAGTTGAACATCCCTCTGCGCAGTTTGAATGCCGTCGACCGCATTGATTTGGCCATTGACGGTGCCGATGAGGTTGACCCCGGCTTTCAGTTGATTAAAGGGGGTGGTGCCTGTCACGTTCAAGAGAAGTTGGTGGCGGCACGGGCCGAACGTTTTGTGGTGGTGGTGGATTCCACCAAGTTGGTCGACCGTCTCAACCTTGGTTTTTTGCTCCCGGTGGAGGTGCTGCCCGGCGCTTGGCGCCAGGTTCAGCAGCAACTGGCGGCCCTGGGGGGAACAGCCAACCTGCGCATGGCGCAACGCAAAGCGGGGCCCGTTGTCACCGACCAAGGCAACCTGGTGCTCGATGTGACGATGGACGGCGGAATTGCCGACCCCGCAGCCTTGGAGCTTGCCATCAACAACATTCCTGGCGTTTTGGAAAATGGCCTGTTTGTGAATTTGGCCGATGAGGTGTTGGTCGGCGAGGTCAATGGCGATGTGGCCGGAGTGCGCAGCCTTGAACGTCGAGCCTGACGCTTGAGGTTGGTCGACTGAGGTTGATGAACGGTGCGCCGGGCCGTTAGCCCAAGCGCACCCGCACCGAATTGGCGTGACTGTGGAGGCCTTCGCTCTGTGCCAAGTGCTCGACGGCACTGCCGGTGGCTTCTAGGGCAGCTTTGTTGAAGGCGATCATCGAGGTGTGGCGCATGAAGGTTTCCACGCACAGAGCACCGCTGAAGCGAGCCGTGCCACAGGTGGGAAGTGTGTGGTTCGGCCCTGCGAGGTAGTCGCCCACCGCTTCCGGTGACCAAGGCCCGATAAAGATGGCTCCGGCGTTGATGATGCGATCGGCCAGGGGTTGCGGTCGCTCCACGAGCAGCTCGAGGTGTTCCGGGGCGAATCGATCACTGAGTTGCGCGCAGGTTTCCAGGTTGTCGCAGACCACCACGAGCCCCCAATCGTTGAGCGATTGACGGCAAATGTTGGCGCGTGGATGGTCCTGGAGCTGCCGTTCCAGTTCGGCTGGGAGTGCAGCGGCCAAGGCTTGGTCTGTGGTCAGCAGAATCGCGGCGGCGAGGGGGTCGTGTTCGGCCTGGGCCAGTAGATCGGCGGCCACCTGCATAACGTGAGCGGTGTGATCGGCGATCACCAGCACTTCGCTGGGGCCGGCGAGGGAGTCAATGCCCACCTGCCCCACCACTGCCTTTTTGGCCAGGGTCACGTACACATTGCCTGGCCCTGAAATCACATCCACTTTCGGCACCGTTTCGGTGCCAAAAGCCAAGGCAGCAATCGCCTGGGCACCACCGATTCGGTACACCTCATGGACGCCCGCCAGGTGGGCTGCCGCCAGAACCGTTGGGTTGACCTGACCATCGGCGCCGGCCGGCGTCACCATCACCACGCGCTCCACGCCTGCGGCGCGGGCGGGGACCGCATTCATCAGCACAGTGCTGGGATAGGCAGCCCGCCCGCCCGGCACATAGAGACCTGCCCGTTGCACAGGCCTCCAGCGGCGACCGAGGCGTTCGCCATGCACCCCTTCGATCTCCAGATCTTGGGGTTTTTGGCGCTGGTGAAAGTCTTGGATGCGGCGGTGGGCGAGCTCCAGTGCATCCCGCAGGTTGGCATTCGTCTGGTCCCAAGCCTGTGCCAGTTGTTCGCGAGCCACCTGCAGCGGCTCGGGCCGGAATCGATCGAAGCGTTCGGTTAGCTCGATCAGCGCCCGATCACCCTGATCCTTAACGTGCGTCAGGATTTGCTCAACGGTCTCCAGCGCTTGTTGCTGCGCCTCGCCTGTGGTGCGGTTGGCGAGTTGATCAAGAGCCTGTTCCGCCGCTTTGACGTCATGAAGACAACGCAGCAGAAAGGGCGAGGTGGCCTGGCTGCTCGTTGTTGTCATCGGCACTCGTTGAACGGCTCTTTGCTCAAGCTAGGTCCCGTCACGCCCAACCATGGCTGTTCTTCGCTTGGTATCCATTGGGTTATGGTGATGGATTGTCGATCCAATACCCGGCTCAGTGGCCAATAACAAGTCGTCCAAGAAGCGCGTTCAGATCGCCGAGCGCAACCGTCTTCACAACCGCACCTACAAATCTGCGCTGCGCACACTGATGAAGCGTTGCTTCACCGCTTGTGATGCCTATGCAGCCCAGCCTGGTGATGAAGCCAAAGCAACGGTTCAGGCCAGCATGAGTGCTGCCTTCAGCAAGATTGATAAAGCGGTTAAGGTGGGTGTGTTGCATCGCAACAATGGCGCGCATCAAAAGTCGCGTCTGAGTGCAGCCGTGAAGAAAGCGATTGAGCCAGCTGCCGCCAGCTGAACGCTCGGCATTCAATTGCTTGAGAACCGGCACAATGGGTCTGAAGGCGCGTTTCAGGTCCTGGTGACGGTTTCAACCCTTATCGACAGCCACTGTCACATCGTTTTCCGTAATTTTGAGGACGATCTGGATGTGGTTGCCCAGCGGTGGCGTGACGCCGGGGTGGTGTCATTGCTCCATGCCTGTGTTGAACCCGCCGAAATCCCTGCCATTCGGGCGTTGGCGGATCGTTTCCCCGAGATGCGTTATTCGGTGGGCGTGCACCCGCTCGATACGACGCATTGGACAGCGACCACCGCGGATACATTGCGGGCGGCGGCACGGGCGGATGACCGTGTTGTGGCGATTGGAGAACTTGGCTTGGATCTGTTTCGAGAGAACAATCTCGATGCGCAGCTGGCGGTCCTCAGGCCGCAGCTCGATTTGGCCGTTGATCTGGGCAAGCCGGTCATCATTCATTGCCGCGATGCGGCTGAGCCGATGCTGGTGGAGTTGCGGCGTCGAGCGACAGAAGGTCGTTGCCCTTCAGGGGTGATGCATTGTTGGGGGGGAACTCCTGAAGAGATGGAGGCCTTCCTCGACCTCGGCTTTTACATCAGCTTCAGTGGCACCGTCACCTTCCCCAAGGCGACCGATACCCATGCCTGCGCGCGTCTGGTTCCAAACGATCGGTTTTTGGTGGAAACGGATTGTCCTTTCCTGGCTCCCGTGCCTCGGCGCGGAAAGCGCAATGAACCGTCCTATGTGGCTGCAGTGGCAGCAAGGGTTGCGGAATTACGGGAGCAGAGCCTCGATGCTGTGGCGGCGACTAGCACAGCGAATGCACGGCGCCTGTTCGACCTGCCTTGAAGTCTTGTTTTGAGCCTGTCAAGGCAAATTGGGTTGGCTGCAACACCCCGAAGTGTAAGATGGTTCATTGGCCTGGTCAAAGTGCAAGTTCTGCGACTTGACTCCCAGAAGAGTCCATTGTCTTCCGGTGCATTGACGACGTCCGCCGTTCTGTCCCGAGATCTCTGAAAGCCCAGTCGTGGCAGGTGCTCCCCATGAAGGGGAGGGCTGTCGCTAGCTGGGCAGTGCCGATTTCGCGGTCATCACGTTCTGACGTTCAGGCCTTTTTTTCCCACTTTCATCTGCAGGTCTCCGCATGAGCAGCAGCGCGATTCAGGTCGCCAAGACCGCCACCTACCTGCCCGATTTGGTAGAGGTGCAGCGGGCAAGCTTTAAGTGGTTTCTTGACAAGGGTCTGATTGAGGAGCTGGAGAGCTTCTCCCCGATTACTGATTACACCGGCAAGCTGGAGTTGCACTTTGTCGGTAGCGAGTACCGACTCAAGCGCCCACGGCACGACGTTGAAGAGGCCAAGCGTCGCGATGCCACCTTCGCGTCTCAGATGTATGTGACGTGCCGGCTCGTTAATAAAGAAACCGGTGAAATTAAGGAGCAGGAGGTGTTCATCGGGGAATTGCCCCTGATGACCGAGCGCGGCACGTTCATCATTAATGGTGCTGAGCGTGTGATCGTTAATCAGATCGTGCGCAGCCCTGGTGTCTATTTCAAGGATGAAATGGACAAAAACGGTCGTCGTACTTACAACGCCGGCGTGATTCCCAACCGGGGTGCCTGGCTCAAGTTCGAAACCGATAAAAACGATCTCTTGCATGTTCGGGTTGATAAAACTCGCAAGATCAATGCCCATGTGCTCATGCGTGCCATGGGCCTGTCGGATAACGACGTCATCGACAAACTCCGTCATCCGGAGTACTACCGCAAATCAATTGAGGCGGCGAACGACGAGGGCATCAGCTCGGAAGACCAGGCCCTGCTTGAGCTCTACAAAAAGCTGCGTCCCGGCGAACCCCCTTCCGTGAGCGGTGGTCAGCAGTTGCTGCAGACCCGGTTTTTTGATCCCAAGCGCTACGACCTCGGCCGTGTTGGGCGCTACAAGATCAATAAAAAGCTGCGTCTCACGATCCCCGATTCCGTGCGCACCCTCACCCATGAGGATGTGCTCTCCACGCTGGATTATTTGATCAACCTGGAGCTTGATGTCGGCGGCGCCAGCCTCGATGACATTGATCACCTCGGGAACCGCCGCGTCCGCTCCGTTGGTGAGCTGTTGCAAAACCAAGTTCGCGTTGGTTTGAACCGTCTTGAACGGATCATTAAAGAGCGTATGACGGTCGGTGAAACCGATTCGCTGACGCCTGCCCAGCTGGTGAACCCCAAGCCCCTGGTGGCTGCCATCAAGGAGTTTTTTGGCTCCAGCCAGCTGAGCCAGTTCATGGATCAGACCAATCCGTTAGCGGAGCTCACCCACAAGCGCCGGATCTCTGCCCTCGGCCCAGGCGGTCTCACCCGTGAGCGTGCTGGTTTCGCCGTGCGTGATATTCACCCTTCCCACTACGGACGTCTCTGCCCGATCGAGACGCCGGAAGGTCCGAACGCTGGTCTGATCAATTCCTTGGCGACCCATGCCCGGGTGAATGAATACGGCTTCATCGAGACCCCCTTCTGGAAGGTGGAGAACGGTGTGGTGCTGAAGCAGGGTGATCCCATCTATCTCTCTGCCGACCTGGAAGACGAATGCCGTGTCGCCCCGGGTGACGTGGCGACCGATGCCGACGGTCAGATCCTTGCCGATCTCATTCCTGTGCGTTATCGCCAGGACTTCGAGAAGGTCCCCCCGGAGCAGGTTGATTACGTGCAGCTCTCACCGGTCCAGGTGATTTCTGTGGCCACGTCACTGATTCCCTTCCTGGAGCATGACGATGCCAACCGCGCCCTGATGGGTTCGAACATGCAGCGTCAGGCCGTGCCTTTGCTGCGTCCCGAGCGTCCTCTGGTCGGGACTGGTTTGGAGACCCAGGTGGCGCGTGACTCCGGCATGGTGCCGATTTCACGGGTGAATGGCACTGTCACCTTTGTGGATGCCACCGCCATCGTGGTGCGGGATGAGGAGGGGGTGGACCACACCCATTTCCTCCAGAAGTATCAACGCTCCAACCAAGACACCTGCTTAAACCAGCGCCCGATCGTGCGTCAGGGCGATGCTGTGATCGTGGGTCAGGTGTTGGCCGATGGCTCCGCCTGCGAGGGCGGTGAGATCGCCCTAGGCCAAAACGTGTTGATCGCCTACATGCCCTGGGAGGGTTACAACTACGAGGATGCCATCCTCGTCAGCGAGCGCTTGGTCAACGACGACCTCTACACCTCGGTGCATATCGAGAAGTATGAGATCGAAGCGCGCCAAACCAAATTGGGGCCTGAAGAAATCACTCGCGAGATCCCCAATGTTGCTGAGGAAAGCCTCGGTAACCTCGACGAGATGGGCATTATTCGTATTGGTGCCTTCGTTGAAAGCGGCGACATCCTGGTGGGCAAGGTGACCCCGAAGGGTGAATCGGATCAGCCCCCTGAAGAGAAATTGCTGCGCGCGATCTTCGGTGAGAAGGCTCGCGACGTGCGCGATAACTCACTGCGGGTTCCCAGCACTGAGCGCGGCCGGGTTGTTGACGTGCGCATCTACACCCGTGAACAGGGTGATGAGCTGCCTCCGGGCGCCAATATGGTGGTGCGCGTTTATGTCGCCCAACGCCGCAAAATTCAGGTGGGCGACAAGATGGCCGGCCGCCACGGCAACAAGGGCATCATCAGCCGCATCCTTCCTCGGGAAGACATGCCCTATCTCCCGGATGGCACTCCCGTCGACATTGTGCTGAACCCTCTGGGCGTGCCGAGCCGCATGAATGTCGGTCAGGTGTTTGAGCTTCTGATGGGTTGGGCGGCATCCAACCTTGATTGCCGCGTCAAGGTGGTGCCCTTCGATGAGATGTATGGCGCCGAGAAGTCGCAGCAGACCGTTGAAGCTTTCCTCAAGGAAGCTGCCAGCCAGCCCGGTAAGGATTGGATCTACAACCCTGACTCTCCCGGAAAACTCTTGCTCACCGATGGCCGCACCGGTGAACCGTTCGATCAGCCCGTGGCCGTGGGTTATTCCCACTTCCTCAAGCTGGTGCACCTGGTGGATGACAAAATCCATGCCCGCTCCACTGGTCCTTACTCCTTGGTGACGCAACAGCCTCTGGGTGGTAAGGCCCAACAGGGTGGTCAGCGTTTGGGTGAGATGGAAGTGTGGGCCCTGGAGGCCTACGGCGCTGCTTACACCTTGCAGGAACTGCTAACGGTCAAGTCCGATGACATGCAGGGCCGCAATGAAGCGCTCAACGCCATCGTGAAGGGCAAGCCGATCCCACGGCCTGGCACGCCTGAGTCTTTCAAGGTGCTGATGCGCGAGCTTCAGTCATTGGGTCTGGATATTGCGGTGTTTACCGATGCAGGAAAAGAAGTGGATCTGATGCAAGACGTGAACCCACGCCGGAGCACACCGAGTCGGCCCACCTATGAATCCCTCGGCGTCGCGGATTACGACGAGGACTGACGGATCAACGAACGAACCGAATATCCCGCTTTTCTTTCCCTAACCGTCAATGACTAACAGCAACCTCCGCACTGAGAACCACTTCGACTACGTCAAGATCACACTTGCGTCACCCGACCGGGTGATGGAGTGGGGTCAGCGCACCCTCCCCAATGGCCAGGTGGTGGGTGAAGTCACCAAGCCTGAAACCATTAACTACCGCACGCTGAAGCCCGAAATGGACGGGCTGTTTTGCGAAAAAATCTTTGGTCCTTCCAAGGACTGGGAATGCCACTGCGGTAAATACAAACGGGTCCGTCACGGCGGCATCGTTTGTGAACGTTGCGGCGTGGAGGTCACTGAAAGCAGGGTGCGTCGTCACCGCATGGGCTTCATCAAGCTGGCGGCTCCGGTTTCCCACGTTTGGTACTTGAAGGGCATCCCCAGCTATGTGGCCATTCTTCTTGATATGCCCCTGCGGGATGTTGAGCAGGTCGTCTACTTCAACTGCTATGCCGTTCTTGATCCCGGCGATCACAAGGATCTGAAATACAAGCAGCTTCTCACCGAAGACGAGTGGCTGGAGATCGAAGATGAGATCTACGCCGAAGATTCAGAGATCGAAAACGAACCTGTTGTCGGCATCGGTGCTGAGGCCCTCAATCAGCTGCTGGAAGATCTCAACTTGGAAGAAGTTGCTGAGCAGCTTCGCGAAGAAATTGCCGGTAGCAAGGGTCAGAAGCGTGCCAAGCTGATTAAACGCTTGCGCGTGATCGATAATTTCATTGCCACCAATGCCCGTCCTGAGTGGATGGTGTTGGATGTGATCCCGGTGATTCCGCCCGATCTGCGCCCGATGGTGCAACTGGATGGTGGCCGTTTTGCAACATCCGACCTCAACGATCTGTATCGCCGTGTGATCAACCGGAACAACCGGTTGGCCCGTTTGCAGGAGATCTTGGCTCCAGAAATCATCGTCCGCAATGAAAAGCGGATGCTGCAGGAAGCCGTTGATGCATTGATCGACAACGGTCGTCGTGGCCGCACCGTGGTGGGTGCCAACAACCGCCCGCTGAAGTCCCTCAGCGACATCATTGAGGGTAAGCAGGGCCGTTTCCGTCAGAACCTGCTGGGTAAGCGTGTCG
Source organism: Synechococcus sp. (assembly GCA_049889555.1). Taxonomy (GTDB): domain Bacteria; phylum Cyanobacteriota; class Cyanobacteriia; order PCC-6307; family Cyanobiaceae; genus Synechococcus_C. Next base: position 195,366 of record JBMHDE010000027.1, on the reverse strand, counting down.
ACTACTCCGGTCGTTCAGTGATCGTGGTCGGGCCGAAGCTCAAGATGCACCAGTGCGGGCTGCCTAAGGAGATGGCGATTGAGCTGTTCCAGCCTTTCGTGATCCATCGCCTGATTCGTCAAAACATCGTCAACAACATCAAGGCCGCCAAAAAGTTGATTCAACGGGCCGACGACGAAGTGATGCAGGTGCTGCAGGAAGTGATCGATGGTCACCCGATTCTGCTCAACCGTGCACCAACGCTGCACCGCCTTGGCATTCAGGCCTTTGAGCCCAAGCTGGTGGATGGCCGTGCCATTCAGCTGCACCCCTTGGTATGCCCAGCGTTCAACGCTGACTTTGATGGTGACCAGATGGCTGTTCACGTGCCCCTGGCGATCGAAGCCCAAACCGAGGCTCGCATGCTGATGCTGGCGAGCAACAACATCCTTTCACCGGCCACCGGTGAGCCGATCATCACCCCGTCTCAGGACATGGTGCTGGGCGCCTATTACCTCACGGCCTTGCAGCCCGATGCCAAGCCCGTCGAGTTTGGTGACCGTTCTCGCACGTTCTCCGATCTAGAGGATGTGATCCATGCCCATGCTGATCAACGCATCGGCCTGCATGAGTGGGTCTGGGTCCGCTTCAACGGTGACGTGGACGACGACGAGGACCGTGATCAGCCGCTTCAGTCAGAGACCCTGAGCGATGGCACCCGTCTGGAGCAGTGGACGTACCGTCGTGATCGCTTTGATGAAGATGGTGCCTTGATCAGTCGCTACATCCTCACCACGGTCGGCCGTGTGGTGATGAATCACACGATCATCGATGCGGTGGCAGCCACCTGAACTCTGCTTGATTCCCAACCTTCTCCTGTATTGACCGACTGATCGCTGCCATGACCTCCACTCCTTCCAAGTCCCGTAAATCTGCCAAGGGTGCCAAGGCCTCCAAAGCTGCGAAGGCGGCTGAGGCCGCTGCTGCTAGTCAGGCTCTGGCGAAAACACCACCGCCGTTCCGCAACCGGGTGGTGGATAAAAAAGGTCTCAAGAATCTCGTGGCCTGGGCCTACAAGCACCACGGCACCGCCGCCACATCGGCGATGGCGGATCAGCTGAAGGATCTTGGCTTTCGATATGCCACCCAAGCCGCTGTCTCCATCTCGGTGGATGACCTCAAAGTGCCTGAAGCCAAGCAGGATTTGCTGGGGCAAGCGGAGGAGTTGATCACGGCCACAGAAGAGTCGTATCGCCTTGGCGAGATCACGGAGGTGGAGCGTCACACCAAGGTGATTGACACCTGGACTGAGACCAATGAGCGTCTCGTTGATGCGGTCAAGAACAACTTCAACCAGAACGATCCGCTCAACTCGGTCTGGATGATGGCCAACTCCGGTGCCCGCGGAAACATGTCGCAGGTGCGGCAGCTGGTGGGCATGCGGGGCCTGATGGCCAACCCCCAGGGTGAAATCATTGACCTCCCAATCCGCACCAATTTCCGTGAGGGTTTGACGGTCACGGAGTATGTGATTTCCTCCTACGGCGCCCGCAAGGGTCTGGTGGACACGGCGTTGCGTACCGCTGACTCCGGCTATCTCACCCGTCGTCTGGTGGATGTGGCTCAGGACGTGATCGTGCGTGAAGACGATTGCGGCACCACGCGTTCCATCATGGTCAAGGCCGAAGATGGCAAGTATGGAAGCCGCCTTGTGGGTCGTCTGACGGCCGATCAGGTCGTGGGCCGCGACGGTGAGGTGTTGGCGGAGCGCAACACTGAAATCGATCCTCCCCTATCTCAGCATTTTGAGCAGGCTGGTGTGCCTGCTGTGATGGTGCGCTCTCCGCTCACCTGCGAAGCCAACCGTTCGGTCTGCCGCAAGTGCTACGGCTGGGCACTGGCCCATAACGAACTGGTTGATCTTGGTGAAGCCGTTGGCATCATTGCGGCGCAATCTATTGGTGAGCCTGGTACGCAGCTCACCATGCGCACCTTCCACACCGGTGGTGTGTCGACAGCTGAAACCGGCGTGGTTCGCTCCAAGGTGGCAGGCACCGTTGAGTTTGGTGCCAAGGCGCGTGTTCGCGCCTACCGCACCCCCCACGGCGTGAACGCTCAACAGGCTGAGGTGGATTTCAACCTCACCATCCAACCGTCTGGAAAGGGCAAAGCTCAAAAGATTGAAATCACGAACGGTTCGTTGCTGTTCGTTGATAACGGTCAGGTCATCGACGCTGATGTCACCGTCGCGCAGATTGCCGCTGGTGCGGTGAAGAAGAGCGTCGAAAAGGCCACCAAAGATGTGATCTGCGACCTGGCCGGTCAAGTGCGCTACGAGCAGGCCATTCAGCCCCGTGAAGTGACCGATCGTCAGGGCAATATCACCCGCAAAGCATCCCGTCTTGGCCGGATGTGGGTGTTGGCCGGCGATGTCTACAACTTGCCTCCGAATGCCAAGCCGGTGGTGACGCCGAGCTCCAAGGTCAGCGAAGGCCAGGTGCTTGCCGAAGCGAGTCAGTCGAGTGAGTACGGCGGTGAAGTGCGCCTGCGTGATTCCCTGGGTGATTCCCGCGAGGTGCAGATCGTCACCACGGCGATGACCCTCAAGGACTTCAAATTGCTAGGGGAGTCCACCCATGCGGGTGAAATTTGGAATCTTGAAGCAAAGGACGGCACGCGTTATCGCCTCAACACCATCCCTGGAAGCAAGATTGGTTCTGGTGAAGTGGTGGCTGAGTTGGCCGATGATCGCTTCCGCACCCAAACCGGTGGTTTGGTGCGTTTTGCCACTGGTCTAGCGATCAAAAAGGCCCGCTCCGCGAAGAACGGGTATGAGGTGAATAAAGGGGGAACGATGCTTTGGATTCCCCAAGAGACCCACGAAATCAACAAAGATATTTCGTTGTTGATGATCGAAGACGGTCAGTGGATTGAGGCCGGCACGGAGGTCGTTAAAGACATCTTTAGTCAAACTGCCGGCATCGTCACGGTCACCCAGAAAAACGATATTTTGCGCGAAATTATCGTGCGTAGTGGCAGTTTTCATCTCTGCACTGAGAAGAAAGCCCTTGAGCGCTTTGAAGGCGATGGTGTGATGGTCAACCCCGGTGAACCGATCGCGAAAGGCATCAGCAGTGATGCCATGGTGTTCGTTCAAACGGTGGAAACCCCTGAAGGCACTGGTTTGCTGCTGCGTCCCGTTGAGGAATACACCATTCCCAATGAGGCTCAGCTTCCTGAGCTCGGCCATGTCAAACAGGTCAATGGACCTCACTTGGGCTTGAAGGCCACCCAGCGTCTGGCGTTTAAAGACAATGAACTGGTGAAATCCGTTGAAGGTGTTGAACTACTGAAAACGCAGCTCAGCCTGGAAACCTTTGACACCACCCCTCAAATGACGGTGGATGTGGAGCGTGTGCCCGACAGACGCGCCAAGACAATCGAGCGCCTTCAGCTGGTGATCCTCGAAAGCATCCTGGTGCGCCGCGACACCATGTCGGATTCCAGCCATGGTTCCACCCACACCGAGCTGCAGGTGGAAGACGGTCAGTCGATCAAGGCTGGCGACGTGGTGGCCACCACGCAGATTCTCTGCAAGCAGGAAGGTGTGGCGCAGATGCCTGAGGAGCTCGATGACGAGCCCGTGCGTCGTTTGATCGTGGAGCGTGAGGAAGACACCGCCACCATTGCAACCAGTGGCACCCCCACCGTGGGCGTTGGTCAGCGGGTGGTCGACGGTGATGAGCTCTGTGCTGGTCAGCCTGCTGGCTGCTGCGGTGAGATCGAGCAGGTGGATGGTAATTCCGTCACCCTGCGGCTCGGCCGTCCCTACATGATTTCACCGGAGTCCGTTCTGCACGTGCGGGATGGTGATCTGGTGCAGCGTGGTGATGGCCTTGCCTTGCTGGTGTTCGAACGTCAGAAAACGGGCGACATCGTTCAGGGTCTTCCCCGCATTGAAGAACTCCTGGAAGCCCGTCGTCCTCGGGAATCGGCAATTCTCTGTAAAAAGCCCGGCACGATTGAAATCAAACAGGGTGAAGATGACGAAAACACGCTGGTGACTGTGATTGAGGCTGACGACGCGTTAGCCGAATATCCAATCCTTCTGGGACGGAATGTGATGGTCAGCGATGGCCAGCAGGTGCAGGCCGGTGAGCTGCTCACCGATGGCCCGATTAATCCCCACGAGCTGCTGGAGTGCTTCTTTGAAGACCTCCGCTCCCGCAAGTCGCTGATGGATGCTGCCCAGGAGGCGATCGCCAAGCTTCAGCACCGCCTGGTGAATGAAGTGCAAAACGTCTATAAATCCCAGGGCGTCTCGATCGACGACAAGCACATTGAAGTGATTGTGCGTCAGATGACCAGCAAGGTGCGCGTCGAGGACGCTGGCGACACCACGCTGTTGCCCGGTGAGCTGATCGAGTTGCGTCAGGTGGAGGACACTAATCAGGCGATGGCGATCACCGGTGGTGCTCCTGCTGAGTTCACGCCGGTGCTGTTGGGGATCACCAAGGCATCGCTCAACACCGACAGTTTCATCTCGGCGGCGTCGTTCCAGGAGACCACCCGGGTGCTCACCGAAGCTGCGATCGAAGGCAAGAGCGATTGGTTGCGCGGTCTCAAGGAGAACGTGATCATCGGTCGCCTGATCCCCGCCGGCACTGGCTTCAGTGGCTTTGAAGAGGAACTGCGGGCTGAGGCTGCTCCCCATCCCGACATCTTGTCGGAGGATCCTGCGGGTTACCGCCGGATGCAAAACCTGCGGCCTGACTACACCGTTGACATGCCGGCGGCTGAGGCCACCCAGGCTGCTGCGGTGCTCGATGATCCCAGCGATGCTGACCTCGAAGCCACCCGCTCGCGCCATGGCATCGAAGACAAGAGCAGCTTTGCTGCCTTTGTTCGTCCCGATGCCGACAACGACTTGAAAGAGGAGCAGGTGCTGGATGCTGAGGCTGTGGAAGGGTTACAGGAAGAAGGCCTGCTCAGCGATGAGTGAGCATCGGTGCATTGTTCACGGGAGTGGCTTCGGCCACTCCAAACTGTGTTGTTTTCGGGGTCCCGCCCATGCTTGAGCCCACCTTGATCCCCAAGCGCAAGCTTCCCCGGTATGGGTTTCATACCCACACCGAGCGTCTCAATGGACGTGTTGCCATGCTCGGATTCATCGCACTGCTGGTGCTTGAGTTCAAGCTTGGCCATGGTGTGATCTCCTGGTGACCTCGGTATTGCTCGGGCGGAGTTCCGCCGACCTTGAGCAGTGGGCTGTTGCCCAGGGGCAATCAGCCTTTCGTGGTCGTCAGCTTCACGATTGGCTGTATGCCAAGGGTGCGCGTGATTTAAATGCCATCACGGTGCTCCCCAAGGTTTGGCGGGCAGCGCTGCAGGAGCAGGGTGTGGTGGTGGGACGCCTTCAGGAACAAGTGCGCTCTGTGGCTGGCGATGCCACCACCAAGTTGTTGCTTGGGACCGCTGATGCCGAGACCATTGAAACCGTCGGGATTCCCACGGATCAGCGCTTAACGGTCTGTGTGTCCAGTCAAGTGGGCTGTCCGATGGCCTGCCGCTTCTGCGCCACCGGGAAGGGCGGTCTTCAGCGGTCGTTAGCCACCCATGAAATTGTTGATCAGGTGCTCAGCATCCGTGAAGTGATGGATCGCCGTCCGTCCCATGTGGTGTTTATGGGCATGGGTGAGCCGCTGCTGAACATTGAGGCTGTGCTGGATGCGATTCGTTGCTTCAACGATGATCTCGGCATCGGTCAGCGGCGAATTACGGTCAGCACCGTTGGGGTGCCCCGTACCTTGCCCCGCCTTGCGGAGTTGGCGATGCAGCAGCTTGGGCGAGCACAATTCACCTTGGCTGTGAGTTTGCATGCCCCGAATCAGCAGTTGCGGGAAGCGTTGATCCCCACAGCCCATGCCTATCCCTATGACGATCTGCTCGATGATTGCCGTCACTACCTGGCGATCACAGGTCGTCGGGTGAGTTTTGAATACATCTTGCTGGGTGGTTTGAATGATCACCCTGTCCATGCTGAGGAGCTCGCTGATCGCGTTGGTGGTTTTCAGAGTCATGTGAATTTGATCGCCTACAACCCGATTGATGAAGAAGAATTTCAACGTCCTTCGGCGGAGCGCATCGCTGGTTTTCGCCGTGTGCTGGAGCGTCGTGGCGTCGCGGTGAGTCTGCGTGCCAGCCGGGGGCTCGATCAGAACGCTGCTTGCGGTCAATTGCGGCGACAAAACAAGCCATCTCAGGTGAACTAGGGGAGACTGCGGCCAACTGCGATGGGCCATGACCCGCGTTGATTGGCTGATTCTTGTGGTGTATCTGGCCGGCACCGTGGTGCTGGGGGTGTGGTTGGCCCATCGCAACCGCAGCGACGATGACTACTTCGTGGCCGGACGCAGCCTCAGTGGTTGGCTTGCTGGTGCGTCGATGGCAGCCACCACCTTTTCAATCGATACGCCTCTCTACGTGGCTGGCTTGGTCGGAACGCGTGGTTTAGCAGGCAACTGGGAATGGTGGAGTTTTGGCCTCGCCCATGTGGCGATGGCGGTGGTGTTTGCACCTCTTTGGCGTCGCAGTGGCGTGATGACCGATGCCGCCTTCACGGAACTCCGTTATGGCGGTGCTCCTGCTGCCTGGTTGCGGGGCATCAAGGCCTTTCTCTTGGCTTTGCCGGTGAACTGCATCGGCATTGGTTATGCCTTTCTCGCCATGCGCAAAGTGGTGGAAGCCCTTGGCATCGTGTCGAACCAGCCCTTGGCCGCGTTGGCTGGCATGTCTGGTGTGGCCGGAGTTCCCGACACCGTTGTTCTCCTGGCGGTGGTGGCTGTGCTGGTGCTCATTTACACCGTGGCTGGAGGCCTTTGGGCGGTGGTTGTCAGTGATTTCGTGCAGCTGTTGCTTGCGTTGCTTGGGGCCATGGCTGTGGCGTGGGCTGCCGTCCATGCCGCTGGAGGACTCGACGCCATGCTGGATCAGATCGATGCCTTGGGTCGTCCGGAGCTGCTCGCGCTTGTGCCTTGGACCTGGGATTCAGGTGGATTTGCATGGATTGGTGGGGCTGGCATCAGCACCGCCACATTCCTGGCCTACCTCAGTGTGCAGTGGTGGAGCTTTCGCCGAAGTGACGGTGGTGGAGAGTTCATTCAGCGGATGCTGGCGACACGCGATGAGCGGCAGGCTCAACTGGCCGGTTGGGTTTTCCTCGGTGTGAATTACCTCGTGCGCAGTTGGCTTTGGGTGCTGGTGGCCCTGGCCGCGTTGGTGTTGCTGCCCTCCCAGGGCGATTGGGAGTTGAGTTATCCCATCCTGGCGGTCACCTATCTGCCGCCTGTGGTGCTCGGACTGGTGGTGGTGTCACTGGTGGCGGCCTTCATGAGCACGGTGAGCACTGCGGTGAATTGGGGGGCCAGTTACCTCACCCATGATTTGTATCAGCGCTTTTTGCGACCCCATGCCCACCAAACGGAACTGCTGTTGGTGGGTCAGCTCACCAGTGTGTTGCTCCTGGTGTTGGGGGTGATGACAGCGCTGATCAGCGACAGTATCGGCACGGTGTTTCGCCTGGTGATTGCCATTGGTACGGGGCCTGGCGTGGTGTTGGTGCTGCGTTGGTTTTGGTGGCGCATTAATGCAGCGGCGGAATTGGCTGCCATGGTCTGTGGGTTTGTGGTGGGCCTATTCACCTCAGTGGTGCCGCTGTTGGTGATTCCCGACTACGGCACCCGCTTGATGGTGACGACGGGCCTGACGGCGGTGGTTTGGATTGGGGTGATGTGGTGCACGCCACCAGAATCCCCCGAGGTGATTGAGGCGTTTGTGCGCCGGGTGCAACCGCCTGGCCCTGGTTGGCGGCGCTGGCGTGAGCGTTTTGGAGTGGAGATGGTGGATCCGCTCAGTGCATTGATCCGTCGTTTTGTGCTCAGCAGTGCGGTGCTATTTGCTGCCCTTCTGGGGTCTGGTGCTTTTCTGTTGCATCAAACGCTGCAGGGTTGGCTCGGTCTGGTGGTGGCGGTGCTGTGCGGACTGCCCTTGCTGCGTTCCTATGGCTTCCGCGTTCGGGCTGATTGAGCAGACTGAACAGCCCGGCAGGCTTCACAATGGTTGTTAAAGCTTCGTTGATGTGCAGTTTTTTCGCTCAACCCTTTTGCCGGTTTTGATCGTGGTGCTCTTTGCTTTGGCCCTTGTGGCCGTGAGTGCTCGGATCTGGCTGCCAGGCGACATGCTTGCGCCAGCTCCGATGAGCTGATCGCACCGATACCACTGCCTCTACGATCAGCACCATGAGCGATCTCGATCCCCAGCCCAGAGACGCAACTTTGGTCAATTTGGCCATTGATCCCGATGTCTTGCAGAGGGAGCTGGCTGCAGAGCAGCTTGCTGATCCTCTCGATGAGATCGCTTTCAGCCAAAGCGGCGATGAAGCCCTTGTCGCTGCCCGGGAGTGTGATGCTGGCCTCGACTGGTTGAAAGGGGGGCATGATGAGCGCCTCCAGGGGTTGCGGGTGTTTTGTGAACACCGTGATCCGCGGGCGATTTCCCTGCTCCTCCCTCTCTTGCAGGACGTGTGTCCCGTGCTGCGCATGAGTGCGGTCTATGCCCTGGGGCGCAACCCCTCCCCGTCAGCCGTTGAGCCGTTGCTCAAGTTGTTGCAGTCGGATGCCAACGGCTATGTGCGGAAGGCAGCGGCCTGGAGTTTGAGCAATTATCCCGATGCACCGATTCTCAATCCCCTGGTGCGTGCTTTGCAGACGGATATCGCGGCCGTGCGGCTCTGGGCATCCGTTTCCCTGGCTGAATCGGGTGCAACTTCAGCCGCTAAAGCTGACTTGGCTGCTGGTCAGCTGTTGATCAGTCTCGCGATCGATAGCGAACCGGTGGTGCGTAGCAACTGCATTTGGGCCCTGGGCCAACTGATCGACCAGTTGGTGGAGCCTCGCCGTGAGGACGTTGTTGAAGCCTTTGTGGCGGCCTTGGTGCATGACCAAGAGGCGGCGGTGCGCGATGAGGCACGCATCGCCCTTGAGCAGTTGGAGACCCCTGAATTGCTTGAGCGTGTGCAGACCCTGGTGGATGAGGGGCTTCTCCGCTGAGGGTTTGGTCGTTGACGTTTTGCTCCTGGTTGGTGGGACCTCTGTTCGGGGGCTGTAACAGTGAGGCGTCATCCATGCGCTGTGTTGCTTAACATCACCGCATTCCTGGTTGAGGTGCATGCCCCAACGCACGCTTCGCTTTCGTATCCGTCCTGACGGCCGTGTTGAGGAACGGGTTGAAGGCATCGACGGACAGGCGTGTTTGGGACTCACTGAACAATTGGAGACCGCCCTTGGCTCCGTTGAACGGCGAGAGGCCACATCTGAGGCCTACAGCACGCGGACTGAACAGTCCCAGCCCTTGTCCGTTGAGCATTTCTGATGTCCCACTTCAGCACTGTTAAAACCGAATTGCGTCAACGAGAGTCGTTGGTCGCAGCTCTGCGTGATTTGGGTTATTCCCCTGAAGAAGGCTCCCGCCAAGTGCGGGGGTATCGCGGCCAAACTGTTGAAGCTGAGCTTGCTGTTGCCATGGATCAAGGCGGTGATCTGGGCTTCCGCTGGAATTCCCAAACCGGTGCCTATGAGCTGGTGACCGATCTTGATCTCTGGAAGCAACAGGTGCCGATTGAGCGCTTCCTGGCCAAGTTGACGCAGCGTTATGCCTTCAACACTGTGCTGGCAGCCAGTGCTCGGGAAGGATTTGAAGTCGCTGAACAGCGAGATTGTCAGGATGGTTCGATTGAGTTAGTGGTCACCCGCTGGGACGCCTGAGCGTTCATTGATTGGCAGCGTGTCGCTTTCTTTCGACCCCTCCGCGGCGTATCAGGCATCACCTGGCACCGTTGACCAGCGCACAGGTCACGAACCGCTCTTGGGTGGTGAGCTGCGTGACAAGGCGGTGTGGGTTGATGAGGCTGTTTGTATTGGTTGCCGTTACTGCGCCCACGTTGCTTGCAACACCTTCGCGATTGAGCCCAGCCTGGGGCGGTCACGAGCCATCCGTCAGGACGGCGACAGCAATGCTTGCATCCAAGAGGCGATCGACACCTGCCCTGTGGATTGCATTCATTGGGTGGAGTTTGAGCAGCTGGACGCGTTGCGGGTGCGTTTAGAAGGCATGGAGTTGCTGCCCCTCGGTCTTCCCTCTCCAGCGCGGCCCCGTCGTCACCCCCCACCACGTTCGCTCTGATGCCCTCGGCGTTGCCCACCCGTCGCTTTGGGCGCACTGAGCTGGCGATGCCCGTGCTGTCGCTGGGGGGCATGCGTTTTCAGCAAAGTTGGACCGATCTTCCTGCCGCTGAGATCACCACCAGGTCGCAGCAGACGGTGGCCGACACCTTGAAAAAAGCCGCCGCCTGCGGTTTGCATCATCTGGAAACGGCCCGTCATTACGGCAGCTCCGAACGTCAAATTGGCTGGGCCTTGCCCGATCTGCCTGATCCCCAGCGGATTTTGCAGACCAAGGTGCCTCCTAAGGCGGATCCAGCGGTGTTTGAGCAAGAGCTGGAGTGCAGCGTCGAGCGCTTGGGCGGACTGCGACTCGATCTGCTCGCCATTCACGGCATCAATTTGCCTGAGCATCTCGAATGGACGATCCGACCTGGAGGCTGCCTCGATGTGGTGCGTCGCTGGCAGCAGGAGGGCCGTATCGGCCATGTGGGCTTCTCAACCCATGGCCCGACGCGGTTGATCCTTGATGCGATCGCCACGGATGCCTTTGATTTCGTCAACCTGCATTGGTATTTCATCCTTCAAGACAATGACCCGGCTCTGACGGCGGCAACTCGCCACGACATGGGTGTGTTCATCATCAGCCCCACCGACAAAGGGGGGCATTTGCATACGCCTTCAGCGCAGCTTTGTTCGCTCTGCACGCCCCTGCATCCGATCGTCTTCAACGATCTGTTTTGCCTCAGTGATCCCCGTGTTCACACCATCAGTGTGGGTGCTGCCCATCCGGGAGACCTGGATCTGCATCTTGAGGCGCTGTCTCACCTGGATCGTGCATCGGAGCTGATCTCCCCCATTGCTGCGCGGTTGGAGGCGGCGACCCGCGCATCCCTGGGGGTGGCCTGGTGTGACACCTGGCGTCAGGGTTTGCCCAGTTGGGAGCAAACACCAGGACACATCAATTTGCCGGTGCTCTTGTGGCTGCATGGCCTGGTGGAGGCCTGGGGTTTGGAGGGATACGCGCGCGCCCGCTATGGCTTGCTGGGGCAAGGCTCCCATTGGTTCCCAGGGGCCAATGCTGATGGTTTAGACCATGACGTCAGCGAAGCGGATCTGCGGGCCGTCCTTGGCGACAGCCCTTGGGCGGACCAGATCCCAGCACTTTTACGAGCATTGCGCAAGCGGGTGGGAGGCACGGCGCAACAACGACTGTCCAGCACCTGAGTGATCAAACCTGCATCGCCTCAGCGGCCTAACGAACCGAGGGGCAGCTTGGCTGGCAGGCCGACAGCTCGTGGATACAGCTTGGGACAGGGGGCCGTTGGTTGCAGCCGGAATTGATGGCGCATGCCCTTACCAGCGGGGAGTTCGCGTCCCTCCTGCATCCGGATTTTGGCGTTGAGCGGTTGAAGGGCTTGCTCCAGTTCCCGTTGGTTGGCCGCATCCCAGCGGCCCCGGTACAGCAGTGCTTCACCGCGGGGTTGCAGTAGCGGCACCAGATATTCGGCGACGACAGGCGCGGCAGCGACGGCACGGGCCATGGCTAAATCGAATTGGCCGCGACAGCTGCGGTCTCGGCCCGTCAGTTCGACCCGTTCGGTGCGGACCTGGACGCGATCCCTGAGCCCAATGGCGTCAGCCATCGCCAGCACGGCTGTGGTTTTGCGGCCAACTGAATCCACCAGCGTTAGCTGGGCACCAGGCAGCGCAATGGCTACGGCGAGGCCGGGGAAGCCGCCACCGGTGCCCACATCAATGCAACGCCGCGGTGCCTCTGGGGAGTCCAATTCGGGTCGTAGAGGCCAAAGGCTGTCGACAATTTGCGCAACCCAGAAATCATCCCCTTCCAACAGGCGGGTGAGATTGACGCGGCTGTTCCAGCGCAGCAGCTCCTGCTGCAGGGCCTGGAATTGGTCGAGCTGTTGTGTGGATGGCAGCCAGCCCAGGGCCTCCCAAAGGTCTGAGCTTGGAACGCTGTCGGTGGGCGGAGTCGGCATGGCAGCCGGCAGGTCGGTTCTCCCTAGAATGGACCTTCGCCTCCTGGATCCAGACGGGCTCTGCCATGGGCTGTGTGAGCGGTTCACCGAGTCATTACGAACGCCTCGGCGTGGCGCCAGATGCTGACGCCTTGACATTGCGTCAAGCGTTCCGGCGCCGCAGCAAAGCGCTCCACCCCGACACGACGTCGTTGCCCGCGGCGGAGGCTGCCCGCCAGTTCCAGCAGCTGCGTGAGGCTTACGACCTACTGCTCGATCCAAGGCAGCGGGCTGCCTATGACGCTGGCTTGGCGGTGGCCGTTCAGCCTTCACCCGTCGCAACCCCCGGGCCTCAGCCCCTGTCGGACGGTTGGGGCCGCGTCGGTGAACGTCGCCCTTTATCGCGCGGAGAATGGTGGGCCCTGGTGTTGTTGGTGCTAGCCCTTGCGTTTTGTTTGCTGTTGGGTCTTGGTGGTGCGTGGGCTCGGGGCTTGGAGCTACAGGTGCGACCCAGTTGGATGGCGACAGAGCAGACTTCGTCTCAGCCTCTGAACCGCGATCGCAGTGATGAGACCTTTGCCTCCCGCCCAGACGCCTCTCAATCAGCATTCCCTGCGGGCTCTTGAGGCCTGGTTGACAGACCTCGGGGCTGTGCGAACTGATCAGGACGCTTGCCTTTGGCAGTGGCATCAACCGCTCTGGTCGGCGCAGATCCGATTGGATCAAGAGGATCTGCAGGTGACCTGGCAGCAGGATGGTGCAGCGTGTCAGCGCACATTTCCCTATGGCCTGTCCCGTCTGGATATCGAAGCGGCCATGCGGGCAGGCCCTTGACCTCTTGGCATCATGACGGTGTCGTTATGGACGCCTTGGTGGCCAGGGCACACCCAGTGACCCGTCGATCCAACCGCTTTTGTCCCCCAGCAAGGCGCCATCCCTATCACCATCTGTTCGATGGCACCGCGTCGTCCCAGGGGATGGAGATGTTTTCCGAAGGTGGCTGGTCGGCGATTCGGATCCGCCTTGAAGCCCGGGGTTGGTCGCCGATGCAGATCGAGCTGATTCACGATCAACTGCGTCAGGGATGGCCTCTGACGATGGCGGCCCGTCAGGTGGCCTTAGCAACGGGGGTGTGCCCGTTGCGCTCCCGCCCGTTGGGTTGAGATCAGCTGCAGAGGTCGCTCTTGCCGTTGTCGTTGCCGGTGGCTAGCGGGCCGCAATGCCACCAACGCCTCAGGCTGACTTCAACATCGGTGAACAGCACCAGGATGCCGCTGCAAAGCAGAAACACGGCCAGGCAAGCCCAGGTCTGACGGCGGCTCATGGGCTGGTGGACCGGCTTCGGTGCAGTGCATCGAACTTAGGGCCGAGTTGATGCTGATGCCACTGCTGATCAAGGCTTTCAGCGGTGAGAGGCGCAAGGGGAGGCAGTTGGGCCAGCACTGGCACCCCCCCTAGCTGCTCAAGGGTGCGGGGGTTATCGGCGTGGATGGGGCCATTCAGGATTAGCCCCAGCACGGTGAGGCCTCGGCGGCGGAGGGCTTCGAGGGTCAGCAGGGTGTGGTTGAGCGTGCCTAGGCCGCTGCGCCCCACCAGCACAATCGGCAGCTGCCAGCGTTCCAGTTGATTGATCTGCAGCCAGTTGCGGGTGAGGGGCACCATCACGCCGCCTGCGGTTTCGATCACCAATGGATCGGTTGTGGTGGGGAGCTGCAGTTGGGCCGGGTCGATGCAGCCACGCTCCTGTTCAGCAGCCCAGTGGGGTGAGGCGGGGGCCTGAAAGGCGTAGGCCTCAGGAAGCCAGCGGTGCTCAGGTAGTTGAAGCAGTTGGGTCAGCCATTGCCGATCACCCCCCTGTTCCAGACCGCTCTGCACTGGCTTCCAATAACGCGCTTGCAAGCCCTGCACGAGCAGGGCGCTGACGACGGTTTTGCCCACATCGGTGTCGGTGCCGCAGACCACCACCTGCAGCGGATCAGCACCGGGCGTTGCGGAGATCATCGGCTGGGGTGTTCGGCTCATTCATCTTCGCGATCGAGCCACTGGCGCACGTGTTGCAGCAGCTCTGGCACGAGTAGAGCATGGCCACATCCCTGGAGAACCCATGTTTCTGCTGGTTGTTCGAGGTGGCTCAGCAGGTCGCGTTGGAGCTGCTGGCGCGCTTCTGCCACCACAATGGCGTCTGCCTCAGCGTTCACAACCAACACCCGTGCTTGGCCGGGTAGCCCGGGGGGTAGGCCCGTCGTGGCCATCAGCTGATGGAGATCGGCTCGCAAGCGCTGGCGGCCTGCTGCCGATAGGCCGTCGGTCACCGGGCCCGGTGGCAGGGCACTGGGCTGGCAGGGCGTCACGGCCCGTTGGAGAAACGTTTGCAGCATTGAGGTTTCGCTGGCGGTGCCGATGCACCGCTCCATCCCGATCAGGCCCGTTCGCAAGGCTCGCCCTGCCCGGCCTTCAGGCACAAAGCGACTGAAGCTGGCCAGCAGCACCACGTCGGTGGCTTCAGCGAGGAGCGGAGCAGCCAGCAGATGGGGCCCCAAGGAGTGGGCGACCACCACGCGCCGTTGCTCAGCTCCGTTGCCTGGGGGATGGGGGGGCGTCAGCCAGTTGGGTGTGTGGGGAGGCAGGGTGCTGTAGCCCCGTTCCCCGCTCTGCCACGACCAGCCGTGCCTGTTGAAATGCCGTTCCCAGGGCCCCCAGGTGCGGCCATCGCCGCTCCAGCCATGCATCGCGATCACCTGTTTCATGCTCGATCCCTCAAGGTCGTCGCGCTGCCCTTAGGCCTTTCAACAAAAGCGTCAAGGTCTGATCGCTTTGTCGGCGATGCAGCACCAGGCGTAAGCGAGCCGAACCCTCCGGCACGGTGGGTGGACGAATGGCAATGGTTAAGAGACCGGCTTCTTCCAGCTGGTGTTGTAGATCCAGAGCGGCTTGGTCGTCTCCGACGATCAGCGGAAGGATGGGCCCGCGTCCTCCAGGACGGGGCCAACCGGCTGCCGCGATGCAATCGCGCCAGTGCTCGGCTTTGGCGATCAATTCCCCACCCCATTGCGGGTGGCGTTGGATCAGCGTTAAGGCTGCCAAGGCCGCGGCAGCCAGGGGTGGTGCCAACGCTGTGGTGTAGCGGAAGGCTCCGCTGGTTTGCAGCAAGGTGTCGCCTAGGGCCTCATGACAGGCCAGGAAGGCCCCACCACTGCCGAAGGCTTTGCCGAAGGTGCCACTCACCATGCTGATGCCGGAGCAGGCTTCAGGGTTGTGCTGCGCGAGCTCTGCGGTCAGCCCTCGCCCTCCAGGGCCGAGGACCCCAAGAGCATGGGCTTCATCCACCAGCAGTTGCGCGTTAAAGCGGCGGCAGAGAGCAGACAGTCCAGCGAGGTCGGGGCTGGTGCCTTCCATGCTGAATAGGGTTTCACTGAGCACCAGCAGCGGTTGGCTGGGGCGGGTTGTGCGGATTTGCTCGAGGCGGCGCCCCAGGTCGTTGAGGTCGTTATGGGCAAAGCGTTTGAGGCGAGCGCCGCTGGCTTGGACGCCCACCAGCAGCGAGTGGTGGATCAGGCGGTCGGCCAGCACGCTGGTGTGGCGATCAGCGAGGGCAGACACCGCTGCGAGGTTGGCCTGGAAACCGCTGGGAAACAGCAACACGCGCTCCCATTGCAGCCAAGCGCCGAGGGCCGTCTCTAGCTGCTGGTGCACCGGCCGGCTACCGCTCACCAGACGGGAGCCACCGGATCCCACACCCTGGTCGTGCATCACTTGGGAGGCGGCCGCCAAGACGTGGGGATGGCGCGTCAGGTTGAGGTAGTCGTTGCTGGCGAGATCACGCAGGGTGGAATCGCTGGTCTCACTGCCAGCACGATGGAGACGCCCCTCACCATTGGCATCCGTGGGGTCAGGCACCCAGGTGCGCAGGTGACGGCGGCGGGCAGATGGAAGGCTGACCATCGCGTCACTCTGATGCATGCCGGATGAATGCCGTTCGCGGTCTCCTTAGAGTTGGAGTTATGGCTGATCACGCTGCACCCTCCACGGAAACGCAAGCCGATGGGGTGATCGACCTCAATCAGCTGTTTCCTTTTCCCCTCGATGCCTTTCAGTTGGAGGCGATTGATGCCCTTAACCAGGGGCATTCCGTGGTGGTCAGTGCGCCCACGGGATCGGGCAAAACCCTTGTGGGTGAATACGCCATCCATCGGGCGATTGCCCATCACCAAAAAGTTTTTTACACTACTCCACTGAAGGCGCTATCAAACCAAAAATTGCGCGATTTTCGTGAGCAATTTGGTGTTGAAAATGTTGGTTTGATGACTGGCGACCTGAGCGTGAATCGCGAGGCTCGGGTGGTGGTGATGACCACCGAGATTTTCCGCAACATGCTCTACGCCGAGGTGGATCAGGGCAATGATCCCTTGGCAGATGTGGAGGCCGTGGTGCTCGATGAGTGCCACTACATGAATGATTCCCAACGCGGCACGGTTTGGGAGGAATCGATCATTCACTGCCCACCGTCAGTGCAGCTCGTCGCCTTGTCCGCCACGGTCGCGAATGCTGGCCAGCTCACCGATTGGATTGAGCGGGTGCACGGGCCCACACGGCTGGTGCTGAGCGATTTTCGGCCAGTGCCACTTCAGTTCAGTTTCTGTAGTGCCAAGGGTCTCCATCCCTTGCTGAATGAGGCTGGCACCGGTCTGCATCCGAATTGCAAGGTGTGGCGGGCCCCTAAGGGTCACAAACGCAAAGGGCGTTCCCCTAAACCGCCCCAGCCGGAGGCCCCGCCGATCAGCTTTGTGGTGGCTCAGATGGCCGAACGCGACATGCTGCCGGCGATCTATTTCATTTTTAGTCGCCGTGGTTGTGACAAGGCGGTGCGTGATTTGGGCGTGCAGTGTCTGGTCACCGACGAAGAACAGGCTGGGATTGCAGCCCGGCTCAAGGCCTATGCAGCGGCTAATCCGGAGGCCGTTCGCGATGGTTTGCATGCTGATGCGTTATTGCGTGGCATTGCTGCCCACCATGCCGGCGTGCTGCCGGCATGGAAGGAGTTGATCGAGGAGTTGTTTCAGCAAGGGTTGGTGAAGGTGGTATTTGCCACGGAAACCCTGGCTGCGGGCATCAACATGCCGGCCCGGAGCACCGTGATCGCCTCGCTGTCGAAACGCACGGAACGGGGCCATCGCCCCTTGATGGCCAGTGAGTTTTTGCAGATGGCCGGTCGTGCTGGTCG
The DNA here is from genome assembly GCA_049889555.1 of Synechococcus sp. GTDB lineage: Bacteria > Cyanobacteriota > Cyanobacteriia > PCC-6307 > Cyanobiaceae > Synechococcus_C. Next base: position 177,970 of record JBMHDE010000027.1, on the reverse strand, counting down.
CCGCGGCCTTGACTCCAAGGGGTATGTGGTCACGGTGCAGAGTCGCTTTGAGGGGGTGCGTGAAGCTGGCCAACTGGCCACGAGCCCCGCTGATCCGTTGGTGAGTCAGTTCACCCCCAGCTATGGAATGGTGCTCAATTTGTTGGCGCGTCACGACTTGGCCAAGGCCAGGGAGCTGGTGGAGCGCAGTTTTGGCCGTTATTTGGCCAGCTTGGATCTTGTGGAAGAGGAAGACATCCTCACCCAGTTGCGCTTGCAACTCGGCCAGCTTCAGGGCACCTCTGGCGATGTGCCATGGGAAGACTTTGAAGACTATGAAAAACGGCGTGGACGGTTGCGGGAAGAGCGGCGTCTGCTGCGCATCCTTCAGCAGCAGGCTGAAGAAACCTTGGCGAATGAACTCACCTTGGCGCTGCAGTTCGCCAGCATTGGCACGTTGGTCAGCCTCAAGGCTCCGCAGTTGCGCACTGGGGTGACCCCCGCGGTGATTGCCGACAAAATTGATGGCCCTGGGCAGTTCCCCTTACTGCTCTGTCTCACCCACGACAACGTGTGGTTGTTGCTGCCCTGCCAAGCGGTGGTGAGTCTCCATGCTGAGCTCAGTTGCCTTCAGGTGGATGGCGTGAGTTGTCCAGATCTGCACCGGGCCGGGGAGCTACGCCATGGTGACCAGCAGAGCGGGGGACTCGCCTTGGCGGTGGCCCACATGGCTCAGCGCCATGACATGACCACACCCCAGTACGACTTGGCTGGTGAAGTGCTGTCCCAGGCCCGACTTGTGAAGGAGTTGGAGGACGACCTGGAGATCCATCCGGCCCATCGCTGGGGCGATCGCCGCCAACTGAAGAAGCATCGGCGGCGCATGGAAGAGCTGGAACATGAGATCAGCGAGCGGCAGCAGCTGCTTCATCACCGTGCCAATCGCCATTGGGAGACCTTTCTGGCTCTGATTGAGATTCTTCAGCATTTCGGCTGCCTTGATGACCTGCAGCCGACTGAGATCGGTCGCACCGTGGCGGCGCTCCGTGGCGACAACGAGCTTTGGCTTGGTCTGGCATTGATGAGTGGCCATCTTGACGACCTGCCGCCTGCCGAGCTCGCGGCCGTGTTTGAGGCAATTAGCACCGAGGTGAATCGCCCTGATCTCTGGAGTGGATTCCCCCCACCGCCCCGGGCCGAGGAGGCGCTACACGATCTGATGGGCATCCGACGCGAACTCCTCAGGGCCCAGGAGCGCTGTCAGGTGGTGGTGCCTGTGTGGTGGGAACCGGAGCTGATGGGTTTGGTGGAAGCCTGGGCGAATGGTTGTGCCTGGAACGACTTGATTGCCAACACGTCCCTCGACGAAGGGGATGTGGTGCGACTGATGCGACGCACTGTTGATCTGCTCGCCCAGGTGCCTTATTGCGAAGCCATCAGCGAACAATTGCGTAGCCATGCGCGTCAGGCCTTGCGCGCGATCAACCGTTTCCCTGTGGCTGAGGCCGACGATTTACTCAAGGCCGTGGCGGCAGAATCGGGGGGTCTCAATCCAGCGACCGAGCGGGTCGTTTGATTCAGGCGCGAGCCAGGGCCATGGCGGCTGGGTCAATCACCCGGTCAAACTCTTCTGCACTCACATAACCCAGTTCTAGGGCTGCGTCTTTGAGGCTTGTTCCCTGGTCATGGGCGTATTTGGCGATCGCGCTTGCTTTGTCGTAGCCGATCACGGGGGCTAGGGGGGTCACCAGCATCAGCGATTGCTCGACGTCCCGTTGAATGCGGCTGTGGTTGGGCTCGATGCCCTCCACCATCGCCACGCGAAAACAGCGGCAGGCGTCCGTGAGCAGGGTGATCGCCTGCAGCAGGTTGAAGCCGATCAATGGTTTGTACACATTCATCTGCAGGTGCCCACCACTGCCAGCCATGGCCACCGCCGCATCAAGGCCGATCACCTGGGTGCAGACCATGGCCATCGCCTCGCACTGGGTGGGGTTCACCTTTCCCGGCATGATCGAGCTGCCGGGCTCGTTGGCCGGGAGTTGCAGTTCGCCCAGGCCGGCGCGGGGACCGCAGGCCAAGAGACGAATGTCGTTGGCGATCTTTAGCAGGCTGACCGCCAGTAGCCGCAATTGGCCCATGGCATTCACCAAACCGTCATGGCTCGCCATCACAGCGAATTTGTTCGTTGCTGAGCTAAAGGGCAGGCCCGTGAGCTGGCTGAGCTCCTCCGCTGCTTGTGTTGCAAAGCCATCGGGGGCATTGAGGCCGGTGCCGACGGCCGTGCCCCCCAGTGGCAGCGGCAGCACTTCCGCCAGGCTGGTCTCGATGCGCTGCGCTGCGCTGCCGACCTGATCGCGCCAAGCGGAAGCTTCCTGGCCAAGGGTCAGGGGCACGGCATCTTGAAGGTGGGTTCGACCGATCTTGACGATGGTGCCCCAGGCCTCCGCTTTTGCTGCAAATGCGGCAGTGAGGCGCTGCAGTTCTGGCAGTAGGCGGCGGCTGATGCCGTCCGCCGCTGCCACGTGAATGGCAGCGGGGAAAGCATCGTTGGTCGATTGGGAGCGGTTGACGTGGTCGTTGGGATGCACGGGCTTGTGGCTACCCAGGGGCTCACCGGCTGCTTGTGCCGCCAGGTTGCTGATTACCTCATTGAGATTCATGTTGGTCTGGGTGCCGCTACCGGTCTGCCAAACCCGGAGAGGGAATTGGTCATCGTGCAGGCCTGCGGCTACAGCGGCTGCGGCCTCAACGATGTGATCACGGCGCTGGGGATCAAGCACCCCAAGACGCGCATTGGTGATTGCTGCTGCCTGCTTGATGCGTGCCAGGGCATGGATCAGTTCTGCCGGCATTCGGTCCGCTGCGATGGCGAAGTTGTGCAGCGAACGCTGGGTTTGTGCCCCCCAGAGCGCGTCTGCAGGCACCTTCACCGGGCCCATGCTGTCGGTTTCAACCCGGGTCGCTGCCACCATCGTTTCTCGGCTCCGCTGTGGTGCCGTTGCTCCATCCGCCATCCTGCCAGCCAGTGCTCAGTGTTCCTGCCGCGGACGCAGAACCAGCCACACGATCACCAGTAGCCCTGTGGTGCTGACGACCGTGTAAATCCAATCGGCATAAGGCGTCCAGAACAGGGCCGCTGGGAGCAGTTCAGAGGCCAAGACGTTCCCAGATCACGCCCAGGTTGGCCTGGTGGAGTTCAGTGCTGAAGCAGGCAGCCAGTTGCTCGTCGTTGAGCTTGTTGGTGACCTCTGGATCGGCCGCCAGATTGGCGCGGAAATCGCCACAATCGGTGTTCCATGCGCTGTGGGCATTGCGCTGCACCACGCGGTAGGCATCTTCTCGGCTCATGCCGGCGTCCACCAAGCCGAGCAGGACCCGTTGGCTAAACACCACACCGCCGTACACATTCATGTTGCGGAGCATGTTGTCGGGGTAGACCCCGAGACCCGCTACCACAGCAGTCATTTCCCGCAGCATGAAATGCAGGGTCACCGAGCAATCGGGCAGCATCATCCGCTCAGTGGAGCTGTGGCTGATATCGCGCTCATGCCAAAGCGCCACGTTTTCGAGGGCTGCCACCACATAGCTGCGCAGCACCCGGGCGAGGCCGCTGATGCGTTCGCTGCGGATCGGATTGCGTTTGTGGGGCATCGCGGAGCTGCCCTTCTGGCCTTTGGCAAAGCTTTCTTCAACCTCGAGCACATCGGTGCGCTGCAGGTTGCGGATTTCGGTCGCGAAGCGATCCAGGGAGGCGCCCACCAAGGCCAGGGTTTGCACGTAATCAGCGTGGCGATCGCGAGAAATCACCTGGGTGCTGGCGGTGTCGGGGGTGAGGCCAAGGCGTTCGCAGGTGAGCCGCTCCACGGCGGGGTCGGTGTTGGCATAGGTGCCCATGGCGCCACTGATTTGGCCCACCGCCACATCCCGTTCCAGGCGCTCGAGTCGCTCGGCGTTGCGGCGGGTTTCCGCGAGCCATCCGGCCAGCTTGAAGCCAAATGTGATCGGTTCGCCATGGATGGCGTGGGAGCGACCAATCATCACCGTGGCCTTGTGCTCCGCTGCCAGGGTGGCGATCGCTTTGTCGAGGGCTGCCAGCTCTTTGCGCAGCAGGCCCACGGAGGCCTTGAGCTGTAGGGCGATGCCGGTATCCAGCACATCGCTACTCGTCATGCCCACGTGGATGAACCGGCCGGCATCCCCCACGTGCTCGTTCACGTTGGTGAGGAAGGCAATCACGTCATGGCGCACTTCCGCCTCGATGGCGAGGATGCGTTCAGGGTCAAATGCCGCTTTGGTGCGGATGTCTTCCATCGCCGCCTCGGGTACGCGTCCGAGGGTGCAATTGGCTTCGCAGGCGGCGACTTCCACATCAAGCCAGGTCTGATATTTGGCTTTGTCAGTCCAGAGCTCGCCCATCTCGGGCAGGGTGTATCTCTCGATCAAGGCCAGCGCGTGGCAACGACCTCTCCAATGTATGGCCCAGCCTTCAGGCGGACTGGAGGTGTTGATGCTCCACTTCCCACTGCACGTGTTTGCCCCAGGCTTGTTGACGCACTAGGCAGCGGCCGCCGCGGCATTTGATCACTTGGAACGGTGGCAAATCGGAGGGGTGATTGTGAAGGGTAACGAAGCTGCCGGGAGGGAGCAGTTCCAAAACGCCATGGCCGGGCCCGGGCGCATCGCTCACTGGAGGCAGCTCACCATGATCAGCCTGATTGTGAGCAGGGCGGTGGCTGTGGGGAGACTGACGAACTGACACGGCCAAAGGCTTGGTTGGCTTGATCTTCCCTGGGGTTTGGCGTGCTCTGGCATGACCACCTGGATTTGTTTGGTTTTCTCCTCTGCTTTCATGACGAAATGGCACAGAAAACCCGTTTGGACCAGCATTTGCTGACGATCGGCTTGCTTTCAACCCGTCAGCAGGCTCAACAGCTGATTCGGGCTGGCAAGGTGCGTGACGGTCGGGGTCAGGTGCTCGATAAACCTGGCCAGCAGGTCGCCCCTGACTTAGTGGTGACTGTGGAGCAGCCTCCACGGTTTGTATCCCGAGGCGGGGAGAAGCTTCTCGGTGGATTGGAGGCCTTTCCGATCCGGGTGGACGGCCGTGTGTGTCTTGATGGCGGCATCTCCACAGGTGGGTTTACCGACTGCCTGTTGCAGCATGGCGCTAGCCGGGTTTATGGCATTGATGTTGGCTATGGCCAGACGGCCTGGAGCTTGCGCACCGATCCCCGAGTTGTGCTCAAAGAACGCACCAACCTGCGCCGCCTGACACCAGACGAGCTCTACAGCCCCGAAGATCCACGCCCCGATCTAGCGGTGGCCGATGTGTCGTTTATTTCTTTGCGATTGGTGATGCCGGCGATTCAGGCCCTGCTCGCTCCAGGTCCCACAGACGCATTACTGCTGGTCAAGCCCCAATTCGAGGTAGGCAAAGAGCGGGTGGGAAAAGGGGGTGTGGTGCGGGATCCTGCTGCGCATCGCGATGCGATCCATGGCGTTGTGGACTCGGCTGAATCGTTGGGTTGGACGGCCTACGGCTTGGTGGGATCACCGATTACAGGTCCCGCAGGTAACCATGAATACGTGCTTTGGCTGTCCAACCAGCCACCGATCGTCTCCTCTGCGATGGAGGAATTCCCGGGGCAGACCATTGCTGCCCTTGATGAGACTGTTGTCGCCAGAGTGGTGTCCACCACTCTGGCTGGATCGCTTTGAGTTCTCGAGGCTGCCTCAGACAGGCTGCTTAGACAGCGGTGGCATCGCGGTCGCCCGTGCGAATCCGCACAACGCTTTCCACAGGAGAAATAAAGATTTTGCCGTCGCCAATTTCGCCGGTTTTGGCTGCTTCTGCGATGGCATTCACCACGGTGTCGACATTGCTGTCATCAACCACCACTTCGACCTTCAGTTTCTGTAGAAACTCAACGGTGAATTCCGAACCGCGATAGCGCTCAACTTGGCCCTTCTGACGACCGAAACCGCGCACTTCGCTCACGGTCATGCCGATGATGCCGGCATTCACAAGGGCGAGCTTGACATCCTCAAGCTTGAAGGGGCGAATAATGGCCTCAACTTTTTTCATGGACGGGGGTTGCAGCGGCAGATGGTGGAAGTGTGTCAGAAATAACAAGGATTCGGAAGGCCTGCCACAAAGCTGTTGCAGGCCCCCAATGGCTTCAATCTGCCCCCTTGTCAGTTGCTATTACGGCGCAGCCTGTCGGGGGTGATTGTTCGTTTTGCTACGAATTAACGATCGCTTAACTCAACTGTTCACTTGTTCGTTGCAGTTGTGTTGACGGTGGTGGTAAGTGCTGCCGCGATAGTGGAGCTCCACGCTTGCGGCGGGTGCTGCTTCGTGGCGTAGGGATGCTGAGTAGTGCAGGCCGCGATAAGTGTGGTCAACCTGCGCGTTGCTCACGTCTTGATGCTGATTGGGGTCGTAGCTGACCCCGCGGTAGGTGCGTTCTTGGGTGGTCATGGTGGTCTTGTCGAAGGGTTCGTCAAAATCCCGAGCATCGGGGCCGCTTCGATGAAAGGAGCGTTGCTTCGCCTCGCGGATGGGCTACTTCCGGCTGGAGGGTCGACGCAGAAGGGCGACCAAGCTCAACGTTTTGTCCTTCAGACGCCTTTGTACCGCAGATCGGCTGTTCGTGGTGAACGGTTTCATGGATTGCGCCGGAAGATTTGTTAAAGACTTGTGCTCGCGGCCTGCTCTGTCACGGTCGTAGGGTTCAGAGCGATCGTTGAAGACCCTTGAGCCAAGCCGTCTCTGATGCCACGCGCACACCGCTTTACGGTGAACGGGCGATCGCCGACGCCGAGCTGATCTGCTTTGACAACCCCCGCCCGGGGCGGCCCTATGAGGTCTCGATTGAGCTGCCGGAATTCACTTGCCTCTGCCCCTTCTCAGGGTATCCAGATTTTGCTGTCTTGCGGCTCTTCTATCAGCCCGGACCCCGGGTGGTTGAGCTCAAGGCGATCAAGTTGTACGTGAACAGTTATCGCGACCGCACCATCTCCCATGAAGAGGTGGCCAATCGCATCCTGGATGACCTAGTGGCAGCCTGTGACCCTGTGTGGATGCAACTCGAGGCTGATTTCCATCCCCGCGGCAACGTCCACACCGTGGTGCGCGTCACCCATGGGACCCGGCAGCCTTGCTGAGCAGGCCCGGGAACTCCTGAGCAAACCCACTCAGGTTGCGGTTACACAGTCCTGCCACATGCACTTTCTGGTTGATGCGATCGCTGACGGCCCAGAGTTGGCGTGTGGCCACCAGGCTCAACCCACCGCCTAGCAGGGTGATCGCAAACCCCAAATACACCAGAGGAACGCCGGGATCACGTTTCAGCAAGAGCCCACTGGCCGGCATCACCTCCACAATCCGTAGAGGCAGACCATTCACATCGGCAGGTGCACCGCCGGGCCGCAGGTTGGTGATCAAGTCACCGCTGCCGTCAAACACCTGCACCGGGCCAGCTTCGCTGCTGGTGGTGAGCAGCACCGGCGCACTGCCGTCGGGCCGGGTTGGGAGCACCAGACCCCATAACTGGTCACCGAGTTCGGGGAAGGTTTGCAGCGGGAGTTGCAGCAGTGGGCTCTTGCCCAGTTGCACGGTGATCGTGGCCAAAGACCAATCCGCCTGATACAGGGTCATGCCGCGGTAGCGGAGTGGATGGTTGACACTGATCTCCTCCCGCAGAGGAGGGGTATCCCCAGGGGGCTGTAGCAGTAGTTGGGATCGAAACTGCTCGGTACGACCCGCAGGATCACGGTCGATCGTGAAGCGATCCAGGGTCAACGTCAATTGACTTGTGCCCGATCGATCCAGAAGGTCCAGGCTGCGGCCCGGGGCGAGAAAGCGCTCGAGGCGGTTTCCCGCCAGGGCTCCCCAGGCGGCCCCAAGCATTAACAGCACCAAGCCGGTGTGCACCAGTAGGGGCCCCACCCGGCCGATCACGCCGCGTCGCGCCGCGAAGCGCCCATCCTTTTCCTGCACGCGCCATCCCTGCTTCTGCAGGCTTTGGGCCAACGCATCCAAGGAGGCATCAGGATCGTCGCTCGCCAGCGTTTCTGCCAGTGCCAACTTGCTGAGTTGACGAGGTTCCCGGTAATCGATCCAGCGCAATGCAGCTTGCAGCGCTGGCCGCTGTCGTCTCCAGCTGCAGAGCATCAAGGCAAGGCCAAGCCACCCCAGCAGCACCAAAAACCAACGGCTTGCATAAACCTGATCGAGTTGCAGCTGCAGCATCCGATCCCCATTGATTAAGCCGAGCCACGGATCAGCATTAAATCGTTCCAAATACAGATCAGCAGCTTCCCCTTGGGGAAGGATGGTGCCGATTGCACTGGCGATGGCGATCAGCAGCAGGAGCACGATGGCCAGCCGCAGGTCGGAGAGCAGGGCGGTGAGACGGCGAAGCACAGACATCAATTAACTCAAGCGCGCCAGCAAGGTGAGCAGACCTGTGCAGATCAGCACCACACCGCTGATCGGTGGAATCCAGCGCCCAAGGGGACGTAGGGCCAGCAATTTGGGCACGCTGGCTGCCACGCTGCCGGCAACCAGCAGAGGGAGTACTTGGCCAATGCCAAAGCTGGTGAGGAGCATCACGCCCACTAGGGGTTGACCACTGGTGGCAATCCAGCCGAGGAGAACAGCCAGGACTGGGGTAGTGCAGGGCGATGCCGCTAGTCCAAAGGCCAGTCCGGCTGCGATTGGTGCCAGGGGTGCTGGCACGCGCGCTGTCCAGCGCATCGGGTCTGGTCCTGTTGGGAGCGGGATCCGTATCACACCCAACAAATTGAAGCCCATCACGACCGCCAGTACGGCCACCAGACTGGGCACCACAGCTGGCACCTGGCCATAAATTCGACCCACCAGACCACTGAGACTGCCGAGTACAACGAGGGCGCTGACAATGCCTGAGCAGAACAACAGGCTGCGCTGCCACGCCGGTTGCTTGGCTTCAAATCCAGCCAGGTAGGCCAGCGTTACGGGCAGCAGCGAGAGGGAACAAGGCCCCAGGCTGGTGAGAACTCCGCCGGCAAAGACCAATCCAATGGTGAGCGGTCCGGGTGGATTCAGAGCCTGTCGTAGAAGTTGTTCACTGCTGCGGGCCAGGTCCGACAGGTCCAGAGCGGCAAATGTCAGAAAAAAAGCGTGAATGGTCCCAGCCGGTGGATCCGGATTGCAGGGGAGGCCTCACCCTATCGAGTGGCTGCCAAGTGTTGGCGGTTCGACGCTTGGCGCCGGTTGCGACGACGACCGCCGATCAGACCTGTGGACTCCAGCGAGCATCGAATCAGCAGGCCGGCCACGAACAAACTGGACAGCAGGGAATTCCCTCCGTAGCTCACCATTGGCAACGGAAGGCCCGTGGTGGGCATGGCACCGGAGGCCACAGCGAGGTTCATCAGCGACTGGCCAATGAGCAAGCTGCTGCATCCCATGGCCGTGAGACGGGCTGTGTTGTTGCGGCACCGCAGAGCCACGCGGAGACCCAGAAAAGCGACGAGCATCAAAAACAGCAGCAGCATCACGGAGCCGATGAATCCGAACTCTTCGGCGTAGACCGCAAAGATGAAATCGGTGCTTTGAATCGGTAGGTATTGCAGTTTTTGGGTTGAGAGGCCGAAGCCTTGGCCGAACACACCACCGGATCCAATGGCCAATAGCGATTGCACGAGTTGATAACCATCCCCCTGGGGGTCTTTCCATGGGTCCAGGAAGGAAATCACCCGTAGGCGCTGATAGGTGTTGAGCATGATGCTGGTGACTCCGAGGGAAGCCCCAGCCAGGGCGGTTCCGAACAGGGTGCGTAGCCTTAACCCAGCTGAGAAGGCCATCAGCCACAGCAACAGACCAGTGAGGGCGGCGGTACTGAGGTTGGGCTGTTTGAGGATGAGCAGGATCAGGCTGCCAAAGCTGGCAAGCCAGAGCACTTTTTGATCGACGGGGCTGCGGTTCCAATGGGCGAACAAAGTGGCCGCTTGCAGCACCACAAATGGCTTCACCAGCTCTGAGGGTTGAATCTGAACTGGTCCGATCACCAGCCAGCGGCTGGCTCCGTTCACTGGATCGCCAAACACCAACGTTGCGGCCACCAAGATGCATCCGATCCAGACCGCTGGGCCAGCCAATTTCAACCAGCGCCGTAGATCATTGGTGACTGCGACGGTGAGCAATCCCCAGCTGGCCAGCATCCAAATCAGTTGGCGTTTGAGGTAATAGGCACCGTCACCCATCTCACGGCTGGCAACCCACCAGCTGGCAGAGCCCAACACCAGCAGACCAGCCAAGCTCCAGATTGCGATCAGGCTGAGCAGTAGCCGGGCTTCTGCTGGCCACAACGACCAGTCCAGAGGTAGAAGGCGTCGCCACAACCTGTGGGGCTTTGTGCTGATGTCCCTGTCTGGGGTTCGACGTCCCTGATGCTTGCGGGATCTCCGTGTTGGGTTCACGCTTTTGCGGGACAAGGACGACAGCTGTTACAAGTCTATTCAGCCGCTTCTAACAGGTTTTGCCAAGGCGCAGGCATCAAAAAAGCCCGATCGAAATCGGGCTTGCAGACAGAGAAAGCAAATTTAATTGCCAACGTTGACCTGACGGCCACCTGTACAGAGTTCAACCTTAATAATTCGGCCACCCTGTTTTTGAATGCGCTGCTGTTCAGCGAACCAGCTGTCGTAAGGAACCCACTTGGTGAAGAAGGTGTTTTGCAATTCGCGCTGCGTTCGAACTTTTTCTGGAGAAGGAATGCAGGCGGTGACTTTAAACAACCGCATGGGCTCAGTTGCCGAGGCCTGAGCAGATGTAGTCGAGATACACACCCATTTCCTTGCCAGCATCAGCACCAACAACACTAGCCACGACTTCCTTCATGGCTTGAATAGCTTGCACAGTTGCACCAATGGGAACTCCCAGAGAGTTGTAGGTCTCTTTGAGGCCATTGAGGACACGCTCATCGAGGATGGAGGTGTCACCAGCCAACATGGCGTAGGTGGAGTAGCGCAGGTAGTAATCCAAGTCGCGAATGCAGGCTGCATAGCGACGGGTGGTATACATGTTGCCACCCGGACGGGTGATGTCCGAATACAGCAACGCCTTTGCCACAGCATCGCGGATGATGCCAGATGCATTGGCGCTGATGGTGGCAGCAGCGCGAACGCGGAGTTCACCGCTTGCAAAATACTGCTCGAGATTGCTCATCGAAGCGGTATCGAGGTACAAGCCCTGAACGTCGGACTTGTTGATGACGTTGGTGATGGCGTCTTGCATGGAGTCTCAGTGGTTGCGTGATTGGCGGAAACGAGGGATCAGGCGAGTGCGCCCACCACGTAATCGAAATAGGTACCAGCTTCCTCGGCATCAGCGCCGGTGAGAAGGCCCATGGCCACAATCTTCATTTCACGCACAGCGGAAGCCATGGCTTCGAGGGGGGTGCCTAAGGAGCGATAAAGCTCTTTGGCGCCAATGACGCCGATTTCTTCAATCGGGGTGACGTCGCCAGCTACCACGCCATAGGTCACGAGGCGGAGGTAGTAATCCATGTCGCGCAGGCAGGTGGCGGTCATTTCCTCGCCGTAGGCGTTGCCGCCGGGGGAAATGACATCAGGACGCTTCTGGAAAAGCTGGCCAGCGGCCTGCTTCACGATTTGCTCACGGCTCTCGCAAAGAACTTGGGCCACGCGCAGACGGCGCTGGCCGCCGCCCACGAAGGCTTTGATCTGGTCGAGTTCGCCAGGACTGAGATAGCGGGCTTCGGCGTCCGCGTTGATGATCGAGTTGGAGACGATGCTCATGCAGTTCTGCCTCGAAAAGCGCGGCCGCCCGAGGGAGGCCGTGATCCGGTAAGTGGTTTACGCAATCATTTTGACTGATTGCCCGACTATTCTGCGGGCGGGCTGAAGGGAACTCGCAGGGCCGGTAACAGTTCTTCACGCCTGTTCGTTTTTCCGAAAGCGCTTGCGCCGCAATGGTTCTCGATTGCTAGAAAAATTTGTCTTTTCGCTGCATGGATGGTGGCTTGACCTGGAAAATTTGCTCAATTGTCATTAAAAAACCCCCTCGATTGGAGAGGGGGTTGAAGACATTTTTGATCGAAGTTAAATCGATGGTCGATTGTCGGGATTGATCGCGCTATTGCCGCGATACAGAGATGCGGTTCGTGTCACGGTCGCTTGCGACTGTCCATCTGTCGTTTGCATGCCGGTGACGCTGGGCGACGCATTGCTTTTGCTGGCTTCACGACGTTTGAGCAGGCTGCGAATGGCCTCCGGTTGACCCGACTCTGCCCGTTCCTGAAGGAAGTCGGCGACTTCGCCCGGGGTGCCTGCCCGTCCAAGCAGATCAAAGCAGGCGGCTGATGCCGCACGCAGAGGGGCCATGCGCCACAGCTGGTTTTGATAAAGATCACTGAGGGCAACAGTCTCGATAAAGCCCGCCATATCGAGCTCTTGATTGCGCAAGCGCGACTCTGCGCTCACGAGGCGTTCGGAATCGAGAGGAACGCGGTTGATCAGTTGCCGATAGGTGCCATCGATCGCTGCCTGCAGTTGCTCTTCATTGAACGGTGCGGTCAAGGTGATGGGCTGTGCCAATCCGGCACGGCGCTGGAATCCTGTCGCGTCGTTGACGCGCAAAGCTCTGGCGAGGCGCTCCCCAGGGGCTTCCGGTTGGGCCGCGCGGGTGGAGCGCAGTTGGAACGGAGAGGGCCTGAAGCTCTTGGCTCCTGGGAAGCCGGTGCTTGGGTTCGCCCCATCACTGGCGAAGCCGGCTTGGCTTGGACGAACGCTCTTGAGAGACTCCCAACGGGGATCAGGAGCATTCGTGCTGATGGAGGCTTTCCATTCCCCGCGAATGGAGGCAGCGGGCTTCAGGTTGCGCGTTGTGATGTCACCACTGCCGTTGAAGCCGGTCTGACGGCGGGCATTCGGGCGGATCTGTGGCGTGAGATCTGCAATCTCAGCGCCTTTGAGTTCCCGCTTCCAGGTCGGTACGCGCCGTGTGCTGAGGTCTTTCGGAGTGATGAAGCGCTCGTAGGGAACAGTGTCGTCTCCGAAGCAGTCTTGGTATTCCTTGCTATCGATCAGTGCATCGATCAATCCATAGAACCCTTTGCGCGCTGCTGTATCGAAGAGCGCATCAATTTCCCAGCGACCAAATGTGGGGCGACCGAGCAAGCGGCGATGCATCACCTCAATGGCTTTGGTGATGTAGAGGCCATTCCAATAACGACGCCTGAAGGCATCTGAGCGCGCAACCGACCGCACGAAATCGCGCAGCGAGCAATCGCCGTTTTCAAGGCGTGCCTCATCGGAACTGTTGCGTTCACCCGCATAGCCCGCATTGCCAAGCACCTGGATGTAGACGGCGTTGATCACGGCTTGGGTGCTCGACTCGGTCGCCCGAATACTGGGCTGACCTCCGCGTCGGGGCACCGCTGCGCCGCCCGTGGCAATTTGTTGAAGACGCAGCACCCTGGGGCCCACTTTTCGAGGACGGCTATTGCGGAATTGATCGCTGCCCATTTGGCCGGGAGCGGCAAGGCCATTGCTCACGAGCAAACGACGGCTGTCGTACCCGTAGGGCGCTGGACGGGTGCTGACGGACGCCGTTCCACTGGGGAAGATCGCTCCGTATTGGTTCCCAATTGGATCGTTACCGCCGCCGTAGACGTGTTGATCAGCTAATGGCTGGCGATAGGAGGCGTAGAGCGTGACGTATTGCGGTGCACCCTCAAATGGGGCGCTGAAACGGAACAGCTTCCGGTTGGAGCCCCAACCAGCGCTTTCTTGGGCTTCTTCCCCAAGATCCCGAAGGAACGGCACGGTCTCCTCGCCGAAGGTTTGGGCGTATTCCGAAGAATTCACCAACACATCGATCAAGCCATTCAGGCCCTGATCGCTCAAGATGGCGAAGGAGGTCTTGAACTCTTCCAAAGAACTGATGCCACGGCCGAGGAAATGGCGGTAAGCCAGCTCCACAACACGGCTGTTCACAAATCGGTCGTGGAATTGTTGGCGGTAGTCCTTACAGCGTCCGAGGGCACGAATAAATTCGCGCATGGAGATCTTGCCCTGCACCAATTGCGAGGCTTCAGCAGAGCAGGGAACCTGGGAGTAGCCCTTGGCAATGTCGCGCTCAAACACCTGGCGGTAAGCAGCGCGCACAATCTCCTGGCGCTCGCTGCCGCTCATCGATGGCTTCATGCTGTAGCGCTGCGAACCCCCTTGGGCGGCAAGGGCGTAAATCGCTGGCAGCTGTAAACCCTGGCGTTGCTTGCTGCCAAGTTTCTGCCGTGTTGAGGGAGTGGCAATGGCCAGTTCCTTCAGTAAGACGTTGAAGCAATCGATGGTCATGCGACGCGCTTCGGGGCGGTCGCTCAGCAGGGATGCTGCAGCGGCGCGCATTTCCTGCAACGCCACATTGGTCGCTGCCAATGAGCAGCCCTTCTCGAGCACGTCGCGCAAGCCGCGAGTGTTGACCGAAAGAATGCTCGGATCCCCAGCCACGAGGGCATAACCCACGTAACGCAAAAACCAGCCGAGGTCGCGGACTGATTTCCGCATCCTGTCGGGACCGTATTTGGCCACGCTGATGGGTGAAAAACCAGTGGGGAGGACGACCCGAACATCCGCATCTTCATTGTTGCCGCGCAATAAACGCGTGAAGGCATTGCCCCTCTTGACCGTTGCACTCGAGCCGGTGAAGGTTTCCACCGAGCGTTGGAAGGCAACCTGATCAGCTGCCAAAACGGTTCTATCCGCTTGGGTGATCTCCCCGCGGGTCAGTGGGGCGTCTAGGAACGAGAGGGGTGTGCCGCCCGCAAAAATCCTATTGGCTGCGCGAGCAACGATGGCCTCCGCATTCACCGCCAGAAGTTCCGCCGCTTGGATGCGCTCCTGTCCACTGCGGAAGAAGGTGATCAGGTTGTCCAGCTCTCCCCCATCAGGGAAGCGATCTTGCTGCTCAGCCTGGCGAACGCTCGAAAGGGGCAGGGTGTCGAAGAGCTGGGGCGAGACCCTTGGGCTGCCGCTGCTGGCGGTCACGGTCATGAACGAAGCAAGCCAGATCGGGCCACATTACGGCTCACATCTGAAGCTTCTTTGCTGCCATGAACAAATATTTGCAGGGATGGGGAACCATGCCCCGACAGGGGTGTGACCCATGAAATGCTCGGCTCATCGTCCCCGGCTGATCGCCTTCGCCCCCTGCCGATGCCCAAGTCCTCAACAGACGCTGCGACGCCAGTTGTCAGTGCGTTCTATGACCGCTTCCCCTATCCAGGTGATCCGCTTCAGGATGGTCCACCGCCTGGATACAACTGGCGCTGGCACCTGCGCAGCGTTCATCAAGCCGTGTTTGGCGTTTTGAAGCCACGGCTCAACAACGCTTCAGCGCTCAACATCCTTGATGCCGGTTGCGGCACAGGCGTGACGACCGATTACCTCTGCCACTTGAATCCTGGCGCTGATGTGCTGGCTGTGGATATCAGTCCAGGTGCGCTGGATGTGGCGAGAGAACGGCTCCGTCGCTCAGGCGCTGCAACGGTTGTGTCGTCCCTCAGGCAGGAGCAGCGCAGCCTCCTTGATCTGCAGGGAGAAGGGCCATTTGACTACATCAATTCCGTGGGGGTGCTCCATCACCTCGATGATCCATCTGCAGGACTGAAGGCCCTTGGCGACCTGTTGGCCCCCACCGGTTTGATGCATCTTTTTCTGTATGCCGATGGTGGACGTTGGGAAATCCATCGCGTGCAGCGGGCTTTAACGCAGTTATCCGTCGGCACAGGCTCTGATGCCTTAAGCCTTGGGCGCCAACTGTTTGAGGACTTGCCTGCAGACAATCGCTTGCGTCGCCATCACGAGCAGAGGTGGTCGGTGGACTGTGCTCCCGATGCCAACTTTGCCGATATGTATTTGCATCCTCAGGAGACGAGCTACAACCTCCGGGGGTTGTTGCGCTATCTGGAAGCGTCAGGTTTGCACTTCGCCGGATTCTCGAATCCCCAGGTTTGGGATCCGGCGAGGCTCCTGAAGGGCGAGCTTTTGGAGCGCGCACGCTCGTTGCCCCAGCTTGAGCAATGGCTGTTGGTCGAAGAGCTCGATCCCGACATCAGTCACTTTGAATTTTTTGTGAGCGCCGCGCCGGTGACGCCTCAGCAATGGGACGACGATCAGCTGTTGCTTGATGCCTGTGGCGAGCGGCAGCCCTGTTTGTGGGGGTGGCCTTCCATCAACATGCTTGGCCCTGATCTGGAACCCCTCAGCATCGACGCGGAAGCGCTGGCCTTCTTGAAGGCGGTGGATCAGCAGCCGCAAACGCCTCTCAGAGCCCTTGGTTTTGGAGAGACAACGCCCGCTCTAGCCCGTCAGCTCTTGGCCCGTCGTTTGCTGCTTCTCAAGCCAGCTTGCGTGTAATTGGCCTGTAGCGCGTGATAGATTCCGCGCGCTTTCTCAGGTTCTGTTTGCAGGCATTGCCCTCCCCAAATGTCGAAGAGCAATCCCTCTCTTCTGACAACGGTATGGAGGATTACGCACGTCTGCAACGGCGCCTGATGCTGGCCACGTTGATCGTGTCTCTCGTTGTCGCCCTCGTGGCGGCACTGCGATTTGATCTTCATGTGGCTCGCAGCCTGTTGGTCGGAGCTTGCGCAGGTCTTCTCTACTTGCGTTTGCTCGCCCGCAGCGTGGCCCGGCTCGGCGGAGGATCCCGTCAGGTTGGTCGCTTTCAGCTGGTGGTGCCGATTCTTCTGATCGTTGCGTCGTCCCGTCTTCCCCAGCTTGATCTGCTTCCTGCCTTTCTCGGTTTTCTTCTCTACAAGCCAGCCTTGATCGTTCAGGCCGTTATTGACGGCTGAGTCCGCGCACCCCCCCGCATTCATGGCTCTCGTGCCTTTCCCCCTTCCCTTTGCCGAATTGGAGGTTGGCCAGCATCTGTACTGGCAGATCGGCAACCTCAATCTTCACGGCCAGGTCTTCCTCAGCTCCTGGGTGGTGATTGGCATTTTGCTCGCCCTGGTGGTGAGTGGCACCCGCAAGATGGAGCGCGATCCCAAAGGGGTGCAGAACCTTCTTGAATTTCTCTGGGATTACTTGCGCGATTTGGCTCGCGAGCAAATCGGCGAGAAGGCCTATCGGGATTGGCTCCCCTTTGTGGGAACCCTCTTTTTGTTCATCTTTGTGTGCAACTGGGGCGGTGCGCTGATCCCTTGGCACGTGATTGAGCTTCCGAATGGCGAATTGGGTGCCCCCACCGCCGACATCAACACCACCGTGGCGATGGCCTTGCTGGTGTCGCTCTCTTATTTCTATGCGGGGCTGAGCCGTAAGGGTCTTCGCTACTTCGAGTACTACGTGGAGCCGACTCCGATCATGCTCCCGTTCAAGATCATCGAGGATTTCACCAAGCCTCTTTCGCTGTCTTTCCGTCTGTTCGGAAACATCCTGGCCGACGAATTGGTGGTCGCGGTGCTTGCGTTTCTCGTCCCCGTACTGGTGCCCCTTCCGGCCATGTTCCTGGGCCTGTTCACCAGTGCGATTCAAGCCTTGATTTTTGCCACTCTTGCCGCCAATTACATCGGCGAGGCTGTGCACGAAGAGGCCCATTAGGCCTCAACATCTTTCGCCGGTCCCCGGCGATCTGCTAAGTACTTCGCGCGCAGGTCCGGGTGGAACCGGGCCCACACTCCTTCGGGAGCGTGTCCCGGGCGCGTCATGCCCATCCGCGCTGTTCCGGCGCACTCCCATCTCGCATTCTTCTAATGAGCGATCTGACTTCTGCCGCTTCCGTCCTGGCCGCCGCTCTGGCTGTCGGCCTCGCCGCTATCGGCCCTGGTATTGGTCAGGGCACCGCAGCCGGTCAGGCTGTTGAAGGTATCGCCCGCCAGCCTGAAGCTGAAGGCAAGATCCGCGGCACGCTGCTGCTGTCCCTGGCCTTCATGGAAGCTCTCACCATCTACGGCCTGGTTGTGGCTCTGGTGCTTCTGTTCGCCAACCCTTTCGCCGGCTGATCTCAGATCGCAGGGTCGTCACCGCTGTGGCGACCCCCATCTGTTTTTGATCCCACCGTCCAGCTTCGTTCCAGCGCTCCTCTTCCATGACCTGGCTTCTGCTCGCTGAAGCAGGGGTTCCGGAGGGAGGTCTTTTTGACCTCGATGCCACCCTGCCGTTGATGGCAGTTCAGGTGGTGCTCCTCACCTTCCTGCTCAATTCCCTCTTCTTCCGTCCGGTCGGCAAGGTCGTGGAAGATCGTGAGGGTTACATTTCCACCAGCCGTGCTGATGCCAAGCAGAAGCTTGCTCAGGTTCAGCGTCTGGAAGCTGATCTCGCCGAACAACTGCGTGGAGCCCGTCAAGCGGCGCAATCCGCCATTGTTGAGGCTGAACAGGAAGTCGACGCGTTGTATCGGGAAGCATTGGCTGCTGCTGAAACTGAAGCCAATCGCACCCGTGAGCAGGCACGTCGTGAGATCGAATCCCAGCGTGAATCTGCCCAAAACCAGTTGATGGCCCAGGTGGATCAGCTCAGCGCCCAGATCATTCAACGCTTGCTGGCTGCTTGATGATGACCTTTCTTCCTCTCCTCGCCCATGCAGGCGGTTTCGGGATCAATCTCAATCCTCTCGAAACCAACCTGATCAACCTCGTCATCGTGATCGGTGTTCTTGGTTGGTTCCTGAAGGGTTTCCTTGGCGGCATGCTTGAGCGCCGTCGGCAATCCATCCTTCAAGACTTGGAGGATGCCGAAACCCGTTTGAAAACGGCGACTGCCGAGCTCACCAAGGCCCAAGCTGATTTAGCAGCTGCTCAGCAGAAAGCTGATCAGATTCGTGCTGACGGCAAAGCGCGCGCAGCGGCAATTCGCGCTGATGGTGAAAAGCGCACCATCGAAGCGATGGCTGCTGTGAAGGAGGATGCCCTGGCTGATCTCGATGCAGAGGGTGCTCGCTTGGCTGAAGATCTTCGTCGTCAAGCTGCTCTGGCCGCGATCGACAAGGTGATGGCCGAGCTCCCCGGACGCCTCGATGAACAGACTCAGTCCCGTTTGATCGATGCCTCCATTTCGAATCTGGAGGATGCCTGATGCCCCTGCTGAATTCCTTAGCGACTCCTTACGCCGAAGCTTTGCTTCAGGTCACCGACGCCCGTAGCGAGTCGGATGATGTGGCCGCTCAGTGCAAGGATTTGCTTGTGCTGTGGTCAAGTTCCTCTGATTTCCGGGAGGCCATGACCTCTCCGGTTCTTGAACCCGACGCCAAGAAGGTTGCCCTGGCTGGCTTGCTGGGTGATCAGGTGAATGCCTCCCTCATGAATCTCCTCAAGGTTCTGGCTGATCGTCAGCGTCTTGTGGCTTTCGACGCTGTGCTCAATCGTTTCCTTGAGCTTTACCGGCAGTCTCGCCAGATTTCTCTGGCCAAGGTCGCCACGGCCCAACCGCTTTCCGAGGAGCAGCAGGCTGCCCTCACCGGAAAGGTTCAGGCGATGGTCGGCAAAGGATCCGTTGAGATGGATCTGAGTGTTGATCCATCACTCATCGGTGGCTTCGTTGTCAACCTGGGTTCCCAGGTCATTGACGCCAGCATTGCCGGTCAAGTCCGCCGCCTCGGTCTGGCGCTCGCGAAGGCGAGCTAAGCACCCTCCTTCCTTTCTGCTCCTCCATTCACTAACCCTTTCCAGGGATTACCCGCCATGGTTTCCATTCGTCCTGACGAGATCAGCGCCATCCTCAAACAGCAGATCGAGGACTACGACAAGTCTGTTTCGGTCAGCAACGTGGGTACCGTCCTGCAGGTCGGTGACGGTATTGCGCGTGTGTATGGCCTTCAGCAGGCCATGGCCGGTGAACTGCTTGAGTTTGAAGACGGCACGGAAGGCATTGCCCTCAACCTTGAGGACGACAACGTCGGCGCCGTTTTGATGGGCGAAGGCAATGGCATCCAAGAGGGCAGCACTGTTCGCGCCACCGGCAAGATTGCTGCCGTCCCCGTCGGTGATGCCATGCTTGGCCGGGTGGTGAATCCCCTGGGTCAGCCCATTGATGGCAAGGGTGAAATTGCCACCACTGAAAGCCGTCTGATCGAGTCTCCCGCTCCTGGAATCATTCAGCGGAAGTCGGTGCATGAGCCCATGCAGACAGGCATCACCGCGATTGACGCGATGATTCCCATCGGCCGTGGTCAGCGTGAGCTGATCATTGGTGACCGCCAAACGGGCAAGACCGCAATCGCGATCGACACCATCCTCAATCAGGCTGATCAAGACGTGGTTTGCGTCTATGTGGCCGTGGGTCAGAAGGCTGCATCCGTCGCTCAGGTGACCGAAGTGCTGCGCGAGCGTGGCGCCCTTGGTTACAGCGTGGTGGTGGCTGCCAACGCGTCAGAGTCTGCCGCTCTTCAGTATTTGGCCCCCTACACCGGTGCTTCCATCGCCGAGTACTTCATGTACAAAGGCAAGGCCACTCTGGTGATTTACGACGACCTCACCAAGCAGGCCCAGGCCTATCGCCAGATGTCGCTGCTGCTCCGTCGTCCCCCCGGTCGTGAGGCCTATCCCGGCGACGTGTTCTATTGCCACAGCCGTCTGCTGGAGCGTGCTGCCAAGCTCTCCGACGCCATGGGCAAGGGTTCCATGACAGCGCTGCCGATCATTGAGACCCAGGCCGGTGACGTTTCGGCTTATATCCCCACCAATGTGATTTCGATCACCGATGGTCAGGTGTTCCTGAGTTCCGACCTGTTCAACTCTGGTTTGCGTCCTGCCATCAACGTGGGCATCTCCGTGAGTCGCGTGGGTGGTGCTGCTCAAACCAAAGCGATCAAAAAGATTGCCGGCACCCTGAAGCTTGAGTTGGCTCAGTTTGATGAGCTGGCCGCCTTCTCCCAATTTGCTTCCGATCTCGATGCTGCAACCCAGCAGCAGCTCGGTCGCGGTAAGCGTTTGCGTGAGCTGCTCAAGCAGCCTCAGTTCAGCCCCTTGATCTTGGCTGAACAGGTCGCCATCGTTTATGCCGGCGTCAAAGGTCTGATCGACGAGGTTCCCGTCGAGCAGGTGGTTGAGTTCTCCCGTGAATTGCGCGAGTACCTCAAGAGCAACAAGCCTGAGTTCATTGCTGAAATTCAGGAGAAGAAGGTGCTTAGCCCCGAGGCTGAGACCATGCTCAAGGAGGCGATCAGCGAAGTCACCTCCACCATGCTGGCTACGGCCAACTGAGAGGGTTTCACTCATGGCGAATCTCAAGGAGATCAGAGACCGAATTAAATCGGTCAAAAACACCCGCAAGATCACCGAGGCCATGCGTCTCGTGGCGGCCGCTAAGGTTCGCCGCGCTCAGGAGCAGGTGCTGCGTAGCCGTCCGTTTGCGGATCGGCTCGCCCGCCTGCTGGAAAACCTGCAGTCACGCATGCGTTTTGAGGATGCCGATGCTCCCCTGCTGGATCAGCGCAATGTGGGGTCGATCACTCTCGTTGCCGTGACAGGCGATCGGGGCCTCTGCGGCGGTTACAACACCAACATCATTAAGCGCACTGAGCAGCGTTTCGCTGAACTCAAGGCACAGGGTTACAAGGTTGATTTGGTCTTGATTGGTCGCAAGGCCATTACCTATTTCACCAATCGCAGTTATCCGATTCAAACCACGTTTACGGGCTTGGAGCAGGTGCCAACTGCGGATGAGGCCGGCTCCATTGCGAATGATTTGTTTGCCGAGTTTCTTTCGGAGAACACCGACCGTGTGGAAATCATTTTCACGAAGTTCATCAACTTGGTGAGCTGCAAGCCGGTTGTGCAGACCTTGCTGCCGTTGGATCCCCAAGGGATTGCAGCTGATGATGATGAGATTTTCCGTCTCACCACCAATGATGGTCAGCTGCGAGTGGAGTCTGGTTCGGCCCCAGCCAACAGCCAGCCTTCAGTTCCCTCAGACATTGTGTTTGAGCAAAGCCCTGAGCAGTTGTTGAACGCGCTTCTTCCGCTGTATCTCCAAAACCAGCTGTTGCGTTCTTTGCAGGAATCCGCTGCTTCTGAATTGGCAAGCCGGATGACTGCCATGAACAATGCCAGTGATAACGCTAAGGCGCTCGCTAAAGAGTTGACCCTGGATTACAACAAGGCCCGTCAGGCTGCGATTACCCAGGAAATTCTCGAAGTTGCCGGTGGTGCCGCCGCTGTTGGCTGATCATCGTCGCTCGTGATCTTGTGTGGCCGGCTTTAGTAGCCGGCTTTTTTTTGCGTTTTGATCGTTTGCTCTTGGTGGGTGGATGATGTAGGTAGCGCAGTGGTGCGTTTGTGGAGCTGCATTCTCTTTTCCCTACCGTGGCAGCAACGGAGCAGCTGCGTCTTGATCCTCTTCAGACCGCGGCGCAGCTACAAACGTTGATGGCCTTGCGCGGCGATCAAACGAGTAATCCCGATCCTGGCTGTGCCTGGACTGGCGACCTCAATGGCATCTGGCAATTGCACGGGCATGACGACTTTCGTGGCCTGGCAGACGTGGTGGTGTCCCGTGTTTGGGATTACCTCGCCAGAACGGGTTTTGATGGCCGTTACTTGGACCTCCATTTGCAGCGCTGTTGGCCAGTGGTGAGCGAGTGGGGGCAGGTGGTTGGCCGTCACCACCACCCGAATGCCCACCTCAGTGCCGTGGTTTATCTCAGTGGTGAGGGCAGCGGCAACGATGGCGCGTTGTGTTTGCACGCTCCCCATCAACTCAATGAATTGGTGCCGGGTCTCGCAGTTGGGCATGGTGGTCCGATTCGCACCTGCCAGCCTGGGAACCAACATCACTGGCTTTTGGCTCCACAACCAGGACTGTTGGTTCTGTTTCCATCCCGGCTTGATCACAGTGTGCTGGAAAACACCGAACCCGACGGTCTGCGGGTCTCGGTGAGCTTTGATTTTGTGCTGACGGCTCGTGCGGAAGGGACTCCGCCTGAGTATCTCTCGCCTCACCCCAAGCAATGGCAACCTTGTCAACGGCCCATGCCCTGAGAGGATGCCGTTTCCGGAACGTCTCTTTCACGGATGAGCGACACCTCTGCAGCCACCTATGCCATCACCGTTGTGCTTGATGGTGAGCAGCATTCTTTCTCCTGCCGCTCTGACCAAACCGTTCTTGCCGCCGCAGAAGCGGCTGGTGTGGTGATTCCCAGTTCCTGTTGTGCTGGCGTTTGCACCACCTGTGCCGCACGCATCAGTGAAGGTGATGTGCATCAACCGGATGCGATGGGCGTGAAGGACGATCTCCGTCAGGACGGCTTTGCACTGCTGTGCGTCGCCTTTCCCCGGTCTGATTTGAAGGTGGAGGCTGGCCAGGAAGATGCTTTGTATGAAGCGCAGTTTGGTCAATACCAGAAGTGAAGCTCGCATCCCGGTGTCTGCGCTTTCGTTGCCCTCCTGAGCTCTCGAGTCGGCAGCTGCGCCCATGGCTGCTGGAGCAGGTGCGTCGCGAGGGTGAACCGCTGCGATGGGCGATCACTGAGGTCCACCGTGATGCATCCGCTGGATCCCGGGTTCTGCAGGTGGAGGCTGTGCTAATTCAATGACTCTCTCATCACCAAGCCGTGCACCAGCACCCACGTTGATGGTGCTGCCCACAGGGATTGGTTGTGAGGTGGGCGGCTTTGCTGGCGACGCCTTACCCAGTGCGCGGCTGCTGGCGGCGGCCAGCGATTGCCTGATTACCCATCCCAATGTCATGAATGGGGCGTCGCTCTACTGGAGTGATCCCCGCATTCACTACGTGGAGGGTTACGCCCTTGATCGCTTTGCGGTGGGCGACTGGATTCTGAGGCCTGGACGACGCCAACGCATTGGGCTGTTGCTGGATGCTGGCATTGAGCCCGAGCTGCGCCAACGCCATCTCCAAGTGGCGGAGGGTTGCCGCGCCAGCCTTGGTTTTGAGATCGGTCCTGTGGTCACCACCGATGCGCCCCTTGGGGTGCACCTTGAAGTGGGTGAGAGCGGCATCAGCTGGGGCACCTTGGAGCGACCGGATGCGTTGCTTCGGGCGGGGGAGCGCCTCAAAGCGGCTGGTGCGACGGCCCTTGCGGTGGTGGCGCGCTTCCCGGAGGATTCCGATAGTGCGGCGCTAGCGGCCTACCGCCATGGCAGCGGCGTTGACGCCCTCGCGGGTGCGGAGGCGGTGATCAGCCATCTCTTGGTGCGGCATCTGCAGATGCCTTGCGCCCATGCTCCGGCCCTGTCGCCGTTGCCCCTCGATCCCCAACTTGATGCCAGGGCTGCTGGCGAAGAATTGGGCTACACCTTTTTGGCCTGCGTGTTGGTGGGCCTCAGTCGTGCTCCCAATCTGTTGCCTGCCAGCACGGTCGCGTCCGGGCAGGACCTGGGAGTTGATCATCTTGTGGCCGTGGTCGCCCCCGCAGGAGCGTTAGGTGGTGAGGCGGTACTGGCTTGTTTGGAGCGTGACGTGCCGTTGATCACGGTGGTCAATCCTTCGCTGTTGCATGTTGGGGCTCAGGCTCTCGATCTTCCTGTCGGCAGTGTTTTGGAGGCCAGTTCCTATGCGGAAGCGGCTGGTTTCGTGCTTGCGTTGCGGGAGGGGGTTAGTGCGGCTGCGTTGATGCGTCCGCTCCCCGCTCTGCAGGAGTTGTCTTGATGGCCCGAGGTTTTGGTCGAGTTTTGGTGGGTTTGCGCCAGACCCATGGGTCCAGGAGGCCTGTCCGTGTGGGAGTGGTTTGGTTTACGCCAGGTGTTGCGCTCCGTTGCATCACGGGAGGGCTTTGGCCCAAACCGCTGAGCAGCTGATGCGGTCCCGCTACAGCGCCTATGCCTTGGGCGACGTGGAGTATTTAATCGCGACGCATCTTGATGACCAGACGTCCCTAGGTCAGCGTCGCTGTGCACTAAAGGCGACGTGTCGTCAGACGCAGTGGCTTGGTTTAGAGATCCTCGCCCGGGAGGGTGGGGGTGTCAATGATGGGGAGGGCACTGTTCGCTTTGTGGCTCACTTCCGTACTGATGGACAACGCAGCACCCTCCAAGAAACATCTTTGTTTCAGCGTCGCGGAGCGGATCGGCGCGGTGAATGGCTTTACATCAGGGCCAAGTGAAACCGATCCCGAGCGCGGCATCGGCGTCCCATTGTTGCGTTATCGCAGGCATGCCATGGGGTGTCTTGGTGGCAGGCCCAAGGCTTTGGCAACTCCGGGGTGGCAGACCGCGCCCTGCACCGTGTTGAGG
This sequence comes from Synechococcus sp., assembly GCA_049889555.1. Classification (GTDB taxonomy): domain Bacteria; phylum Cyanobacteriota; class Cyanobacteriia; order PCC-6307; family Cyanobiaceae; genus Synechococcus_C. The sequence goes on along the minus strand of JBMHDE010000027.1, from coordinate 152,783 downwards.
CCGGAGAGCAGCTCGGGGCGTTCGGTTACCGCTTCTTCGAGGCCACGGCCGGCGATGCCAAGGATGTAAGGCAGGGTGACGCTCACCAGTGCTTCTGTGGAGGTAAACGGCACGGCGCCAGGCATGTTGCCGACGGCATAGTGCTGCACGCCATGGATGTTGACGGTCGGGTTGGTGTGGGTGGTCTCTCGGCTGGTGGCCACACAGCCCCCCTGGTCGATCGCCACATCCACGATCACCGACCCAGGCTTCATCTGTTGGATCAGTTCTTCATCCACAAGGGTTGGAGCGCGTCCTCCGGGGGTCAGTACGGCGCCGATCAGTAGGTCGGCACTGGGGACGAGGCGTTCCAGTAGTCCCCGGCTGCTGACCACACTTATCAAGCGCCCGCGACGTGCTGCTTCCAGGCTGCGTAACTTCTCTGGGGAGCGATCTAGCAGCATCACTTCCGCATCCATGGCTGCCGCTATGCGGGCCGCATTCCAGCCCACGGTGCCGGCGCCCAAGACCACAACCCGCGCTGGCTGCACCCCGGTGCAGCCGCCCATCAACACCCCACGGCCGCCGTGGGGTTGCTCGAGCAAGTGGGCGCCCACCTGGGCGGCGAGGCGACCAGCAATTTCGCTCATGGGAGCCAGCAGTGGCAGGCTGCCGTTTTCCAGCTGCACCGTTTCATAGGCAACACCAGTGGTGCCGGCCTGCAGGAGTGCTTCCCCCACCTTGGGATAGGCCGCGAGGTGGAGATAGGTGAACAGCACCATGTCGTCGCGCAGGAAAGCGAATTCCTCCGCTTGGGGCTCCTTCACCTTCACCACCAAATGGGCTGCCCAGGCCTCCTCCCGGGTCACCAAGCGCGCCCCTGCCGCCGCGAATGCCTGGTCATGAATGCCGGCACCGGCGCCAGCGCCGCTCTGCACGCGCACCTCGAGCCCTTGGGTGACCAGCTCTCTCACCGCATCCGGCGTGACAGCCACCCGTTGCTCATCAACCTTGATTTCGCTCGGTACGCCGATGGTGGCCATTGGCGCCGTCAGAACGGAGTGGGCCATGGTGAGCAGGCAGTGCCCTTAATTTGGCTCAACCAGACGCGATCGGCAGCCTCCATCCGCTCCCGAAGGCCTGACTGCTCACCTTGAGCAAAGGAGCTGCCTGACGGCGTTTAAATTCTGAGCGTCGGAAGAGGCGTTGCACGCGGTCAATCTCCGCGGCCGGGTGGCCCCGTTCCAGCAATTGCTCACGGCCGCAGCGTTCTTCGATCAGATCCTTGAGCAGGGGGTCGAGAACGGCATAGTCCGGTAGAGAGTCGCTGTCTTTTTGATCTGGCCTGAGTTCTGCGCTTGGAGGTTTGTCACGAATGGCTTGCCCCACCAGTTCGCCATCCAAGGGCAGATTGAAATCCTCACGGCATGGTCGAGACCGTGGGCTATCGAGCCAATCGCAAACTGCGAAGACGGTGGATTTGTAGAGATCGCCGATCACGGCCAGACCTCCGTTCATGTCGCCGTACAGGGTGCAGTAGCCCACTGCCAACTCGGATTTGTTGCCGGTGGTGAGTAGCAGTTGTCCCTGCTGGTTGGCCACGGCCATCAATAAGGTTCCGCGGATTCGTGATTGCAGGTTTTCGGCCGTCACATTCGCCGGTGGACCCGCCAGCGCTGGCGTGAGGGCCGCGTCATATCCCTGCATCAGTGCGGCAATGGGTACGGTGTGGGTGCTGATGTCTAGGCGGGTGGCGAGCGCCGTTGCATCGTTGATCGACCCAGCTGAACTCCAAGGGGACGGCATCAGCAGGCCTTGCACCTGCTTTCGGCCCAGGGCAGCAGTAGCAATCACGGCCACCAGTGCTGAATCGATTCCGCCACTGAGACCGAGAAGGGCTTGTTGGAAGCCACACTTTTCGGCGTAGTCGCGCACACCGAGCACCAGGGCACGAAACAGGTCGTCTTCCACGCTCGTCGGTGAAGGCGGAGCCATGGGTGATGTGGAGTCGCTTGTGGCGCTATCCCACACCGCAACGCTGGTGCGGCATTTGGGGAGTTCCAGGGCGATGCTCCCAGCTGCTTCAGCTGTGCTGCCAGGCAGGGCCACGAAGCTGGCACCGTCGAACACCAGCTCGTCATTCCCGCCCACCTGGTTGACGTAGATCACGGGGCAGCGCAGACGACTGGCCGCCTGGTGTGCCAGCCGATGGCGCACAGCAACTTTTTCACGTCCGTAGGGTGATGCGGAGAGGTTGAGCAGCAGATCACACGCTTGGCCCGTGAGGGCGGCAATGGGATCGGGGCCGTTGAGTCGCTGATCGTGCAAAGCTGAATCCACCCAAAGGTCTTCGCAGAGGCTGAGACCTAGGCGCCAGCAGCGTTCACCGACGGGGAAGAGCAACGTTGATGGACCACTGGCGGGCCGGAAATAGCGGCTTTCATCAAAAACGTCATAGGTGGGTAGCAACTGTTTGCGCCCCGCCACATGCCACTGCCCATGCCGAATCAGGGCGACGGCATTGAACAGGCGCGGATGCTGGCCATCGGTGGCTGGGTCCACCAAGCCCACCAGCACCCCCAGGTTGGCACCCAGTGCAGCGATCTCCTGGCTCAGTTGCTCCATCACCTGGTGCTGTTCCGCCACGCGGGCACCATTCAGCAGGAGGTCACGGGGTGGGTAGCCCCAGAGCGCCAGCTCCGGCGTCACCACGAGATCAGCCTGCTGCGCCACGGCTTGGTGGCAGGCCGTCAAGATGCGCTGGGCATTGCCGCTGAGGTCCCCGACCAGGGGATTGATCTGGGCCAGAGCGATGCGCATGAACCTTCAGTGTGCGGCGGGATCGGGAGTGGCACTGAAACCGTAGAACCCCTTCTCGCGCAGTAGGGGTCTCAGGACGGAAGGAATCTGGGAGGCGTCAGCATCCGTCCTGGCCCTGGAACTCGCGGTGCCGGGGATGCGTAATGGCAAGAGCTCCACGTGGCCACCGTTGGCTCGCAGTTGGCGGATGGCCCCATGGGGTATGGGCCAGCCTTCCCTTGGCACGATGGTGATCTGACAGCAAGCCACGAACTGATCGGCTGCTTTCCAGCTCAGGATTTGAGGGGCCAGGTCGCTGCCGACCACAAAGCTCAGGGTTTGGTGGGGCCATCGCGCTTTAGCGCGTTGCAGGGTGGTCATCGCCCAGGGACTGCTCAACTCCTGCACAAGGCTTAAGCGGGGGTCGCCAATGGCGTTCACCAGGGTTTGCAACAGGCTGCAGCGTTGCTCCAAAGGCAGGGCATGGCGCTTGCTGGGATTGTCACTGGCCCAGGTCACGACCTGCTCGTGGTAATCCAACAACTGCTCCAAGAGGGCCTGGTGGCCGCAGGTGGGGGGGTCAGCGCTGGTGCCAAGTAGGGCGATGGAGGTCATGGCAGCACATCCGCCAGACCTGTTGGCTGCGCGGGGTGGGGCCAATCTTGCAACAGCAAACGCAGGCTGCGATCACGGCCTGCAAGGCGCCGCAAGAGGGAGGCGGGGACCGGTTGGCTACGCCGCCCGCGTCCGCGCTGCTCCAGCAACCAACGGGCCGTGAGTTTGCCGGTGCGCCTGGTGGTGTGAACGGCTAAAGCGGCCTGGGCAATCGCGACCGGTGCGGCTGGCGCGAGGCTGCCCCCGGCTGTGAAGGGGGCAGCGGCCACCAGCAGTTGACGGATGCCGCTCAACGTCGCCTGAATCCCAAGCTGGACTCCACCGATCAACATGTTATGACCGGTGAGTCGCTGCAGCAGCCGACGCGCTGCAGGGCCACCCATGGGCAGCTCATAGAGCTGGCAGAGTTGCATCACCAGCGCGGTATCGCAGGCCATCCCTCCAGCGAGATCGAGCACCATCATCGGATTGACGGCCACACTGGTGGCCTTGATGGCGGCAAAGCGGCCGATCATGCCCTGGGCGTCGCGACGCCGGTGTTTCAACCGTCCCTGTTCGATCTGGTGCTGCAGCCGTTCGGCTTGGCGCAGAGTATTGAGGGTGAGCAGGGCTGGACCTTGATCGCGGAGGAGTTGGTGGAGCGTCTCGCGTAAGGCCTCGACGCGGGGTGCTTGTCGTGCACTGCGCACGCGTCCATCGTGGAGTTGAGTGGCTTGCCGCGGAGCAGCTGCCACCGCTAGTGGTTGGCGTAGGCCATGGCCCGCGTGGGCACCGCAGTGGGCTTTGACGCGGCGAGTGATGCTGGCCATGAGCAGGTTGCAGTCTTGATGCGACCAGCAGTCACTGCGGTTGAGCACCAGCACCACTGGCTTGCCGCTGGCTATCAGGGTGTCGAGAGCCTCGAGTTCCACACGGCTGATGTCGGCATCGAGCACCAGCAACACCAAGTCGGCCTGTAGCGCCACCCGGGCTGCGAGCCGGCCCCGCGCCGCCGCCGACACCTCATCGATGCCGGGGGTGTCGACCAGCTCCACCCGTTGGAGGCCGTCGATTCGCAGGGGCCAAGCCACGGCCTGTTGATGGCGGGTGCAGCCATGGGCCACGTCGGTGGCCATGGTGTCCTCCCCCACGAGGGCATTGACCAGACTCGATTTGCCCACTCCCACCCGACCAAACACCGCCACCCGCAGCAGACGATCCTGCAGGTGTTGAAGTTGCTGGTCGAGGCGTCTGAGGCTGCCGGCCAGCAGGCTGCGTTCGCGGCCGCTCAGGTGGAGTTCATCCCGCCAGCGCTGCAGCCAGAGCAAACCTTGCTCCAGCGTCGTGGGTGTCGCTTGGGTGCGCGTCGTGCTCAAGGGGCAGCCCCCGGCGTGGCGGATTTACGCCACCAGCCAGCCAGGACTGCCAGTACGGCCTCGGCGCCGATCACACCCACAAAGCCGCCAAATTCATCCACCACCACGCGCACGCCACTGTTGTCGCGACGGAAGCTGGTGAGGAGTCGGTCCACCCGGATCATCTCTGGTACAAATTCAACGGGCTCAGCGAGGTCGAGGGCTGTGAGATGCCCTTGATGTTCCAGCAAAGCAGTGAGCAGATTTTCTCTGCTGGCGACGCCTAAAACGTTGTCGACCTCCTTGCCCAGCACCACCCACCACGGTGAGGCGTTGTCCACCAGTTGTTGGCGCAATTGGTGCAGGCTGGCGCTGCCCGCCAAGGTTGGTGCTGCAACCCGTGGTGTCATCAGCTCGCGGGCGGTGAGGTCATTGAGCTGAAACACCTTGCCAATCATGGCGGCTTCATCCGCTTCGATTTGACCTTTTTGCGATCCGAGCCGGGCTAGCAGGCGAATCTCGTTTTCATCGGTGCTGATCTCGCTTTCTTCGCTGATCGCCGGCAGCAGACGCTCCAGCACCAGCACGAGGGGCCGCATGACCACGCCAAGGGCCTGGAGAACTGGCGCACTGCTGAGGGCTATGGGTAGGGCGAGGCGGGTGCCGAGCGCTTTTGGCAGGATTTCTCCCAGCAGGATCACCAGCACGGTGAGGGCCACGGAAAATAGGGGCAGTGCCACCTCGCTGAACTGGTGTTTCTGGAAGACCCAAGCGGCATAGCCCCCCAACATCATGCTGCCGAAAATATTGAACGCGTTGTTGGCAATGACCAGCACCGAGAGGGTGCGGCCGAGCCGTTGACGCAGGCGCTGCAGGGTGCGGGCTCCGGCGACCGGCTGGTTGCGACCGGCTAGTTCGTGGAGCCGCACTGGGTTGACGGAGAGCAGGGCCGCTTCCACACCCGAGCAGAGGGCGGAGCCTGCCACTACCACCACCACCATCAACAGCAGGATCAGGAGATCGGAGATCATGGCGGGATGCTTTGCCTGCCATCCTGACGGAACTCCGTCGCTCTGTCTCCGCCGTGATCGATCAGCATTGCCATGCCGAGCGACGTCAGCGCTTTTTGGGTCTCCTAGGTGGTGCCGCTGCAGTGATTCCTGCTGCGCCTCTGGTGACCCATCACGCCGATTGCGAGTGGCCGTTCCGTCAGAACAGTGACTTTTGGTATCTCACCGGTTTCGATGAGCCGGATGCGGTGGCTTTGCTCCTGCCCCACCGTCCGGAGGGGGAGCGTTATGTGCTGTTCGTCCAGCCCCGTGAACCAGGGGCGGAGGTGTGGACCGGGCGTCGTTGGGGTACGGAAGGAGCGGTGGAGCATTTCGGGGCCGATATTGCCCATCCGCTGGATGACTTGGCTGCCCTGCTGCCGCAGTATTTGCAGGGAGCCGACGGCATCGCTTTTCGGGTCGGCCATCACCCCAAGGTGGAGCCCCTTGTGCTTAAGGCGTGGGGTGGCCAACTCGACCGTCAGCCCCGCACCGGTGCAGCAGCCCTCGCCCTCATCGCCCCTTGCCCGATGTTGCATCGGCTGCGCCTGCAGAAAACACCTGAGGAGTTGGCGCGGCTGCGGGAAGCCTGCCGTATCTCGGCTGAGGCCCATGAGTTGGCTCGGCAGGCTGCCCACCCCGGGATGGGGGAGCGCCAAATCCAGGCACTGATTGAACAACACTTTTTGGCGGCTGGTGCGCGGGGTCCGGCCTATGGATCAATCGTGGCGGGTGGCGATAACGCCTGCGTTCTCCATTACATCGCCAACAGCGACCCGCTGCATGACGGTGATCTGCTGCTGATTGATGCTGGATGTTCCCTGAGCGACTACTACAACGGCGACATCACGCGCACGTTCCCGGTGAACGGTCGCTTCAGTGGTGAACAGCGAGCTCTCTATCAGTTGGTGCTGGCGGCCCAGAAGGCCGCCGTGGATGCTGTGGCTCCCGGTGGCACTGCGGACCATGTGCATGACACGGCGCTGCGGGTCCTGGTGGAGGGTTTGCTGGATCTTGGTCTGCTGTGTGGCGACGCCGATGGCGTGATCGAGCAGGGCGCCTATCGCCACCTCTATATGCACCGCACTGGCCATTGGCTCGGTTTGGATGTCCACGACGTGGGCGCCTACCGCCTCGGGGAGCATCCTGTCAGCCTTGTGCCCGGCATGGTCTTAACGGTGGAGCCCGGTCTTTACATCAGCGATCGCTTGCCCGTCCCGGAGGGGCAACCTGCCATTGACGACCGTTGGAAGGGCATCGGGATCCGCATCGAAGACGACGTGGCTGTGCGGGATGCTCAGGAGGTTGCCTGTGGCTATGAGGTGCTGACGGCCGCGGCCCTGAAGGAGATCGCGGACCTGGAGCGGTGAAGGCAAGTCTGGAGGACGTCAGCTCACCACTTGCAGAGCGACCCAAACAACCCCAACGGTGAGCAGCATCAAGCCATCCAGCTCGCTCACCCTGCCGCTCATGGGGCGCACCAGGATCAGGGTGAGCACGAGCAGAACGCACTCCATGGGGTTTAGTCCCAGGATCACGTCAGTACCGGTCAACTCTCCGATCAAGAGCACCGTGGGAACTGTCAGGCACAGGGTGGACAGCGATGAGCCATACAGCGTGTTGAGGGACCGTTGCACTTCCCCTTTGCCAGCTGACTGGAGCGCATTGAGCGCTTCTGGGGCCACCACAAGCACGCCCACCAGCAGTCCGCCGAGGGAACTGGGAAGCCCGAGGTCATGGATGCCGGCTTCAATCAGGTTGCCCATCGACTCAGCGATCAGCACCAGCACCAGCAGTGCGAGGCCCATGGAGCCGGCTAGCCGCAACAAGGGTGCTTTGGTCGATTCAGCGATGGGCCCATTTGTCTCAGGGGCCTTGAGGCGATTCCAGGCTTGTTGTTCAGGCACATCCACAAAAAGATTGCGGTACACCCCCACCTGAAACCGCAGGAAGATGGCATAGAGGCTGACAGCCACCAGGGTGAGCAGCCAGTTGATGGGTAGGGAATAGTTGGCCTCGGTGCTGTCTTGGCTGAAATTCGGGAGCACCAGCACCAGCACACTCATGGTGGTGATCAGGTTGATGTACACGCTGGCCCCTTCTTGGTTCACGGTTGCCAGGTCTGCGGGCTGCATCGGTTTGTCCCGGCCTTGTTTCTGAGCCCGTGAGGCCACGATCAGTGCGATTCCTTTCACGCCTGTGAGCACGATCATCAGCACGGAAAACATGGAGTCCCGCGCCAGGGTGGGGTTGCTTTCACCCGCCAGCATCGTGCTGGTGATCAGGGCCAGTTCGATCACGATGACGGACCCGGTCAGCACCAGCGTCCCCAGGGGCTCTCTGAGCTGTGATGCAAGCTGATCGGCTCGATCGGCTACATGCTGGGCCAGCAGAAAAATCACCAAGCTGAGCAGGGTGAGACCACTGAGGACTGGTAGTGCAGGCTGCGGCAACAGCCACTGCATGAAGGAGGTCGTTTGCAGCAGGGTCAGGATCAGCAGGCCTAGCAGCAGGGCTCCAGACCCACGCAAGGCTTGGATCATGGCTGGTTTTTCACCCAGCTCAGTGCGTCTGCTGTGGTGCTGAGAATCACGTCAGCTCCAGCGTCTTGCAGCTTGTGTTCGTAGTCCTGTCGTGCTGAGACCTGGTCGGCGGTTTGGAGGTGGGGTGGCACGACGGCCAGGCTCACCCATTGCTGCTCAGGGCACTGCGCTCGGGCGCGCACCACGGTCTGCACGTCGGCGACGGTGTCGCCCAGGTAAGCCACAGGCGGAGCTTTCGCGGAGAACGGTTGACCCAGCAAGGCAGCAGCAAGGGTCAGCAACCCTGTGGGATCGGGTTTGTCTGGAGCGTCGCCCATGGCGATCAACGCTGGATCGCTGAGCCCCAGGCGTGTGGAGAGAAGGAAGCGAGCAGAAGGGGGTTCGGCACCGCTGACGAACCCCCAGCGCACGTTGCGGGTCGTGAGTGATTCAAAGAACTGTGAATCCACGAGTAGGGGTTCATCGCAGATGTAGCCATCCCAGGTGGCTGGATCACCGTTTGGATCGGATCCGAAATAAAAGCCACTGAACACCTCCACCAAAGCTTGGCGTTCAGGCAAGCTGCCCAAGGCGAAGGGATGATGGGTTGAGTGCCGTCGGAGAAGTTCGAGGCTGGCATCCCAGTCGTTGTTCCAGCAGCCTTCCCCTTTCAGGGCATCGATGCAGATGGCGTCGGGGCGCCAGCCGCTGTAGTGCTCAACTGTTGACTGCAGGGCGCGCCGATAACTTCCCCCCACATCACGGATCACCCCGTCGATGTCAAATAGCAGCAGACAGCGGGGCGAGGAGACTTGCCGGTCCAGGGGAAATCAGGGTTCAGCAACTGGTAGGTTAGTCGTTTGTCGTGATTTCTTGAGCGCTGACACCATGACGGTTTCCGAAGGCGCTGCTGCCGACCAGGAGGTCGCTACCGCAGCTGCAGCAGCCGATTCGGCTCCCCAGGACGCACCTGCGGAGGGCTCTGAAGAGGAGGCCAAGGAGGGCCGTCCAGTGCTGCGCGGCGGTAGTGCTGCTTTGGCATCCGCCACCATCGATGCCGATGGCGTTCCTTCCGGTTACACCCCGAAGGCAGACGAAGGTCGTTTCCTCCTCAAAATTCTCTGGCTTCCCGACAACGTCGCTCTGGCCGTTGATCAGATCGTGGGGGGCGGCCCCAGCCCTCTTACGGCCTATTTCTTCTGGCCCCGTGAAGATGCTTGGGAAACCCTCAAGAGTGAGTTGGAGGGCAAGAGCTGGATCACAGACAACGAGCGTGTTGAGGTGCTCAACAAAGCCACCGAGGTGATCAACTATTGGCAGGAAGAAGGCAAAGGCAAAACCCTGGACGAGGCCAAGCTCAAGTTTCCTGATGTCACCTTCTGTGGCACCGCCTGATTGTTTGGGAATCACCTTTGTTAAAAAAGCCTGTCTCGTACAGGCTTTTTTATTGTTAAATCGTTTTTGATTGCAGCTACTGCATAACGTGATGCTTTATGTGCTGGTTGCAACACAATTCAGTCGTTTGAGTCGGGTGTTGGTTTGATTGCGAAGCGTTTTGTGTTTGTACCGGCTGCCTTGATTGGAGCTGGTGTGGCTGGCTTTACAGACTTGCTGCCACGGTCATCTGTTTTGACGCCCAATCAGCCTGTGCAAGCCCCATTGTCTGGGAGCTCTCATTTCAGTCTTGAGGTTCGGAGTGAATCTACCGTGCCCCTCCATCTCAAGCGTTGCGAGAACGGATTGCCTCCCATCGACGGGGATGCTGATGCTTTGGCGGTTGGATATTCAAGTTGTATCTCTGATGTGTTTTTGCAGCACTTTTTGAGTTTGCTCAATCGGGGTGTTGAAGCACATCTTCCTGCGCAGGGTGAATTTACCTCAGGATTTGGTTATCGCTGGGGACGTCATCATCGCGGTATCGACATCGCGAACGCCATTGGCACGCCCATTCGCGCTGCGTGGGCTGGCCAGGTTGTGGGTGCAAAGTGGTTGGGAGGTTATGGCTTAACCGTGGAAATTCGTCATCAGGACGGTTCGTTGACCCGTTACGCCCATTGCAGCCGGTTGCTCGTGGCTGAAGGGGACCGCGTTGCGGCCGGTGAAACCATTGCTGAAATGGGAAATACTGGCATCAGCACAGGGCCCCATCTTCACTTTGAAGTGATTGATGCTGCGGGTGTTGCGGTGGATCCAGTGGATAAAATCCAAGCCTTGGAAATCTTGGCGAGTTAGCAGCGATGTTGGATTGATTCAGACGGAGCCATGGTGTTCTGGCATTAAAAAGCGAAGGGTTTAACCTTCGCTTTGCCTGAATCGTCAATGATCGATCGATCAATCAGCGAATAGCCTGATGAAGATCTTGTGGACTTATTTGCTGGCCTGCACGCGGGCGCGAGCGCGATCGTAGGACTGTTGCGCCTTCACTTTTTCGGGGGAAGCGGGTTGACCTTCAAGGCGAGTGACCTCCGCTTTGGCTTTCTCCAGTTCAGCTTCCGCTGCATTGGTGTCAATGCCATTGCCGAGTTCGGCTGCATTCACGAGAACGGTGACATCGTCAGCATCAACTTCGGCGAAACCACCCATGAGGGCGATGGATTGCCAGCCGTCGTTGCTGCGGACGCGCAGCACACCAACATCAAGGGCGGCGAGCAGCGACACGTGACCGGGGAGAATGCCGAGCTGGCCGGTGGTGCTGGGAAGAATCACTTCATCAGCGCTGCCATCAAACACGCTCTGGTCGGGCGCCAGCACGCGGAGGGTGAGGGACATGGGGAGTCAGAACGTGGGTGCGAAAAAAGCCTGGATCAAAACAAGGGAGGGACGCCAGATGACGTCCCAATCAGTTGATCAACCCTTGGCGTCAGCGGCGATCTTTTCAGCCTTGGCCTTGGCTTCCTCGATGTTGCCCACCAGATAGAAGGCCTGTTCGGGGAGGTGATCCAGTTCGCCAGCGAGGATTTGATTGAAACCGCTAATGGTTTCTTCTAACTTCACGTACTTGCCAGACATGCCGGTGAAGATCTCAGCAACGAAGAAGGGCTGGGAGAGAAACTTCTCAATCTTGCGTGCGCGATCCACAGTTTGACGATCATCTTCTGAGAGTTCGTCAAGACCCAGAATCGCAATGATGTCTTGCAGCTCTTTGTAGCGCTGAAGAGTGGATTGCACAGCACGGGCAGTGCGGTAGTGCTCATCACCCACAACGGCGGGTTGGAGCATGGTGCTGGTGGAATCCAGGGGATCAACAGCCGGGTAGATGCCTTTCGATGCCAGAGCGCGGTTCAGCACTGTGGTGGCGTCGAGGTGGGCAAATGTGGTGGCGGGAGCGGGGTCGGTGAGGTCGTCAGCAGGAACGTAAACCGCCTGGATGGACGTAATCGAACCTTCAAGTGTGGAGGCAACACGCTCCTGCAAAGCACCCACATCGGTGCCCAGGGTGGGCTGATAGCCCACAGCGGAAGGCATGCGACCAAGCAGTGCAGACACTTCCGAACCAGCCTGCACGAAGCGGAAAATGTTGTCCACGAACAGCAGCACATCCTGCTTGTTCACATCGCGGAAGTGCTCAGCCATGGTGAGAGCCGACAGACCCACGCGCATGCGGGCACCGGGAGGCTCGTTCATCTGGCCATAACAGAGGGCCACCTTCGATTTGGAGAGATCCTCGGAGTTGATCACTCCAGATTCTTTGAATTCCTCGTAGAGGTCGTTGCCTTCGCGGGTGCGCTCACCCACGCCACCAAACACAGACACACCGCCGTGCTCTTTCGCGATGTTGTTGATCAGTTCCTGAATCAACACAGTTTTGCCCACACCGGCACCGCCGAACAGGCCAACTTTTCCGCCTTGGCGGTAGGGGGCCAGCAGGTCGATCACCTTGATGCCGGTCTCGAACACCTTGGGCTTGGTTTCGAGCTCAGTGAGCTTGGGGGCGTCGCGGTGAATGGGAGCAGTGGCGGTGGCATTCACGGGCCCTTGCTCGTCAACGGGCTCGCCCAGCACATTGAAGATGCGGCCGAGGGTGGCTTCACCCACAGGCACGGAGATGGCTGCACCGGTGTCGATGGCTTCCATGCCCCGCACCAAGCCATCCGTGCCACTCATGGCAACGGCGCGCACGCGATGGTCACCCAACAACTGCTGCACCTCGGCGGTCAGAGCAACGTCTTCACCAGCGGTGTTCTTGCCTTCAATCCGAATGGCATTCAGAATTTTGGGTAGCTTGCCGGCGGGGAATTCCACGTCCAAAACCGGACCGATCACCTGACGGACAACACCCTTGGTACCGGCGGTAGCAGCAGCAGCCATAAGAGAGGAGGAGTTCGAGGGAACGGAGCAAACAAATGCTCTGAAGGCATTCCCTTCCTGAGCGGCGCAACCATACCACCGCAACCGCCGGTTCAACACGGTTCGGTCAACCGTACGCTGAGGTGCTGGTCGGACCTAGCCCTCCGCACATAGGTTGGCACTTGTCGACCTTGAGTGCCAGGCGCTTTCTGAATGCCTCTCTGTCGATCCGCGGCGCTTGGCGCCCTTGTCCCTGCTTTTGCAATCAACCATGGCTGCTGTTTCCCTCAGCGTCTCCACCGTCAAGCCCCTCGGAGATCGCATCTTTATCAAGGTGTCCGCCTCTGAAGAAACAACTGCTGGTGGCATCCTTTTGCCTGACACTGCTAAGGAAAAGCCCCAGGTGGGTGAAGTGGTGCAGGTGGGCCCTGGCAAGCGCAATGACGACGGCAGCCGTCAGGCCCCCGAAGTGGGTGTCGGTGACAAGGTTCTCTACAGCAAGTATGCGGGCACTGACATCAAGCTTGGAGGTGATGAATACGTGCTGCTGTCTGAAAAAGACGTTCTGGCTGTCGTCAACTGACCTGACTCCACCGCCTGCGGTTCTTTTTCAGAGCCAAAGATTTTTCCCTTTCACCCTTCATTCACTCGCCACCCATGGCTAAGCGCATTATTTATAACGAGAACGCCCGTCGCGCTCTCGAAAAGGGCATTGATATTTTGGCTGAGTCCGTTGCAGTCACCCTTGGTCCCAAGGGGCGCAATGTGGTTCTTGAGAAGAAGTTTGGTTCTCCTCAGATCATTAATGATGGCGTCACCATCGCCAAGGAGATCGAGCTCGAGGATCACATCGAAAACACTGGTGTGGCTCTGATCCGTCAGGCTGCCTCCAAGACCAATGATGCCGCTGGCGATGGCACCACCACGGCCACCGTTTTGGCCCACGCCATGGTGAAGGCAGGTCTGCGCAACGTGGCAGCCGGTGCGAATGCCATCACCCTGAAGAAAGGGATCGATAAGGCTTCTGATTTCTTGGTTTCCAAGATTAAGGAACATGCCAAGCCGATCGCTGATAGCAATGCGATCGCTCAGGTGGGCACCATTTCTGCCGGTAACGATGAGGAAGTCGGCAAGATGATTGCCGATGCAATGGATAAGGTCGGTAAGGAAGGTGTGATTTCCCTCGAAGAGGGCAAGTCCATGGAGACCGAGCTCGAGGTCACCGAGGGTATGCGTTTCGATAAGGGTTATATCTCCCCTTATTTCGCCACCGATACGGAGCGCATGGAGGCCGTTCTCGACGAACCTTACATCTTGCTCACCGATAAAAAGATCGGTTTGGTGCAGGATCTGGTGCCTGTGCTCGAGCAGATTGCCCGCACCGGTAAGCCGTTGCTGATCATCGCGGAGGACATCGAGAAGGAAGCTCTCGCCACCTTGGTGGTCAACCGTTTGCGTGGTGTGCTCAACGTGGCCGCCGTGAAGGCGCCTGGCTTCGGTGACCGTCGCAAGGCCATGCTCGAAGATATGGCTGTGCTGACCAACGGTCAGTTGATCACCGAGGACGCTGGTCTGAAGCTGGAGAATGCCACGCTGGAAATGCTGGGCACTGCACGTCGCGTGACCATCAACAAAGACACCACCACCATCGTTGCCGAAGGCAATGAGGCTGCTGTTGATGCGCGTTGCGAGCAGATCAAGAAGCAGATGGATGAAACCGACTCCACCTACGACAAGGAAAAGCTTCAGGAGCGGTTGGCGAAGCTGTCCGGTGGTGTGGCAGTGGTGAAGGTGGGCGCAGCCACCGAAACCGAGATGAAGGACAAGAAGCTTCGTCTGGAAGACGCCATCAATGCCACCAAGGCGGCAGTTGAAGAGGGTATCGTTCCCGGTGGTGGCACCACCCTGGCGCATCTTGCCCCTGCCCTGGAGCAGTGGGCTGCTGGCAACCTCAGCGGTGAAGAGCTGATCGGCGCCAACATCGTGGCGACTGCCCTGACGGCTCCCTTGATGCGCATTGCCGAGAATGCCGGTGTTAATGGTGCTGTTGTGGCTGAAAACGTGAAGGCCAAGGCCCTCAATGAGGGTTACAACGCCGCCAATGGTGACTATGTCGACATGCTGGCTGCCGGCATTGTCGATCCCGCTAAAGTGACCCGTTCTGGTTTACAGAATGCCGCTTCAATTGCCGGTATGGTGTTGACCACTGAGTGCATTGTCGCTGACATGCCTGAGAAGAAGGAAGCAGCTCCTGCCGCTGGCGGCATGGGCGGTGGCGATTTCGATTATTGATTGTGTTACGGGAGGACTGGTCCTCTCCCGTTTGCATCAGTCAAAGATCGTTTGCTAACAGATCAGGGGCGCCTCGGCGCTCCTTTTTTAATGCTTGCATGACTGGGATGGTGTGCCAGTTGCCTAAACTTTTCCCCTATCGATCGTTTTTTGTCTGTCTAAAGATGTGGCATTCTTTTTGAATTAATAGGTGGCACCAGGTTTGCATTGAGGGTTGCTGTGAGGCAAATGCTTTGTTGGTGTATCGGAGATTTTCTTGTGCTTGTTGAATGCCGAGGGTCTAATGCGTTCGATCCGACAAGGTGCTTGATCGTTTAATGGGATTTTGGATTTGCTTTAGTGCGTCAAAGAGTCAGGCGTTGATTGAGTTGAAGGGTGTATTATTGCATTCTGGATTCGCACTTTATGTGATGAATGGTTGTCTTTTGCCAGTTCTCAGGAGGTTTTCATTGTGCTGATCATTTATTTTGTCAGAATTTAATGATAGAGCGCCCTGTCGACGAGGCTCCGTTTTGCTTCTGCAAATAAAAAATTTTCTTCCATACTTTATATTATTTTAGCTATTGTGGGGTCGGCTCCTGGTCTTTTTGGGAGATATCAGCATGTAAGGTTCAAGAAATTATCGGCCGATTATGATGGGGCAATCGCGATTGATCCTCGTGATGCTGAGCCTTACTTTAAGTGCGGCAACCTAAAGCTTGAAATGGAATATTATCAATTGGCGATCATGGATTACAGCAGGGCGATTGCGATTGATCCTTATCATGCCAAGGCCTATGTCAATCGAGGCCACGCTAGGTAATTCGTCGGTGATCTTGCGGCTGCCTGCAGTAATTGGTGGAAGGCAGTGGATCTTGGGGTAAATAAACTTGCCCGATGGGTCGACGATCAGTGTGCATGATTGGCTTTAGGGGTGTAATGGCTTCGCAGTTGCTGCTGTGCCGGTTGTGCTGATCGCCCCTGTTGCCTTCGCGCTTGGCTATTGCATGCGTTGAGCGCTTGCTGTTGCTGCAGGTGCGGCCATGCTTGGTGCGCGCCGATTTACTTTGACTCCTGATGCAAGGATTGATGAGGCCCGAGGGAATGCTTTCCGTATCCTCCTGCGGATCGAGCACTCAGATGTTTTGGAAGCAGGATGGCATTGATTGAAGGTCATTGGAATGCGCAGCAGTGGTCCTTCGATGGAGTTTGGTTAACAATGCATGGGGTGCACGGTAAGAGTTGCGTGCTAGATCAAGTTTTTAGATGATTGGTGAACGAACTGTATCTCCTCTCAGCAGTCTTTCATTGTTCTGAACGCTTGCTTTTTCTAGGCTGAAGCAATCAGGCTTCCTTGGTAGTGTTGCGCAAGTTTGTTGTTTTTATTGCTTTAGTATCTGTTTCTATTCTGGGTCTTTTGATCTCTCTTGGCAGCTCCCTTCCTAATCTTCATGCTAATGTGCTTGTGAATGTTGGCAGTAAAAAGTATAAAGATAAAGATTTTAAAGGGGCGTTAGATGATTGCAATAAAGCGATTGGGATGAACCCTAAAAGTTCCATGGCCTATTGCAGTCGCGGCCTTGTTAAAGTTGAATTAAAAGATTACCAAGGGGCGGTGGAGGATTATGACTTGGCAGTGGAAATATCTCCAAAGTATTTCAAGGCTTATCATCATCGCGGCATGGTTAAAGAACTCATGGGCGATCTGGGAGGGGCCTGTGAAGACTGGAGAAAGGCGGTAAGCCTTGGGATGGAAAGCTCTGATCAATCACTCAAAGATCAGTGCCCATTACTAGTAGTGCCCATGATCAGGCCGATCCCACGGATCAGCTCTCCTTGCTTCCTGACGTCGTTGTCATGTCATAGTGGCCAACTTCAGTAGCTAGCAGCGAGTCGTGGTTGAACGCTTGCTAGAGGCACGGGTTCATCGTGTGTTGAGTGCAACGATGTCCGGTCTTGATTAGTTCAGCCAACCGGCGCTGAGAATCACGGCAAGGCTGAGGAAAATAGCGAGACAGCTCCAAGTGATCCGGTTCAGTGTCGCCTCAGCGCTGCTGGCACTGGTAAACATTGAGCTGCCACTGGCAGCAATGCCGCCCATGCCGTCGCCTTTCGGACTGTGCAAAAGCACGAGCAGAATCAGCAGCACGCCACTGCCGATCCAGGCCCAAGACAAAACAGTGGTGAGCATCGGTTGCGAATCGGGGGGAATTTAGACAGGTTGGGGGAGCCTGACGCTCAACGGCGAAAGCGTTTCGATCGACTCAATCAACGACGATCCTGACATGGCTTCGGGCTTCGGTAGATCGAGGATCTGAAGCAAGGTGGGGGCAATATCCGCCAGGCCGCCATTCTCCCGTAGCTGAATCGCGTTGCCCATGCCGGGGAGTTTGCGTTTCTCTCCTTCCACCAGGATCACTGGCACCGGGTTGGTGGTGTGCGCTGTCCAAGCCTCACCATTCGGGCCCTTCATCAGTTCGGCATTGCCGTGATCGGCGGTGATCAGGAGGGTCCCGCCCATGCGACCAACCGCATCAAGCAAGCGACCAATGCAATGGTCAACGGTCTGGATGGCTTCTGTGGCTGCATCCATCACGCCGGTGTGGCCAACCATGTCGGGATTGGCGTAATTGATCACCACCAACGAGTAAACACCCCGTTCAATGGCCGCGATGCAGCTGTCCGTGAGTGCATCGGCAGACATCGATGGCGCCTCGTCGTAGGTGGCAACCCGTGGTGACGGCACCAGGTGGCGATCCTCCCCAGGCAGTGGCTGCTCGATGCCTCCATTGAGGAAATAGGTGACATGGGGATACTTTTCCGTCTCGGCGGTGCGGTACTGCTTCAGGCCCTGCTCGGACACCACTTGTCCCAGTAGGTGGTCGAGTGATTCCGGCGGGAAGGCCACAGTCACGGGCAGGCTTGCCTCGTATTGGGTGAAGGTCACCACCTCCAGCGATGGCTGTTGATCGCGTTCGAATCCGGTGAAGGTGTCCACCGTGAGCGCTTGCACCAATTGGCGGGCCCGATCGGGGCGGAAGTTAAAAACCACCAAGCCATCACCGTCCTGGAGGAAGGCGTCACTGAGCCGCACAGGTTCGAGAAATTCGTCCGTCACCCCCGCGTCGTAACTGCTCTGCAGCACGTCGCCGACTGGGGCCTTGCGACACACCAGGGATGGATCCGTGAAGAGGGTATAAGCCTTGGCTGTGCGCTCCCAGCGCTGATCGCGGTCCATCGCCCAGTAGCGGCCACAGAGGCTGGCGATTTCTCCGACTCCTGCCGATCGAATGGCTTCTTCCACCTGGTTCAGGTAGGTCGGTGCGCTTTGGGTGGGTGTATCGCGGCCGTCGGTGACGGCATGAATGGCCACACGCTTAAGGCCGACTTCTGCAGCCCAGTGCAGCAGGCCGCACAGATGGTCGACATGGCTGTGAACTCCACCGTCGGAACACAGGCCCAGGAGGTGAAGGGTGCCGCCGTTGGCTTGGAGGGTTTGGGCGAGCTGCGCGAGCGCTGGCGTCTGCGCGAGAGCACCCTGCCGCACGGTTTCCGAAATTCGCACCAGTTCCTGACGGATGATCCGTCCAGCCCCAATGGTGAGGTGGCCCACTTCGGAATTCCCCATCTGTTCATCCGGGAGGCCCACATGGGCGCCACTGGCCTGGATGAGGCTGTGGGGGTAGGCATGCCAAAGCGCATCCATCACCGGTGTGGTGGCATGCCGGATGGCGTTATGGCGTTCGCTCTCGCGGTGTCCCCATCCATCGAGGATGGCGAGAACCACGGGGGCTACATCGGACTTGCGCGTGAGGCCGGTATCACTGCTGGTCGTCACATTCACCCCGAGCTATCCGTTCTTAAGAGCTTCTCAAGATTCAAGTTACCTCCAGATGCTCCAACCAGGAAGTCTGGTCCCTGGCCGGTCAGTTTTTGCTCACGGCATCACCCATACACTGGGTGCCCTCAGCGACAGCGTGATGTCTGCCTCTGCCGGACCCGAGAGGGTGGAAATTCTGTCGACTCCGGATTTGACTTGCACTTTGCAGCGCTTGTCCAGTCAAGTGTTGGAACGGGTCGATCGCAGCGAGGATTTGCTGCTGTTGGGTATCCCCACGCGCGGCGTGCACCTCGCAAGGGTGCTGGCCCGTCAATTGGAGTCACTCACCGGTCACCCCCTGGCCCAGGGCACCCTGGACCCCACCTTTCATCGCGATGACTTGCAACGTGTTGGCACTCGCATGGTGCAGGCCACCGACTTGCCCATCAGCGTGGAGGGACGGGATGTGCTGCTAGTGGATGACGTGATCTTTACGGGGCGGACCATTCGAGCCGCCCTAGAGGCGATTCAAGCTTGGGGGAGACCCCGCAAAGTGATGTTGCTGGTGATGGTCGACCGCGGGCATCGCGAATTACCGATCCAACCAGATTTCTGTGGTCGCCACGTTCCGACCCGCCGCAGCGAAATGATCGAGCTGCGGCTGCAGGATGCGGACGGTGAAGAGGGGGTGTACCTGCGCAGGGCGCATTGAGCTGAACGCGGGGCTGGGGCCTTAACCCGCCGCATTCAGTTCATCGGCGCGGAAATGGGCTTTGTAGCGGCCAAAGGCCACAACGACGGGCAGGGTGGGGCTGATCGGCTTCCCTTTCCAATCGTTCAACACGGTGACGACTTCGCCATCACTCCCTTGGAGATCGAAGGCCTCGCCGCGATGCTGAGGATGGTTGTAGACCACAACGTTGGCGGACACGACCACTTTGTCTCCGGGTTGCATGAGCCATTGCCTTGCTGGCGGCATCATGTCATGCGTCATGGATTGACTGAACAGATCGTTAGCGCCGTCGACAGAGACTTTCCGGCCCCTCCTCCTCCACCCTGCCGCCCACATCCGCACAGCCGGTTTTGAACGCTTTCCAGGGCTCCATCCCTTCCTTGATCCGCCGCTTTACGGCTTGGTCGAGAGCCCTGTTGGGAACGGTATGGGCTGGAAGATCACCGTGGTTCTGGTGTTCCTCCAGATCCTTGCGTTGATCGATGGCTTGTTCCACGACGCGGCGCAGCGGTTTCGCCTTGGTTTGCCACCAGGGATGATCCATGCGGTTGAGCACAGCCAGCGCTTCCCACCAGCGTTTGGCCTGGACCATGTCGGCGAGGCGTTGGTGTTCGAGTTGATTGCGGGTCCAGGTCTCCTGAAGGCTGTCGCTCAGGTGGCCGCCCGAGTGGGTGATGCCTCGCTCCACAACCTGAAGTCGGGTGAGAGCACCGTCGAGGTCGCCCTTAAGGAACGCATCGAGTGCATCGTTACGCAGATCCTCTCGCCAGTCTTTCAATTGCCGTTGGTCCTGTTGCTGCATGGCGCTGTTGCCGATGCCTGAATTCACCAGCTGCTCTTGGAAGCCCAGTGCATCCGAATAACGGCCTTCGTTCCAGGCCTGTTGGGCGGCTTGCCGTCGACAGAGGGCTTGCTCTTCTGGAGCGTGTTGTCCAAGCCAGCGCAGAGCAGCCAGTTGTTCGCTGTAGTGCAGGCACGCCAGGGTGTCCTGGTCGCGAATCGCCTTGTCGAGGCGTCCCGGTAGCTGGCGCTCCCACCAATACGCCAAGCCGCAGAGAAGGGCTAAACCTCCCAAGGTGATCCCTAGCCAATAACGCGGCAGCAGGTGGCGACGCAGCGCCAAGGACGACATCCACAACAATTCTTCCGTTTTATGGACCCAATCCCCCTGACTCAAGCTTTTGTGGACGGCCCGTGTACCGCCTGAATGCTTCGCAGGGGCTCTGACTAACGCACCCGGCCGAGCACGCGAGCTGGCCATGCTGTCCCCGTTCGTAGATCGGCGCCTTCCATCAGCAGTTGGGCGTCTGCATCAAGGTGGAATGCAAGGCGTAAACAATCTTGGCCAGTCACGCCCGGTTGATCCAAGGGGAGATCAAGGGTGGGGGATCCCCATGGGCGCACCACAGGTGGTCCGTTGCTATCGCGCAAGCTTGGCAAGCCGTTGACAAACACCACGTCATGGCGCGCTTGGTTGTCAGGCTCACCCAAGATCAGCTCAATGGTCTGTTGCTGGTCTTGGCTGGCGGCCAGCACCAGGGTGAAAGGGGTCTCTGTCGGCCAGGTTTGGCCTGCAACAAACAACGGATGCCAATGGTGCGTTCCCGTGCGCCTGTCCCAGCAACGCAAGCAAACACCGCGCTGCAACACATCGCGCACGCGGACTCCCGGCGTGAGGCTGAGGGCACCGGTGGCGACGGCTTCCACCGGTGGGGTTTGCAGCAGAGGCACCCCACAGAGGCGTTCATGGAGCCAGCGGCGCAGGAGGGGAAGCTGGGCTCCACCTCCTACCGCTAGGACGCCCTGCAGCTCCGAGGGGTCACAGCCATGCTGGCGAGCGCCGGCCAGTGTTTGCTCCAGGAGATCATCGAGCACTGCGATCAAACCGTTCGTCTCCAGCAGGGTGTCGAGCTGTTGACGGTTGAGCTGCAGTTCCCAAGGGGAGCCATCCTCAGCGATGGCCAATTCCGTGATCGTCGTGCGTTCATCCAGTTCGGGAGAACTGAGTCGACATTTCAGCCGTTCCGCTGCATTGAGGGCTGCAGCTGTTGGGGTTGCATCGGATCGGATCCCGTGCCCCCGGAGATGGTCCACGATCCAGCGGTCGAGGTCGCGACCGCCCAGGGGCAATCCAGCCTTGCCCAGCACCTTGGCGCAGCGCAACGTCTGGCGACTGTTCTGGAGGCTGCGACCACCAAAACGCAGCAGTTGAGCTAGGGGCGCGGACCGTCCCTCCCCGCCTTCCAGGGCCACCATGGAGAGATCAATGGTGCTGCCTCCCATGTCGACCACCAGCAGGCGTGACCCTGGTGCAAGGCCGGCACCTAGGGCCGCTGCAGTGGGTTCATCCACCAGGGCGACTTCGTCAACGGGCAGCCGCTCACTGGCTTGCAACAACCAGTTGCGATAGCCGCGGTAATGCTCCACCGGTGCAGTCAGCACCAGGCGTTGAATGTTGAGCGTGGGCGGTAGGCGTCGCCACAGTTGGTGCAGCAGCACTTCGGCGGCAGCTTCAGGGCTGAGGGTGTTCGCTGCTGGAGACGAGGCGGTCGGAGCACCGATTTTGCGTTTGAAATCCCGGAGCAAGTGGGGAGCATCGCTGTCGTCCAGGCCTGCATCCAACACTTGGCGCCCCACAAGGGGGGTGGGGTCATCAGCCCCTTGGGCCCAGATCAGGCTCGGGACCTGACCTGGGCAGCGGCTGATCGCGGCGAGGTCGAGCAACTGGGGACCATCGGTTTGTGGCGACTGAAAGGCGACGACCGTAGTGGTGCTTCCGAGGTCGATAGCAAGCGTGCCGGCGACCTCATAAATCTGAAGGTTTTGTTCGCCCGTCGGGGTCTGTTCCAACACCATGGGCAGGGTGGAGGGAAGTGAAGGTTACGGGGAATCGCCATGGACCGGCTGCAGCGACTCGTCTGGTCTTTTTATCGGGAGGAGCCGGACGTCAAGGTTCAGTTGGAACCGCTGCGTGACTGCAGGATGTCGCGCAGCTGGGGAAGTATTCGTGTGGAGTGTGTTGATGGTCGCCATCTCGAGGAGGTGAGCGGCTTGTTGTCTTTACTCCGTCGTCCTTTGGCTGCCGTAGGGCTTGGCCGTCAGATCGTGCTGCGTGTTCGTGGGCGCGTTCAGCGGATTTATCCGATGCATGTTCCATTATCCAGCGACCTTCTCACTTAAGGTGGGTGATTGATGCCAGGGACAACGTGATTAGCGCAGGTGTGGAGTCACAAGATCTGGCCAAGCGTGGTGAGAGTTTGATTCGTCAGTCGACCAACCGCTATCTCACGACGGTTCGGATTGCTTTCCGCGCCAAGCAGCGTCGTTTCGATGATTTCGACGGTCTGCTGGAAGAGTCGAGTGTGAAGCCGGTGCAGCGGGCCATTGTTGAATTAAGCGATGAGCAGGACCAACCCGATCTGCTGCCTGGATGATCCAGCAGGAAGGGCCCGGTTGGCGCTTAGGCCTTGATCCCAGTCGCCCAACCTTCACCGCCTTGATTGGCGGGGAGGGTTGGGCTTTTGAGCTCACGGAGAACGAGTGGCATGGTCTTGTGACCTTGCTCTTGGTGCTCACCGAACAACATGCCGCACTTCAAGCGCAATTGATGGCGGAGGAAGCCATTGAACTGGAGATGGAACGGGATCTCTGGTGGGGTTGCCTGGATGGAGATCGCACCCACTGGCGTCTTCAGGTGGTTTTGCAGAGCGCTCCTGGCTGCCGTGGTCTTGAAGCCCATTGGCCTGCTCCTGCTGCCCAGGCCTTTGTGGCGGCGATGAGAACCGCGTGGGATTCGAGGCCTGATCAGCAGGACTGATCAAATTCTTTTTGAATGATTTCCCCACGGGTCTGCGGGGGTCTTGCACAGCTTTTCCACAGGAGAAGGCTTGAAAGTGCCCGTCAGGACGATGTCTGTGGAAAGAGTGCTCTTGTTGGTTGGCCTGTCTTGACGGTTGGAGGGCTGTGGTTTGTTTTTCTTCGATTTCGATATCGCCTGCCCTGGAACGGCTCTGGACCTGGAGTCTCAACTGGAGAAGAGTGAGATTGGCTCGGTTTCGGTGCTCTTGACGTGTGCTGACGGGTGTGGAGAACTAGTTACTGTTCGAAGGGTCTGGAATGCGAGATTCTCAAGTGATGGATGCAATGGCGGTGTTAGGTGCGGCTCGCGTTGAGGCCACAGTGGGTTCCTCTGAAGAGGTGTCTGCCGAGGTGGCTGCGGATTCTGTGGTCAGCTTTCACGCCGAACTTCCCCTGCCACTGCAGCAGGCGATGACCAGCTTTATTGAGCGTTACCCCAACTGGGATCAATACCGCCTCGTCCAAGCAGCCCTTGCTGGTTTTCTTGTCCAGAACGGCGTCGAATCTCGGGAAATTACCCGCCTTTATGTCGGCAACATGTTTCGCCGTCAATCCTTTCTTCAGGGTGTTTGAGTTCGGCAGCTGGCCATCAGGATCAGGGCACTTAACGGCAGGGTGATGAGCAGTCCAATCAACCCCAGCAGCCCAATCACATTGAGTCCGACCAGGAGCCCCAACAGCACATAGATCTTCAGTCGATTGTCTTGCACCAGCCTGTGGCTGTGTTTCATGGCTGTCCAGGGTTTATGGCCGTGATGAATTAGGAGTGGCAGTGCCAAGCATTGCCCCACAGTCCATAACGTCAGGGTCAGGCCACCCGTCAGCAGGATCACGAAAGCCAGCACCCCGCTGTGCTCCGACAGCAGGGCATAGAAAAGACTGAGCAATGCGCCCATTGTTCCTACCAGAATGCAGGCCTCGATCAGTGTGAGGACGACAGACTGGCGTAGCAGCCATGGTATGCCCTGTTTGGTCTTTGGAGCATTGCTTTCCTTGGCGCTCAAGTTGGTCAGCAGGGTGTCGGCAAGGCGCATCAGACCGAGCAGCAGGGTCAACGGCACAACAATCGATAATCCCCAGACGATGTCTCCGCCATGGCGTACCCAGGGATTGCTGCTTTTGGCAAGCTCTTGCGCTAACAAGCCGAGACCCGCCGCACTGCCCAGGATCAGGCATGACAAACGGACGCACGGCCAGGGGGCACTGCTGAACCCTTGCCAGGCCCGAGGAAGAACGGTGCCTAGAGCGAGACGTTCCTGCATCGGTGCGGTGCTGGGCTCATTGGAGCGTCCCAAGGCGCTGCAACAGATCGGACGCAATGGTGGCTTCAACCGGCAAAATCGATAGCCGATTGCCGCGCCGCACCACCGTGAGCTGCTCAGGGGTGTAGGCCTCTTTGAGGGCCTCAAGGCTGAGCATGGTTTGAAATTCACCCAGATAACGCAGGCGCACGCAATCCCAGCGCGGTGCCTCCGGCTTGGATCCAGGGTCGTGGTACTTCGAGGCGGGATCGAATTGCGTGGGGTCCACGACCCCCCGCTCAGTCACTTCCATGAGGCCCACGATGCCTGGAGGTTTGCAATTGGAGTGATAAAAAAATGCTTGATCGCCAATGGCCATCGCCCGCATAAAATTGCGCGCTTGGTAATTGCGAATCCCATCCCAGAGTGTGGTTTTTTCGTCTTTGAGATGGTGAAGTCCATACACATCTGGCTCACTTTTCATCAGCCAGTAGTTGGGCGAACGCATTGCTTTGCTTGCTGCAGTCCAGCACACCGATAACGCAGTTTAGCGCTGGTCTTGGGTTGACTTTTTGGCCTTGATTGCAGCTTGACCGTCCCGTCCCGTTGCGTTAGCCAGGGGCGCCGGCAGAGGTTTTGACCTGCCAGTGGCGCTGGTCCAGACCAAGCGTTAACCCTTGCTCTGAATCGCTCGGATCAGCTGGCAGAAATGCTCGCCGCGAGCTTCGAAATTGGAATAGTGATCAAAGCTGGCGCAGGCTGGTGAGAGCAAGAGGGAGTGGGCTGCCTGGTTGCACGTCAGAGCGAGTGCTTCCCTGACGGCAGCATCCAGCGTGTCGACGTTCGCCACAGGGCCGTCAAAACTAGAGTTGGCAATCAGGGCTTCTAGTTCATCAGCACCGTGGCCGAATAGCACCACCGCTGCGGCTCGCTCGTGGAGCAATCCAAGCCACTCTGAAGCGTCGCCCTGTTTGGTTTGGCCTCCAGCTAGCACGATCACCGGTGCCTCCACGGCTCTGAGGCCGACGGCTGCGGCGGCGTAATTGGTGGCCTTGCTGTCGTTGTAGACCCGCATCCCCTTCACGATTCCCAAGGGTTCGAGCCTGTGGGGTACCCCGGGAAAGCAACGCAAGGCTGCCGCGATGGTGCTTGAGGCCAGGCCCGCCTGCAGGGCCGCGGCCGTCACCAGCAGCATGTTTTGGCGGTTGTGGTTGCCGGGTAGGGGCAGGGCATTCGCTGGGAAGAGCCGTTGTTGCCGGTTGCGCACCCAGTGCTCTCGGTCGATCCAGAGCGTGCAGGGCACAGGGGGTGTGGCGCTGGTGCTGACCCAGGTGGCGTCAGGCCATTGGTGGTGGTGATGGCAGAGGTCTGGGTCGTCGGCATTCAGCACCGCTTGCTCAGAACGAGCGAGCAGGCCGCGTTTAATCGCCCGGTAGGCCGCAAGCGTGCCGTGTCGCTCTAAGTGATCAGGCGTCAAGGTGGTCCAGATGCCGATGCGGGGTGCCACCTGCGCCGCCGCTTCAATTTGATAGCTGCTCAGTTCCATCACAATCCAATCGGGTTGAGGATGGGCACCTATGTGGCAGTCGAGCGCTAGTTCAGCAGCCGAGTGCCCCACATTTCCAGCTATGGGTGCCTGCAGTCCGGCATGGCTGAGAACGTGCTGCAGCAAGTGGGTCACTGTGGTTTTCCCATTGGTGCCCGTGATGCCGATCCAGGGATGGTGGCAGAGGGCATCCCAGGCCACAGCCATTTCGCCGCAGACGGCTATGCCCTTCTGCCGCAGGCTGCCAAGGGTTGGGTGATCCCAGGCGATCCCTGGGCTGATCACCACCTGATCCAAAGGGCCAGTCCATGAGGCGAAGGGATCGGGATCCAGGGGGCAGCCCAGGCGGACGTTGATGCCTAAGTCACGGAGTGCCGCAGCCTTGGCACTGTCGTTCGCATTCGATTCCAGAACGGTGACTTGATGCCCTTGGGCGTGGAGTAATTTCGCTGCCCCAAGTCCTGAGCGTCCCAGGCCTACAACCACGCTGGACTTCATGCTCGTTGATTCCCCTGCAAGGGATATGGGCGATACTGGATTTGAACCAGTGACTCCTACAATGTCAATGTAGTGCTCTACCCCTGAGCTAATCGCCCGCACGCCCACTTCGCCGGAAGTGGATGCGGTTCGCACCTCATTTGTGCGAACGTGAATGTAGCAGCCGGTCCAGACGCCACGCTCGGCTCCCTGCGTTTAGCGACGTTCGATGTGCACACGCCACCGGTTTTTCTTCGTGCGTTCCAACGCCAGCACCTCCACACTGCCACGATCCAGTAACTGCAATTGATCACCCACGTTCAACGCTTTGCTCGCTTGTCGCACGGCCTGCCAATTCAGGCGTAGGCGCCCGTTGCGGATTTGATTCAGCACCTTGGCTCGGGAGAGACCGAATCCCGCTGACGCAATCGCGTCAAGTCGGCACGATGCTTCCACGCTGGTGAACTGTTTGGGGATGCGGCTTGCTGGTGGTTGCAGGCTTGCCACAGGGCGTTGTTCCAGCTGGATTGCCACGTCGCGCACTTGGCTGCTGCGGCCGTGAAGTGCCATGGCAGCAGCTGGAGTGCAGAGCATCTGGGCTCCACGATCTCCACGGATCCAAAGATCGCCGAGTTCCCCCTCTGAAATGCCGAGTTCCAGAACTGCTGCGCGCATCTCATGGGGCTTCACCGGATCAAAAAGGAAGTTGCCTTCAATCTCCAGCCCCATCACCGGTAGGGGGTGTTCATCTTGTGGTGTGTTGCCCGACTCGCAGCGGCTCATTAGCAGGCATTGCCGTTCCGCGTTTGGCCGCCCCCCATCAGCGTGGAGCTGCAGTTCCGTCAACGCCCCCAAACGTTGCATGGCCTCTTCTCGGAGCGGCGCGGAGAGGAAACACGACCATTGGGGCTCCCATGTGCGCAGCACTTGGTTGGCCAGGGTGATCAATGCGTCGAGACCTGCGGGATCCTGGCTGCCACTGAGCAGCTCCTGTCGGGACAACATCACAGGTCGTTCAAGCGCACGACCTGCAGTGGACGCGCACTCTGGAGCAATTGCCACGGTGGTTCGATGCCGGCGGGCGTTTCCAGCAGCAGCAGCCAGCGGTTTTCTTTGTGGCGGTTGCGCAAGATCCTCACCCCATCGTCATTGTCGGAGGGAACGCTGGCGGCCGCTGCATAACTGCCCATCAGGCCCGAGCCCATGCCCAGTAAGCCTCCAAGCACGGGTTGGCCCCAAGGGCCGAGAGCAGAGAAGGTGTTGAGCGTGGTGATCTGGGTGAATGTGAGTCCAGCCATGAACCCGAAAGGCAAGAGCCAGCGGGCCATGGACCGCTGACGCTGTTGGCGTGCCATTTGCGGATTGAGCAGGTCCACGGTGTCGATGGCTACGCCATCGGCGCTGCCCTGGGCTGGCGAGACCAGCAGGCAGCGCTGCAAAGGGACGCCATTGGCGCGCAACTTTTGTTCCAGCGATGCGGCAGCTTCCTGTTCTTTCAGCACCAGCACGCAGACGGGCATCGGTGAGTCCTTGGGAGCGTTTGATTCTGACTTGCGGGCCTGTCTTTACAGTGGCCTACGGCAGTCTTTCGCCGGTTGATGACAAAAGTTCTGGTTTCCGACCCCATTGATCAGGCCGGCATCGACATCCTGAGCCAAGTGGCCCAAGTCGATCAGCGAACCGGTCTCAGCCCCGAGGAGCTGATCGCGATCATCGGTGAGTACGACGCTTTGATGATCCGGTCGGGCACGCAGGTCACCGCCGATGTCATCGCAGCGGCAGACAAACTGCGCATTGTTGGTCGGGCCGGAGTCGGTGTCGACAATGTGGACGTTCCCGCTGCAACCCAGCGCGGTACGCTAGTGGTGAATTCGCCTGAGGGCAACACCATCGCCGCGGCAGAGCACGCCCTCGCGCTGCTGCTCTCCGTTTCTCGTCACGTCCCCCAGGCCCATGCCTCGATGCGTGAGGGTGCTTGGGATCGGAAGAAATATGTGGGCAACGAGCTCTATAAAAAAGTTCTTGGCGTCGTTGGGCTTGGAAAGATTGGCTCCCACGTGGCCAAGGTGGCCAAGGCGATGGGGATGGAGGTGATCGCCTACGACCCGTTTGTGTCCAATGAGCGGGCTCAGCAAATGCAGGTTCGTCTGACGCAGCTACCGGATTTGTTTCGTTCCGCTGATTACGTCACGCTTCATATTCCGCGAACGCCCGACACCGAGAACTTGGTGAATGCGGAGTTACTGCGCAGCATGAAGCCCACAGCGCGTCTGGTGAACTGTGCCCGGGGCGGAATCATTGACGAGGCAGCCCTGGCTGACGCCATTGAAAACGGTGTGATCGCTGGTGCTGGTGTGGATGTGTTCGCCAGTGAGCCCCTGGCGGTTGACTCTCCTCTGCGCAAGGTGCAGCGCGGTTTGGTGGTCACACCCCATCTGGGAGCCTCCACTGAGGAAGCTCAGGAGAATGTTGCGATCGACGTGGCTGAGCAGATCCGCGATGTGCTGCTGGGGCTTCCCGCCCGCAGTGCGGTGAATATCCCAGGCCTCAGTGCCGAGATCATGGAGCGCCTGAAGCCCCATTTGCAGTTGGCTGAAACACTTGGTTTGCTGATCAGTCAGTTGGCAGGTGGCCAGGTGGAACAGCTCGAAGTGCGTCTTCAGGGTGAGTTCTCTGAGCATCCCTCCCAACCGCTTGTGGTGGCGGCTCTGAAGGGCTTGTTGTCGAATGCAGCCGGTGATCGCATCAACTTTGTGAATGCTGCCCTCGAGGCCAAGGCCCGCGGGATTCATGTGTTGGAAGTCAAAGATGACGCCAGCCGTGATTTCGCCGGTGGTTCGCTTCAGCTCACCACGCGTTGCTCCCAGGGGGGGCACAGCGTGACCGGTGCAGTGTTTGCTGATGGCGAGCTGCGGGTGACCACGATTGATGAATTCCCTGTGAATGTGCCCCCCAGCCGACACATGCTGTTTACCCGCCACCGCGACATGCCAGGAATTATTGGTCAGTTGGGTTCGGTGCTCGGTGAACACAACGTCAACATCGCGTCGATGCAGGTGGGCCGGCGGATTGTGCGGGGTGATGCGGTGATGGTGCTCAGCATCGACGATCCGATTCCCCCCACGCTGCTGGCGACGATCAATGCCATTGATGGCATCCAAGATGCCCATCCGGTCACGCTCTGATTCGACCTCTCCGGTCGTTTTTCCTCCCTTATGACGTCAAATCCTCTGCGCTGGTGGCGCCTTTCTCTGCCCCTCCAGCCGGAGTTGGAGGACTCGTTGCTGTGGAAGCTGGAGAGCCTGGGTCTGCACCGGTTGGCTGTTCAGCATGCGCCAGAAAGCCCCGACCAGCGCACGCTTCTGGCCTGGTTGCCAGCACCCGAGTGGCCTGAAGCTCAGCGACGTGAGCTGATCGAGACGTTGCGCCCCCTTGCTGCCACCTTCGCCGTGGCGTTTTCCAAGCCGGAGTGGGTTCAGCTCGACGATGAAGACTGGAGCCTCACCTGGAAGCAGCACTGGCAGGCGGATCCCGTCGGTGAGCGGCTATTGATTCTGCCTGCATGGTTGGAGCTACCACAAGAGTATGCCGACCGTTTGGTGTTGCGGATGGACCCTGGTAGTGCGTTTGGCACCGGTAGTCACCCCACAACGCGTCTCTGCCTCGAAGCGTTGGAGGCCCAGCCCCCGGTGGGGCTGCGGGTGGCAGATCTGGGTTGCGGCAGCGGTGTGCTCAGCCTGGCGGCCCTGGCCCTTGGTGCTGAAACGGTGCTGGCTGCCGATACCGATCCTTTGGCGGAGCGCGCCACCCGTAGCAATGCTGGATTAAATGGTTTGACCGATCAGCACCTGAGCGTGCGCCAAGGGTCGGTGGATGCCCTGGTGCAGATGCAGGCAGGAGAGCCTTCCCAGCTGTTGCTCTGCAACATCCTGGCGCCGGTGATTGAAGCGCTTGCACCTCAATTCACCAGGCTCTTGGCTCCCAGGGGGCGCGGATTACTGAGTGGACTGCTGGTGGAGCAGGCTCCCCGTTTGATCAGTGTGCTGGAAGCGTTGGATTGGTCCGTCACGGTGCTGGGCTCCCAGGGGCGCTGGGGCCTGCTCGAGATCCAACGGGCAGAATCTGCATAAGTTGTGCTTATCAGTGTTCTGGATCTGATTGGCCTTGTCGGGAATGCCTCATTGAAAAGCGTTTGATTGCCCCAGTCCGATGTAGAAGTGACCAGTCCTGCACCCCCTGTTTTTCAGGGCACTGCACACCCCATCCATCCATGGCTTCCTACAAGGTCACTCTGGTCAGCGAGAGCGAAGGTCTGAATAAGACCATTGAAGTTCCTGACGACCAGTACATCCTCGACGCCGCTGAAGAGCAGGGCATCGATCTTCCCTATTCCTGCCGCGCTGGTGCTTGTTCCACCTGTGCTGGCAAGATCACCGCTGGCACCGTTGATCAGTCAGACCAGAGCTTCCTGGATGATGACCAGATCGAAGCTGGTTTCGTGCTGACTTGCGTGGCTTATCCCACCTCTGATTGCACCATCAAGACCCACGCTGAAGAAGAGCTCTATTGAGTTCGATTTCGAGATCCTGAATGGTCTGACGGTTCCGTTGACTCTTCAACGGTCCGTGCCTTTGCCACCCCCTGGGGTGGCTTTTTTTGTGGCAAGGTGTTGCTCTACGTCCCATCAGCCATGCCTGCAGCGTCAGCAGCTGCCGCCGCCAGACCTGAAGTTGATGACCTGCTCGAGCACGGCAGCGTCCATACCAGCCCTGGCGGCCAATACAGCTTCCGCGTGATCGGGCCTTGCTGCCGGTTGTTTGATCGGGAAGAGTTGCCCTGGCCCTGTTGCCGCTTGGTGTGGCGTAGTAAGGAGCCCAGCTGGCGGCGTGTGGGGCGACGCTTTGTGCCCGATCTTGCCTCCCGTCGCTGCCCTTCCTACGCGGTGGAGCTGTTGCAGCCCGGTTCGCGGCCAACATCCACCGTGTTGACGCTCTTCTCGGTTCGGTTCACTTCGACGTTGCAGGAGTGGTGGTATAGCCGTCATCCCCGCTCGTTCGAGCCGTGCAATCGCGAGCCCTAGGCTTTCGCGCAATCGGGCGCTTCAGTTGGCGCTGGCGCCATAAAAAAAACCGCCCATCGGGCGGCTTTTTAGTGAAAACCAATGGCGAAGGGGATCAGAAATAGATCTTGCCGCCACCCCATTCCTTGCCGAGCACCTTGGGGGCCACCAGGATGTAGCCGGCCATCAGGCGTAGGTCTTCGTCGGTGAGATCACGCATGGCGGGATAGAGGTCGCGGCTGCGAATGCTGGGGTGCAAATCAGCAATGCTGTACTCGCCGTCATAGGAGGTGGGGTCCTTCAAATAGTCCACCAAACCTTCGACGCTGTCTCGAGCTGGAGTCGCTAAGGCGAGAGTCTCGGGGTCGAGGCCAACGTTGTGGTTGGTTTTGGTGATGCCGCCGGCGTGGCAGGTGCCGCAGCTGGTGTTGAAGACCTTGCGGCCAGTTTTGATCTCCTGCTCGGAGAAGGTCACCGCAGCGCCGCTGGCGTCGGCGTTCACAGTGAGGGTTGCGGCATCCCACTGTGCAGCCAGAGCGGGGGAGCTGAAGGTAAGAGCGACCAGCACAGGCAGCACAAGAAGCAGCCGGTTCAAGGACCGTCGCAAAGAATGAAAGGGAGAGGCCATGAAGGACACCAGAATCTGACGGATACACCGCACCAAGCTCTTGTATCACGGTCCGATAGCCCCTTGGGGGTGTTCCTGGAGCGTGCTCATGAACTGTTGCAGCCTGCCTCGGTCGAGGGGGTGATGTCGAGGGTGAGGAAGTCTTTGGCAAGCAGCGTGTTCGGAAAGATGGCTTGGGCTTCTTGGAGTAAATCGTGGGGAGTCACTGGATTCCCTGGGGCATAACGCGGGCTGAGGTGCGTTAAGGCCAGTTGTTTCACCCCTGCTTCTGCAGCCGTCTGTGCCGCCATGGTGCTGGTGGAGTGTTGGCGCTGAAATGCCATCTCCGCTTCCGCATGGGAAAAGGTCGACTCGTGGATCAGCAGATCAGCGCCGCGAGCGAGCTCCACCGCCGCTTCGCAAAAGACCGTGTCGGTGCAATAAACAACGCTCACCCCCGGTCGGGCTGGGCCGCAAAGCTCCCGTCCGTCAATGGTGCGTCCATCCTCCAGAGTGACGGTTCGGCCTTGCTGCAGTTGGCCATAAATCGGCCCTGGAGGAATGTTCAGCGCCCGGGCTTTGGCCACGTCAAAGCGACCAGCCCGTGGTTTTTGCTCGATCCGATAGGCGTAGGCCGGCACTCGGTGGATCAGGGGCGTGGCCCGCACGATGATGTCGTCGTTGTCCAGCACCAGCGCTCCCCGTTGGGCCGCCTCTTTGACGCGGTGCACGGCCAGTGGATAGCCAATTCGGGTGGAACTGGTGCGCAACACGCCCTGTAAGTAGGTCTCCAACGGGTCTGGTCCGTAGAGATCCACCCCGGAACTGTTGCCGGCTAATCCCAAGCTGGCCAGCAGTCCCGGCAAACCGAACACATGGTCACCGTGCATGTGCGTGACGAACACCCTGCGCAGTTGCGACAAGCGCAAGTCGCTGCGCACGAACTGGTGTTGGGTGCCTTCGCCACAGTCCAACAACCACAGTTCTGAACGCTGTGGTAGGCGCAAGGCGACGGAGGACACATTGCGCGCCCTGGTGGGAACGCCGGAACTGGTGCCGAGAAAAGTGACCTGCACGGTCTTGGGAGGGCAGCCATCAAATCTGGCATGCAGCACTCTGGTGCTCTCCGTTGCTTGGCGGCAAACTGAGTTGTCTTGGCAATGGAATGGTGTGGCCAGGCCTTGGTCCGATCGGCTAGTCACAACCGCTCGCGTGTTGGCAATGGCAGCGGGTTTCGTCCTTGTTCAACCCTTGCTCGGTCCTTGGCTTCCGCTTGCGGCACGGGAGTCGATGACACGCCAACCGCAGATGCGGGTGTTGGTGGCGGAAGGTGCAGGGATGACCCTGCGGGCGGATGGTGCTGAGCGCCTTCAGGTGCGCGGCCTTGGTCCGCGTCCCCTGCACCTGGTACGTTTGCAAGTGCGCCTCAGTGCGGGGCGGTTGCTGGTCGATAGTCCTGAGCTGCGGGGCTCTCGCCAGATGCGTGCAACGGAGCTGACCGTCCACAGTGAGGATCCTCGTGGCATTTGGTTGGGTCAGCGGCGCTATGGCGGCTTCCTGCAGTTGATGGCCCGGGGCGACCGTCTTCAAGTTGTGAATCACTTGGGCGTCGAGGCCTATTTGACCAGCGTGGTGGGGAGTGAGATGCCCCACGATTGGCCATTGGCCGCCCTGCAGGCTCAGGCCGTAGCGGCACGAACCTATGCCCTCCGTCAGCGGGGTGGCAAGGGCCGTTTTGATGTGCAGGCGACCGTTTCCAGCCAGGTCTATCGCGGTTTGGAGTCCGCGACGCCGCGCACCCAGAAGGCCGTCGAGACCACGCGCTCTTTGGTGATGGCTTATGGCGGCAAGCTGATCAACGCTGTTTTTCACAGCAGTTCTGGCGGCTTCACCGAGGCGAGCGGAGACGTGTGGCGCACACAGCTGCCCTATCTGGTGAGTGTGCCTGACCATGACGCTCAAAGTCCGCTGCATCGTTGGACGCAGCGGTTCAACCGGCGCCAGTTGCAAGCGGCGTTCCGGGAAACGGGGGGTGTGCAGGCGGTGGACGTGCTGCGCACCAGCGCGACCGGTCGGCTCCGATCGGTGCGTGTGCGAGGTCCTGGAGGTTCCTTGGTGCTGAGTGGTCGAGACTTGCGTCAGCGGTTGGGTCTCAAGAGCACCATGGTCAGCTTTCGCTGGCTTGCACCGCACGCTTCGGCGGAGCCCTTGTCTTGGCAACGTCAAGGCGATGGCCTCGAGCGCGACAACACGGTGTTGGTTGGGTTGTGGCGTGACGCCACGCTTCGATCACGCAGCGGTGCTGGCACGACAACGCAAGGTCAGGCCGGTGCATGGGCCTTGATGCCGCCCCCGCCTCCCGTCCTGCCGCCTCCTGCGCTACCGGACCCCTCCATTGCTGTCCCAAGTCGTGGGCACGTGCTGGTAGTTCGCGGTCAGGGTTTTGGCCATGGCGTTGGCATGAGCCAGTGGGGTGCTCGGGGTCTCGCTGAGCAAGGTGCTGACTTTCGTCAGATTCTTGAGCACTACTACCGGGGCGTCACGATTCGTCCGTTCCACCATGCCGATGATCCCTCGATGGCCTCACTCCCTGCGCTCCAGACAGCCTTGACGAGTTGATGCCTGCCTCTCCACTGCCTTGGCGCTTCTGGGTGGATCGTGGTGGCACGTTCACAGATGTGGTTGCCTTGGCCCCCGATGGTCGCTTGCAGGTGCGCAAGGTGCTCTCGGAGCAGCCAGACACCCCTGGGGATCCAGCCGTCCGCGCCATGCAGGCCCTTTTGGAGCTTGAGGCATCTGCTGACGCGGTCATTTCTGAGTTGCGGCTGGGGACCACCGTCGCCACCAATGCCCTGTTGGAAGGGGCTGGTGACCCCGTTTTGCTGCTCACCAACCAAGGTTTGGCGGATGTGTTGCGGATCGGCGACCAGCACCGCTCCGACCTCTTTGCCCTGCAGTTGGAGTCTCCGCCCTTCCTGGCGACGGCGGTGGAGGAGGTGCAGGGACGACTTAACCCTGATGGGCTGGAGGTGACGCCCCTACAGCTGGATGGCGATCTGGAGCGGCGTTTGCGCGCGCACCATCGCCAGGGGCTGCGCAGTTGCGCCATTGCTCTGATGCATGCCTGGCGCTATCCCGACCATGAGCGTCGGCTGGATGCCTTGGCCCGCGCCATTGGATTCACCACCGTGGTGTGTTCTCACCAGGTGTGTGCGCTGCCGCGATTGGTGCCGAGGGGGCAGACCACCCTTGTGGAGGCAGCGGTGGCTCGCCCCTTGTTCGCTTACCTCGATCAGGTGCAGCGCGCCTTGGGCCCTGCAACGCGGATGCGGGTGATGACCTCGAGTGGAGCCTTGCAGTCCCTGAGCAACCTCCAGGCGAAGGACACCATCTTGTCTGGCCCGGCTGGCGGGATGGTGGGTGCGGTGGCGGTGGCGCACCAAGCCGGATTTGGGCAGAAGCCTTTGGTTGGTTTCGACATGGGAGGCACCAGCACCGATGTGTTTTGTTTGCCTGCTGGTGCATCCGATCAGGCCTGGGAGCGGCGTCCGGAAACGGAGGTGGCTGGATTGCGGCTGCTGGCACCGCGGTTGCCGATTCATACCGTGGCTGCTGGCGGCGGTTCGATGATTGCGCGCAACGGTGACCGACTGATGGTTGGGCCCCGTTCTGCTGGTGCTGATCCGGGTCCGGCTTGTTATCGCCGTGGTGGTCCGCTCACCGTGACTGATGCGAATCTGCTGCTTGGTCGTTTGCAGGTGCAGGGATTTCCCGCTGTGTTTGGTCCTGAGGCGAATCAGCTTCCGGATCGACAGGTGGTTTGTGAGCAATTTGCCGCCCTTGCTGCTGACTTGAAGCGGACCCCTGAGCAGCTGGCGGAGGGTGCCCTGGAGTTGGCGGTCGAAACGATGGCCGCGGCGATCGAGCAGGTGTCGCTGGCGCGAGGGCACGATATTCGCGGAGGTGTGCTGGTCGCCTATGGGGGTGCCGCGGGTCAGCTGGCGTGTCGTCTTGCCCGTTCGCTCGGTTTGGATCAAGTGCTCTTTCATCCGCTAGCGGGTGTGCTGTCGGCCTATGGCATGGGCCAGGCTCGTCAGCGCCAGTGGCGGCAGGGTGCTGTGCGTTGCGCTCTGGAGCAGCAATGGATGCCGGCACTGAAGCAGCAGTTGCACGCTGCCTTGGCGGATGCCGAACACCAGCTCTTGGCGGATGGAGATGGTTGTCACGGTGGGTTGGAGCGGCAGATCGCCCTGGAATTGCGAGCTCCTGAGTCTGAGCAAGGGCTGTTGGTGGCGCTGCCTGCCCTGGAGGAAGGGGCGACGGTGCAGTTGCCAGCATTGACGGTGTTGGAAGACGCCTTCGCTTCTCTGCATCAGCAACGTTTCGGTTTTGTGCCGCAGCGGCAAGGTCCCCTTGTGGTGGAGCGCTTTGAGGTCGAGGTCCGGGCTCCTTCGTTGTTGGCATCGGTTGCGCAGGACAGGGACGTTCTGCCTGCTGATCAGCCTGTTGGCGTTTCACGGCCTTCTCTATCCCCACAGCCGTCTCCATTCCGACAGCCTTCCTCGTCGTTACAGCCCAGCTCCGTGACCATGCACTGCCCAACCCAGGGCTGGTGCTCTGTGCCTCTGTGGCACCGCTACCAGCTCAAGACTGGGGACCTGTTGGAGGGTCCAGCGCTCATTCAGGAGTCCACGGGTTGCATCGTCCTGGATCCCGGTTGGTGCGCTCGCTGTCTGCCGGGGGGAGAGCTGTTGTTGGAGGTTCAGACGGGGAACGCCGCTCCCGCCGACTTTGCATCCTCGCTGGAAGACGCTCAGACGCCGGTGGACCCTGTGGACTTGAGCCTCTTTCACCATCGCTTCATGGTGATTGCCGAACGGATGGGGGAACGGCTGCGTCAGACCAGTCGATCGGTGAACATCCGCGAAAGGCTTGATTTCTCCTGTGCCCTGTTTGATCGCGATGGAGCCTTGGTGGCGAATGCACCTCATATTCCTGTGCACCTGGGTTCGATGGGAGACGCCGTGGTGGATCTGCTCGCCCAGGTGGCGGACGGAGTGGTGCCCCAGCTCCAGCCGGGTGATGTGGTGATCAGCAACGACCCCTTTCATGGAGGGACCCACTTGCCAGACATCACGGCCATCACGCCGGTGTTTGTCGGTGCCG
This sequence comes from Synechococcus sp., assembly GCA_049889555.1. Taxonomy (GTDB): domain Bacteria; phylum Cyanobacteriota; class Cyanobacteriia; order PCC-6307; family Cyanobiaceae; genus Synechococcus_C. The sequence goes on along the minus strand of JBMHDE010000027.1, from coordinate 115,420 downwards.
AGGCACCTCGTTTCTTTGTGGCGAGCCGCGGGCACCATGCCGATGTGGGTGGCTTAACTCCCGGATCGATGCCGCCGTTCAGTCAACACATTCAGCAGGAGGGATTGCGCTTGCGGCATTGGCCATTGGTGCGTGCTGGGCGCCTCGACCGTGAGGCCTGGGCGCGACGGCTTGCCCAGGAGTCGATGCCTCCCCGTGCACCGGAGCTGCTGTTGGCAGATCTTCACGCGCAGGTGGCGGCCAATCGTCACGGTGTGGACCTGCTGGAGGGTTTGGTGAACCGGGAAGGTTTGGAGCGGGTGAGCCGCTACATGCAGCATGTGCAGGACCATGCTGCTGCTGCTGTTGAAGCGCTGCTTCCCGGGCTCGTGGATCGTCGTTTTGAGGTGATGCTCGATAACGGCGCCAAGCTTCAGTTGGATCTGCAGATCGATCAAGAGCAGCGTCGGGCCCATCTCGACTTCAGTGGCAGCTCCCCCCAGGGCACCCACAATTTTCACGCTCCCTTGGCGGTGACCAAAGCGGCTGTGCTCTACGTGATGCGCTGTTTGGTGGAGGAGCCGATTCCATTAAATGCCGGTTGTTTCCGCCCCCTCAGGCTGACGGTTCCCGCCGGTTCTCTCCTCAATCCCGTAGCACCGGCCGCTGTTGTGGCCGGCAACGTGGAAACCTCTCAGGCGCTATGCAACCTGCTGTTCGCTGCCCTGGGGGTGATGGCTGCTGCTCAGGGCACCATGAACAATCTCAGCTTTGGTAACGCCCGCTATCAGTACTACGAAACCATCGCGGGTGGAACGGGAGCGGGCCAGGGGTTTGCCGGTGTGTCGGGCCTGCAGTGCCACATGACCAATTCTCGGCTCACGGATCCTGAAAGTCTTGAACAACGCTTTCCGGTGCGCTTGGAGTGCTTTCGGCGGCGTCTCGGCAGTGGTGGGCTGGGGCGCTGGCCTGGTGGTGATGGATTGGAGCGGACCCTTCGTTTTCTGGAACCGATGACCGTGGGTGTGTTATCGAGCAGTCGACATATTCCTCCCTTCGGTTTGGTTGGAGGCCGCGATGGCCTTTGTGGTTGCAACCAGATCATCCGTGCCGATGGCACCCATGAGCTCTTACCTGGCTGTGTGCAGCTGGAGGTTTTGGCTGGCGACTGTTTAACGCTCGCGACGCCGGGCGGAGGGGGGTGGGGTTTGCCGGAATGCCCTTGATTTGCGGCTGTGTAGCGCGATGAACGTCTGCGGTCTTGACGGATTCGTTACAACCTGAAGGCAAGACCACAGCATGGTCTTGTCGACGTTCACTCCGGGATTCACCAAGCGTGCATCACGGGGCGCAGTTCGTTTCAGGTCAGGGAACGGGGGCTTGAGCTAACTCGGAGAACCTCCATGCAACTCACTTACATGGGCAACGTCTACACGCGTCAGACCAGCGCTGATGCCAAGCCTGTGGTGCAACTCACCTATCGCCGCACGTCTTACGAGACGCGTCGGGCCGAGGCTGCTGTCGTTGCTGAAACACTGACCTATCGCGGTGTGGTGTATCAGCGTTGAGGTCATCAACCCTCGATGTTCTGCCCCGCTGCGGCGGGGCTTTTTGATGGCTAGGAATGCTCCCGCCCATTGTTGGCAGGCCGCTAATGGGTCCGTGAGTCCAACGCAAGCCATTCCATTGCACATCAATCCATCGCAAGGTTGGATGCGAGCACAAGATTGGCGCTGACGCTGCTCACATCATCCAGCTCTTCCAGCACGTCCAGAAGTTTTAAACACTGCTCTGCCGTGGCCTGGTCATGAAGGGGCACTTGGGTGAGGGGATGCCAACAGTGATCCCAGTCCTGCACGCTCCAGCCCTGCTCCCGTAGACCGTTCTGCAGGTGTTCCAGTGCTTCGAAGGGGCCGTGCACAAGGGCTGTGCCGTCATCACCGAGCTCGTAGCCATCCGCCTCCAGGTTGAGCAAGCTGTCCAGCAGTGCCTCCTCGTCGATCGGGCATGGTGTGGATGGGTCATCTGCGGTCGGTGGAGCCGCGATTCGCACGTCACTGCGGTGGCTGAACAGGTAACTGACGCAACCGCTTTCCCCTAAATTGCCGCCGTTCTTGCTGAAGGCCAGGCGCACGTCGGCAGCCGTGCGGTTGCGGTTGTCGGTGAGGGCATGGACCAACACTGCAACACCGCCGGCGGCATAACCCTCGTAGCGGATTGTTTCCAATTGGTGCGCCCCATCACCGCCCTGGCCGGAGCCCTTGGCAATGGCTCGATCGATGTTGGCGGCGGGGACTCCTGCGGCCTTCGCTTTGGCGATGGCCGTTCGCAACTGAAAGTTGCCGGCTGGATCCCCCCCAGCTCTTGCCGCTACCGTGATTTCACGGCCGATGCGAGTGAACACTGCACCGCGTTTGGCATCCACCACGGCCTTGGTGCGTTTGATTTGGGCCCATTTGCTGTGGCCGGCCATCGCTGTGCGTGTGCCTTAAGAACTGGAGGGAAGGGTAACGGCCGGTGGCCAGTTGGCCCATCTTGCTCAACCGCGAGCATCAAACACCACCTTGGGGCGCAGCTGCTGCTCGGCTTCCAGCAGCCCCAGGCCCAGCATGGTGTTGTTGGGCCCCAGCACCACCACGGGTTGTCCGGGGGTGCCGAGCCCGTCCGGCAGGGTGAGTCGGCGGCCGCAACGCCAGTCATTGACCTGGTGGTCAGTGGCTTGGTGCTGCACCAGGTGTTGCAGGGCATGCTGGGGGGCCAAGACCGGCGGCTGATGCGCCCCGTCCTGCGGCCAATCGGGTAGATCGCAGGCCTGCTCGATGTGGAACCCAAGCGCTTGTACTCGGCGGAGGCTGGCCAGACAGCCTCCGCAACCCAGCTGTTTGCCGAGATCACGGGCTAAGGAGCGGATGTAGGTGCCTGAGGAGCACAGCACCTCCAGCGCGAGTCGGCCTTGGTCTGGATCCCAGTGGAGCAGTTCCAGGCGGTGGATCGTGACGGGTCGTGCTGGTAGATCCATGTGTTCACCGCGGCGTGCGCGCTGATGGGCCCTGACGCCATCGACATGCACGGCAGACACCTGAGGAGGACGCTGCTGGATTGGTCCGCGAAATCGTGCCAACGCGGCCTCGAGATCCGCAGTGGTGAGGTGCTGTGGCCACGGTTGGATGGTGAGCTGTTCACCGTCGAGGTCGTCAGTGCTTGTGGTGAGGCCCAGTTGGATGCTGCCCTGGTAGGTCTTGTCTCCCGGGAGATAGGGGAGCAGTCGGGTGGCAGGGCCGAGGGCGATGGGCAGAACTCCAGTGACGGCTGGATCGAGGGTGCCACCGTGGCCCACCCGCTTCAGCCCGAAGCATCGCCGTAGTCGGCTCACACAGTTGTGAGACGTCAGGCCTGCCGGCTTATCGATCACTACAAAGCCGCAGGGAGTGTCCACCGGCGCATGCCCATCGCTGGGTTGACTGTGCCAGCTCAAGCCGACCGGTAGGTTGGCCGCGGCGTGAGACCAGACCATGCAACAGCTTCTCCCCAGCAGCGTGGATGTGGCAGCGTTCCTCCACGATGGCTTAGCCGTTAAAGATCATCTCAGTGCTTATCTGTCACTGTCCTTGGACGAGGTGGAACGTCGTCTTGCCAGGAGCACAGACGACCTAGCCGCCCTGCATCCAGGAGCGTTTCACCCCGATGATGCCACGGGTTTTTATGAAGACACCGTGGGGACCGGCCATTTGCTGGAGCTTGCGGCCTGGCATCTGAGCAGCGCCAATTACATCGCTGACACTTTGCGCCTTCAGCAGCAATTCGCCCGCGGCCAAGTGCTTGATTTCGGTGGTGGTATCGGCACCCATGCGCTGGCTGCCGCCGCCCTGCCCTCCGTGGACCATGTCTGGTTTGTTGACCTCAATCCCCACAACAGGGCGTTTGTTGCCGATCGCGCTAAAGCCCTTGGTTTGGAAACATGCCTTTCGGTGCATCGGGATCTCGAGAGCTGTGCCGAGCAACGCTTTGACACGGTGGTTTGCCTGGATGTGCTCGAGCATCTCCCGGATCCATCACAGCAGCTCAAGCGCTTTCATAGTGCGATGACGCCCGATGGCACCGCTCTCCTCAATTGGTACTTTTTTAAGGGGCATCAGGGTGAATACCCCTTTCATTTCGATGATCCGGCGCTGGTGGATGCTTTTTTTCGCACCTTGCAAACGCAATTCCTTGAGGTGTTTCACCCCTGGTTGATTACCACTCGGGCCTATCGTCCCCTGAGGCATTAAAAAACCTCAGTGCCCGTCAAGGCACTGAGGTTCGGTGGGCGGAGATCCGGAGAACTCCGCATTACCATCGAATCCAATGGCTCAGCCGGCGGTCGCCACGCTGATGCGCTTGCGATTGCGCAGGCCGCGGCGAATGGTTTCAAAGGTCACCACGCCATCGGTGAGGGCAAACAGGGTGTCATCCTTGCCTTGTCCCACATTGAGACCGGGAAGCACAGATGTGCCGCGCTGACGGATCAGAATGGAGCCAGCAGTGACAGTTTCACCGCCGTAGGCCTTCACGCCGAGGCGTTTGGAATTGGAATCGCGTCCGTTACGTGTTGAGCCTGTGCCTTTTTTATGTGCCATGGGTGAATCGGAATCGAATAAGAGAACAAGAGGTGCTGAAAACGATCTCAGCCGATGGTCTGCCCACCAACCTTGATGGACTGAACCATGACGCGAGTCAGCTCTTGGCGATGACCATTCTTGCGACGGGTCTTCTTCTTGGGACGCATTTTGTAAACGATCACCTTTTGACCGCGGCGGTGATCCATCACCTTCAATTCAACGGTGGCGTCCTTCACGTAAGGCTGGCCAAGGGTGGTGCCTTTGGCGTCTTTGACGAGAAGAACGTTCTCGAGAGTGACGGTTTCGTCGACATCGGCCTGAAGACGGTCCAGGTCGTAATAGCGGTTGGGCTGCAGCCAAAACTGCTGACCTGAGGCTTCAACGATCGCGTAGGTCTCGTTACTGGGATCTGCCATGGAGAAGAAGCGACGCGTTCAGGCTCGAAAACAGTCGTGGCGAAGCCCATGGCTTGTGCTCGACATGCCTCGATTCGGCCTGACCCGCAATCGAAAGACAAACAAAGATCTTCCATCTTTGCCTTCCCTTTCGTCAAGATCAAGCCAAGAACCTCCCGCGCAGGATGAAGGGTCCGGCCCTTGCCATTGCTTTGCTTCTGAAAACCCCAAAGTTGGTGCCCGCCTGCCGATCGTGGTTGCCCGGGAATCGCTACACCGTGGTTGACCTGGGCTTGACTGCAGGGGGTAGTGACGTGCAGGCCGCCCTTCAGCAGCAGCGAGAAGCGGTGGATGTGGTGGTGATCGAGCAGTCGCTGCTGGAGCCCGACTTGCGTCGCGCTCTCTTGGACGCAGGGTTGCTCTTCCCTGCGGTGGTGGTTGGGGAGGTGATGGGCCGGGTGGATTACCACCCTGAGGAGGTGCATCTCCCGATCGATCAGCTCGAGCAATTGGGCTACAACGTCGACGCTGCGATCTCTCGATTCCTGCGTCACGGACAGAAAGATGGGCGGCCGGCTGAAGGGCAGGCCTTGGACGTGGAAGGCGGTGTGGCGGTGGAGGCCAGCGCCTGGCGGCTGACTAGCCGTCTTCAGGAGCGCCTTGGCTATTTGGGTGTGTTTTACAAGCGTGACCCATCGCGTTTTCTTGATCGGCTCCCCACCGGAGAGCGGGAGGAATTGTTGAAATCGCTGGAGCGGACCTATCGCGATCTGCTGCTCAGCTACTTCCGGGACCCAGCGGCTGCGAACCAAGCCCTCGAGAGCTTTGTGAACACTGCGTTTTTTGGCGACCTACCCATCACAAGAGCTGTGGAAATTCACATGAATTTGATTGACGATTTCTGGAAAAAGCTCAGACTTGAGGGGCACAAGAACGATTTTCTGCAGGACTACCGCTTGGCACTGCTTGATGTGATGGCCCATCTCTGTGAGATGTATCGCCGATCAATTCCAACAGAGGCTCAGTTGGCAAGGTCCCAGCAGTTCGGTGGGGAGACCGTGTCGTCATGAGCCCACGCAAGACTTACATCCTCAAGCTCTATGTGGCGGGGAATACCCCCAACTCCATGCGAGCGTTGAAAACACTGCGCAACATCCTTGAAACTGAGTTCAAGGGTGTTTATGCCCTCAAGGTGATTGATGTTCTCAAGAATCCTCAGTTGGCAGAGGAAGACAAGATTTTGGCTACGCCGACGCTCTCGAAGATTTTGCCTCCGCCAGTTCGGCGCATTATCGGGGATCTCTCTGACCGTGAGAGGGTCTTGATCGGTCTTGATCTTCTCTACGACGAGTTGGCTGATGGTGCCTTGGGTTCGTCTTTGATGGATTCATTGTCGGATGAACACATGGAATCGAACGATTCTTAAGAGGGTTTGTGGCCGTTCTCCATTCCTCTGTTCTCTCATTAGTGTTGAAGTAACTCAGTGCCGTCATGAAGACCCCAGGTTCCACGAGCTCTCCTCACATGCAGGTTCAGAAGCTCCCGACAGGGATTGAGGGCTTTGATGATGTCTGCCATGGCGGTTTGCCGATTGGGCGTAGCACCTTAATTAGCGGCACCTCGGGCACGGGAAAAACAGTTTTTTCTCTGCATTTTCTGCATAATGGCATTGCTCATTTTGATGAGCCTGGTATTTTTGTCACCTTTGAGGAGTCTCCGTTAGATATTCTGCGTAATGCAGCCAGCTTTGGCTGGAATCTTCAGGAAATGGTGGAGCAAGATAAGCTCTTCATTTTGGATGCATCCCCGGATCCGGATGGCCAGGATGTGGCAGGCAGTTTTGATCTTTCTGGCTTGATTGAGCGCATTCATTACGCCATTCGTAAATACAAAGCCAAGCGAGTAGCGATTGATTCAATTACTGCCGTTTTTCAGCAATATGATGCGGTTTTTGTAGTCCGTCGTGAGATTTTTCGTCTCATCGCTCGTCTCAAGGAAATCGGGGTTACCACGGTGATGACCACCGAGCGTATCGATGAATATGGTCCAATTGCTCGCTATGGAGTAGAGGAATTCGTCTCAGACAATGTCGTCATTCTGCGCAATGTGCTGGAGGGCGAGCGCCGGCGACGTACGGTGGAAATTCTCAAGTTACGCGGCACCACCCATATGAAGGGTGAATTTCCCTTCACCATGGGTGCCCATGGCATCAGTATTTTCCCTCTGGGGGCGATGCGTCTCACGCAGCGCTCCTCCAATGTGCGTATTAGTTCGGGAGTGCCGCGCCTGGATGAGATGTGTGGCGGAGGCTTCTTCAAGGATTCGATCATCCTGGCCACCGGTGCCACCGGTACGGGTAAAACACTGTTGGTGTCGAAGTTCATCGAAGACGCTTGCCGTAATAAGGAGCGAGCGATTTTGTTTGCCTACGAGGAATCGCGCGCCCAGCTGTTGCGCAATGCCACCAGCTGGGGGATCGATTTTGAGCAGATGGAGCAGGATGGTCTGCTCAAAATTATTTGTGCCTACCCCGAGTCAACGGGTCTGGAAGATCACCTGCAAATCATTAAAACTGAAATCAGTCAATTCAAGCCATCACGGATGGCGATTGACTCGCTCTCAGCCTTGGCCCGTGGGGTTAGTCACAATGCCTTCCGGCAGTTTGTTATTGGCGTGACTGGTTATGCCAAGCAAGAAGAAATTGCTGGATTCTTTACAAATACTTCTGAAGAATTTATGGGTAGCCACTCGATTACAGATTCTCATATTTCCACTATTACCGACACAATATTGTTACTCCAGTATGTGGAGATTCACGGTGAAATGGCTCGCGCTTTGAATGTCTTTAAGATGCGGGGCTCTTGGCACGACAAGGGGATTCGAGAATTTGTGATTACCGGTAATGGGCCAGAGATTAAAGACTCTTTCTCCAATTTTGAGAGAATTATTAGTGGTGTCCCCCACCGCGTCATCACCGATGAGCGCAGCGAGCTGTCGCGGATTGTCCGCGGTGTGAATTCAGACGGATGATCCAGTTCAGGCGCTGAGTTCTTCTGCGAGATCCATCTGTTGCCGCCGGTTTTGGCGTTCTGATTGCAGCGTTAATTCGTCTTGATCCGCGGTGGCTAGGGGGAGGTCAAACCAGAATGTTGTGCCGACATCCAGAGCGCTGATCATGTTCACACTGCTGCCATGCTTTTCAACGATTCCCCGCACAATGGAGAGCCCCAAGCCCGTACCAACTTCCGTATGCACAGCATTTTCGACTCTGTAGAAACGTTCAAAAATGCGCTGCTGATCCGCTTCACTGATGCCGCAACCCGTGTCGGCAATTTCAATCCGAAGTTTTGGTAAGGGAGAGGTGAGGATGCAGGTCGGACCAACGCTTCCCACAATGGCTGGTGCCTTCACCTCACAGCTGTCGGGCCAGGGGTAGGCCCGCAGCATGAGTGGTCCCCCAGGCCGGCTGAATTTGAGGGCATTGCCCACAAGGTTGTCGAGCACCTGCAACAGCAGATCCCAGTTCCCCATCACATCCGGTAGGTCTGGGGCGACATCCAGGCGCAGGTCCACCTGGCGGTCCTCTGCATTGAGCCGGTATGTCCTCAGGGTTTGTTCCATAGCCGGCCGAAGACTGATGGCTGCAAACTGAACGGTGCGGCCGGATTCCAGTCTTGATAGGTCGAGCACATCATTGACGAGGCGGGTGAGACGGTCGGTTTCGTCGTTGGCGACACCAAGGAACTCCTTTTGTTCATCCGCCGTCAGTTGATCACCCAGATCATGCAGCGTTTCCACATAGCTCTTGATGTTGAACAGCGGTGTGCGCAGTTCATGGGAGACATTGCTGATGAAACGACTTTGAGCCGCATTGAGCTCGACTTCGCGGGTGAGATCCTGGATGGTGACGGCGATGCCCTTGAGGCTTTCCCCGCTTGGATCGCGCACTGCTTGGAACACAAAGCGCAGGGTGCGGGGGGGCTCTCCGGTGCTGCTGCGTAATTCATTGCTGTCGGCTTCGTTGCTCAGCACCGCATCCAAGGTGCTGTGCAATTCCACGGCGAGGAGTTCCGGCAGCTCCCCAAGGAAGTCCTGGCCTTCGAGCTTGCGTCCCTCCCAGCGGAACAGCCGCCGGGCGGTGGGGTTGGCCAGCACGACCCGACCCTGCGCATCGAGCAACACCGCGCCATCGGCCATGGTGGCGATCAGAGACGCCTGTTTCACCTGCGCGGCGGTGAGTTCTTCGATGTTGGCGGCGTCATAGGCCTGAAGTTGGGAGGCCATGGCGTTGAAGCCATCGAGCAGTTCCCCCAGCTCTCCGCTCATCGGGAGCCCAATGCGGGCTTGGAAGTCGCCGGTGGCGATTCTGCGCACACCACGCAGGAGTTCCTTCACCGGTCGGGTGATGGTGAGGGCATTGAAGACAGCCCCCAAAATCACCAGCACCCAGATCGAGATGAACACCGCCACGGTGACTTCTCGCGTTAGGGCTGCGCTCGCTAAGCCCGTTTCGCTTGGATTGACCCCCAAGGCCAGCACCCCCAAATAGCGGTCGTTGCGGACCAGGGGAACGAAGACATCGGTCACTTTCCCTTGGGGGCTTAAGTGCTGCCGCACTAGGGGGTTTTGGGGCCGTGTTCGCAGTTCTGCAGGCAATTCCAGGCGCCGATTGAGGCGAAGGTCGCTGGTTCCACCTGTGGCGCTGCCGCTGATGGGGATGCCCAGGTACACCACCCCTTCTGGATCGGCGAAAAAGATGTAGCGAAGGCTGGTGCTGGAACGCCAGAACTTCTCGGCCACGTTGGCCAATTCGCGATCGTGACCCTGGTCCACCAGTTCGGTGACGTTTCCGGCGAGCAGTAGCCCCAGGTCTCGCGCATAGCGCGTGTCATTCATCACGGCATCCCGTTGGATGCCGTTGAGTGCAAAGAAGGTGATGCCTGTCATCACCAGGCTTACGACCAGGGTGGCAACGGCGAGCAGCTTGGTCTGCAGACTGAATTCGGCCCACCAACGGCTGATGCGCTGCCACCAGGGGAGGGTTGCGTTTGCTGCAGGCTCGGAAGCGGGTGGGGTGCTGGAGACCATCACGCCAAAGTGCGTGGTGGGAAGCCTAGGGCCGCCGCACCTGATGGCCGATGTCGCGGCGGTAGTGCATCCCCGCAAAGCGCACCTGCTCCAAGGCTTGATAGGCACTGGTGAAGGCTTGGTCGAAATCGGCCCCTTGGGCGGTCATCGTGAGCACCCGGCCACCAGAACTCAACAAGGTGCCCTGTGGATCGCGGCGCGTGCCGGCGTGGAAGAGCTGATGGCGGTCGTCTGGTTGCAGATCGATGTGGATGGCGTCGCCTTTGCGGGGTGCATCGGGATAGCCCGCAGCTGCGGCGACCACGCACACGCTGCAATCGGGGCGGATGGTCAGTGTTGGCGCTAGGTCGAGGCGTCCAAGAGCACAGGCCTGGAGCACCTGAGCCAGTTCTGGGCCCATCAGTGGCATCAAGGTCTGACATTCCGGATCTCCGAAACGGCAGTTGTATTCAATGACTTGGGGCCCTGAGTTGGTCAGCATCAAGCCCGCATAAATCACACCGCGATAGCTGATGCCCCGTTCACGGAGTGCCTTGAGGGTGGGCTCCAGCACCAACTGACGCACCTGCTCCAGTCCATCGGGATCCAGTAGTGGTGCTGGCGCGTAGGCGCCCATCCCTCCAGTATTTGGACCTTGATCGCCATCCAGCAGGCGCTTGTGATCCTGGGCTGGAGGCAGGATCACCATCCGTTCTCCGTCGCAGAGGGCAAACACCGACACCTCTGGCCCCTGCAGGCATTCCTCGAGCACCACCCGTTCGCCAGCGCTGCCGAAACGCCCACCGAAGGCCTCCTGAATCGCATGGGCCGTTTCTTCGATGCTGGTGGCAACGGTGACGCCTTTGCCGGCTGCGAGGCCATCAGCCTTCACGACCAATGGACGTTGGAGCTGCTCCAGCACCGCAAGGCCTTCCGCGATGCTGCTGATCGACCAGTGGCCTGCGGTTGGGATCGACGCTGTTTGCATCAACTGCTTGGCCCAGGCCTTGCTGGCTTCCAGTTGGGCACCATCGGCGCCGGGGCCGAATACGGCTATGCCCGCATCACGCAGGTGATCCGCCAGACCGGCGGCAAGGGGGGCTTCCGGTCCGACCACAACAAGGTCGACCGACGCATTCTGGCAATGGTTTAGCAGTCCCTCATGGTCCCCTTCAGCGATCGCTAGGCGGCTGTAGCCCCCAGCTGTCTCCAACGCTTGATCCGGAATGCCGCCATTTCCGGGACTGACCCAGACCGCTTCGATGCCAGGGCAGCGGCTTAAGGCCCATCCGAGGGCATGCTCTCGGCCGCCACTGCCGACCACAAGCACTCTGTGTAGGGGGGGAAGCGTTTGAAGACCGGAAGCGGAGTTGGCCATGGCAGCAAATCGGGCGGGGCAGGGCCCTTAGGTTTGAGCGGATCGCCAGGCGAGAGCGCCAGGGTTGATCAACATTCATCTTTGTTGAACGGCTGCCCCATGGGGATTTCTTCCCTCTCCATCTCGTTGCTGTTGGCGGCTGCGCCCCCATCGCTGCAGCCGGTTGCCCCAAACGCCGCAGTGCGCGCACCGAGCCAACCGATGGCGGAGGCGGACTATCGCGTGCTGCTCACGGGCGGTGATGTGACCCAGCTGGATGCGGCGTGTCGTGATGCTGCTCGCTTTGGTCTTCATCAACGGCTGCGTGACGGGCGAGATCGGCTGCTGCAGGTGGCGCCGGTTTCCGAGTCATTTGCGCTGGTGACGGCAACATCGCGAGCCCTGCTGGCTTGCCGCGCTCCGGAGAGTGCTCGGCGGGTGCTGGGTCGCATCAGCCCTGAACCCGGCCCCCAGCGTCAGGAATGGTTGTTGTTGTCCTGGCAAGCGGCGGCAGCAGCCCTGGATCATGGGGCTGCCGTTTTGGCATTGCGTCGCTTCGCCGACGGGGATCTGACGCGGTTGGAAGCGCGACAAATCGAGGTGGGTGAAACCACTGCTGGGGTCGTGCTGACGCGTTCGGCTTTGGACCAGCTGGCCTTCCATGAAGCGGCTTTGGGTCACTTTGAGCGTGCGGCTGCTGTTGTTTTGAGTGGCCAGATGTCGGGGTTGGAAGCCGCTGAGCGTCTGGCCCGAGCTGCCCGTTGGTTGGAGTCTCTGGAGCAGCCGGATGTCACCCGGTTGCTGGAGTCGGCCCTTGATCAGGCTGCCGCTGTGGAGGCCTGGGCTCTGGCTGAGGAGTTGCTACGCCTGCAATGGCGGCTGGAACGCAACGCTGGAGGGGATGGGGCGCGGCCGATGGCTCGCTTGCAGCGCTTGGCAACGCGGGTGGATGACCGTTACACCCTCTGGCAGCTGCTTCAGGAGGACCCTGCGTCTGGGGACGGTGTGGGCCAGCGTGCTGCGTTGGAACGTCAGTTGCGATCCCCCCGGGAGCAGGGCGGGCATGTCTCCCTGGGAGAATCAAGCAAGCAAGGGCCAGCTGGTCCCGTTCCGTCTGCGAATCCATGACCATCTCCCACGGTGCTCTGCTCTATGAGGGCAAGGCCAAGCGTGTGTATGCCGTCGATCAGGACGATCGGGTGCTGGTTGAATACAAAAACGACGCGACGGCGTTCAATGCGCTGAAGCGTGAGCAGATCGACGACAAAGGTCGCTTGAACTGTCAGATCTCAGCACGACTGTTTGAAGTGCTCGAACGTGATGGCATTCCAACCCACTACCTGGGCTTGGTTGACCAGACCTGGATGGTGGTCCAGAAGGTTGATGTCATTCCCCTGGAGGTGGTGCTGCGCAACGTGGCCACCGGGTCGCTTTGCAAGCAGACCCCGATCACTCCTGGCACCAGTTTGGAGCCTGCACTGCTCGATCTCTATTACAAGGACGATGCCTTCGGGGATCCCCTGCTGACGGAGGCGCGGTTGGAGTTGCTGCAACTTGTGACTGCCGAACAGCGCCAAGCCATTGAGCAACTGGCCCGTCGCGTTAATGACAGCTTGACGCCTTTTTTCCAAACGCTTGATCTGCAGTTGGTTGATTTCAAGCTCGAACTCGGTTGCAACACGGCTGGAGAGCTGGTGGTAGCTGATGAAATCAGTCCTGACACCTGCCGATTGTGGGACCTGCGGACGACCGATCCACAGCAGCGAATTCTCGATAAAGATCGCTTTCGGCAGGATCTTGGTGGTGTGATTGAGGCCTACGGGGAGGTCTGCAAACGGGTCCAAGGGGCCTGCCCGAACCCCCGCAACTGCAGGTAAGGTCTCGATGAATTAGCGGCTATCGCCTCGGCGCCCCCTCCCGTCATGGTCAACGTTTCCTCAAGCCAGACCAAGGCTGCCGTTCGGCAGGGGGCCTTGGGTTTGGCACTGGTTGTGCCACTTTTGGCCACGACTCCGGTGCGCGCTCAGGACGAGGGGTCTGCACCCACTGATGCAACTGAAATCACCCCCGCTGCCCAGCCCAGGGTGCTGGTGAGTGAGGTGGTGATTGAGGGAATTGCTGGCCATCCAGAGCAGGAGCGTCTTGAACTAGCCGCTTATGAGGCCATGGCTGTGCGTCCAGGCAGCCGCGTGACCCGTGACCAGCTGAAGCTGGATTTGGATGCCATTTATGCGACCGGCTGGTTTGCTGATGTGGGGATCGATCCCGTCGATGGCCCCTTAGGGGTGAAGCTGGCTGTGCAAGTGGTGCCCAACCCGGTGTTCACCAAGGTGGAACTGGAACCGGAAGACGCCCAGCCACCAGCCAGCGTGATCGCTGATACTTTCAGCGCCGATTACGGCCGCACACTGAATTTCAACGTGCTGCAGCAGCGAATGAAGGAGCTGCAGGGCTGGTACAGCAACGAGGGGTATTCGCTTGCGCGGCTTTCGGGTCCGAGCAAAGTCAGCCCCGAAGGTGTGGTGCGGCTCAAGGTGGTGATCGGCACGGTTGCTGGTGTGGAGGTGCAGTTCCTCAACAAGGACGGCGACCCCACGGATGACAAGGGTCAGCCGATCAAGGGCAAAACGCGACCTTGGGTGGTGACCCGGGAAATCTCGATCAAGCCCGGCCAGCCCTTCAATCGCACCCAGCTCGAAGCAGACCTCAGGCGCCTTTACAGCACGTCGTTGTTTAGTGATGTCAAGGTGACCTTGAAGCCGGTGGCCGGAGAGCCTGGCCGCGCCAAGATCGTCCTTGGCATTGTCGAACAGTCCACGGGCTCACTGTCCGGCGGTCTCGGGTATAGCCAAAGCCAGGGTGTCTTTGGCCAGGTGCAGTTGGCTGACACCAATTTGTTGGGACGGGCCTGGAACGTTGCGGTCAACCTCAACTACGGCCAGTTCGGTGGTCTTGCCAATCTCACCTTCACCGATCCCTGGATTAAGGGTGATCAGCACCGCACGTCATTCCGCACCTCGCTCTTCCTGAGCCGAGAAGTGCCCCAGGTGTTCCAAAGTCAGAACAACGGCAGCATCGTCACCCTGCGGGATTACGCCGATAACGGTGGTGCATCCGCCTTTTCGATCAGCAATCCCCCCACGTCCTTCAGTACCGGTTCGTTCGACAGCGTCAGCCAAGCCGACGACGCGTTTCCCAACACGAGCTGGTTTGATTTCGAAGGAGAAACTGTTGCCCTTCAGCGCGTCGGCGGCAACATTATCTTTGCCCGTCCTTTGAATGGTGGTGATCCCTTCAAGGCTGTTCCTTGGAACGTGGTCACCGGCCTCAGTATTCAAAATGTGCGGCCGATCAACTTCAACGGCGATTCCCGCGCTTTCGCAGCTCCAAACAACAGAATCAACAACGATCGCATCGCCAATGATGAGGTTGTCTGCGTGGCCTTCAATTGCGCCACTGAAAACAACCTCGTTGGCCTGCGTTTTGCTGCCACCTACAGCAATCTCAACGACTCGCGTAATCCCACATCGGGCAATTTCTTCAGCGTCGGTACGGAGCAGTTCGTTTCCGTTGGTGAGAACTCCCCAACCTTCAACCGCGTCCGCACCAGTTACAACCATTTCATTCCGGTCAATTGGCTACGCACGGCTAAGGGTTGCCGTCCCAAGCCTGGTGAACAAGCCAATTGCCCGCAGACGATTGGCATTCAGCTGAAGGCCGGCACTGTGGTTGGACAGCTTCCTCCCTATGAAGCGTTTTGTTTGGGTGGCTCCAACTCTGTGCGGGGATGGTCTGACTGTGATTTGGCTGTGGGGCGCAGCTTTGGTGAAGCCACGATCGAATACCGCTTCCCCATCATCAGCGTTTTTGCTGGTGAAATTTTTGCGGATGCCGGCACCGATTTTGGCTCCCAAGCCAATGTGCCCGGCAGGCCTGGTCAACTGCTGGAGAAGCCTGGTTCTGGCTTCTCGGTTGGTACGGGTGTGATTGTTACCACCCCTGTGGGGCCACTCCGACTTGAGGCTGCCAGCAAGGATTTCACCAACGATTGGCGCTTCAACCTTGGCGTTGGCTGGAAGTTCTAATGACGATTTGGCCTGCCGATTACGACGGCGCTTGGACCCTTGCTGGTGTCATCAGTCGTTCTGGCGTAGGGCTCCATAGCGGCGTTGACGTCTCGGTGACCCTGTTGCCCTCTGCTCAAGCGGGCTACTGGGTGTCGTGGCAAGACGACACCAGCCGCGATCCCGTGCAGCTGGCCCCCACTCAGGTGCGTGAAAGTCAGCTTTGTACCACCCTCGACTTTGGTGACCGTCGCCTGGCCACCGTGGAACACCTCTTGGCGGCATTAGCAGGCACGGGCATCACCCATGCTGAGCTGCGGGTGAGTGGTGCAGAAGTGCCCTTGCTGGATGGCTCGGCCCTCGGGTGGGTAGAGGCGATTGCGGATGTGGGTCTTGCGCCTGCAGCCACACCCCGTGTTCCGCGTCCCGTGCTCGATCAGCCTCTGCTCAAGCATCGCGGTAGCAGTTTGATCACGGCTGTGCCTGCGGATCAGTTCAGCCTGGTGGGGGTGATTGATTTCCCCCAGCCGGCCATCGGTCGACAGCAGTTTTGCCTCAGTCTCACGCCGGAGTTGTTTGTGCAGGAGATTGCACCAGCACGCACGTTTGGCTTCCGTGAACAGGTGGACCAGCTACGCGCTGCTGGTCTCATTCAGGGGGGAGCCCTCGACAATGCCCTGGTCTGTGATGGTGATCACTGGCTCAACCCACCGTTGCGGTTTGAGGATGAACCGGTGCGCCATAAGCTGCTGGACTTGATTGGCGATCTGGCCCTGGTTGGTTTGCCATCTGCGCAAGTGCTGGTCTATCGGGGCTCCCATGGACTGCACACCGATCTGGCCGCGGCTCTCGCTGCCACTCCCTTGTCCCCCAGCTGAATTCCCTTGTCACAGGCTTCCACCACTTCCGCGGAACCGCTCCTCAATTGCGAGCAGATCATGGGCTTGCTGCCCCATCGTTACCCCTTCGCCCTGGTGGATCGTGTGCTGGAACACGAGCCTGGAGTGCGTGTTGTGGCCGTCAAAAACATCACCTTGAATGAACCCCAATTTCAGGGCCATTTCCCCGATAGACCCCTGATGCCAGGGGTGTTGATCGTGGAGGCCATGGCCCAGGTTGGTGGCTTGATTGTGAAGCAGATGCCTGATTTGCCTCAGGGTTTGTTTGTTTTCGCCGGGATTGATGGTGTGCGCTTCCGTCGCCCTGTGGTGCCTGGCGATCAGCTGCGTATCCACTGTGAGCTAGTCAGTCTTAAGCGGCAGCGCTTTGGCAAGGTGAAAGCTGAGGCGACGGTGGATGGTCAGCTGGTCTGCTCCGGAGACCTGATGTTCTCGATGATGGACTGACGGCCATGAGTGAGAACGCAACCTCAGCCCTCTTTGAGAGTCCAGCGACGCAGGTTCATGCGTTGGCCTGTGTCGACCCCAAAGCCGAACTGGCTGAGGGTGTGGTGATTGGTCCTGGTGCCGTGGTGGGCCCTGATGTCCGCATTGGTGCCCACACTTGGATTGGTCCCAACGTGGTGCTTGATGGTCGTCTCACGATCGGTGCCCACAACCGCATCTATCCAGGTGCTTGCTTGGGGCAGGAACCCCAGGATTTGAAATACCGCGGTGCCCCCACCGAGGTGGTCCTTGGAGATCACAACACCATTCGGGAGTGCGTCACCATCAATCGCGGGACCCATGACGGGGAGGTGACCCGTCTTGGCGATCGCAATCTCTTAATGGCGTACTGCCATTTGGGGCATTTTTGCCAATTGGGCAACGACATCGTGATGTCGAATGCCATCCAGGTGGCTGGTCACGTGGTGATTGAAGACAGAGCAGTGATTGGGGGGTGCCTGGGGATTCATCAATTTGTCCACATCGGCAGCATGGCGATGGTGGGTGGCATGACCCGAGTAGATCGAGACGTTCCCCCCTACTGCTTGGTGGAGGGGCATCCCGGTCGTGTGCGCGGTTTGAACCGTGTTGGCCTGCGCCGCAGCGGTTTGGCCCAACAGCACGAGGGCCGCGAGATGCGCCAGCTTCAAGACATCTGGACCCTGCTGTACCGCTCAGACCATGTGATCGCTGAAGGGCTGAAGTTGGCACAACAGCAGGATTTGCTCCCCGCTGCCGCCCACCTTTGCCGCTTCCTGGACGCCTCAATTGGTCAGGGCCGGCGCGGCCCGATGCCTGCAGCCAGCCGCTGATGGTGCGCGTTTTGATTAGCACCGGGGAAGTGTCCGGTGATTTGCAGGGCAGCTTGTTGGTCGCAGCCTTGCATCGTCAGGCTGCGGTGCGGGGCTTGCCCATCCAGGTGATGGCCCTTGGGGGGGCTCGGATGCAGGCGGCCGGAGCTGAACTGCTCGCTGATACGGCTCCCTTGGGGTCGATTGGTCTGTTGGAGGCGCTGCCCCTCGTGCTACCCACCCTCAAGCTGCAGGCGCGGATCAATCGCGAACTGACAGCCCGTCCTCCGGATGTGGTGGTGTTGATTGATTACATGGGGGCCAATGTGCGCTTGGGGCGGCGCCTCCGCCGCCGGCTACCTGATGTGCCGATCACCTATTACATCGCCCCCCAGGAATGGGCTTGGCGCATGAATGATGGTGGCACCAGCAGCCTGTTGCAGTTCACCGACCGCATCTTGGCCATTTTTCCAGAGGAGGCCTCCTTCTATGCCTCCCATGGTGCGGAGGTCACCTGGGTGGGCCATCCGTTGCTTGACCTTGTTGCCCACCGGCCAGACCGTGCTGAATGCCGCCGCCAGCTTGGCCTTGAGCCCGATGGCCGTTTGCTGCTCCTGTTGCCTGCGTCCCGATCGCAAGAGCTTCGTTATTTGATGCCGGTGCTGGCTGAAGTCGCGTCTCGTCTGCAATCCCGTGATCCAAATCTTGCGGTGATGGTGCCAGCGGGTCTGAGTCGCTTTGAAGCTCCCCTTGCGGAGGCGCTTGCCACTGTCGGCGTGAAGGCTCGGGTGATCCCTGCAGCGGAAGCTGATGCTCTCAAACCGTTCCTCTTTGGTGCTGCGGATTTGGCCCTTGGCAAGTCAGGAACGGTGAATCTCGAGTTGGCTCTCCAGGGCGTGCCCCAGGTGGTGGGTTATCGCGTGAGCCGACTGACTGCCTGGGTGGCGCGCCATCTGTTGCGCTTCCATGTGGATCACATTTCACCAGTCAATCTGCTCCTGAAGGAGCGTTTGGTGCCTGAACTTCTGCAGGATGACTTCACGGTGGACAACTTCCTCGCGCAGGCGATTCCTCTGTTGGATGATGCGCAATGTCGTGACCGCATCCACGATGGCTATCGCCGTTTGCGGGAGACGCTAGGAACCCCTGGTGTCACCGATCGGGCGGCAGCGGCCATCCTTGATTCCATCCCCTAAGCATGCAGCGTTTCTTTTTCGCTTTTCTGTTGATGCCGGTGTTGCTGGCAGGCGGTCCGACGGCTTGGGCAGGTGTCACCCAGGAAGCCGTGCTGGCCGGTGGATGTTTTTGGTGTTTGGAACACGATTTGGAGTCTGTGCCTGGGGTGCTGTCTGCTGAGAGCGGTTATAGCGGAGGTTATCTCAGCAATCCCACTTACCGTCAGGTGAGCGGGGAGACCACGGGCCATCAGGAGGTGGTGCGGGTGCGTTTCGACTCTGGGAAAATCACCTTTGCGACGTTGCTGCGTCACTATTGGCGCAATGTGGATCCGCTGGATGGGGGCGGTCAATTTTGCGATCGTGGCGACTCGTATCGGCCTGTGATTTTCACCGAGGGGTCTGATCAAGCGGCGGTGGCTCAAACGAGTGCGGCGGCTGTTGCCCGGGAGTTAAAGGTGCCCCTCGACTCCCTCAAGGTGCAGATCCGTCCTGCGGCTCCTTTTTGGCCGGCTGAGGATTATCACCAAAACTATGCCGATCGCAATCCGATTCCTTACAACTATTACCGCTTTACCTGTGGCCGTGATCGCCGGTTGGATCAAGTGTGGGGCAAAGTCGCTCGCACGGGGAATTCCTGGTTGAACCAGGGGCAGTAACGCAGTGCGGTGATCGCCCTACGGGGGTGTCGACTTGAACATCGTTGCTTTGGCCATGGTTGAGCCAGAGCGCACAGGTTGGCGCTGGTATGCCATCAAAAAAAAGGAGGGGCCCCTCAGCTCCTCCCATGCTCGACGCGTCGCTCTCACGACTGAGTCAAATTACCTAATCAACAGGCGTCTCATCTGTGACTGCCGATACAAAGGGTTCGCTTAGGAACAATGGGGCTTAGCTGGGATCTGGCCGGGGGTTGAGGGTCTCGTCGGGTTTGAGGGCTGCCAAGGTCAGGGGTGATTGTCGGGGATTTGTCGCAATCAACAACATGAATCCGAGGAAAGTATGAAGCGGTTTGAAGGGCTTAACTCATCTACTTTTCAGTGAAGGCCCAGGGTTTACCCCTCTTTTCCGGGCTTGATACGTGTAAGTACCATTTCGATATGACCTATGGAACAGGTGTATGTATTTGCTGACCATTAGAGATGGTCTTGTGACGCGTCACGTTGGTCCGTACCCTTCGCCGAAACAAGCGTCCGATGACCTCGATCGCGTGTTGGCTTCTTGTTCGCAACGGGCGCGCTGGCAGATTCATGCGCTCGAATGCCCTGGCGATGTCCGTTTTGGCCACCTGCATCGTGCTGATCCCCGTGCTGTGTCAGCTGCTGCGTCTTGACTTGATCGCCACCGTGTTGGTGGCTTCAGCGTCGTCGTCTGTGGAGTGTTGGCCTCGTTTGGGATAGCCGCGGAGTAGACCGCTTTCAATCATCAGGCCCACACCGGCATTGATCAGGATCAAGCTGAGGGTGCCATACCACCACCAGGGGCCTCCGTCGCCCCCTGCCATTTGTAAAGTGCGGCGGCTCACTGCTTCCCCGAGCAGGCAAAGGCCTGCGGGAAGCAGCAAGATGCCGAGTTGAGCGCGTATGTACCAGCGGAGGGGGCTGGACGCCATGGGGTCGTTGCTCCGTTGTGGCTGGAATTTAGGCGCTGGCGCTCCCACTGCCACTGCCTGTTACCCAGTTCACCAACGTGCGCACGCCATAGCCGGTGGCCCCTGCAGGGTTCAGCCCTCGGCCTTTATCGCTCCAGACAGGGCCGGCGATGTCGAGATGGGCCCAGGGAATTCCAGCGTCGACGAATGTCTTTAAGAACAGGGCTGCGGTGATCGAGCCTCCAGGGCGAGGACCGGTGTTTTTGACATCCGCCAGTAGGGATTTCAATCCATCCCGATAGCTGGCCTGAAGCGGCATGCGCCATAGGCCTTCGCCAGCCTGATCGGCTGCCGTGCCTAGGGCTGTCGCGAGAGAGTCATCAGCGCTCCAGAGGCCGGCGATTTCTTCGCCCAGGGCGATGACGCAGGCACCCGTGAGGGTGGCGAGATCCACGATGGCATCGGGCTCCAGCTTGCTGGCATACACCAGTGCATCCGCCAAGGTCAGCCGACCCTCAGCATCGGTGTTGTTGATTTCGATCGTGGTGCCATTCGAGGCGGTCACGATGTCGCCCGGGTGAACCGCTGCGCCATTCACCATGTTTTCGCAGGCGGCAATCACTGCATGCACTTCCACACCCGCCGGGCGTAGCTCGGCTAGGGTCCGCATGGCGCCAAGCACGGCACCGCTGCCGCCCATGTCGTACTTCATCATGTGAATCTGGGCCGCGCCCACCTTCAAGTTGTACCCGCCGGAGTCAAAGGTCAGACCTTTGCCGACCAGCACCAAGCGGCGCTGAATGGAACCTTCTGCGCGGTAGGTGAGGTGAATGAACTTGGGGGGGAGATCGGATCCCTGGCTGACGGATAGGTAGGCCCCCATGCCTCGTGCTTCACAGTCGCTGCGCTCCAGCACCGTCAGCTCCAGCCCAAAGTCATGGGCGATTGCAGCCGCAGTGTCGGCCATCGCTGCTGGAGTGAGGCTGTTGGGAGGTGCAGCCACCAATTCACGCGCGAGCTCAACGCCTGCGCAGACCGGTCCCACGGCTGCCAGGGCTGCATCAGCACCAGACGGGCAGGGGCCCAGCAGCTCCACCCGGTTGGGGATGGTGCGGGGCTCGGCGTCGCTCCGAAAACGCTGATCCTTATAGCTGGCCAGGCGGACGGCTTCTGCACTGGCGGTGATCGCTGCCGTCCCGTTCTCGCCCCATGGCAGCATCAAACCGAGGCTATTTCCCAGTCCCAGACTGGCTTTTGCTGCCTGTGCAGCGGCGGTGCGCAGCGTCTCCACCGTCACCTCTTCTGCGGCACCAAGCCCCACAAAGATCAGCGTCGATAGATCTGCGTTGAGCACCTGCAAGCTGGCGACATCGCCGGGTTTTCCCTTGAAGCGTCGCTGCTCTAGCCAGGGCTTAATCGCTAGCCCGAGGCGGCTCTCAAGTTGCTCCACCAGACCGCTGGCATCGCTCTCCATCAGGCCGACGGCCAGCACGCTGCCGGTCCAGGTTTGGAGGGTGGCCACAGAAAGGGAGAATTGCATCCGCAACGGTTCAGGGTGGAATCGATGCTACGGAGCCAGCCGCGTTCCCTTAATCGGTCGTGAAAGGGGTGGCCCAGCGGGCACGGGTCTCTTTGTTGAACGGCGGTTGCCACGTCTGGATCAGCCGCTGCTCAAGTCGTCGGCGGTCCCGGGTGCTGTCAGGAACATCACCCCAAAAGCGGATGCTGAGGGTGCTGGTCAGTCCGGCACAACTCAGGGCTTCTCCGTAGGCGGCCAAGTAGGCCTTGCAGTCATGCTCCCCTTTCCAGCGCCGGTCTGCCGCAAGGGTTTCGCCGACGTACAACACGATGGGGGTCTCAAGATGCTCAGGCCTGTCCATGACGAGATAGATCGCTGCACCCCGATGGGGGCTGCTGGGCCAGCGCCAGAAACTGAGGGGGAGGGCGCGAAGGGTGAGTGGATCAAAGCCGGTGAGTGGATCCTGCTCAGTCTCTGAGAAGAGCAGGGGCTGCACGCGGTGCGGTTGGGGTTGATGCAGAAGCGGTTGCTGATGGCAATAAATGCGGTGTTGCCAGTCCCGCAGCTGGGCGGCGGTGATGGTGAGTTGTTCAGGCAGTTGGGTGCTGCGGGCCGTTGGTGTCGAGCCTTGTTGGCGATCAAGGGCACCGAACAGTTCGCCTTGACGGGGGGGTGGTAGTGCCATGGCTAGCGCCGTGGAGGCAAGCTGGGACCTGGGCGGCACTCCCCAAAGCGCAGTTTTTTGTCGAGTAGCGCCTCAATGGCTTCCGGTGGCAAACAGAGCCGCTCCTGCAGGTCGGCCATGTTGGTAAACGGTCGACGGATTCGTTCCTGCAGTAAACGCTTGAGCCGGGCTTGCGGCCATAGCAGCGTCTGCTGAAGTTCCAGGAGGCTGGCGCGATTCAGCTCGAGTGGGGTGGGCTCGGCTAAGGGAGGGGCAGCGCCATACCAGTGAAAAACGAGATGGGGTCGCCATTGCTCCGCCAAGAGGGGCGGCAGATCAAGCAGTTGAAACAGGTCATCCGCTTGGCTGAACTGCACACCACCACGCTGGAGGCGCACCAGCACATCCACCATCGCGTCGCTGCAACCAGGCAGCTGACGCCATTGGGAGGCGCTGGCCCGGTTCACATCAACAGTCCAACTCGGTGGTTGTGCATCGACCACTGAGGGCTTCGACACCGGGTTTTGCGTCGGACGGTCGGGAGGTAATTCCCCCATCGCCTGGAGCACTTTCCGGGCGAGGGGATCCAACCAGTGCCCGCGGGCCATCGCGCTCCATGACAGTGGGCTGACCTTAACGACTGCTGGGGGGCTGCGTCAGGGCTTCAGCGTGTCCAGGACGGCGCATGACAGGGGAGATCCACTAGGCCTTCCCTAAAGGCCTTAATCACTGCCTGAGTCCGGTCATTGACCGCCAGTTTGCGCAACACGCTGCTGACGTGGGTCTTCACTGTTGCGACCGACACCGTGAAGGTCTCGGCGATCTCCTGATTGGTCATGCCTTTGCAGAGACCCCGTAGCACGTCTTCCTCACGCATGCTCAGGGGAGCCAGGGTGGGAGCCGTCGGGCCGTCGCCGTCAAGCCGCAGACCATGGTGGAGTCCATCGCTCGTGATGCGGTCTAAGTAGTGCCCGTCGCTGTTCATGGCATCGAGGGCCGCCAGCACTGAGCTGCTGTCACTGATCTTGGTGGAGCAGATGCCATCGCAGCCGGAATTCATGGCTTTGAGAATGGTGCGCGCCAGAGGGCGTTGCAGCAGCAGCAACACCTTGAGGTTGGGAGACTCCCGTTTGGCTCGGCACAGCAGGCTCACACCGGTGCCTTGCTCCAGAGCATCCGTGCAGATCAGGAGATTGGGTTTGCTGTGTCGCACATGCCCGATGAGCTCGGCTTCTGTGGTCGCCGCACCAACCAAGGGGGTGAGACCTTCCATCCAACCCACCAATGTGGTGAGTAACACCCGATCCCCCGTACCCAGCAGGGTTTGGCTGCGGCGCAGCAATTGATGCCCCTGGCGTCTGCGTTCTTGCAGCAGGGGAATCTGGCTGGTGTAGTCCACGGGAACGCGCACAGCTGAGCGAACGCCCTGAATATTGGCTGCAGTGGCAGGGTGTGGATCCGCACTGTTATGGATCGCTCGGATTCGTCAGACTCCCAAGCACTTGAGTGCTCAGCAGATGGCGTTTTTTGAATCTGAAATTGTTCAGGAAGAGGCCAAACGATTGTTCACCGATTACCAGCAGCTGATGCAGCTCGGATCGGATTACGGCAAGTTTGATCGGGAGGGCAAAAAGAAATTCATCGACACGATGGAAGAGCTGATGAGCCGCTATCGCGTGTTCATGAAACGTTTTGAGCTTTCGGAAGATTTTCAGGCCAAGCTCACCGTTGAACAGTTGCGCACGCAGCTGGGGCAGTTCGGGATGACTCCTGAGCAGATGTTTGAGCAGATGAATCAAACCTTGGAACGGATGAAGAACCAGCTGGATCAGTCGCCCTCTTGATCGGCTTGGTGCGAGCGGCCCCCGTACGATCCGCACTGCACGTCCTTGATGCAGCCGTTATGTCGCCTTCGCCCCACTCCCTACCGAGCTGGCTGGCCCGCGGCATGGCCGATTTGTTTCCCGCCGGGGATCCCACCGATCCCGATCAGGCGTTAGCCGCGCGGCTGGCCGCGGCGGAACAGGAAGGTCAACTGCTGCGGATCAAGCTGGGCATTGATCCCACGGGGAGTGAGATCCACCTCGGCCACAGCATCTTGTTTCGCAAGCTGCGGGCCTTTCAAGACGCAGGCCACACGGCGGTGTTGATCATCGGCGACTTCACGGCCCGCATCGGTGATCCCACCGGCAAGAGCGCCACTCGGGTGCAGCTCACCAAAGAGCAGGTGGAGATCAATGCCACCACCTACCTGCGCCAATTGGGTCAGGGTCAACCAAAGGAACGGGCGCTGTTGGATTTTGAGACGCCGGGACGCCTGGAGGTGCGTCGCAACAGCGAATGGCTGGAGGGGTTGGATTTGCCCCAGGTGATTGGTCTGTTGGGCACCGCCACGGTGGGTCAGATGTTGGCGAAAGACGATTTCTCCAAGCGCCATGGCAGCGGTACGCCGATCGCCCTGCATGAGTTTCTCTACCCGCTGCTGCAGGGCTATGACTCAGTTGCCGTGGATGCCGATGTGGAGTTGGGTGGCACTGATCAAAAGTTCAATGTGGCCATGGGCCGTGATCTCCAACGTCATTTCGGCCAACGCACCCAGTTCGGCATGTTGCTGCCGATTTTGGTGGGGCTGGATGGTGTGCAGAAGATGAGCAAAAGTCTCGGCAATGTGGTGGGTTTGCAAGACGATCCGCTCTCGATGTACTCCAAGCTTGAGAAGGTGGCTGATGCCGCTATCGATGATTACGTCACCTTGTTGACCGATCTGGATCCGTCGGTGTTGCCGACCAATCCCCGCGAGAAGCAGAAGGCGATGGCCTTGGCGGTGACCGCCGGCCGCTATGGGGAGGAGGTCGCGCTTAAGGCTCAGCAGGACGCTGCCAGCCTGGTGGGGGGCCGTGGTGATGCCGGTGCCGATGTGCCCGAGGCATCGCTTGCGGAAGTGAATTTTCCCGCAAAGGCGTTTTACCTCCTCAGTGCTGTGGGGATCTGTGCCAGCAGCAGCGATGCGCGACGTCAGATCAAGGGTGGTGCCGTCCGTTTGGACGGTGAGAAGGTCACCGATGTCAATCAGGAGTTCGCGTCTGCCGCGGAACTGGAAGGCAAGGTGCTCCAGCTTGGTAAGAAGACCTTCCGTCGCTTGGTGGTTTGATGGGCGAATTGCATCCTGCCGATCGGATCATCGTGGCCCTCGACGGCATGGCACCCGAGCAGGCCTTGGCGTTTGCGGGCCAGGTGGAGGGGCTGCGCTGGGTGAAGGTGGGCCTGGAGTTGTTTGTGCAGGCGGGGCCCGAGGTGGTGGCCACGTTGCGTCACCAGGGCCTGCGGGTGTTCCTCGATCTCAAGTTCCACGACATTCCAGCCACCATGGCGGGGGCCTGCCGGCGGGCCTCCGCGTTGGGGGCGGAGCTGATCACTGTGCATGCGTGCGCCGGCAGGGAAGCGTTGCAGGCGGCTCAGGCCGCAGCCGAGGATGGTGCACAGCAGGCGGGCATGGCCCCGCCGACGCTGCTGGCGGTGACGGTTCTCACCAGCTGGGAGGAGCAGCGCCTGCAGCGGGAACTCGCCATCAGCCAAACCATTGCTGAACGGGTGCGGGCTTTCGCCCAGTTGTCGGCGTCTGCCGGCCTTGGCGGTTGCGTTTGCTCTCCTCTGGAGGCTGTAGCACTGCGAGCCCAGCATCCTGAGCCCTTTGCGCTGATCACACCAGGCATTCGACCCAAGGGCAATGCCGCGGGTGATCAGGCCCGCACCCTGGGCCCTGCTGAGGCGATTGCTGCTGGGGCGAGCCAGTTGGTGATTGGCCGACCCATTACCCAAGCTGCTGATCCCAGTGCCGCCTTTGCCGCCTGTTGTGGCGAGCTTTGCGTGAACGGCCCATTGCCATCCAGGGAGGGGGGTCAGCGTTGACCCTGCTGGCCGAGGCGGGGTTCGTTGCCGGCCACGATCCGCTGCAGATTGCTGCGGTGGCGCCAGATCACCAGGCCCATGGCGACAAGGGCCACCACAAGTTTGGCGGAGCCGTCGGTGCCGGCAGCCATGAGCAGCGGCAGGCTGATGGCTGCTACCACACTGGATAGCGACACGATCCGAAATACCGACAGTGTGGTGAGGAAGATCCCGAAGCAGGCCAGCCCGACGGGCCATGCCAAACCAAGAAACAGGCCGAGGCCAGTGGCTACCGCTTTACCACCTTTGAATCCAAGCCATACGGGCCAAATGTGACCCGCCAGGGCCGCGAGCCCCGCGAGCACCTCAAGCCACTCTTGGCCCGGGGTCAGGCTGCCCGCAAGCAAAACGGCAGCCGCTCCTTTGGCCACATCGATCAGGAACACCACCAGAGCTGGGCCTTTGCCCACTTGACGCAGCACGTTGGTGGCACCGGTGGATCCCGACCCCAAGTGGCGCAAGTCGATGCCTTTGCACCAGCGTCCTGCCAAATAGCCACTGGGGATGGCGCCGAGCAGGTAACCCAACAGCAGGGAAAGGGGACCCATCAGAGCACGTCGTCGTCGATTAACAGTTCATCGGGCTGGGCCGCAAAGGCCAGCCAGAGAGGGAACTGAAGCACAGGGATGTCGACGGTGCGTTCAGCGGCATCCACCAGGATCAGGGGCACGTCACCCCGCTCTTCCAGGCGATCGGCCCGCTCGACTAGGGCATCGCCACGATCAAACAAGACGATGCCGCTATTGGGCCCGAAGTCTTCCCGGTTTAGGCCAAGGCAGTCCTGCAGGCCGCGGCGCCATTCGCCCAGGTGTTCGGGTTGCCCCGCCAGCACAAGTGCTTGGAATTGGTCGCCGTAAAGCTCGCCGATCACAGAAATCAGGGCTGCGGCCATCAGCACGTTGCGGGGGCGGCTGCCGCGGCTGGCCTGGGCTCCTCGCCCGCCCTGATTAAAAAACCAGTCGTTGAGTTGGTCCACATCGCTCTGGTCGAGGCTGCGGCGCAGTTTCCAAGGGCCCGCGTAGAAATCCGGTTGTTCGCGAAATCGTTGCAGACAACCACGAATGAGTTCTTCATCCGGGCGAAAGGTGTCGGCGACAGCCGGCGGGGCACTGGAGTCACCGGAATCGCTGGCGGGCCCTGCCGGTTGTTGATCGAGGGGCGAGGGTTGCACCACCACGGGCTGCACCACCAGCTCCAGGCTGTCCACCGACTGAGCGAGGTCATGCAGGGCTCCGCCGAGATACTCCTGGAATCCCTTCACCCGCCGGGCCATGGCATCAGATTGGCCGGCAAATGACTGACGTAGGTCGGCTTCCAGTTGTTGTTTCTTCTGCTGGAGCTCATCGATGTCTTGCTGGAGCGCTTGCCGGCGTTCCAATAATTCCGTTGTGGCAAGTGCAAGCCAGTCGGCACTCGGTGCAGCGCTGGATGCTGCCGAAGTTGGTGGTGTTGCCGCCTCCGCTGCGGTTTCGCTTTCGATCGCGGGCGTGGTGGATTGGGGGTCAGCCATGGAGACCTCAGGATCGATCATTGCTGGTGGCGTTGTGTTCCAGGTTGCCAACGCGTGCGCGCAATTGCTCACGCAGCTCTTTGGCGTTGAACAGCACGGGAATCAAATGCGGGCTTTTTCGTTCGCGGAAGTAGAGCACGGTGGGATACCCATCCCAGAACAGGCGCCAGCTGATCCAGTCTTGGTAGGGGAAGCGGCGGAGTTCTTGGTTGCCACGCCACACGATCAAAGCGCGCTCCTCGAATTCCAGCCGCAGGCTGTAGCTCTGAATAATCAGGAGTAGGGCGATCAGGCTGTTGGCCAACGTCGGCCATGGATGCAGGGGTAAGGGCAGGAGCGCTGGGCCCAGCACCAAAATCAGCAGAGGCAGCCGTGGACTAGGGCTGATGCTGACGGACTGTTGGATGGGGGATGGGATGTCGGACATTGCAGAGATCAGCCAAACAGGATTTGGGTGAGCAACACATCCATCAGGGCCACCGTCACCAGGATCATCACAACGGATCCAGTGGTGCTGGTGCCCACCTCTTTGGGGCCTCCGGATGTGGTCAGTCCCCAGCCACAGGCCAGAACGGCAATTTGCAGACCAAACACCAGTGCTTTGATCAACATGAAGGGCAGATCATCTGGATCCAGCCAGGTGCGTACGGATGTCCAAAACACCGACGGGGGGATGTTGTAAAACTCCGTGCTGGTGATCTGGCCGCTGTAAATGGCCACGGCAAAGAAGAGCAAACACTGCACCGGAGCCATCACCACCATGGCAATCAGACGGGGCACCACCAGGTATTCCACCGGATCGGTGCGCAGCATGGTAATGGCTTCAATCTGCTCAGTCACCTTCATGGTGCCGAGTTGGGCGGCATAGGCGGTGGCCACCTTGCCTGTGAGCAGGGTGGCGGTGAGCAGCGGGGCGATCTCGCGGGCGAGGCCAATGGCCAGTAATCCGCCCACTGTGGAGCCGGCGCCCATGGTGCTGAGCTCTGCGGCGATTTGGATGTTGAACACCGATCCGGCTGCAATCCCTGTGATCAGCACAATCAGGAAGCTTCCTGGACCCGCTTCCATCAGTTGATCGAACAGATCAATGGTGTTGATCTTGCCGCGGGCAGCAGCAGATACGGCCTGGCCTCCGATCAGCAGGCTGCTGCCCAGGCGTCTTAACCAGCGGGGGGCTCTCATCGGTGGGTTAGCAATGCTGGAGGTGGGCGCCGCGATCGGGCCAGCGTCGCATCATTACCAAACCGAGGGTGACCAGTCCAGCTGGAATCAAGCCCATGCACAGGCGGATCGCCAGTAGCGCCGTGGCCGGTTGGGCGATGAAGCTGAGGGCGCCGTCGCAGCTTTGGTTGGAGATGTATCCCGTCAGCGAGAGCAGACCTCCCAACACCGACATGCTTAGGCCAATGATCAGTTTCTGGCCGAGCACCATCCAGGCGGTGTAGGTGCCAGCGGGGTGGGCAGGGTCGGCATCGATCGCATCGGGCAATAGGGACCAAGGAATGAGGTACGCGGTGGATGCACCAATGCCCACCAGGGCGATTAAGCCAATGAGTGGAACAAGGGCCCATCGGCTGGGATCCGCTGCCAGAGGGGGTAACACCATCGACAACAGACAGGCTGCAATCCAGAGTCCGCCCCCCCAGCGCAGGGCCACCAGGCGACCATGGCGATTCGCCACCACACTCCAGATCTGTAGGCCTATGAGGGCGCTGATCTGGAAAGGCAGCAGGATCCAGGTGGACCAGTCGGGCGGGACGTGAATCACCTGCACCAGCCACGTGAGGGCCACGACTTGCATCAGCTGCAGGCCAAACCACAGCAGGAGGTACAGCCCGAGCACCATCAGGAAGCGGGGGTTCGAGCGGATCCGCTTCATCTGCTGCAGCATTGGTTGGCTGGAGCCGTTGGGACGTTGGGCCCGTTTGGCGAAAGGGGCGAGACCCCAACAGCAGACCAGGGTCGCGACGGCTGCAATTGTGCCGGTGATTCGTCCCATCACCAGATAACCATCGCTGCCGTTGCTGAGCACCGCTGCTCCCACCACCAGGCCACTCAGCCCCGCAAGGATCGATCCGGTGAAGCGGGCTGCATTCAGGGAGTTGCGGGTTGTCGTATCGGGCGTTAGCTCCGTGGAGAGGGCCGCATAGGGGAGGTTGACGCTGGTGTAAGCGGTCATCAGCAAGATCGCCATCACCACGTAGTAGATGGTGCGTTCCTGCTCGTTTCCTTCAGGGACCCACCACATCGCGGCCAGGCAGATCCCTAAAGGCAAGGAAGCACCAAGCATCCAGGGGAGTCGTGGTCCCCATCGGCTTGTGGTGTGGTCGCTCATCCAGCCGATCAGGGGATCGTTGATGGCATCCCACACCTTGATCACTGTCAGTAGCGAACCGGCCACAAAAGCGGGTAGTCCTGCTGCACAGGTAAAAAACGGAAACAGGTAAAACCCCAGCTGGCTTGCGGCCAGTCCTGTGCCGGCATCACCCAGCCCGTAGGCCAGCATTAAGCGGGTGCGACGGCCCCCGGAAAACGTCTCGGTGCGGGTCAAATGGCTGACAGGGGACGGCACGTGGTCATAATGCACTGGTACTGATGCAATCCGGTCATTCCTGACCAATTGGTTTGTACTAGTGCGGGCGTAGTTTAGTGGTAAAACCTCAGCCTTCCAAGCTGATGATGCGGGTTCGATTCCCGCCGCCCGCTTGCTTGAAGCATCCCCTCAGCGTCGGTGGTACGTCGCTGTTCCTGGTGATTCCCTCCTTCGTTTCCCCGGTTCGTCCGTGAACGGCTGAATCCCTTAGGTGCTGAGGAGTTCGTGTGCTGCCATCACCACCATGCTGCGGCTCTTGAGGGGAACGCCCTTGGGTGTCCAAGGTTCAGGTGCTTCTGGGAGATCGTCACCCGGAGGTAGGGCTGTGTCAATGAGGCGGTGCCAGGGGGAAGCTGCCGGTGGTAAATCGAAATGCATGCTTTTGAAGTAGCTGTTGAAACCCACCCACAGCACCGCACCGCGATGACCCCGTTGCAGGCTTGTGGCGATGCAGTGAGACCAGCTGGCCCAGTCGGGTTTGTTGAGCTCGACGCCGTGCCACTGACGCCAGATCCGATCCGATTCACTGCCGCGTCGGGGAGGGATTTCGCTGATTGGCGTGTCTGGGCAGATCAGATCGGGGTGCTGCTGTCGCAGCTTTAGCAGCCGTTGCACAAAGCGGAAGAGATCGCCATCGCACTGGCTTTCGCGCCAGATCATCCAGCTCAGAGGGCTGTCTTGGCACCAGGTGTTGTTGTTGCCCCCTTGGCTGCGGCCCACTTCATCGCCCATCAGCAGCATCGGCACACCACGGCTGAGGAGAAGGCTGGTGAGCAAATTGCGCTGCTGGCGGTGGCGCAGGCTTTGCACGGCCTGGTCGGTGGATGGACCTTCCACGCCATGGTTCCAGCTGCTGTTGTGGTTTTCCCCGTCGCGGTTGTCTTCTCCGTTGGCCAGGTTGTGTTTGCCGTTGAAGCTCACCAGGTCCGCCAGGGTGAAGCCGTCGTGGGCGGTGATGAAATTCACCGAGCGATCGAGTTTGAGCGGTTTGCCGTGATTGAGATCGGGGCTGCCGCGTAGCCGTTGGCTGAGCTTCCAGGTGCTGTTGTCATCGCCTTTCCAGAAGCTGCGTAGGTCATCGCGGAACTTGCCGTTCCAGGCACCGATGCGCTTTGAGGGAAAATCGCTTAATCGATAGAGGCCTGCGCAATCCCAGGGCTCGCTGACCAACTTGAGGTCGCTGAGCTCAGGATCGCTGTCGATGGCTTCAAAGAGGGGTGGATGGTCGAGGGGTTTGAGCTTCTCCCCGCGACTGAGGGCGATGCCGAGATCGAAACGGAAGCCGTCGACCCCTAGCTCGACCGCCCAGCAACGCATCGATTCCAGAATCAGCTGACGCACTAACGGTCTGTTGGCGGCGATGCTGTTTCCGCAACCACTGACGTCTTGATACTCACCTTGGGAGGTCTGGTGGTAATAGAGAGAATCGGCAATCCCACGCCAGCTCAGGGTTGGCCCCTGCTGGTTGCCTTCCGTGGTGTGGTTGTAAACCACATCCAACAGCACCTCGATGCCAACGTCGTGACAGGCGGCCACAAGCTCGCGCACCTGCTGACGTGCCGTCAATGGGTCGTTGCCTTCGATGAAGCCGTGGTGGGGAGCGAACCAGCTGAGGGGGCTGTACCCCCACACGTTGTCGCGCCCTGGCGGCGCATCCTGGGGATCAAAGGCCTGAATCGGCAGCAGTTCGATCGCCGTGATGCCTAAGGCCTGGAGGTAGGGCAGTTTGGTGACTAAACCGCGCAGGGTGCCCCGCAGGCCAGGCGCCAGGCCGGAGTCGTCGCGTCGGGTGAAGCTGCCCACATGCAGCTCGTAGATCACGCTGCGGTTCCAGTGATGACGGGGTCGCGGATGGCGTTCGAAATCGAAGTGGTCCCGTTCGCACACCACTCCTTTCAGGCAGGCGTCGGTGTTGGGGGAGGCACCGGTGGCCGCGCCGCGTCGGTAGATCTTCCAGCCGGCGATGGTACGGGCACAGGGGTCGAGCAGCACCTTGGCGGGACGGAAGCCATGGTCTCCCGGTTGCAGCGGTCCGAACACCCGATAGCCGTAGCAGCAGCCAGCACCGAGGCCTTCGACCTCCACGTGCCAGTAATCCCCAGAACGGTGATGGCTATCAAGCTCAATGATGCAATCCGGCTGGGTTGCGTCGGCATCGGAAAACAGCAACAGTTCCACCCTGTTGGCTGCAGGCGCTGCAAGCGAGAAGTTCACGCCTCGCCCAGTGATCATGCTCCCCATGGGCCAGGGGCTTCCGCGGTGGATCGTGGCCAAAGATCCAGCCCGCGCAACGCAGGACGCACTAACAACAAGGTAGGGACCAGCGCAAACTGGAGGGTGTGGTTGCCTTGAATTGCCCGATGACGCTGACCACTGCGTTGGAGCCAGGCCGCTCGCCTCAACAGATACGCCCGGATCTGTGGCTGTTTCCTCCCAATCGGGAGTGTCGGGGCGGCTCATCGTGGTGGCTGGACTGTGGTGCGGAGCCGGTGTTAATCGATTGCCCTCCGCTCACCGAGGCTTCCTTGAACGCGTTGCAACGGTTGGCTGCCGGGCGCCTGCCCAGGGTGTTGCTCACCAGCCGTGAAGGGCATGGACGCGTGCGCCGATTGCAGGAGCGGCTCGGTTGGCCGGTGTTGGTGCAGGAGCAGGAGGCCTACCTCTTGCCTGGGGTGCACCCCTTGGACACCTTTGCGGAGGAGCACATCACCCCATCCGGTTTGCGGCTGTTGTGGACCCCGGGACCGACGCCGGGCAGCTGTGTGGTGCATGCTCCAGACCCTTGGAACGTGTTGTTTTGCGGCCGTTTGTTGGTGCCTGTGGCAGTGGAGGTTCTGGCTGGTTTGCGGCATCGACGCACTTTCCACTGGCCGCGTCAGCAACGCAGTCTGGAGCGTTTGCGGGAGTGGGTGGGTGCAGATCCCCTGCCATCACTGGCTTCTGGCGCAGGCCTTGGGGCCTTGCGAGGGCAGCGCCTGGCCCCTTGGAGTGCCTGGTCTGATGGCGTGCCGGTTCGTGAAGCAACATTGGCGTCTGTGTAAAGCGTTGTGGCGTCAGACATTTGGCTTGCCGCAACCGCACACTCTCCATACGATTGGCGCGCTCAGGGAAGCTTCTGCGGATGTCGACTTCCGCATCGTCAACCAACCGCTTCCGCAATTCACTTCCTATTTCATGAACAAAGCTGACCTTGTCAACCTCGTTGCTGCTCGCACCGAGCTCACCAAGACTGACGTGTCTTTGGTGGTTGATGCCGCGATCGAAACCATCATCGACTCCGTTGTTGAAGGCAAGAAGGTGTCGATCCTTGGCTTCGGTTCCTTTGAGCCTCGTGAGCGCTCTGCCCGTCAGGGTCTGAACCCCAAGACTGGCGAAAAGATCAAGATCCCTGCCAAGCGCGTTCCCGCTTTCACCGCCGGCAAGATGTTTAAAGATCGCGTTCAGGGTTGATCAGCCTCTGAAATCGCCGTTCGCTTCCCAACGGAGAAGCACAAAAGGTGATCTGTTCAGGTCACCTTTTGTTGTGCCAGCCCGTTGTGGCAAGGTTCATGTCCCTCAGCGCCGCTTTTGATCACCTCCCTGGCCATCTGCAGGAGCCTTTTCTGGCTGGAGCAGTCCTGAGGCAATCGGGCTATCGGGGGCGTTTTGCGCCCACCCCATCGGGGCCGTTGCATCTGGGCAACCTGCGGACGGCCTTGGTGTCGTGGTTGGCGGCTCGCGCGGCGGGTGGCACCTGGCTGTTGCGTTTTGATGATCTCGACACGCCTCGCGTCCGTTCGGGCGCGATCGACAGTGCTTTAGGGGATTTGCGCTGGTTGGGGTTGGATTGGGACGGCCCTGTGATCTTGCAGAGCCAGCGCCTTGGCCTTTACAACTCGGTGCTGTCCCATCTTCGTCGTCGTGGGCAGCTGTACGCCTGCCGCTGCAGTCGCCGTGACTTGGCACAAACAGTGGTGTATCCGGGCACCTGTCGCCCACGACAGCTGCACTGGGGTTGGCAAGCGGCACGTCTCCCCTCCTGGCGGTTGCGTCTCGATGAGGCCTGGGGTTGCGGCGATGTGGTGGTGCGCCGCGCCGATGGCTTCATTGCGTATCACCTTGCCACTGCGGTAGATGAGCTCACCTGCGGGATCAATGCGGTGGTGCGGGGCGTTGATTTGAGGCCAGCTCGCGCCGCTCAGGTGGCTGTTATGGCTGCGTTGGGACAACCACCCCCGCAGTACCGCCATGTGCCCCTGCTTTGTGATGCATCAGGCCAGAAGCTCGCCAAGCGTGAGGGCAGTGCTGGTTTGGCGCCATGGCGTGAGCGGCAGATGCGACCGGAAGCAGTCGTGGGCCATTTGGCTGCCCAACTCAAGCTGGTGCCTGACTCCAGCAAGATTTCGGCTGCGGAGTTGCTGCAGGAGCTCAAGGCGTCTGGATCCAACGCCGTAAACCTGCTTCAAGCCTGAATTCTTCATGAAAGCTTTGGGATCAGTCGCCAGAAATCTTCCCACACTGGTTTTAACACCCTGGGAGAAAGACGATGCTTTGTCGGCACTGCGGAGGTAGTGGCATTCAACGGGTGGCGGATCAGCGCTTTCGGACCTGTCCGAGGTGTCTCGGTCTAGGTACGGTTTTTGATGAAAGCGCTGACGGCCAAACCATCAGCTCGGACGTGGGCGATGGAGCGTTGGCGTTGAGGGTCAACGCAGCTGCTGCTTCTTCTGCTGCCAAATAAAGAATGCGGCTGTCGCCACCACAGCCAGCAGGGGCACGGTGGTGAAGAGCAGTAGGGCAACGGCGGTCCAGTCGGTGTACATCCGAGTCCAAGAAAAGCCCGCCCATCATCCCAGGGAAACAGCCGTTCGGAGGCACCTGCCGCATCAGTTGACGAAGCGCATCCACTGCGCATGGATGGGGTGCGTGGTGGTGGCACTCAGTTGGTGATGTGACGCACGCTTCTGTGGAGAGGTTGGGTGGTGTTGGTGCCCAAAGCCTGGTTGTTGTGATGACGTTGACCGCTGGAGGAGTGCTGCCGCTCTGGGCTGGCAGCCTGGCAACGCTCACATCATCGGCCCGCGCCTGTTTCGCCTCGGAGGGTGGGCAGGCTTGCACCAAGGCTTTGTTGCAGGCAGAGGACCTGCAGCGCACGGCCGCTGATCAAGACCGCTACCCCTGTCAGAGCCTGTTGCTGGGGCTACAGGCGGAGGTGGTGATGGTGCAGTTTGGAGCTGCCCGGGGAGGAGAGGCGTTCAAGACCCTTGCGGCGGTGCAGGGACGCTGCAAGGGGCTGTGATGTGCAGCTTTGCGCTGGTTCAAGAGCTAGTGCTCCTGTGGTGATCGAACCAAACCATCGCGTGTTCGGATGTGCTGACAAGGCTTTGCTGCCACTCACTGCTGGGCCATAACTGTCCTATTGATCACATCTTGGCTAATGCCATGAAGCTCGATATGGCCTTTGCTGAAAGCATGGGAAGTTTGATTGTGGAGGGTGTTCATAAACCCTTCCGTGCCTTGGCTTGTGCCCTGAACCAGGCGTCTGTGCGGGTGGGCAAGAAGAAACAGGCTGTCGACCGTGACGCTGCTTGATTGTTGAGTGCTGGCATCAGTTGATCAAGCGCAACAAGCTTTCTACGCTGGATCAAGCCTGCTCAAGCCCTCGTGGCCGATTCCATCGTTTGGCTTGATGCCATGTTGGCCCTGGGCAACTTGATCATGGCTGCGGCGCTGTTCACATTCCGTGCTGTTTATCTTGTTGAAGAGCAGTTGTTTGGCCTGTTAGCAATTTTTTGCTCTAATTGGTAATTGAATTGTTGTTGATGATCAGTCTGTTGAGTTTTTGTTGAATTGATATCTTGTCTTTCGTGATTGCTTCTTCTGCGTTGAGGCGTTTTAATTGTTAATCCATTGTTCCGTTGTTTCGAATCAATGTCAGATTGGCAAGACGGTCAGGATTACTGCGAACGGTGGGATCAGCCCCGTTCAATGAGTTCAGAATCCAGGCAGAAGGCCTTTTGCTTCCGGGAAGCGGGTGTTGTCCGCTTCAATGACGTGGTGGATGATGGTGACGACGATGTGCTGGATCGCCGAAGCTAACGGTTCCGTCCCAGTCATGCGACGCACCCTTCATCGGTGCTACACCGATCTGGCATAACAGGCGCGATGGCAGCGAAATCCACAACACAACCGAAAGCACGCTGTTGGGTCTGGTTCCGTGGCGGATTGAATGAGCAGCCCCATTGGCGTTCTGGTTGGTACGGAGCTCCATCGGTGCTGGGGGGGATTCGGATCGAGCACAGCGACTACGTGCCATGCCGCTGTCCCGAGTGGCGTGTTCTGTTTGAAGAGCCTCAAGACATGCTCCAATCGCCTGACATCCCGGAAGCGGCTGAATGGAAGTTGTTTCCTACGGATCCCAGCTGAATGGCCAGCGATGAGACCGGTCTCGATATCGACGCCATGATCGCTGGGTTGATTGATGCGGCTGTGGTGGAGATGATCGGTCGCGCTGAACCTACTGAGGTTGAAGCCGCCAAGCTCACGTTGGGGATGCAATACCCAAGTGAGCAGATCCTTTCGTTTAAAGAGCAGCTGCACAGCTATCTCGCTGATGTGCTGGAAGACGGTTGTCTGCGGATTCTCAATGGGATGGTCGGCTATGGACTCACCGCCGGAGATGATCCGGATTGTGACTCCGATAGCTCTCCAGATCAGGACGATCCGGAAGAGGAGGAGTAAGTCCCGCTTGCGGCATCGTCAGGACGCTCCCATCCAAATAGCATCGCCACCGTGTCGAGGGCTTCGGCGACGGTGTCCTGCTTGGCCGCAGCCCGCACCGCATCGCTCTCATCGGCTTGGCGCAAGGCCCCGACGATCCAGCCAACGTCTCCATTGGATTCCCAGGTTTCCTGGCACTCTTCATGCCAGCTGAAATCGACGTCCAGGATGTCGGTTAGCCGTTGAATCATCAGCTGGAGATCCGTCATCACGGTCTTGATGGGTGATGGGCTCTAACGACAATGCTCCCTTGATTGAGGGCGACGCAATTTTGGTGGTGCAATCCAGCAACGCCCCCTGATGGATTCGAACCATCGACCGACTGCTTAGAAGGCAGTTGCTCTATCCAGCTGAGCTAAGGGAGCATGCATGCATTTTGCCAGTAGGCCTGAGGGGGAGCGGCACCTAGAGTTGACTTCTGTGCAGTGTCTTTCATGGCCTC
This sequence comes from Synechococcus sp., assembly GCA_049889555.1. Lineage (GTDB taxonomy): Bacteria > Cyanobacteriota > Cyanobacteriia > PCC-6307 > Cyanobiaceae > Synechococcus_C. Next base: position 77,586 of record JBMHDE010000027.1, on the reverse strand, counting down.
GAGCCGGCTCACCGACAGCCAAAAGAAGGAACTCGCTGAGCGTTATTGCGCGGGAGAAGCGAGTTCTGCGTTGGCTGAGGCCTTTGGTTGCAGCGTCAATACGGTGAGTCGCACGGTGCGCACGCTGCTGCCCACTGAGGAGTACAACGCCATCAAGGCGGCGCGGGCTAAGGGTGGGTGGTCAGTTGCCGCCACCGTGGCGGCGGATGATGCGCCATCGCCAGTGGCGTCCTCCATTCCACCCGGTGTGCCACCCACCCAGGATCCAGCCCAAGCGGAGTTGGAACTGATGGAACCAGAGCCCAGCCAGCAGAGTCTGGCTTTGGATGACGCCGATCAGTTCGGAGCCGATCAATCGGGGGATGCTGATGATCGCGAACTTGAACAGGATGCTCCGGATCAGGATCTGGCCAATCAGTTCCATGAAGTAGCGATCCTGACAGGGATCACCCATGCGGATAGTCACGTGCCTGTGACGACTCAGCCGCTGGAGCCAGGGGTATTGCCGGAGAGTGCCTACATGCTGGTCGACAAAGTCGTGGAGCTGGACCCCCGCCCCCTCAGCGACTTCCCGGAATTGGGATCCCTCGATCCTGCAGACCAGGAGCGTCAAGCCATTTGTCTGTTCGCCAGTCCCCGCACGGCAAAGCGCCAGTGCGGCCGTAATCAGCGTGTGATTCGGGTGCCCGACACCAGCGTGTTCACGCGCACATCCAGCTACCTACTCGCTCGGGGCATCACCCGTTTGGTGTTGGAGGGTTCGTTGATTGCCCTTGATGGGTAGACGCAGCCAACGACTGGTCACTCCCGTTGTGGAGGGATCAGTAGTGCGGCGACAGACCCTCCGCTCAGCACACCCAGCACAGTGCTGACGCCCACGATGAAGCCCGCTGGCAAGGGTGCGGTTTGACCGATGCCGAGGTTGAGTTCAGGCCGTTCCCTAAGGTTTTGTGCTCCGAGGCAAAGCACGATCAGCAGCAGGCCGGCACCGCCGCAGCTGAGCAACACCAAGCGCAGCCTTTGAAGCATCAACCCCACAAAACGCTGTCTTCAGTTTGCGTGGTCATCGTCACGGCTGCTGCAGTCGGTATGCAGTAGGGCGTAAAGCTCCCGTTTCGATCGACCGCTGGTTTGGGCGAGTTGCTTGGCGGCAGCATTGGCGCTGAGTCCGGCATTGATTAGCTGCTGCAACGCCTCGCGCCAATGGGCATCATCGTGGTCGTCGTTGGCGGCTTCTTGCGATCCCCCCAGCACGAGGGTGAACTCCCCCTGCGGTTTGTGGGTGTTGAAATGTTGCAGCGCCGATGCCACCGTCGGTCCTACCTGTTGTTCATGGCGTTTGGTCAGTTCCCGGGCCACTTGCAAAGGCCGTTCGCTGCCGCAAACCTCCTGTAGATCATTCAGGAGCTGCAGCAAGCGATGAGGTGCTTCATAGAGCACGGTGGTGCGGGGTTCGATTGCGATGGCTGCCAACCGCTCCCGGCGTTGGCGGCCTTTGGGTGGCAGAAAGCCTTCAAAACAAAAGCGTCCACTCGGCAGCCCACTGCTCACCAACGCGGTGGTGGCAGCACAGGGGCCGGGCACACAGATCACCTCACTTCCAGCGGCACGGACAGCCCTCACCAGGTCTTCACCGGGATCGCTGATCCCCGGCAGACCAGCATCACTGATCACCGCCACACTCTTCCCTTGCACCAGCAGCTCCAGCAATTGGGGGATCCGGCCGCGGGTGTTGTGTTGATGAAAGCTGAGCCGTTGGCCCTGCGCGCCCAAGGAGCTCAGCAGCTGACCGCTGTGGCGGGTGTCTTCGCAGGCGATCACATCCGCCCCCGCTAGCAGGGTGCGGGCCCTTGGGGACAGGTCACCCAGGTGGCCGATGGGAGTGCCCACCAGATAGAGCACGCCTGCTGCCGGCTCAGTGCTTTGTTTCACAATGGCCCAGCCCTCACCCATCCATGATGCCGATTGCTCAGCCCCTTCCCGACGGCATCAGTCAGGATGATCTCTTAGCGGCTTTGCGCCCCCTGTGCTGGGGAGCGGCTGACATTTTGCGTGCCTATGCCCGGGGCGAGCAGCCACCCCATGGCTTTCCCAAGGTCTTGTCTGTTGAAGACGGCGGAGAAGGCCCTGTGTCTGCAGCTGATCTGGCGGTGAATCAGTGGTTGCTCGATGGTCTTCAAGCCGCATTCCCGTCAGCCGGCTGGACCTTACTGAGCGAAGAAACGGCCAAGGAGCAACTCACACCTGGCGAACCTTTGGCTGGCGATTGGTTGTGGATCTTGGATCCCCTGGATGGCACCAAGGATTTCCTCCAGGGCACCGGTGACTATGCAGTACATCTCGCGCTAGTGCATCAGCAGCGACCTGTGCTGGGCGTGGTGTTGCTGCCGGAAGCGGAAGAGCTTTGGTTTGGCGTGGTGGGCGTCGGCACCTGGTGTGAAGACCGCCAGGCCCAGCGCTCGGATGTGCATTTCAGTGAGCGTGTCGTTCGCTCCGATCTCACCCTGGTGGCTAGCCGCAGCCATCGCGACCAGCGTTTGGAGCAGCTGATTGAGGCCCTCCAATTGGCTGGATCCAAAGCGGTAGGGAGCGTGGGCTGCAAGGTCGCCACGATCCTGCGGGGAGAAACGGATCTTTATGTGTCGCTGTCGGGGACGAGTGCCCCCAAAGATTGGGATATGGCGGCTCCCGAGGCGGTGTTGCTAGCGGCAGGTGGTGCCTTGACCCATGCCGACGGCCGAGTCCTCCTTTACAACACTGGTGAGGTGCGCCAGGCGGGCTGTCTGATTGCGAGCCATGGCAAGACCCATGCTGAGCTCTGTGCCCAGGCTGCCAAGGCGATGGCCACGATTGATCCTGGATTTCCTGTTTGAGGCAAGCCATTAAAAAACCCCGTACCGGCAACGCGCCAGTACGGGATTGACCTCTTCCCCTTGAATCAGGTGAGCGGTGCGACAGGGGTGGGTGCGGGCTCTTCACCGTTTTGAGGCACACCGCGCAGGGTGAGGTTGATGCGACCGCGATTGTCGATTTCGCGGACACGCACGGTGACTTCGTCCCCCACTTTGACGACGTCGTCCACTTTTTCCACGCGTGCCTCGGAGAGCTGCGAGATGTGGATCATGCCTTCCTTGCCCGGCAGGATTTCCACGAAGGCGCCAATCGGGATGATCCGGGTGATCGCGCCGGTGAACATCTCACCTTCATTCACCTTGCGAGTGAGGCCCTCGATGATGCGCTGAGCTTCCTCAGCGGCAGCTCCATCGTGGGAGGCAATCGTGACGATGCCGCTGTCTTCGATATCGATTTTGGTGTTGGTGCGTTCTGTGATGCCTTTGATGGTGCGACCACCCGGGCCAATCACGGTGCCGATCAGTTCGGGGTCGATCCGGAAGCTGAGCAGGCGGGGTGCATGGGGTGATAAACCCTGGCGGGGGATGTCAATGGCCTCCATCATCTTTTCGAGGATGTGCAGGCGGGCAGGACGGGCCTGATTCACTGCATCGGCCACGGTGTTCACCGGCAGGCCGGTGATCTTCATGTCCATTTGCAGGGCGGTGATGCCTTTGTCAGTGCCGGCCACCTTGAAGTCCATATCACCAAGGAAATCCTCGATGCCCTGGATGTCGGTGAGAATCCGCACCTCATCGCCTTCTTTGATCAGGCCCATGGCGGCTCCACTGACGGGCGACTTCAGGGGAACGCCGGCATCCATCAGCGCCAGGGTGCTGCCGCAAACCGACCCCATGGATGTGGAGCCGTTGGAGCTCAGCACTTCGCTCACAACACGCACCACATACGGGAAGGTGTCTTTGGCGGGCATCACGGGAATGATGGCGCGCTCAGCCAACGCTCCATGACCGATTTCTCGTCGGCCTGGTGAGCGCATCGGACGGGTTTCGCCCACCGAGTAAGGAGGGAAGTTGTAGTGGTGAAGGTAGGTTTTTTCGTTATTGGGGTTGAGATCATCCATCTCCTGGGCATCGCTGGGGGTCCCCAGGGTTGCGGTGGAGAGCACCTGCGTCAGGCCCCGCTGGAAGAGGCCAGATCCATGGACCCGCTTGGGAAGGATGCCAGCAGCAGCGCTGATCGGACGCACTTCATCGAGAGCACGACCGTCGACACGCTTCCCGTCCTTGACGATCTGCTGACGCATCAGCGTTTTGGTGAGGGCTTTGAAACTGGTGGACAGGGCCTTGTTGTTGGCACCCATGGCCACGCGCACCGGGTCGTCCTCCTTGAGCCCGTGAATGGTCTCAGCGGTGGATGTGCAGATTGCGTCGAGCTTGTCGTCGCGTTCACCTTTGGTTTGATCGAACTGCTTCAACACCTCGCCGATCGCTTTGGTGCAGTTCTTTGCGAGATAAGTGGGCAGGGTTGCATCGACGTCAGGAGCAGCGGGAATCACCTGCTCAATGCCGGCTTCCTTGAGAATCTCTTGCTGTGCCTTGATCAGCTCACAGACTGCTTCGTAGCCGAAGTCGATGGCTTCAATGACGTCCTGCTCGGGCAGTTGGTTGGCGCCTGCTTCCACCATCACCACACCCTCTGGTGTTCCGGCCACCACCAGATCCAGATCACCACGTTCGATTTCGCGGTAACTGGGATTCAGCACAAAGTCATCACCCAGAAGGCCGACACGCACGGCAGCCATGGGGCCGTGGAAGGGAATGCCGGCCATCAAGGTGGCGAGGGAGGCACCGGTGACAGCCAATACATCAGCGGGCACGCGCTCATCCAGCGACATGCAGGTCGCCACAATTTGGAGATCGTCCCGCAACCAGCTGGGGAACAGCGGCCGCATCGGGCGGTCGATTAGGCGAGAAATTAGCGTGGCCCGTTCGGGAGGGCGTCCTTCGCGGCGCATGAAGCTGCCAGGAATGCGACCTGCCGCATAGAGGCGCTCCTCGTAGTCGCAAATGAGGGGCAGGAAATCGATGCCTTCGCGACCGGAGGATCGCGTTGCGGTCACCAGGATTGAGGTGTCACCGCACTCGATCATCACCGAGCCGCCGGCTTGGGGGGCGTACCGCCCTGTCGTCAGTCGAATCTCCCGACCATCGAAGGAGATTGACTGTGTCTGGCCTTGCACTTGTGTTTATGTCTTTCTGTCAAGGCTCATTCTGTCACTTAGCTGGAACAGGTGCCCAGCCCGTGATCGAGAGAATGCCCTTGATGGAGTTAAAAAGGCATCACCACGGCATCAAAAAAGAGGTGCAAAGCACCTCTTTGATCAGTTCACAAATCTTGTATCGCCAGCTGGTTGATCACCAGCTGGACTTCACCACGCCAGGCAATTCGCCCTTGTGGGCGCGTTCACGCAGCTGGTTGCGGCAGAGGCCGAAATCGCGATACACGCCCCGGGGCTTGCCGGTGGCCCAGCAACGGTTGCGGACGCGGCTGGGTGCGCTGTTGCGGGGAAGACCCTGGATCTTGCGGTGAATTTCCAGGCGTTCCATCGGATCTTTGGAGGCGTTGAACGCTTCCATGAGGACTGCCCGCTTGGCCGCATAGCGCTCAACCATCTTCTTCCGCTTAACGTCGCGGGCGATCATCGACTTCTTGGCCATACAGGCGGTCGTTCTATGCGGACTAATCCACCACCATACCTGTTGGTCTGTCCGCTTCCCCTCAGTGGCCGATGAGCTGCTGCACCAGTGGCAGTTGGCTTGTGTCACGAACAATCAAGACAACGCTCAGGCCGAGCAGCAGCAGCAGTCCCGATTGCATCACCGCGATCTGGAAGCGTTCAGGCAGGGGTTTGCCCCGCATCGCTTCTGTGAGCAACAATACGAGTTGTCCCCCATCGAGCAGAGGCAAGGGGAGTGCGTTGAGCACCGCCAGGTTGATGGAAATGAGGGCGGTGAACAACACCAAGCCGCCATTCCCTTGACTGCTCAGTTGAGCACCCATTTCCACAATTTTGACCGGACCGCTCACCTGTTGGGCGGTTTGGCCGAAGTTGGTCACAAGGCCGCTGTAGCCCACCACTGTGTTGCGAATCATGCTTGCGAATTGGCTGCTGCCGTAGGCCACCGCCTGCAACGGGTTTGCGGCTGGATGGAGGCCGCCGTTGCCATTGGCCTGCAGTTGGGCACCGATTCGTCCCTGTCCCTCTCGCTCGGCTGGCGTGAGGGTGAGAGTGCGATCGGTACTGGTTGGATCAGTCCCGCTCTGCCGTGTGCTGCGGCTCACCAGTTCTAGGTTTTGTCCTGGGGCTGTTTGGACGCGACTCACCAGTGAGCGCACTGCCTCTTGGCCGCTCCCTAGGACGTCGCCATTGATGCTGAGGATCTGATCACCCGCCTTCAGGCCAGCACGAGCTGCTGCTTCGCCGGGCTGCACGGCCACCACCATCACGCCGGGATCGGGTGACGCGGGAATACCCACAAACGCCGATTGCCCCACCAACACCATCCAGGCGAGCAGCAAATTGGCCAACACGCCAGCACTGATCACCAGCACCCGTTGGGGGATGGGCCGGTTACGCAGCAGATCCGGGTCGACGTCAGCAATGGTGCTGTCTTCATCGTCATCAGGAAATGACACGAAACCGCCCAGGGGTAGGAGACGCAGCGCGTAAGTGACGCCCTTGTGCTCGTGCTTCAGCAAAGCTGGCCCGAATCCCACAGAAAATCCATTGACGCGAATCCCCTGACCGATGGCGGCCAGAAAGTGGCCCGCCTCGTGAATCACCACCAGCAAACCGAGGACCAGCAGTGCAGCAAGAACGTTCACACTCTTAATCGAAGGAAGGTCATTCTGGCTGGAGACGTTCGTTGCCGAAGTAAGGCACCAGGGCTTTGGGCAGCAGCACACTGCCATCGGCTTGCTGACCGTTCTCCAGTAGGGCAGCCATGGTGCGGCCGATCGCTAGTCCGCTGCCATTCAGGGTGTGCACCAAGCGTGTGCTCTTGCCGTCTTTGGTCCGAATGGAGGAACGGCGGGCTTGGAAATCACCGCAGGTGCTGCAGCTGGAGATTTCCCGATAGGCGCCAGCACCGGGCAGCCACACTTCCAGGTCATAGGTCCGCGCCGCCGAGAAGCCGATATCGCCGGTGCAGAGATCCAGCACGCGGTAGGGAAGGTCCAGAGCCTGAAGCACTGCTTCGGCGTCAGCCGTGATTTGGGCGTGTGCTTCCTCAGAGTGGTCGGGGTGGGTGAACCAGTACAGCTCCACCTTGTTGAATTGATGCAAACGAATCAGGCCGCGGGTGTCCCTGCCGTAGCTACCTGCTTCGCGCCGGAAACAGGGGCTATAGGCCACGTAACGAACGGGCAGCTGGTCAGCGGGAATAATCTCATCTCTGTGCAGCGAGGTGACGGGCACCTCGGCGGTGGGGGTGAGCCAGAGATCATCTTCAGCGCAGCGGAAGCTTTCTTCAGCGAACTTGGGCAGTTGACCTGATCCCTGCAGGCTGGCGCTGTTCACCAACACTGGCGGGAGCACTTCCCGATACCCCTTGCTGCAGTGCAGGTCGAGCATGAAATTGATCAGGGCCCGTTCGAGTCGGGCACCCTGGCCCATCAAGGTCACAAAGCGACTCTGGGAGATCCGCACAGAGCGCTCCGTATCGAAGAGCCCAAGGCGGTCGGCAATCCGCCAGTGCTCGTCAAGCCCTTCGTCCATGCGGGGCGTTCCCCAGCGACGAACTTCCTGGTTGTCCTCTTCGTTGCGACCCTCGGGGCAGAGGGGGGAGGGCAGGTTGGGGCAGCTCAGCAGTTGCTCTCGCAGCTTGGCTGCGAGTTCTTTTTCCTCTTCTTCGAGAACAGCGACTTGCTGCTTGATCTGGTTGCCTTGGCGACGTAAATCAGCAACCTCATCTCCTTTGGGGTCGGCGCCAGCTTTGATCTTTAACCCCACCTCCTTGCCAATCCGATTGCCGTCGGCTTGGAGGCTGCTGCGCTTGTCTTCAAGATCCCGCAGTTGCTGGGCGACGAACTGAAGACCTGTGAGGTCAACATGCATCCCACGCCGCCCGAGTTCTCGGGCGATCAGGTCGGGGTTGTCACGCACCAGGCGCTGATCGAGCACGGGGATTTTGGGTCGCGGCGCCGGCAGCCTAAGCGCTGGTGTTCAAAGCACCTGGCCGACCATGACGGCGGTCACGGCTGAAAATACGGTGATGCCGAGGGCCGTTAGGGGATTTTGCCCCTGGGCAACCGCCACGGTCGTAATCACACCGGCCCCCAAACAAGCGATGGCCAATTGGGTGGTGAGGTCGCTGGAACGGTTCACGCCGGCTCTGCTTGATTTACAGGGACGGTAAGGAGCGTCCCTTTGTCTGACAGGGATCTTGAGGGGGGTCGTTACGCCACGTCAGGCTTCTTCATTTGGCGCAATACAAGGTGTCCCCTGCTGGCTGCTGCTCGCTGCCCGTGCCCGGCCACTGCTGGCCCAATGCTTGAGTGCATCCAGCTGCTCACGGGCCGTGCGTGAGAGGGGCACCAACTGGGCGGCTGCGCGAATTAAATCGCTTTCGTTCAGTTCGCGTCGTTCGGCAAAGGCCAAATGCATGGCCTCAATCACCGTTTGCTCCAACTCAGCTCCGGAGTACCCCTCGGTGCGCCCCACAACGCTTTCCAAAGGCAACGTCAGCCCTGGTCGTCGCCGGGCGATGTGCAACGACATGATGCTTTTGCGTTCTGCAGGAGCGGGTAGGTCAAGCAGAAAAATTTCATCGAATCGTCCTTTGCGCAGGAGCTCTGCCGGTAATCGGTCCACGGCGTTGGCGGTCGCTACGACGAACACCGCAGAGCGCTTTTCCGCCATCCAAGTGAGCACTGTGGCCAGCACCCGCTGACTGGTACCACCATCGCTGCGGGCGTCTCCGCCGAAGCCTTTGTCGATCTCGTCGATCCAGAGCACACAGGGTGCCATGGCTTCTGCCCGTTGGATCGTTTCACGGGTGCGTGCCTCGCTTGCGCCCACCAGACCCGCGAACAGGCGGCCGACGTCGAGGCGCAGCAATGGCATGGACCAACTGTGAGCTACAGCCCTGGCTGTGAGGGATTTGCCTGTGCCTTGGGGACCGACCAGCAGAACTCCGCGGGGAAGGGGCAATCCAAACCTGCGCGCATCATCCGAAAAGGCCTGATGGCGTTGATTGAGCCAGTGTTTGAGGGCATCGAGGCCGCCAATGTCGGCTGGATTGGCATCGGTGTGGCAAAACTCCAACACTTCGCTGCGGGCGAGGGAGCGGCGCTTTTCTTCGAGAACGTCGTTGAGATCATCACGGCTGAGCGCTCCACGCTGGGCGAGGGCCCGAGCTGCGACATGACGCACTCTGGTTTCCGTGAGGCCACTGCAGGCGTGGGTGAGCTCTTCCAGCACCTCGGCTTCGAGGGGGCTACCACTGGCCTCAGCGATCGTTTGGAGCAACAGTTGAATTTCCCCTTCCCGTGGCAGGGGTAAATCCAACAGTGTGAGCGACTCGTCCAGTTCTGCTGGAGGAGTCCAGGCGCCAGTGCTCAACACCAGGGTGTGGGGTTGTTCCCGCAGGCGACTGGCGAGATTGCGCAGCATCCGAGCGATGCCTGGATCGTCGCAAAAGCGGTGAAAGTCCTTGAGCAACAGCAGGGTGGGTTGACTGGCTTCGAGTTCGTGCAGCCACTGCAGCACCGCCATCGGCTGACGGGCACCCAGACCGTTGCGATTGAGCACCCCATCAAGCCCATCAATAAAGTTCCAGGTCGCCAGTCGTCGGTTGCTGAGTCGGCTGGCCGCCTGCTGCAGCAGGGCTTCAACCCGCTCTTCTTCAGGGCTGCGGATCCAGATCAGCGGGGTGCCGGCTCGCACCAGTAGGTCGAGCTGATCGCTCCAGAGCTCAGCCATCGTTGCTGTTCTCCCGCAACTGCTGGAGCGCTTGCCAGCGGGGGTCAACCGAGGCCTGGGCGTTCACGTTGGCTGCATCGCGTGTTTGGGGAGGGCCAGGGCAGTCATCACCGCAGCGATTGACCACCGATAGCTGCAGACTTAAATGCTCAAAAGCCCAGCGTTCAGGTTCAAAGCTGCTGCGGGGATCGAGGCTTTCGATTAAGCCATCCGGACTGTCGGGGTCGAGGCCAGCTTCTGCCATGGCGTCGGTTGCCTGCTGATCGCCTAGCCAGATCAGTTCTTCCGTTTGCACCTGAAGGTTTTGGTTGAACTGGTTAAGGCAGCGATCGCAGCAGAGGCTGACGATTGTTTGCAGTTCCCCGCGCACCTCAAGCACGTTGCCGCGATGTTCGGCTTGCAGTTCGCCCCGCACTGGCGTCAGCGACTCCAAATCATCCAGCTTGCCCTCCACCTCCCAGACCCTTGGAGCACCAAGCGCCTGGAGGTCACGCAACGGAACGGGCTCGAGCCCAGGAATCACTTGGTGCCGCCGCGGGGTTCAAAGGGGAGGCGAGAGCCACCGCTTGGCACAACTGATCCAAGCTTCATCTGGTCATCAAGGATCGCCTGGAGATTGTCGGGAAGGGCTTCTCGCGTCAACAGGAAGGTTTGGCCAGCCTGGAAAATGTTGGCGATCACCATGTAGAGCAACACTCCCGCCGGCAACGGGAAGAACAGGAACATGCCTGTGATCATCACAGGAGTGATTTTATTGGCTGTGGCCTGTTGGGGATTGGCGGGCATACCCATGCCAGACAGCAGCTGGGATGCAAACAGACTTAACCCAAAGGCGCCAACCAGAATGGCAATATCCCAATTGATGGCTCCATCGGTGTAGAAGCCCACCTGACCGAGAGCTTTGATAAAGAGGAAGCCACTGCGGGCAGCCAAACCAGGGATTTTGCCTTCAACAGTCGCGTCACCGGGAGCGATCGCTGTGATCGTGCCGTCCTGAGACACAGACACCACACCTTCTCCTTTGGTCACCGTCCAGGTCGGTTGGAATTTTTGGCCGTCATTCACCTCGCTCAGCACCTGGCTGAAGGCCTCACCACGCTTGGTCTGAAGTTGGATCTTGGCGCTATCTCCAGTACCGAGCTTGGTGCCCCCGGGCAGGCTGGCAATCACCGGCACGTGATCAGTTTCGGTGATGAAAATCGAGTGGCTGGCGCTCGTGAAAGGCTTGGGCTCAACGGCGGCGATCTGCTCAGAGGGCAGCACTTTCATGTTGAGGGTGTAGGGCACATCCGCAAATGGTGACCCCCGCAACGTTGCGAACAATGCGAACAGAATTGGCATCTGCACCAGTAGGGGCAGGCAACCTGCGAGGGGACTGCCAAACTCTTTCATCAACTTCTGGAGCTCTTCCTGCTGTTTCTGAGGATTGTTGGCATAACGAGACTTGATCTCCGCCTGCCGCTTCTGCATCACCGGTTGGGCAATGCGCATCCGGCGGGCACTGCGGATTGAACCGGCACTGAGCGGAAACAGTGCCAGACGAATCACAACGGTGAGCGCCACGATCGCTAGGCCGTAGCTCGGCACCAATCCGTAGAAGAAATCCAGGATTGGAATCAGCAGGTTGTCGGAGATGTATCCGATCACGATGGAGGTCCTGAAGAGGGGTCAGAAAAGCCCTGCCAGTGTGCAACAGAGCGTTGGAGGATGGAGGCTCAGGCGGCAAACCCTTTGGTGTCTACCGCGGTGCTAGGAGCACGTTTGGCCTGGATCCGCTCGAGAATGTAGGCCTCAGCAGCACGGAAGTTGGGCACTGAACGCATCTCAAGACGGGCACCATCACTGAGGACCAGCACCATGTCGCCCCAAGCGCCAAAGCCACGGGGCACACAACGCACCTCATGGATTTGGCTGTAAACCACCTGATTGCGATCTTTTCCCATCCAGCCGCCACTCACGGAAATGCGCCTGCTGGTGATTTGAAAACGCAGCCACAGTGCTCGCACGATGGCGCCGACGGCAAAGGGGATCCCGATCAGGGTTAAACCAAGAAGCAAGTTGAAAATCAGATCACCTTTGGCTGGCCCACCCTCGTAGAAGGTGTCTTCTTGAATGGTGGTCGTCATGGCAGCAATCCCGCATCCTTGAGCAATCTGTCGCATTCTTCCAGCAATGGAGTCTTTGCATCGAGGGCTCCCGGCTTGACACTGAGCAGAAGCCAGCGTTGCCCACACCGCAATTGCCTATCGAGACGTGCCCGTAGGTGGTCATGGAGCTGACGACGCAGCCTGTTGCGTACAACGGAGCGTTTGCTCACTTTGCTGCTGATCACCACCGCACAGCGACAACGGTGCGATTGAGGTGATCGGTTCTCAGCGCTCGCCACTTGGGGGCGAAGCAATTCGGGCCGGGCATCGACGACACGCAGCACCAGGTGATTGCCGTGGTGGCGACGCCCTTTGCGATGCAACCAATCAAAACAACGATGGCCCCGCAGACGCATTGGTGCCGGCAGGACCATCGAAGACGATTGGCGATGAAACTCTCAGGCTCAGGCTGCGAGACGGGACCGACCGCGCTTGCGGCGGGTGCGAATCACGCGACGACCAGTGTGACTACGCATGCGCACACGGAAGCCAGAAACACGCTTGCGCTTGCGGCTTGTGCCACCGAGAGTTCGTTTCGTCATGATGGAATGTCGGCGCCCGACCTGTCGTCAATATGCCAATTTATCAGTCAGACCGTCTGGCTCAGTCGATGTCGATCAGCCAGCTGCCCAAATAGCCAGCCACCGGTAAATCGCCAGGCGCTTGGGCTAGGGCATTGAACTGGAACATGCCCGTGTTGCTGGGGTTGAAGAGCTTGATCACCACGGCGACGGTGCCGCCTGTGGGGATTGGTGTCTCGGGGAACACATCAATGGAGGTGCCGGACTCGTTCACTTCCACCGTCGCAGGCAGGGTCTCTTTGCAGCGGCTGCGGGCCAGCATGCCGCCTAAATCCATCACACAAAGACTGACTTTGTTGGGTTTGATTCTGGCGTTGAAATGCTCAGGCACCGAGATGTTCAGTTTGAGAATCGCGGTCTTGCGATCCTTGGGCTTGAGCATCAGGAAATATTCCGCCCGATCCCGGGGGGAGGTGCTGCTCTGGAAGTAATAGAGCTTCCGATAGTTGTCATCGCTATCCCAGCGAAATTCCAACAAGGAAGGCGTGCCCTGGGCCTGCACAGCAGTGGGGCGTAAAACGTCCGCGAGCGGTGCCGCTCCAAGCAGTCCAGCTGCTGCGAGCCCCCCCATGAGGCCTATCCGGCGCAGAGGCCTTGCGAAAGCGTTGGAATTGCGGTCAGTCATGAATCAGAGAAAGGGACGGTGCCGGTCATCGGCAGAACAGCGTGATTTGATTGTCTTAGAGAGTCTCAGCTGAGGGATCCGTCTGAGCCGGCCTTCGATCTGTCAGTTATGACCGGATCTGTCTGGTCGCAGGCGACTGGCTTCGCCAAGGTAGGCGTGGCAAGGGTTTTGCTCTTCAGGTAGCCAAACATGGGCGAGCAAACGGATGCAGCGGGGCAGGTCTCCCCGGACGGCCATCTGCTGGCAATCCAGTAGGGCCACCTGATCCCATCCCGGTTGACGCCGGGCAATTGCTGCTGGAAAACAAGCATCCAAATCCGCAGTCACGGAGAAGGTCACAGACACAATCCGGTCGGCTTGGAGACCATTCCGCTCCACCAGGGAGGTCACCAAGGCATTGACGGCCGCGTCGATGGCTTCCACGCTGTTGGCTTGACAGGTGGTGGCGCCCCTGAGGCCCCGTAGGGCTAGGCCGCCTGCCAGGGTTGGACGGGTCATGGGCGATAGAGCCACAGTGCTTGGCCGCTATGGCACAGCTCGGTTTCCACCATGTCCACGATGCGACCAACTAGGGAGTTACCGGGCAGGTTGCCCAAGAACTTTTTCTTGGGCTTTCCAAGGGTGACGGGCTTGCAGTCTTTCTCCAGGTCCGCCAGTTCAGCGGCGAGGACGCGGGCCTTTTCTTCATCGCCCAAGTGGTCTACGAGGCCGAGATCTTTGGCCTGGGCACCGCTGAAGACCCGTCCATCAGCAAACTGCCGCACCACGTCGGGCTCGAGCCCACGCCCCGTCGCCACCGCATCAACGAATTGGGCGTAGCTGCTGTCGATCAGCGCTTGCAGCAGGTTTCGTTCGTCTGCACTGAGGGCGCGGTCGGGCGACAGGATGTCTTTGTAGGCACCGCTCTTTACGGTTTCAAAACGGATGCCTACCCGCTCCAGCAGCTTCGAAAGGTTGTTCCCCCGCAAGATCACACCGATCGAACCGGTGATTGTGCCGGGATTGGACACGATCGTTTCGGCAGCAACACCGATGTAGACCCCGCCAGAGGCGGAGATATTGCCAAAGCTCGCCACCACATGGCAGCCCTTCTCCCGCAAACGCAGCAGAGCAGCGTGGATCTCTTGGCTATCTCCAACCGTGCCGCCGGGACTGTCGATCCGCAGCAGAAGAGCAGGAAACTCCCGCTTTTCAACCTCTTGCAACGCTTTCAGCACCCGCTTGCGCGTGCCTGATGCAATCGCACCTTCGATGACGATGCGTGCCATCCGTCGCCGAGATTTACGGCACCAGGGCCAAACCATAGGGGTCAGTCGTTCTGGTTTGGATCTTAAAAAGGAGCCTGCAACCTGACGTCAACATCGTGTCGATTCGCCTCGGGCTGCTGATGGTGCTGCCTTTTGCGCTCTGGGGAACCGCGATGGCGGCGATGGCCCCGTTACTGACCTCGGGTGGACCGGAGCTGGTGGCAGCACTCCGCCTGCTTCCAGCCGGGCTCGCTCTTCTGCTGGCCCTTCCTGCCTTGGGGGCTTCATGGCGGATTGCCCCTCAGGATCGCCTCTGGTTTGTGGTGTTCATGTTGATCGACGCAACCCTGTTTCAGTTTTGTCTCTCCAGGGGGTTGCGTGAAACTGGGGCAGGCCTGGGATCGGTGTTGATCGATTCTCAGCCGCTGATCGTGGCCCTTCTCGCGCGCAGTTTGTTCGCTGAGGCCATTAATCCGATCGGTTGGTTTGGATTGATGCTCGGCTTTGCCGGCATTGTTTGCCTGGGGGTGCCTTCCGAGTTGTTGCGCCATTGGTGGCTCCTGGGCGACGCGGTGCCGTTGTCTGGCCTTTGGGAAGGCGGTACGGCCTGGATGCTGGCAGCGGCAGTGGCGATGGCCTTGGGCACAGTGTTCAGTCGCTATGCCTGTCGCGCTAGTCATCCCGTCACCGTCACCGGATGGCACATGCTGTTGGGGGGAGTGCCATTGCTGGTTTGGCATGGGTTCGATCCGATGTACCCCCTGCTGCCGCCCTGGAGCACCTCGGAGTGGTTGCTGATGGTCTACGCCAGTTTGTTGGGTAGTGCCCTCGCTTACGGCTTGTTTTTTTGGTTTGCAAATCGCCAGGAGCTCACTGCGTTCTCCACCCTTGGATTTCTCACACCCGTGTTTGCACTGGCTTCGGGAGGGCTGTGGCTGCAAGAGCGTCTTGCATGGCTCCAGTGGGGGGGGGTGGTGCTCGTGCTGCTGTCCGTTGTGTTGGTGAGTC
Source organism: Synechococcus sp. (assembly GCA_049889555.1). Classification (GTDB taxonomy): domain Bacteria; phylum Cyanobacteriota; class Cyanobacteriia; order PCC-6307; family Cyanobiaceae; genus Synechococcus_C. The sequence continues at coordinate 62,143 of JBMHDE010000027.1, read as the reverse complement.
AGCGACGTCGCTGGTGGGAACCTAGCTCTGCAGCAGTGGTGCTCGATGCCGCAGAGGCTTCCCGCGGATGAACGACAGCGTGATCGACCTTCAACCTTTGCATTTGGTGCTGGTGAGCACCCCGATTGGTTCGCTGGGCAGTGGCCGTGGTGGCGGGGTGGAATTAACCCTCGCCTCCTTGGTACGGGGCTTAGTGGGGCGTGGACATCGCCTCACCCTTGTCGCGCCGGAGGGATCGCTGTCCCCTTGCCGGTCGTCGGCCCTGCGCCTCGAGACCGTGCCTGGGCTGGATCAACCCAGTTGGCAACACGCCGATCGCCGGGGTGCCGTCACCATCCCTGCCGATGGCCTATTACCGCGGCTTTGGGAGAGGGCGCTGGCCCTAGGTCTTGAGGCCGATGCGGTGCTCAACTTTGCCTACGACTGGCTGCCCTTTTGGCTCACTCCTCGGGTCTCGCAGCCCTTGTTTCACCTCGTGAGTATGGGGTCCGTGGCTAAGGTGATGGATCAGCAGATTGCCGATCTGGCGCATTGGGATCAGCGGCGCTTGGCATTTCATACCCAGACGCAGGCCAAGGACTTTGCACTGCAAGCCCCAGCGCGGGTGGTAGGGAACGGCTTTGACCTCGGGACCTACAGCTTCCAGCCCAGGGGCGGGGGACCCCTGGGCTGGGCTGGACGGGTGGCGCCCGAGAAGGGTCTGGAAGACGCCGCCGCAGTGGCAGCAGCCTTGGGTGAAACGCTCTTGGTGTGGGGTGTACGTGAAGACCTCGACTATGCCGAGCGGGTTGAGGCTGGGGTGCCGACCGGCACCATCGAGTGGCGCGGGTTTCGACCCACCAATGTGCTCCAGCAAGAGCTCGGTCAGTGCCGGGCTCTCATCAATACCCCGAAATGGAATGAGGCCTACGGCAATGTGGTGGTGGAAGCCCTTGCCTGTGGTGTGCCGGTTGTTGCCTACAACCGTGGTGGCCCTAGTGAGCTCGTGCAGCACGGGCAGACGGGATTCTTAGTCGAGCCTGACGACGTTGATGCCCTCAAGCGGGCCACCGTTGCGGTCCCGTCCCTGGATCGTCGCCGTTGTCGTGGGTGGGTGGAAGCGCACGCCAGCCAAGAGGTGTTCGCCCAACGCGTGGAGCGTTGGATTCGAGACGGTTTGGCATCTGAGGATGTCAGCATCGCTCGATGAGCAGTTCTTCTGAGGCCGTGGTCGGCCTTACCTCCCAGCCTCTGACCCGGCGACAACGGCGGCGATGTCTGTTGCTGCTCCTAGGCCTTGGCCTTGTGGTCTGTTTTTGGCAGCTGGGAAGCAACGGGTTGGTGGATGAGACCCCACCATTGTTTGCGGCGGCAGGTCGCGCCATGGCGCAGACCGGCGATTGGCTGACCCCTCGCGTGAACGGTCTACCGCGTTTCGATAAGCCCCCATTGGTGTATTGGGTGATGGGGGCGGGCTACGCCCTCCCTGGTCAGATGGCGTGGGATCCCCTGGGCACATGGGCTGCGCGTTTGCCCTCTGCTTTGGGCACCTTGGCCACCATCTTGATGATTGGTGACACCCTGCTGCATTTTCCCCAAGGCGGCGATGTCAACCCTCGCCGCACGGCCGTGGCCGCTGCACTGGCTTTTGTGCTGTCGCCATTGGTGCTGCTCTGGAGCCGCACTGCTGTGAGTGATGGTCTGCTGTCCGGCACTCTTGCCCTCAGCTTGCTCTGTCAGTGGCGCTGTCATGCCTCGGGTGGTCGTCGTTGGTGGCTGGCCTGGGTGGTGCTCGGTTTGGCCGTGCTCACCAAGGGGCCCGTCGCGGTGGTCCTCAGCGGCATCACCTTGCTGTTGTTTGGTCTGGCACGCCGTGATCTGGCTGGATTGTGGAGTGAGCTCCGCCCTTTGTCCGGCCTGGCGATCACCGCCTTGATCAGTCTTCCCTGGTATGGGCTTGAGCTGTTGGTGGAGGGACAGCCGTTCTGGGACAGTTTCTTCGGCTATCACAACGTCCAACGTTTCACCTCCGTGGTGAACAGTCACCTCCAGCCCTGGTGGTTCTTTGGACCGGTGTTGCTAGTTGCCGCCTTGCCCTTTTCTCCCCTGCTTCTGCTGGGACTCATGCAGGTGGTTCAAGCCCTGAGGCGCAGAGGCTCCTCTCCCCCGGCCTCGCAGAGCTTGCAGTTGTTCGCTGGTTGTTGGTTGCTGGCGGTGCTGCTGTTGTTCACATTGGCAGCCACCAAGCTGCCCAGCTATTGGTTGCCAGCCACGCCAGCGGCTGGTGTGTTGATGGCCTTGGCTTTGCTGCCTTCACCTGCCAGAGCGCGCTGGGCGCAGAGTGTGGGTTGGTTGGTCTCTGTGCTTTTGGCGGCTGTGCTGGCGGTGGGTTTCTGGGCCGCTCGGCTGTGGGTTCCCTGGATCAACGATCCCGAGATGCCGACCTTGCCGGATGAGCTTTTGGCGAGTGGTTTTGTGCTGCGCGCAGCGGTCTGCATGACGGTGGCGACGGTGCTTGGAGTTTGGCTTTGGCGACGTCCCCGCCCAGGCCGGATGCTGGCCATGCAAGGCCCCCTCGTGGTGTTCCAGTGGGTGGCCTTATTGCCGATGATGCTGCTTGGTGACAGGGTGCGTCAGTTGCCGGTGCGGCAGATCGCTGAGGCAATCGTGCACGAACGGGCCAGTGCGGTCCCAGAGCCTTTGGCCATGGTTGGAACCATGAAGCCTTCTCTCCACTTCTACACCGATCAGGTGGTCGTGTACGAGGGACTGTCCAGCGGTGCTTTGGTCAATCTCGTCGATCGCTTTCGCAAGGAGCAGCGTCGAGGTTTTCGTGGCACCTCCGTGGAGGAGCAGCCCACGGCTTTGGTGGTCATCGATGACCGCACCAGTCAACGACCCCATTGGCAGGGATTGAAACCGAAGCAGCTGGCTCGCCACGGCATTTATCGGCTGTGGCGGGTTGATCGTCGACGCCTGGAGACCCGTGCAGAGGAGCTTCGCCAGCAGGGCGTGAGCCCTGATTGGCAGGACCCTCGACCTGAACGTTTTTAACCTTCAGAGACGCTGGCTCCTGCCGATGGGTTCTGCGGTGCCATGGCCGTTGTTTCCGCGAGTTCGGAGCGGCGGCAAAAGCCGCAGTGGCCCCAAAGAGCTATCTCGCCGGCGGGTGAAGGGCGTTGGCAGCGGGGGCAACTGTCCATGCCGTGCACATCGATACGACTCGGATGTCGTGCCCAGATGGCGGCTTCACTCTCGCGTTCGATTTTGGCGATGTGGTGGTGCTGCTGGATGCGTAGGTCTTTGATTGCATGACCGGCAGCCCGTAGGGCGGCCAGCAACTGGGGGCGGCTATAAAGCAATGCTTGGCGCCACTGTGGATGGCTTGCCCCCACGGTGAGCAGGCCACCGTGAAGGCTGAGGGGGTGGCAATGGGGCGCGAGCTGCGCACCGGCCAGGTTGGGCCAGTCCTGCCAGATGGCTGCCAATGACCCTTCTCTGCGCCATTGCGAGCGCAAATGGTTCAGACAGGAACTCAGGGGTTCGGCCGGGGCAGGCGGTGCCGGCAGTAGCAATTCCCCTGTCCCGAAGGAGCGGCGCTGGGATTTGGGGGCCCGTGCCATGGCCTCTGAGCTTCTTCAGCGGTTCAATTTTTCAAATCGTAGGCGGGTTCTCAGGCATGTCTCGCTAGCCTCAGGATGCTGCTTTTCTTTGCTGGCTTCCCGTCATGGGTTTCTTCGATCGGCTGAGCCGACTGGTTCGCGCTAACGCCAATGCTGCGGTCAGCAGCATGGAAGATCCCGTCAAGATCCTTGACCAGTCGGTTGCTGATATGCAGGCCGATCTCGTTAAGTTGCGTCAGGCTGTGGCCATGGCGATTGCCAGTCAGAAGCGGTTACGCAACCAGGCAAATCAGGCAGAAGCGCAGTCAAAAACTTGGTACGAGCGTGCCGAACTGGCGCTCAAGAAAGGGGAAGAGGACCTGGCCCGGGAAGCCCTCTCTCGCCGCAAGACCTTCCAAGAAACCGCCAACTCTTTAGCGGCGCAGGTCCAGAGTCAAGATGCGCAGGTGGAGAGCCTGAAAAAAAGCTTGGTGGCCCTTGAGGGCAAGATCGCGACGGCCCGCACCAAGAAGGACATGCTGAAAGCCCGGGCGCAGGCCGCGAAAGCACAGCAGCAGCTTCAAAGTGCGGTCGGCAGCCTTGGCAGTAATTCCGCCATGGCGGCATTCGAGCGCATGGAAGACAAGGTGGAAGCCCTAGAAGCCCAGGGTCAAGCCGCTGCTGAGTTGGCCGGTGCCGATCTCGAGAGTCAGTTCATGGCCCTCGATGCTGGCAATGATGTCGACGATGAACTCGCCAACTTGCGCCTGCGTCTCGCGGCTGGTCCTGAGGCGGTGGCCCAGCTTCCGGGTGATGCTCCTGCTGTGCAACCGGTGAAGGTGTCGGATGTTGATGCCGATCTCAACGAGCTGAAGAAATCGATCGACAAACTCTGAACCTCTGCGGCTTCCTCAGGCCATCCTCCCGGCCTGATCCATAGGATCGGAGAGCGTTCTTTTCGTTGCCGTGGGTCAAGCCGTCTCCGACTACACCGATGCCACGTTCTCGGCAGAGGTGCTGCAGGCAACCACCACCGTGTTGGTTGATTTCTGGGCACCTTGGTGTGGTCCTTGTCGCCTGATGGCCCCGATGATGGATTGGGCTGCTGAGACCTATGCGGGCCAATTGGTGGTGGGCAAAGTTGAGGTGGATGGCAACCCAGCGACCCGTGATGCGTATCAGGTGCAGGGAATCCCAACCCTGATCCTGTTCCGTGATGGCAAAGAAATCGATCGCCGGGAAGGTGCGATTGCGAAGCCTCAACTTCAGGCTTTCCTGGATGCTCACCTCTAGGCGACTCGACCTGCTCGGCAGCGGTGTTTTTGATCGCAACGATCAGCGCAAGCAGTTGTATCGCCTTGGTGCGGCTGCCAGCTCGCAACCGTTGGTGGATTTATCGCTTGGTTCGACAGATTTGGAGCCTCCACCCGTGGCGGTGGAGGCCATGGCTGCGGCACTCAATCGCTCTGGCAGTGCCACCTATTGCTTGCATGCGGGCACCCATCCGTTGCGCGAAGCTGTTGCTGCCTGGTGCGCCCGTCGTTTTGGTGTGGCAGTGGATCCCGACCGGGAGGTGTTGCTGTTGGTGGGATCCCAAGAAGGCACAGCCCATTTGCCCCTGGCGGTGCTCAATCCCGGAGATGCTGGGTTGATTCTGGATCCTTGTTATCCCTCCCATCGCGGCGGTTTGCTGTTGGCTGATGCGCGGATTGAACGTCTGCCTCTCGATCCTCGCCAGCAGTGGTGCCCCCGTTTTGACAGTCTCAGTGCGACGGCTTGGGATCAGTTGCGCTTGATGGTGATGGGATTTCCCCACAATCCCAGCGCCCAAGTGGGAAAACAGGAGTGGTTGGATGAGGCCATGGCACGCGCCCATCGCCATGACTTGGTTTTAGCCCACGACAACCCCTATGTGGATTTGGCGTTGGAGGGGCAAGCTCCATCTCTGCTGCGTTGTGCGGGTTGGCGTGAGCGCGGTATGGAGTTCTTCTCCCTATCGAAAGGATGGTGTTTGGGAGGCTTCCGTCTGGGCTTTGCGGTGGGTGCTGAGTCCTTGATCACCGCCTTGCGTCAGCTCAAAGGCGTGGTGGACTTCAACCAATCCTTGGCCCTGCAACACGGGGCGATTGCGGCGTTGTCTCAAGCACCGGATTGGCCGCAGCGTTTGCTTCCGGTGTATCGGGAGCGCCGTGACCGCATCCTGCAGGCTTTGGCTGGTGTGGGGTGGCACGTGCCGACACCCTCGATGGCCCTTTATCTATGGCTGCCACTCCCGAGCTGGGTGCAGGAGCGCGGTTGGGATGATGAGCAGCTGGCCGCGGCTCTCCTGCAGCAGACCGGTCTCGCCCTTACGCCGGGATCTGGGTTTGGGCCAGGCGGTCGGGGTTGGTTACGCATGGCACTGGTCAGGCCAGTGGAGGAGTTGGAAGCGGCCATGGCACGTCTTGCCCCATGGTGGCGACAGCAGTGCTGAAGCGCTCGGGCTCGGCAGCGCTGGCCCGTTTGTGTCAGCGCCAGGGGGTGTCGCCTTGGAGATTGCGCATGCTGCCGGTTTGCGGCTCCACCGAAACTGTTCTGAGCGACTGGTTGCGCCATCGCCCTTGGCAGGGGGCGACTCCCAGGGCTGTGGTGGCTCGATGTCAGGCCTATGGCTATGGCCAGTGGGGCCGGCGTTGGCAATCTCCACCTGGAGGGGTGTGGATGAGTTCGGCCTTGCCCTGGCAGGGGAGGGATTGTGCACCTGGCATTCTCGGTTTAGCCGTCGCGGTTGCCCTGGCGGAGCGATTGGAGGCGGTCGGCCTGGCGGTGTCGATTAAGTGGCCCAATGACCTGTTGGTGGACGGTCGCAAGTTGGCTGGCATCCTTCCGCGCATGGTGTATCGCGGCAGCCGCGTGCGCTTGGCCCGTGTTGGTGTGGGTCTCAATGTCACCAATTATGTGCCTCAAGGGGCCATCGCCTTGGGGCAATGCTTGCCGGCGGGGGGTGTGAAGGCTGCGGTCAGTCCACTGCGCTGGACTTTTGAGGTGTTGTTGGCTTTGGATCGTGCCCAAGAGCTAGTGCTTGATCCAGGGGCGGTCTGTCAGGCCACGGAGTGTCGCTTGTGGTCTCGTGAGGTGCAGGATCCCAACAGCGGCATCGTTTGGCGTGTGGACGGACTGCGTGAGGACGGGGCTCTGCTGCTTCGTCAGGGCTGTCACAGCATCAGTTGGACGCGTTGGCTGGATGGTGAGATCAGCTGGCCTGTTGGCTCGAATCGCGCAGAATGAATCCCACGCCACGCACCGTATGAATCAGAGTAGGACGTTCTGGTGATTCAATTTTTTGGCGTAAGTAGCGGATATAAACATCGAGGAGATTGTCATCGCCATAGAAGTTTTCTCCCCAAACGCCACGCATGATGTCAGCGCGCTTCAGCACCTTTTCCTTGGCGCGCATCAGAAACAGCAAGAGGTCGTATTCCTTCACGGACAGCTGAATGGCCACCTCTCCACGCGTCACATCCCTGGTGCTGGTGTCGACCATCAAGTCCCCCACACTCAGCAGCACCGAATCGTCCTGTCGATCTGTGCTGGTGAAGCTTTGGGCTCGTCGCTGCATCGCCCGTAAGCGCGCCATCAGTTCTTCGATGGAGAATGGCTTAATCAGGTAGTCATCAACTCCTGCATCCAAGGCAGTCACTCGATCGGCCACATCGTCGTGGCCCGTGAGCATCAGGATTGGTGTGGTAACTCCCGCCTTGCGAATCCGCTGACAAATATCCACCCCTGAAAAGTCGGGCAGATTCCAATCAAGAACGATTAAATCGGGAGAGGGTTGGGATCGGGCTTTGACAAGGCCGGCAGCCCCATCCGTGGCGACCTCCACGTCGTAGCCCTCGACATCGAGCTCCAAGCGAAGCAATTCCGCCAGGTTTGCTTCGTCGTCCACCACGAGGACGCGCAGGCGTGGTGTTGACTGGGCGAGCATGCGGAAAATCTCAGGTGAAGTAGGGCAGGGTTTGGTAGAGCTAGGAGTAGGAGGATGTCATCGCGTGTTGTGGGTCAGTGATTCCACTCGACCATCGCGGAAATGGGCCACGGTGGCAGCCCGAGCCGCTACATCATCTTCATGGGTCACGAGCACCAGGGTGATTCCTTGGTCGTGGAGCTCATCAAATAAGTGGAGGACATCGTCAGTGGTGCGGGAATCGAGGGCACCTGTTGGTTCATCTGCTAGCAACAGGGCCGGCTGATTGATGATGGCCCGTGCAATGGCCACCCGCTGCTGTTGGCCTCCAGATAGTTGATTGGGACGATTCTGAAGCCGCTCCGCCAATCCAACCCGTTCAAGGGCTTCCGTAGCGCGCTTGCGCCGCTCATTGGAAGGCACTCCTGCGTACACCATCGGCAGCATCACGTTGTCGAGAGCGGAGGCGTTGGGGAGCAGATGAAACTGCTGAAAGACAAACCCCAACTGTTGGTTGCGTAAATCTGCGAGAGCGTCATCATCGAGCTCTTCAACGGCTACGCCATTGAGATGATAATGGCCTTCACTGGGGCGGTCGAGACAGCCAAGGATGTTCATGGCCGTGCTCTTGCCGGACCCACTGGCACCCATCACAGCCAGGTAATCGCCCTGGTGCACTGTGAGGTTCAGGCCATCGAGGGCATGAACCTCAGTGGCACCCTGCCCATAAATTTTGCAGACATCTCGCAATTGGGCCACGGGCTTAGCCAACGGAGGGGATTGGCGGTTCATACATTTGAATTAGCCGACGGAACGTTGGCTTGCCAGAGCAATTGCCTGCTGGAGTAGAGGCGTGCCATCAACGGCACTATTGGCCCACTGGAAGATCGGGTTGGAGAGGATTCCTCCCACGGCAGTGACAACCACACAGGTCACGAGAGCGAAACGCAGAGGCGGCAGGCCGATCGTGCTCCACCGAATTTCGGGATAGGCCTTCACCACATCAGATGCTTCTTGCGGTTCTTTCACAACCATCATTTTGATGACGCCGATGTAGTAGTAAATCGAAATCACTGATGTGATCAGTCCGACAACCACTAAGAGATATTGGTGATCGGCCCAACCGGCAAAGAAAAGATAAATCTTGCCGAAGAATCCAAGCATCGGCGGAATTCCGCCGAGAGAGAGCAGGCACAAACTGAGACCCAAGGTAATTAAGGGATCTTTCTGATACAGACCTGCGTAATCGGAGATGCGATCACTGCCGGTGCGGATGGAAAACAGGATGATGCAAGCGAAGGCGCCCAGATTCATGAACAGGTAGGCGGCCATGTAAAGCACCATGGCTGCGAAACCTTCTTCGGTGCCGCAGACCAACCCAATCATCACAAAGCCGGCCTGGCCGATTGAGCTGTAGGCCAGCATCCGCTTCATGGATGTCTGAGCCAGCGCCACCACGTTGCCGAGCGTCATGCTCAACAGGGCTAGAACGGTAAAAAGCAGTTTCCACTGGGTATCGAAGGAGCCGAAGCAGCCAACGAGGATGCGAAGAGCTAAAGCGAATCCAGCAGCCTTGGAGCCAACGGAGAGAAATGCCACCACTGGAGTGGGAGAACCCTCATAGACATCAGGAGTCCATTGGTGAAAAGGCACCGCAGCAATCTTGAATGCCACGGTGGCGAGCACAAACACCAAGGCCAACGCTGCCAAGGGCGTAGGGCTTGTGGTCAGTGCTTGACCGATTACATCGAGACTGGTGGAGCCGCTGAGGCCATAAAGCAGGGAGGCGCCATAGAGAAACACAGCTGCTGCCGCGGATCCCACCAACAAATATTTGAGAGCTGCTTCTGAACTGCGAGCATCGCGCTTCATATAGCCCGACAGCAAATAACTGGCGACCGAAAGAGTTTCAAGCGATACAAAAACGCTGACTAAATCGGTGGCACCGCAGAGCAACATCGCGCCAAGCGTTGCCGCAAGCAAAATCGCCGCGTATTCACCGACCGGTGTGCCGCTTTTTTCGGCGTAGCGCCAGCTAATCAGCAGGGATAAAAGCGTGGATGTGGCCACCACCGCGCGAAAGGCGATAGCCAAGCGGTCAGACAGGAAGGCCCCCAAGAAGGAGGGCTCTAGGGGTGCTGTCCACTGCAGGGCCAGCAAAACAAGGGCTCCACCCAAGCCGAGATAACAAATTGGGGGAACCCAGCGGATGGCGACCTTTTCGCCGGCGAGATCCACCAGCAAGGTGGCCAGCATCGCCAGCAGTACGGCCCCCTCTGGGGCAATCGCCCCAGCATTTAACGCCAGGTTGAGCAAGTCTCCGGGCGCGGTCATGGCCTGGGTGGAAAGAAGCAATGCACCCAATTCGGGCATGGCGCTCGCGGGATCAGACCTATCTCGCGTGACTTTAGCGGCGCTGCCGGATGGAGCTGCCCGTGACGTCTGCAAAAAACCGCTTTTCGCCCCAGTTGGAACCTTGGTGCGATAAAGAGGGGGACGGTTACATCCCGTCCGTGGCGAACACCCTGGTCATCGTCGAGAGCCCCACCAAGGCTCGCACCATCCGTGGTTTCCTCCCCAAGGGATACCGGGTGGAAGCCTCGATGGGGCATGTCCGCGACCTTCCCAACAATGCCAGCGAGATCCCTGCTGCCCACAAAGGGCAGAAGTGGGCCAACCTTGGCGTGAATACAGAAGCTGACTTCGAGCCCCTGTATGTGGTTCCGAAGGATAAAAAGAAAATTGTGCGCGAGCTCAAGGACGCGCTGAAGGGTGTGGACCAGTTGCTGCTCGCCACGGACGAAGACCGGGAAGGGGAAAGCATCAGCTGGCATCTTTTGCAGTTGCTTTCACCCAAAGTGCCGGTGAAGCGCATGGTGTTTCACGAGATCACCAAAGAAGCCATTGCCAGGGCTTTGGACGACACACGTGAGCTTGATATGGAGCTCGTCCATGCCCAGGAAACCCGCCGGATTCTTGATCGCCTCGTGGGTTACACCCTCTCGCCACTGTTGTGGAAAAAGGTGGCCTGGGGCTTGTCTGCAGGGCGGGTGCAGTCCGTGGCTGTGCGTTTGCTGGTTCAACGCGAGCGGGCACGCCGCGCCTTTCGCAGTGGTAGTTATTGGGATCTGAAGGCTCAGCTGGCCCAGGATGGCAGCCATTTTGAGGCCAAACTCAGCCATCTCAGTGGTCAGAAAATTGCCACTGGCAATGATTTCGACGAAACCACGGGTGCCTTGAAAGTGGGCAGTGCGGTGCGTCTGCTCAGTGAAGACGAAGCCCGCAAGCTTGCCGAGACCGTGCGCAGCGCTGATTGGCAGGTGAAGGCGGTCGAGGAAAAGCCGACCGTGCGTCGGCCTGTGCCGCCCTTCACGACCAGCACCCTGCAGCAGGAGGCCAACCGCAAGCTTCGTCTTTCAGCGCGCGAGACGATGCGCTGCGCCCAGGGGCTGTATGAGCGGGGCTTCATCACCTACATGCGGACGGATTCCGTTCATTTATCGGATCAGGCGATCACAGCAGCCCGACGTTGTGTGGAGTCCCGTTATGGCAAGGAGTACCTGAGCAAGACCGCGCGCCAATTCAGTACAAAAGCGCGCAACGCTCAGGAGGCGCACGAAGCCATTCGGCCTGCTGGTGAACAATTCCGTGCACCGTCAGAAACGGGCTTGGAGGGACGCGATTTGTCTCTCTATGAGCTGATTTGGAAGCGCACCGTCGCCAGTCAGATGGCGGAGGCGCGGCTCACGATGTTGTCGGTGGACCTTGCCGTGGCTGATGCCCGTTTCCGGGCCAATGGCAAGCGCATTGATTTTCCAGGCTTTTTCCGGGCCTATGTGGAAGGCAGCGATGATCCTGATGCTGCCCTTGAAGGTCAGGAAGTGCTGTTGCCAGCTTTAAAAACTGGCGACTCTCCCAGTCCTCAAGCGGTGGAGGCTCTCGGTCATCAGACCCAGCCTCCAGCCCGTTACAGCGAAGCATCTCTTGTGAAAATGCTGGAAAAGGAGGGGATTGGCCGCCCTTCCACCTACGCCAGCATCATTGGCACGATTGTTGACCGTGGATATGCCACGTTGCAGGGCAACGCACTGACCCCCAGCTTCACCGCATTTGCTGTGACCGCTTTGCTGGAGGAGCATTTCCCCGATCTGGTGGATCCCAGCTTCACCGCCCGGATGGAGAACACACTCGATGAGATCTCCCATGGCAAGGTGCAGTGGCTGCCTTACTTGGAAGGGTTCTACAAGGGTGATGCGGGCCTGGAGCACCAGGTGCAGCAGCGCGAGGGGGATATTGATGCTGGTGCATCGCGCACAGTAGATCTCGAGGGTTTGCCTTGCGTGGTGCGCATTGGTCGCTTTGGGGCCTATTTGGAGTCCAAGCGGGTGGGCGACGATGGCGAAGAGGAGTTGCTCAAAGCCACACTCCCCCGTGAAATCACTCCCGCCGACCTTGACGCTGAGAAGGCTGAGCTGATTCTTAAACAGAAAGCCGATGGACCGGAAGCGCTGGGTGAGGACCCTGAAACCGGTGATTTGGTCTATCTGCTGTTTGGCCAATACGGCCCCTATGTGCAGCGCGGCCAGGTGAGTGATGAAAATCCCAAACCCAAGCGTGCTTCTCTGCCGAAGGGCGTGAAGCCTGAAGATCTCAGCCTCGATGATGCCCTGGGACTGCTACGTCTTCCCCGCTTGCTTGGCGAGCACCCCGATGGCGGCAAGGTGCAAGCTGGCCTTGGCCGTTTCGGGCCCTATGTGGTGTGGAGCAAGGGCAAAGGAGAAAAGGACTATCGCTCGTTGAAGGGGGAGGATGACGTGTTGGCCGTAGGCCTTAGCCGTGCCCTTGAGCTGCTGGCCATGCCGAAGCGAGGACGCGGTGGTCGAACGGCTCTGAAAGATCTCGGCACGCCAGAGGGCAGCGATGAAACGATTCAGGTGTACGACGGTCCGTATGGCCTGTATGTGAAGCAGGGCAAGGTCAATGCGTCCTTGCCAGAAGGCAAAGGCTCTGACGACATCACCCTGGAGGAAGCGGTTGAATTGCTCGAAGCGAAGGCTGCAGCGAAGAAAACCAGCCGGCGCAAGACTGCGGCCACGAAGGCAACAACCGCTAAAAAGCCTGCAGCGAAGAAGCCCCCAGCGACCACGAAGACCGGCCGTCTTCGCGCTAGCGCAGTGCGGGTGATTAAGCCTGGAGATGCCTGATGGCTCAGGTGCGTTCTGACCTCTGGTGGCTTCCGGCCCTGTTGGTGCTCCAGGCTTGCGGGAGCGCTCCACTGGGTCAGGAGCTTGCCGAGAGCTTTGATCAGCCGACATCTGTTCAGCCATCTGATCAGACACCGTCGCAGTCCCCTGGTTTGAGCGGATCGACGCCTCCACCACCAGAAACCGATCAGCCAGTCACTGCCGCCCCAGCCGTTGCTGCAGGAGAAACGATCGCCCCTCGCGAGACAACATCTCCGCTCGTGGATTCGGCGTCACTTGCGTCTGTCGCACCCAAGGCCCGGCTTCGCCCTCAGCCTTCCCATCCTTATCGCATCACCATCCGGTTGTCGGCTGCTGATCCTTCGGCCCCAGCGGAAGTGGTTACCCGCTCGCTCCGTGAGGCTGGCATCGGTTTTGAGGTCGAAACGATTGAACGCATCCCATCTCCCAATAGCTCATCCAACAGTTCATCCAACAGCCTGCGGGTGACTCCAGAACCTCGCGGAGGGAACCGTTGAGAACCGGTCCTTCCCCGGGGATGAGTCGTCGCCAAGCCCTGCGGGTGATGGAGACCTCGTATTTGGCGGCAACGGCAGCGTTGATCTGGTTGGCGCTCTATTACTTGCCCGTGGGGGGGGCACTGTTTCGTCTCGCTCTCCCACTGCCATTGGCACTGCTGTTGTTGCGCAGAGGAGTCAAGGCTGGTGTTGAGGGTGTGGTGCTGGTGGTGTTGCTCCTTGTTGCCTTAATGGGGCCTGTGCGGGGACCTTTGATTTTGTTTCCTTATGGTTTCCTGTCGCTTTTGCTGGGATGGTGTTGGCTGCGGGGGGCGAGTTGGTGGATCAGTTGGAGTTTGGGGACCCTGATCGGTGCTGCTGGTTTTCTGGTGCGGGTCGTGGCCCTCTCCCTTTTGGTGGGTGAGAACCTTTGGGGTGTGATCACCCGTGCAGGCGACAACATGCTGAATGGACTGATCAGCCTCATCAATAACGGCCTGGCGTTTTTGCAGCTCTCGCTGCGACTCTCCGTCGCTCCCGATCTCGAGCAGGTGCAGCTGATGGCTGTTGCATTAGTGGTCTTTCAGCAGTTGATTTACGTACTCGCTTTGCATGCACTGTCGTATTGGATTTTCCCAAGGCTCAAGGCGCCGATCCCCTCCCCCCCCAAAGCTCTCGAAGGGCTTGTGGCGTTGGATCCGCTTTAAAGGCTTGTGATGCCTTGATTGCTTCAGCCCTCTTTTGATGCCTTCAGTCCTTTCCCTCGGATGTGAGCTGATCGGTGGCAGCAGCAGTGCTTTCGATTTGGCAGAACGCTTGGCGCCCTGGCGCGATCGCACGGTGTTGCCCGACGTCCTGGTGGTGTTGGCGGGCACCCGCACCGCTGAGATCGAAGGCATCTCCGCAGCAGGCTCCACGGCGGAAGCGCGCCGTTACACCGCCATTGCGGATGCGGAGCTGCTGCTTCATGGACCTTCCCACCTCCCATGCTGGCCCTTGCCTCCGTTGCCTGCAGGGGTGTCACCGGCTCTGATCAGTTGGGTTGCTGTCCAAGCTCTGGGACTGACGCCTCAGGTGGCCGCCCTTGGGTTGCCCCAGTCGCCACCGTTTACCCATCTACGGATGGAATCCCCGCATCTGGGACCCTCTGCCTGTTTGCGCACCGGTCGGGCGATGGCTGTCTCAAGGGTGCAGCATCTTTGGAACCAGGGGTATCGCTTGGGATCGGCTCTCCGCCGTCCTTTGGTGCTAGCCGAATGCGTGCCGGGTGGAACCACCACAGCCCAGGCTGTGCTCCAAGGGCTGGGTGTGCCTGTCCATGATTTGGTCAGTGGCAGTGCTTTACATCCCCCTTTGTTGCTCAAACGCCGCTTGGTGGATGAGGGGTTGGCCGCCGCAGCTTTGCCTGCGTTAGCGAATCCTTTGGCTGTGGTGGCTGCCGTTGGTGATCCTTTCCAGGCCTTCGCCGCGGGTGTCGTGCTTGGTGCTGTGAAAGCCCAGCAGCCTGTGATGTTGGCGGGTGGGAGTCAGATGCTTGCAGTGATCGCCCTGGTCCTCAGTCGCTGTGCAGCTGGGGAACACTCTGCGATCGCCCGCTGGCTCATGGTGGGTACGACGGCTTGGCTTGCTGCGGAGCGGCTGGAGGCATCGACCAAGGCGTTGAACCGTCCCGCCTTCCCTCAAGTGCTCGATCGCCTCGAAGCTCAGTTCCAGGTGCCATTGCTGGCGCTTGCTTGCGGACTGCATTTTCAGAACAGTCGTCACCCACAGCTACGGGCCTACGAGCAGGGATACGTCAAGGAGGGCGTTGGCGCTGGTGGTTTGGCACTGCTCGCCCAGCTGCGAGGCGTGCCGTTGCTTCAGCTGCAACGTGCCTGCGATCGCGCCATGGATGCCCTCGGTGCCCGACAGCAATGGGGCGGCGATCAGAACGTCAGTCCTCCGGCTTTTTAGGGTCAGTGCCATGACGCCTGCTACCGAGTTGCCAATGTCGGCCTTTCCACCGGCCCCTCGGGTTGCCTCCTTGACGCGGCGCGATCTCCTTCAGCTCGGTGTGCTGCTGGGCCTTGGTGGGTTGGCTGGCTGCACCCGATCGGCCACGCCCACCGTGATGGCGGCTCCAGAGACACTGCCCTTGCTATGGCGTCGTCGTTTACCCAAGCCATGGAGATTTTCCGCATTGGAGTCGTCGCAGCCATGGCCAGTGGGTTCGCCTGCGCAAGCCGATCTGCTGGCGCTCCCCGATGGCTGGATTTCCACCGTTGCAGCGGATGCATTGCAGCCAATGGCAGCGCCTTCCCTGCAGAACCGCCTCAGTGCCCAGGCCATGGAGTTTCTCGCCGGGTTTGCCCCCGCCCAGGCGGCGGCCTTACTTCCTGTCTCTGTCAGTCCCTGGGTGCTGCTGTTCCGCCGTGATGCTCGTCTGAGGTCAGCACAAACGGATGGCTGGAGAGTTTTGTTGGATCCTGCCCTTGTGGGGCAGTTGGTGCTGCCCAGCAGTCCGCGCGTGGTGATGAGCATCGCTGAACGTTTGGATCACCCCGATGCCTTGCAGCGTCTGCGTTCTGCAGCGCTGGTGTTTGATGATCGCCATGCCCTCAATTGGTTGCTCCAGGGCAAGGCCCGGGCAGCCGTGCTGCCGTTGGTGCGTTGTATGGCCACGCTGCGGAGTGATCCACGGGTCCATGCCGTGCTGCCGGAGCAGGGTGCTCCTCTCCATTGGACTGTGCTGATGCGGCCAGCTCAGACCCGTGAACCTCTGCCTCAATCCTGGGTGGAGGAGGCCTGGATGCCACCGCTCCTGGGGCGTTTGCTCCGGGATGGGTGGGTCCCCCCTTTGCCCCCTGCAGAACTGCAACAAGCCAGACATTTGGTCCCAACCCGTCTTCAGTCGGTTGTGCTGCCATCGCAGCAGATTTGGGATCAATGTTGGAGCTTTCCGCCACTCACGGTCAAGGAACGCAGTGTGCTGGAGGCGCGTTGGAGCGCGTCAGCCCCATAGGCGCCTGCGTGGAGGTGCCGAGAGGAGGGCATGGGTTTCGGCCAGCAGGGTGGGAATCGGCAACTGGTGGGGGCAGCGGGGTAGGCAAGCCCGACAGTCGGCGCAGGCACTGGCATCGTGGGATTCCCACCAGTGGCCAGCACGGCCAATCAGGTTGTAGCGCTCTTCGCAGTAGCCCTGCAGGTCATGCCCGAGCCGCAGGTTGCGCAATCGCAACAATTCTGGAATTGGCACTGCATTTGGGCAAGGTAAACAGGCCTGGCATTGCCCGCATTCCGTGAGACCCAGGCGTTCGCTGCGGCGGGCCCTCAGTTGCCCAATGGCCTGTTGCTCGCTGGTGTGGAGGGGTTGATCGGCGCTCGCCAGTTGACGTGCCAGTTGCAGATCTGTGGCTTGGTTTGCCCCGAGTGTGAGCGTGCTGATGCCGGCACTGAGCAAAAAGCGATAGGCCAGAGCGAGGGGGGGAATGGGTGAACAGTCGTTGATCAGGGTGAGGCTGGGGTCTTGGAGGCGTCCCCCCTTATCCGCTGGGGAGATGGCCATGACCCCGAGTCCGTTCTGCAGTGCCAGCGTTGCCAGCGGCATGCGCCGGGGATCCAGCAGGTGCAAATGCAAGCTGCAAAACCGGAACACTCCACTGCGGATGGCGGTGTCAATCAGCTCATTGCTGCCATGGCTGCTGAAGCCCACCTGTCCCACGAGCCCCTCTGATTGTGCCCAGCGCATGAGGGCTTGGCCGTCACCTTCTAAGGCCCAGTGCAGATGTTCATCGCGATTCAGTCCATGGATGGCCCAGTTGTCGAGGTGTGAGACCCCTAGGCGTTTCATGCAGGCCATCAATTGCCTCTGGCCCTCTTCCAGAGTCACGCCTGGGAGCACCTTGCTGGTGATCACCCAGCCGCCGTCTGGATGGATGTCCCGCTGCTTCAGCGCCTGCAGCGCTGGTCCCAGGAAGCTTTCGGCAGGGCCGTAGGCCGGGGCTGTTTCAAGGTGGTTGATGCCTGCATGCACCGCTGCTTCAAGCACGTCCAGCATCTGGGCTGGAGTGGCCAGGGCGCGCATGGTGCCAAGGGTGAACAAGCTGACGGCTGGTCCCGCACCAAAGGGCCGACGACGGGCCTCTAGGCCAGGGGGCGCCGCACTCATGGTGTTGGCGCGTCCTCGTCCCCTTCGTTGTCGTCGGGTTGGCTGTTGTGATCTGGATGCCGGGATTGGAGGTGGCGGACCAGGGCAGCAGGACTGACTTGGTCTAGAAAGCGGCGGAATTCATCCTGTTCTTCTGAATCGGCTTCCGCATCCACCGGAATTGAGGCCTCCGCCACGACTTCTTCCAACATCCAGATCTCAGTGCCTGTACGTACTGCCAGGGCGATGGCATCGCTGGGGCGGGCATCAATCTCAATGTCTCCATCGCCTGGATCAGCGTCTGTACTCTCCGGCTGCACGGTGGGGGTTTGGGATTCGCCATCTGGCTCGATGGAGCTCTTGGGATGCCGCAGGATCAGCAGGGCCCGGAATGTGCTGTCTTCGATGGTGTGAATGACCACCCGTTCAACCACGAGATTCCCCGCATTGAGTAGGGCCACCATGAGGTCGTGGCTGAGGGGCCGCGGCGGTTCATCCCCTTGGATGCCGGCCATGATGTTGTGAGCCTGGGCCTGGTCAATCCAGATCGGCACTTGGCGGCGGCCTGCCGGATCCCGAAGCAACACGATTGGACTGCGACTTGCTGCGTCCAGGGCGACCCCGGCAACGTGCATCTCAACCACGACCCTGCCTTCCTTTATCCGATTATGGCCAGAGCAACAGCCATGGGTGGGGAGCGATGTTCACGGGGCTGGTGAAGGCGGTGGGCAGGGTGGAACGGCGTGGTCAGAGGCTGCTGGTGACGGGCTGTGCCCCGTTTGTTCCACTACAGCTCGGCGACAGTGTGGCGGTCGATGGGGTTTGCCTCACAGTTGCTGACTGTGTGGGCGACGGTTTTTTGGCGGATGTGAGCGAGGAAACCTTGATGCGCACCACATTGGGGGCCAAGGCCAGTCGACGGGGAGCAGTCAATCTCGAACCCGCACTGCGATTGGCTGATCGACTTGGCGGTCATCTGGTCAGTGGCCACGTTGATGGAGCTGGAACGGTGATCGCTGTGGAGGCCTTGCCACAGTCATGGCGGCTTGAGCTGCGTTGGAACGATGCTTCCTACGGCCGTTATCTCTGTGAAAAAGGCAGTATTGCCGTGGATGGGATCAGTCTCACCGTGGCGGGTTGTAGCGACGATGGTGCCCAGTTTTGGATTGCTGTCATTCCCCACACCTGGGCGTCAACGGCCCTGCAGCATCTTGTGGCGGGGGCAAGGGTCAATCTTGAAGCGGATCTGATCGCCCGTTATGCCGAACGGTTGCTCCTTCAGGTGCCAGGGGCAGCGTCCCGGACGGAGATGCACGACGACAGGACCATGACCGGCGATTGGCTCAAGGCCCATGGCTGGGGATGAATGCCACCACAGGCGGGTGGTGCTGGATGGTTTGAAGCTTCGTTCTAGGTCAGGGCCCTAAGGGCCCGTTGGCAAGGAATCACCCGTCGCAGTCCTGCTCGGATGTGTTGCCTTCTACGTCGTCGTCGTCCATGGGCAGGAGCGTGATCGACCCAGAGTCCTTGTGCAGTTCGATCTGGAATTCCTGTCCTGGTTCCAAGCCGAGACGACGGGTATAGGCATGACCAATCAAAAGGTTGCCGTTACCGTGCACCCGTGTGCGGAATTCGGCCTGGCGCCCACGAGGACCGCCGCCTCCGCTCGTCGCCGATGGAAGGGTGTACCCCTTGGCTTCCACCAGTGCGCGATAAAAACTTTTTTTGAGCACCCGCCCACTCGGCCCGACATAGCCGCAGCCACGGGCGATTTCATCTTCGCGGCGATTGCTGAGCGCACGCGCCTTATTGAGAAGTTCCTGGCCGACCAGCATCTTAGCAGGAATAAACACCTGAATTCTGGCCTTCAAAGGCCTGCGCTGCAAGGACCCTGGCCTTTTTTCTCGTGGTGCGTTTTAGAAGAGATAAAGGATCAAGAACAAAACGACCCAGATGCCATCCACGAAGTGCCAGTAGAGCTCAACCGCCTCAAGTGGAAATTGGTTGGTCGCTGTGATGCGCCCTGATGGTGTGCGGCATTGCCACCACACGATCAGAATCATCAGTGCGCCCAGCGTCACATGCAGACCGTGAAACCCCGTGAGGGCATAAAACGTGCTGGCAAATAGGTTGTCCGTCAGCCCAAATGGGAGAGTGAAGTATTCGACCATCTGGCTGACCAAAAAGACCAGGCCTAGGGCTGCCGTGATCAGTAGCCATCGTCGGCAGCCTGGATTGTTGGCCTGGTGCAGTTTTTGGCCAGCTTTGTGGAAGGTGGCACTGCTCACCAGGAGGAGCACTGTGTTCAAAATGGGGAGTGGTAATTCGAGTTCGTAAACAGCTCCTGGTTGTAGTGGGTTGACGGCATGAAATGTGAGATAGGCAGCAAAAAAGCCGGCGAAGGTCATTGCATCGGCGACCAGGAAGGTGGCGACACCAAACATGCGGTGGTCTTGATGCCTATCGACTGCTTCGCTGCTGACGGTTTCAGTGTTGGAGGGTTGAAGGGTGGTCATTGTCCGCTGCTCCAGAGGTCACGGCCGCTGGTGCCAGCCAGATCAAGTTGGTCGAGGGGAACGCCGTAGCCATAGGGTTCCGTCACAAGAGGTGCTTCTCCTTCCCAGTTTTCAACCGGGGGCGGAGATGTGGTGAGCCATTCAGGGGTCAGCGCGTGCCAGGGGTTGTCACCGGCGATGTCTCCGCGGAAGGCACTGACAACCACATTCCAGAGAAATGGCACGGTGCTGATCGCCATCAAAAGTGCTCCGGCACTGCTGATCTGGTTGATGAAGGCGAACTGGGGGTCGTATTCGGCGACCCGCCTAGGCATGCCATTCAGTCCTAGCCAGTGTTGGGGAGCGAAGCAGAGGTTGAACCCGACGAAGGTGAGTAGACAGTGCAGTCTGCCAAGGGTTTCATTCAGCATCCGCCCGGTCACTTTGGGGTACCAGTGATAGATCGAGGCAAAGATGACAAAGACCGTTCCGCCATAAACGATGTAGTGAAAGTGAGCGACCACAAAGTAGGTGTCGTGCACATGCACATCGAAAGGCACTTGGGCGAGAGCGACTCCTGTGATTCCACCAAGCACGAAGTTGATGATGAATCCACAGGAAAAGAGAACGGCGCTATTGAGAGAAATGCGCCCGCCCCAGAGGGTGGCAAGCCAATTGAAAAATTTGATGCCTGTAGGAACGGCGATAAAGGCCGTGGCGATGGTGAAGAACAAGCGCATCCAGGGTGGTGTGCCACTGGTGAACATGTGATGGGCCCAAACCACCAACCCCAGGATCACAATTGCCATGATTGAATACACCATCGTGGCGTAACCAAACAAGGGTTTTCGGCAGTGCACCGGTAGGATTTCGCTGACCAGACCAAAAGCTGGTAACACCATGATGTAGACAGCTGGATGTGAATAGAACCAAAAAAGGTGCTGATACACCACCACATTCCCGCCAAGGCCAGGATTGAAGAAGCCCGTGTGGGCAACGATGTCGAAGCTCAGCAAAATCAGTGTGCCTGCCAGAACTGGGGTCGATAGAACAACCAAAATGCTGGTGCCGAGCATGGCCCAGCAATACATGGGCAATTGCATCAGCTTGAGCCCAGGTCGCCGCAATTTGAGCACCGTGGCGATGAAATTAATGCCGCCAAAGATTGAGCTCCCCCCTAGGAGAAGCACACTGAGAATCCAGATCATCTGGCCACTGGCTGGTGTCGTGATGCTCAGGGGTGGATAGGCCGTCCAGCCCGATTGGGCGGCGCCCGTGATGAAATAACTGCTGATCAACAACAGGCCTGCAGGTGGGATGAGCCAGAAAGCCACGGCGTTGAGCCGTGGAAATGCCATGTCACGGGCACCCACATAAAACGGGATCAAATAATTGCCAAAAGCACCATTGACGACCGGTACGATCCACAGAAAAATCATCACCGTGCCGTGGAGGGTGAGTACCTGGTTGTAAACATCTCTTGGCATAAAGTCCGACAGCGGACTAAGCAGTTCCGTACGGATTGCTCCTGCTAGGGCCCCGCCGATGAGATAAAAAAGAAATCCGCATACCAGGTACTGCAGGCCAATCACTTTGTGGTCGACACTGAAGCTCAGATAACGAAGCCATCCAGTGGGCTGCAGGGATGGGGTGTGATGTTCGTCCTTGGTTGGAAGAGAAACAGTCATGCCTCGGCGACCTCGAGTTTGTTGTTGGCTTGAAACCAGGTGGCGTAGGCATCAGGTTCGTCAACGACAACTGACGAACGCATTCCACCGTGATAGGGCCCGCAGAGTTCGGCGCAAACGATTGGATAGGTACCCGTTCGGGTCGGCGTGAAATTCAGCACGGTTGGCTGCCCTGGGATCACGTCTTGTTTGAGACGGAATTCGGGCACCCAGAATGCGTGGATCACATCTTTGGCCTCTAAGCGCAGACTGACGGGCTGGCCGGCTGGTACGTGAAGTTCACCGGAAATGAAGTCTCCCTGTGGATAGCGGAAGAGAAAAGCGAATTGCATCGCCGTCACTTCGATGGGAACCGGTGTGATGCTTTCGCTGTCCACGGCTGCTGTGGTGCGACGACCGATGCCTCCCCAAACCCGTTCGCCGGGTGGTTCTGTAGGCAATGATGCGCTGGAAGGGATTGTGCTGGAAGAATTTGAGCTGACCATGGCGCCATGGCTATGGCTGCTCTGATCCATGGCACTGTGATCCATGCCGTGATGAAGAGGGGTCATTCCCCCCATGCGGTCGTAGATGTCGTAGCTGTAAAGACCAACAAACAACACAACGATCGCAGGCACGGCAGTCCAAAACACCTCCAGGGGAAGATTTCCTTCGATCGCTACGCCGTCACCTAACTGTCCTGTGCGACGGCGGAAACGCACCAAACTGAAGAGCACTAAGCCGACGATTCCGATAAAAAGAATTGCGCCGATGCTGAAAAGTACGCGGAAAAGTTCGTCGTAAACCGGTGCATTGGCACTGGCATCGATAGGAAGAAGGTTGACGTTCTGGCCGATCCAAAGCCCTCCAAGCACCAGGATCATCCCCAGCACCAGAGTGAGGATGGAAGACGGGATGGACACGGGCTCAATCCCTGACTCAGTTCACACTATGGAGATCGTTAGACGTCAGCCATAAGCGATTCTTAAGACGGGTGGAAATTCTTTTGCTTTGACGGCACTGATTCGTTCAGATCGCACGGTTTGCAAGGCTTTTGTTGCTCCTCATCGATCGGGACTGTCAGGGCAACAAGACGATTTTTGCCGCACTGTCGTCACTTGATGTTGTGAATGGCCATACAACGTGCCGTTGTGGATAAGACGGCTACGTTCCAAATATTCCCGTTGTCGCTGAGGAGGGGTTTGTTGCATTGACCAGCTCTTCTCTATTACCAATTCGTCACCGGTTGGCTCAACTCGTTAGCCATTTGGTGGTTGCTTTAGTCGCCCTTGTGGTGATTGGTGGCGCCACGCGTGTCATGGAGGCGGGTTTGGCTTGTCCGGATTGGCCCCTTTGCTACGGCACTGTCCTTCCCGGGCGGCAAATGAATGGGCAGGTGTTTTTGGAGTGGTTTCACCGTCTCGATGCGTTCGTGATCGGTGTGGCTTTGCTGGTGCAGTTGGGGGCCTCCTGGTGGTGGCGGCATCAGTTGCCCCGTTGGCTGTTGCCATCCAGTGCCGTTCTGGTGCTCCTTGTGATGCTCCAGGGGGCACTCGGCGCGCTGACGGTGCTGCAGCTGCTTCCCACCGGCGTGGTTACAGCGCACTTGGCTGTGGGACTCACCCTTGTGGTGATGGTTAGTGGTCTGAGTCAACTGCTGAGGGTTGACGATTCGAGTCCGCCAGTCTCCTCCCCTTGGTGGTGGCGGTTGTTCGGCAGTCTCACCCTCCTAGCAGTGGTGAGTCAGTGTCTGCTTGGGGGACGGATGGCCACATCCTGGGCCGCGAAGCGTTGCCTCGATGTGGGTCAGGCCTGTCAGTGGCTGCATTGGCATCGCAGCGCTGCGATGCCCGTTGCCATCACGGTGCTGTCGTTTGTGGTGCTTGCCCTCCTGGTAGGGGGCTGGACCCGACGTCAGTGGCCGTTCCTTCTCCCTACAGCCGCTTTGGTGATGGTTCAGATCGGCCTTGGCGTCTTCTCGCTCCGCCTTGGCCTTGCCCAACCCGTGGTGACCGTGGCCCATCAGCTGGTCGCCTGTTTGCTCGTCGCTCTCCTCGCCGCCCTCACCTGCCGGAGACCAAGGCTTGCTGACACCTCCGATGCGGCGGATGTCGAGTCCTCTTCTTTGGAGCCCTGCCATGGCTAGTTCCACTGCTTCTGCTGCCCTGCCCATCACCCGTGATCAGGTGGTGCCGTCGCGACGGCGTGTGAAGCTTCCAGCTTGGTTGGAAGTGGCCAAGCCGCGCCTGATTCCTCTCCTGCTTGCGACCACCTTGGGGGGAATGGCCTTGAGTGAAGGCTGGCCCCTGTCCTCCCCCCGTTTGGCCTGCACGTTGGGTGGTGGAGCTTTGGCCGCCGCTGCAGCTGGTGTCCTCAACTGCCTATGGGAGCAAGATCTGGATCGACGCATGCAGCGCACCAGTGGTCGAGCCTTGCCTTCCGGTCGCTTGTCGCCTCGTGCTGCTTTCGCTGGTGCCGTGTCTTGCACCTTGGCGGCAGCCCTGCTTCTCGTCAGCGGGGTCAACTGCTTAGCCGCAGGCCTGTCCTTGCTCGGTTTATGCAGTTACGTGTTGCTCTATACGGCTCTGTTGAAGCCAAGAACATCGCAAAACATTGTGATCGGGGGCGTAGCAGGTGCCATCCCACCGTTGGTGGGTGCAGCGGCGGCGACCGGACACGTGGGGCTGGGCGGCTGGTGGTTGTTCGCGTTGGTGATGGTGTGGACCCCAGCCCATTTCTGGGCCCTAGCCCTGCTGTTGCGTGAGGACTACCGAGCTGTCGGTATTCCCATGTTGCCTGTTGTGAAGGGGCCAGCCGTCACGGCTCGCGCCATCCGTCGCTATGGCTGGGCCACGGTGCTGCTGAGTGGATTTGGTGTGCTCGTCTTGCCGGAGGGTGGTTTGCTGTTTGGTCTGCTCCTCCTTCCATTTAATGCGCGCCTTTTGCAGATGGTTCACAACCTGGCTGCAGCCCCGGAAAGCACCGAGCGCGCCAAAAGTTTGTTTCGCTGGTCCATCCTCTATCTCTTTGGCATTTGTCTCTTGCTGATCCTGAGCCGCCTTCCCGGTGCTGCCCTGTTTGATCTGCAGGTTCATGCTGCCGTTGATCCCCTGTTCCACGGCCTCAACCCCATTCACAACGGGGTCACTGCCATGATTCTTTCCCAGTAGACCTACCGCGACAGCTCAATGCCCTTGTTGGAGCTGGACCATCTTCAGAAGTCTTATGGGGCTGTTCAAGCCCTGGAAGACCTCAGTCTTGCTGTGCCTGAGGGCTGTCTTTATGGGTTGTTGGGCCCCAATGGAGCCGGCAAAACCACCACGCTGCGGATCCTTGCCACCTTGTTGGCTCCAGATGCCGGCACGGTGCAAGTCGCGGGCATTGATGCGCTCAAGGACCCCAGAGCCGTGCGTTGCCTGCTCGGCTATGTGGCCCAGGAGGTGGCCATCGACAAAATTCTGACCGGCCGCGAGTTGTTGCAGCTCCAAGGCGATCTCTACCACTTGCGCCGATCCGAGCGCGATCGGCGAATCACTGAGCTGATCGCTCTCCTTGGCATGCAGGACTGGATTGATCGTCGTTGTGGCACCTATTCCGGCGGCATGCGCCGGCGCCTTGATCTGGCGGCTGGCCTCTTGCATCGCCCGAAAGTGCTGGTGCTGGATGAGCCCACTGTTGGTCTCGACATTGAAAGCAGGGCTGCGATCTGGCAGGTGCTGCGGGAGCTGCGTCAGCAGGGCACATCGGTGTTGCTGAGCAGCCATTACCTCGAGGAGGTGGAAGCCTTGGCCGATCGCATGGCCATCATTGATGCCGGTCGCGTGATTGCCGAGGGCACACCCGATCAACTCAAGCAACGGCTTGGTGGTGATCGGGTGACCTTGCGGGTGCGTGAGTTCAGTGATGCAGAGGAGGCTGCCCGGCTGCAGGGATTGCTTAAGCCTGTGGCAGGCGTCCGTCAGATTGTGGTCAACCGTGCTCAGGGCTATTCCCTCAATCTTGTTGTGGAGGGAGATCAGGTGATGCAGCGGCTTCGTGATCAGTTGGATCAGGCTGGTTTACCGGTGTTTGCCCTTGCCCAGAGTCGCCCCAGTCTCGACGACGTGTATCTCCAGGCCACGGGGCGCACCTTGATGGATGCGGAATTGGCTGTGGCTGGTCAGCGCGATCCCAAACAGGAGCGGAAGCAGGCCATGCGCTGAAGCCCGTCCTTGATCTCCCCTGATGCCTTCGCCCTTCCTGTGTTTTTCGAGTCTTGTTTGATCCTGCGATGACCAGTTCCCTACCCTCGCGTGCTCCCTTGGCCGAACTGGTGCAGGAAACGCTAGCCCTCACCCGTCGCCTGTTTCTGCAGCTCCAGCGTCGTCCATCCACGCTGGTGGCGGGGGTGTTGCAACCGTTGATCTGGTTGATTTTGTTTGGAGCATTGTTCTCGCGTGCTCCTGAAGATTTGCTTCCAGGTGGCACCAGCTATGGCCGCTTTTTGGGGGCGGGGGTGATCGTTTTTACAGCCTTCAGTGCAGCGCTCAATGCCGGACTGCCGGTGATGTTTGACCGTGAATTCGGCTTTCTCAACCGGCTTCTGGTCGCTCCGCTCCGCAGCCGCAGCTCGATTGTGCTTGCTTCAGTGATTTACATCACCACGCTCAGTTTGGTTCAGAGCTTGGCGATCATGGCCACTGCTGCTCTGTTGGGCTACGGCTGGCCTGGTGTAGCAGGTTTTGGGCTGGTGATGCTGACCCTCATCCTTCTGGTGTTTGCCGTGACGGCGCTCAGCCTGGGGTTGGCTTTTGCCCTGCCGGGCCATATCGAATTGATCGCGGTGATTTTTGTCGCCAATTTGCCGCTGCTGTTTGCCAGCACGGCACTAGCACCGTTGTCGTTTATGCCGCCCTGGTTGGGCTGGCTTGCGGCTCTGAATCCACTGACTTTCGCGATTGAACCGATTCGTGCTGCTTATGCAGGTCCCTTGGACCTTTCCGCCATCCTTCTTCAGGCTCCCTATGGCGGCGTGAGCGGGTATGTGTGCTTGATCGTCCTGATGGTGCTCACCGTGGGGTTATTTCTTCTCATTCGACCGCTACTCAATCGCAAACTTGCTTGATCCAGTGACTGCTTCTAGCGCTCCAGTTCTCCAACGACGTCGTGAGGCTTTGCGTCAATACTTGCTTGATGCCCGGGCCCGGGCAGATGAACGCGCGATCGCTTGCGCAGAACAGCGGTGGGTGCATCGTTACGGTGTTCACTCTCTGCCACGGCCTGAAACCCCTGTTGATGCTGCGTCGGCGGGGGAATCGGTGCAGTATTTGGATCGCGACCATTTAAAAAGCGCCTGGCAAGGACGCCCTATGGATTGCTCGGTTCAACACCCTGTTCAGGTGGTGCCACCACCGCCCTCACCCCAGTTGCACCATTTGCGTCGTTGGCTTTCGACGACGACCGCCACTGACACTCTGCCTCAGGCTTCTTGAACCATGGTCAGTTTGGATCCGGCAAGTCTGCGCGGTGGGTTGATTGTTTCGGTGCAAGCACCTCAGGGTTCCCCGATGCGTGAACCGGAGGTGATCGCAGCGATGGCTGAGGCCAGTTTGAACAACGGGGCTATTGGCGTTCGTCTGGAAAGTCCTGAGCACATCGGAGCGGTGCGGCGCCGCTGTCCCGATGCCTTGATCATTGGTCTGTGGAAACGCACGTTTGCCGATAGCCCGGTCTACATCACACCCCGTTGGCACGACCTTCAGGCTGTTTGGGCTGCGGGTGCCGATGTGGTTGCCCTCGATGCAACAGCCCGTGCAAGGCCTGCGGGTGAGTCGCTCGAAGACCTGGTGCGAAGGGCTCGTGAACAACTTGGCGCGCCTTTGATGGCTGACGTCGACAGCGTCACGAACGGATTAGAAGCCGCCCGCCTGGGTTGTGCGTTGGTGGGTACGACCCTGTTTGGCTATACGGCTGAAACCGCTCAAGAGACCCCGCCGGGATGGTCGTTATTAGCGCCGCTGCGAGATCAGTTGCCTAATCAGGTGCCCCTGATCTGTGAGGGGGGGATTGCCTCCGCTGCAGGGGCCACGAAAGCTCTGAGCTTGGGAGCTGATTGTGTGGTGGTGGGCACCGCAATCACTGGTCTTGATCTTCAGGTGGCTGCCTACTGCAGGCAAATGGCGAATGAGTGCATCTGCGCTGATGACGGGTCTCCTGCTCGCTGCACGTAGTTGAGCGCAGCGAGCGGGAAGACCTCACATCATGCCGGGCATTCCCATACCGCCCATGCCTCCCATCGGATCGCCAGCGGGAGCAGGGGCAGCAGGCTCAGGCTTGTCGGCGATCACCACTTCCGTTGTGATCAAGAGGGATGCGATTGACACCGCATCTTGCAGCGCGAGCCGCACCACCTTGGTTGCATCCAAAATGCCGGCTTGGAGCAGATCCTCAAAGCCTCCTGTCAGGGCATTAAACCCTTTGCCCGAACGACGCACTTCGTCTACCACCACATCACCATTGGCGCCGGAGTTGATGGCGATCTGGCGTAGAGGTGCGCTCAGGGCACGCTGCACAATCTCCACACCGGTGCGCTGATCACCTTCCAGTTGGGCACCCAGGCCGTCGAGCTCCTCGGCTAATTGGATCAGGGTGCACCCACCACCGGCAACGATGCCTTCCTCAACTGCAGCGCGAGTGGCATTGAGGGCATCTTCGATGCGCAGTTTGCGGTTTTTGAGTTCGGTCTCTGTGGGAGCTCCAACTTTGATGACAGCGACGCCACCAGCCAACTTGGCGATCCGCTCGCTGAGCTTTTCGCGGTCGTACTCGGATTCGGTGTTGTCGAGTTCGCGTTTGATTGCCGCTACGCGGTCGTTTACGGCCGAGCGATGCTCATCGCTGGCCACGATGGTGGTGCTTTCTTTTGTGATGGTGATGCGTCGGGCGCGGCCCAGGTCGGCCAGAGTCACCTTGTCGAGGGTCATGGCCCGATCTTCACTAATCACGGTGCCGCCCGTGAGAATGGCAATGTCAGCCAGGGCAGCTTTGCGGCGCTCCCCAAAGGATGGAGCACGAACTGCGGCAACTTGAAGCACCCCACGGTTTTTGTTCACCACCAGGGTGGCGAGAGCTTCGCCTTCCACTTCCTCAGCCAAGACCACCAAGGGGGAGCCGGTTTTTTGAACAGCTTCGAGAACGGGCACGAGGTCTGCGATTGCGCTGATCTTGCGGTCGGTCAGCAGCAGGAGGGCATTCTCAAATTCGCAGATCTGACGCTCTCCATCGGTCACAAAGTAAGGAGAGCTGTAGCCGCGATCAAAGGCCATGCCCTCGGTCACTTCCAGCTCCGTGGCGAGTGACTTGGATTCTTCAACGGTGATCACCCCATCAACGCTCACCTTGTCCATGGCTTCGGAGATCATCCGTCCCACTTCGTCGTCACCACCAGAACTCACGGTGGCCACTTGACCGATGTCTGTGCCGCTCACCGCTTGGCTGCGCTGTGCCAATCCAGCCACCGCTTGGGCGGCGGCTTTCTCCATGCCACGGCGTAGTTCGATGGGGCTGGCACCAGCTGCCGTGTTACGCAGGCCTTCTTCCACCATGGCTTGGGCCAGCACTGTGGCTGTGGTGGTGCCGTCACCGGCCTTGTCTTTGGTCTTGGAGGCCACCTGCTGGATCAGCTTGGCGCCGATGTTTTCAAAAGGATTATCGAGTTCGATCTCACGGGCGATGGTGTCGCCGTCATTAACGATGTCGGGGGCACCAAAACTCTTTTCCAGCACCACATTGCGTCCACGTGGACCAATGGTGACGCGCACGGCATCGGCCAGGGCGTTCATGCCCCGCTCGAGAGCACCGCGAGATTCATCCGAAAAGCTCAGCAGTTTGGCCATGATTGACAGTTACCCTCTGGTCAATGTCCCACAAAGCATTGGCCGTTCCAAACCACTGTTGGGGTGGGGAAAGCCGAATCAACCCCCCTGAAGTGCTGGCTTTGGTCGGAAGCCTCGTTAGGGTCCGGCTATGGAAGAACCCGGCCTTCAATCATTCACGTTGATTGCTGGCCTGGCTGCAGCCATGGTCTTGATTTATGCACCCCTGCGCATTTTTCTCACTGCAACTGAGCGAAGTCGCCGGTTGCGTTTGTTGCAGCGCATCCGGCGGCTTCGTGATGAGCAGTTGAAATTGCTCAATCGCTAGGACGCCACTGGGCTTGTCTTAGCCCATCACCATGCCGCCATCCACCTGCAGCACTTGCCCGGTGATGTAAGCGGCAGCCGGGTCAGCAGCGAGGAAGCGCACGGTGCCAGCGATGTGTTCAGGAGTCCCGAAGCTGCCCAGGGGGATGTCGGCCAAAATGCCCTCTGCTTTGAGGTCCTTGGTCATGTCGGTGGCGATAAATCCAGGGGCCACGGCATTCACCGTGATGCCTCGGCTGGCCATCTCTCTGGCTGCACTGCGGGTTAGACCCACAACACCGGCTTTGGCAGCGGCGTAATTGGCCTGGCCCGCATTTCCCATCAGCCCCACCACAGAGGTGATGTTGATAATCCGCCCGCTCTTTTGCTTCAGCATGGGCCGCGTCACGGCGCGAGTGCAAAGGAAGACACCGGTCAGGTTGAGATTGATCACCGATTGCCAATCAGCGGTTTTCATTCGCATCAGCAGACCATCTCTGGTGATGCCAGCGTTATTCACCAGCACATCAATACGACCGCTGCGTTCCAGCACGGTTTTGATCAGAGCTTCAACGGCATCTTCCTCCGCCACATTCGCCTGCAGGGCATAGGCCTTGCCGCCTGCTGCAGTGATGTCGGCCACCACGGACTCCGCTGCATCGGGAGAGTTGGCGTAATTCACCACCACCTCAGCGCCGATGCCGGCTAAAGCCAGGGCTATGGAGCGACCGATCCCTCGGCTGGCACCTGTGACCAGAGCGGTTTGGCCGGCGAGGGAGGCGTGGGTCGTCATGGAAGGCTCCGTAGTGGCTGGATCGTAGGGATTGATCCCACCAGTGCTCAACCTGTGGAGGATCTCCCCATGGTTTCCACCATGTCGACGGCAGTCCCAAGCAGGTCGCGGAAGCGCAATAGCTGCTCCTGGCTGCCAAGCACCACCAGCAGCTGCCCCGGGGCCAGATGCATGTCTCCGCTGGGGTTGGCCACCAGCTCCCCTTGGTCCCGAATCGCCAGCACCATGGCCCCACTTCGGCGTCCTAATTGCAGTTCCGCCAAGGTGCGACCCGGAAGATTGTGCAGGAGTTGAGGATCTGTGCTCAGGCGGAATTCTTCAATCTCGCAATCTGAGCCCACCAACAGCTCCATGAAATCCACGGCAACGGGCCGCAGAGCGGCAGCGGCCATGACCCGTCCACCGGCGACGTAGGGACTCACCACCACCGTCGCTCCCGCCAGTTGCAGTTTGGCGGAGGCGTCTTCGCTGACGGCACGGGCAATCAGGCGGCAATTGGGCTGGCGGCTGCGGGCGCTCAGCACGACATAAAGGTTGGCGGCGTCGCTTGGCAATGCAGCGACCAGGCTTCGACAGTGCGATAGCCCCGCTTCCAACAATGTTGCATCCAAGGTGGCATCGGCCTGCAGCACCATCAGCCCCCGATCTTTGGCGGCCGTGATGCGCTCCGGGTCCTGTTCAACCACCAGTACCGCGACGTTCTCTTGCAGGAGTTGTTCGCCGATCTCCTTACCGATGCGGCCATAGCCGCAGAGGATGACGTGGTTATGCATGCGCCGGAGTTTGCGTCGAAAGCGGAGGGCACGCAACTGGCGGAAGTATCCGGATTCCGCTAATCCGAGGATGCGTTGAATGGTGAGCTGCACCACCACCACACCACCGGCGATGATCAGCACAGTCACCAGCCGTCCAGCGGTGGAAAGCGGTTCCACCTCGCCATAGCCAATGGTGCTGATCGTGATCAGCACCATCCAGAAGCAATCACCCCAGTCCCAGCTTTCAGTGATGCGATAGCCAAGGGCACCGCCACCAACGACGGTGATCAGGGCCAAGACGGGCCCGATCCAGGGCTCGGTTAACAGCTGCAGGTTGGAGCGCAAGCGCTGCAGCGTCATCCGAACCCGAGAGCTGCCAGCACCTCTTGTTCCCGCAGCTGCCTCAGGTCAGTCTGGCGGTTCCCAAGACAGCGGAGCCCTTCCCGATTGGGTAAATCGTTGGCATCAGCGCCCATGGCCACAAGCGGCACGCCGGCGAAGACGGCCAGGAGCTGGGTCGTCGGACAGCTGCTCAACACGACATCAGAACAGGCCACCTGGGCTGCACGGATTTGCAGCGTGCCGCCGGTGGCGAGCTGCCGGGAGCGCAGCGTTGCCAAGCGTTGGCGAATGGTGTTCGGAAGATTGTGCCAGTAACGTTCTGGCCAATCATTGGCTTGGCCACCAGGGGCCATCAGCAGCAAAGGACCATCACCGCTGGGTTGGTCGGCGCGCACCGTTTGCAGCACCTTGGTGGGCAGGGATAAGCGGAAGTCATCGGCCGTCAAGTGCAGCCCGATGGCCTGGAGGAATCCATTCAATTGCTGGGCTTTCCATCCGGCATCGAGCTGCACCTGTTGTGTCGCGGAAAAACCATCCAGGGCGATGCGCGTCGGGATGTGGCTCATGCCCAGCATCAGGTTGACTTGCCGGCCGCTGGCAAAGTTGAAGCACACCTGAAAGTCGGGCTCACGGACACAACCCAGCAGGTTGGCCCAGTCGGCCAGGTTGGGACTGTCATCGAAATTAAAGCCAATCACCTTCTCAACGGCAGGAAGCAACTCCCAGGCTTGGCGATGTTGCATTGGGCAAGCCACCTGCACAGTTGCTTTGAGCTGCTCAGCGGCGGCGGCAATGGCGGGCAGCCGTTCGAGTTGCTGCTGAAGGCTTCCTGGAGAGAGGGCAAGAAGACGCATGGACCAGCAGCACAAGACGGGTGCGAGCTGATTGTATGGAGGCCGTTTCCCCCTGCCGGCTGCAGGAGTCGCTTGTGCATCTGTTGATCGCCGCCGCCGGGAGCGGTCGTCGTATGGGAGCTGACCGCAACAAATTGCTTTTGCCCCTGTTGGATCGGCCTGTGCTGGCATGGACGTTGCATGCAGCACTCCAGGCCGAGGCCATCACATGGATCGGCATCATGGGCCAAGTCAGTGATCGCGAGGCGATCACCGCAATCATGGCTGCTGCTGCGCCCCTCGCTAGTGCGAAGCCGATGTGTTGGATTGAAGGGGGCAGCACCCGTCAGGAGTCGGTGTTGCGTGGCTTAGAAGGCCTACCCGCTGAGGCGAAGCATGTGCTGATCCATGACGGTGCCCGTTGCCTTGCCGAACCCGCGCTATTCAATCGCTGTGCTCAGGCGGTGATGGCCGGTGATGCCGTGATCGCGGCCACCCCAGTGACGGACACGATCAAACAGGTGGATCCCAGCGGTTGCATCGCAGCCACCCCCGACCGTTCCGTGCTTTGGGCGGCCCAGACACCTCAGGGGTTTGCTGTCGATCAATTGCGTGAAGGCCATGCGGAGGCCTGTCGGCGGGGCTGGGAGGTCACAGACGATGCATCGCTTTACGAGCGGTTGGGCTGGACCGTCTCCGTGCTGGATGCAGGCTCCGCCAACATCAAAGTCACCACACCATTTGATCTTGTGGTGGCTGAAGCTGTTTTGTCGCTTAGAGGAGTTTGAGCACGCCCTGGTCTCCGTCGAGGGATGCCATCCATCCAATCGGTAGCGCTGCGTTGCCCTCTGGGCCATGGCCGACCGGTAGGTCGCCCACAACGGGGATGCCGATGTCATGGGTGCGTTCTTTCAGCACGTCAACCCAGCGGAAACTCTGCTCTTGATCATCAGCGTCACAGCCGCTGAAGCGGCCAAAG
Source organism: Synechococcus sp. (assembly GCA_049889555.1). Classification (GTDB taxonomy): domain Bacteria; phylum Cyanobacteriota; class Cyanobacteriia; order PCC-6307; family Cyanobiaceae; genus Synechococcus_C. The sequence goes on along the minus strand of JBMHDE010000027.1, from coordinate 28,766 downwards.
CCGATGCCCGCAAGACGCTGCAGCATCCCGGTCAGTCGCCAGTGGGTCAGCATGCGATCCAACCGGTAGGGGCGCTCGCCGACGTCCTCAAGGATCAGAATGGCATCCGTGAGATCGGGCATGTGGGGGCTACCCAGCAGATGGGATGCGACGGTCAGATTGGCCGCGATGAGGGGACCTTGGGCCACACCCTTCACCCAGGCAGCACCTTGAAGATTGGGAAGCGGTTCACCGAAAAGCAGTGCCCGAAGCCGCTCTTGGCTCCAGGCTGGCTCTGCTGCCAGGGTGCTGAGTAAGGGGCCATGGATGCCGCCATCAACGCCAGCGCTCTGACGGGCTAATAACAACGCTGTGACATCTGAAAATCCCAACAACCAGCCTGGATTCCACTGAATGGGGTGTTCCAGCAGACGCGCCGCCCCCCACCCTCCGCGGGTGCAGGCCAACAATGCTGAAGCAGGCTGGCTCTGTAAATCTTTGATCCGTTCCTGGTCAGGTCCTGCCAGGTAGCCCCAGCGGCGTTGGGGGATGGCATCGACATTGATTTGCAGCCCCCAACGCCGCAGCAGCTCGAGGCCTGCTGCGAGTGGTTTCAGGTCGTCGTAAGCGGAGCTGGCGGCGACAACACCGACTCGGTCGCCTGCTTTCAGGGGAGGTGTGGTGCCGTTCATGGCTGCAGTCCAGCCAACACCAACCCGAGTAGCAGCAGGCCACCGAGCCACACCTGATGTTTGAAATGCCGCCCGTAGACCCCCATGGGTTGCTGGCTGAGCGGTTGCAGCTTTCGGGTTTCTCTCACCATGCCCACACTGGCTGCCAGCCAGCAGGGGTAAAATACGGCGCCAGTCCCTGCGCTAAGGGCTGCACCACAAAGCGCCGTCAGGGTAATGACGTAGCAGATCTGTACCACCAGCACGGCATGACGGCCAAGACTGAGGGCACTGCTGCGTAGACCTAACTTGCGGTCATCGGGACGGTCGGCCATGGCATACACCGTGTCGAAGCCGAAGGTCCAGCTGAGGGTCGCGATCCAGCTGAGCAGTAAGGGCGGTGCTGCCGTTAATCCACCCTCTGCCGCAGCCCAGGGGATCAGCACCGCGAATCCCCAGCAGATCGCCAAAACCAGTTGGGGTAAAGGGAACCAGCGCTTAGCCGAGGGGTAGAGCAGGATAGGGGGTAGTGCCATGGCCGCCAGCACCAGACAGAGGCTGCGTCCAGCGGCTGGCAGACCGAGCACCACTAGCAGACTCGCCACCAGCAAGCTGAGAAGGGAGGCTGCAGCCACGACAACAGACACGCCTCCCCGTGCCAAGGGTCTGCCCTTGGTTCGCTCGACTTGGCGGTCAAGGTGTCGATCCCAGAGGTCATTGGCAATGCAACCGGCTGCGCTTACCACCAGTGCCCCCAGCACGATCAGCATCACCAACCCTGCTGAAGGCGGAGCGTTTGGCGTCAACCAAAGACTCCATCCCGCAGGAATGAGCAGAATTAAGCGACCGCTGGGTTTGTCCCAACGCAGCAGCTGGAACCAGCTGGAGAGGGCTGTCGGTGCTTGGCGGTGCAGGGCGCCGGTCACATCAAATGGTGTTTCAAAAAACCTTAGACACCCTGGCCTGCTCGACGGCAGCCAGTGGCAAAGTAGTTTCCGGTTTGCAGATCTGCGCTGATGACAGGTGCTGATTCCGCGGCGGGTTACACCATGCAGGCAACAACCGGCACCACGTTGCGGCGCGTCGCAGCGATTGATATCGGCACCAATTCCACCCACCTGCTGGTGGCTGAAGTGGATCCCCACCTGCGCACCTTCAGCATTGTGTTGGCGGAAAAATCCACCACTAGGCTTGGGGAACGGGATCCGCAAACAGGCCGTCTCAGCGAGGCGGCGATCACAAGGGGAATGGATGCCCTGCGTCAGTTCACTGACTTGGCGGCCAGCCACCAGGTTGAGCAAATCGTGACGGCTGCGACCAGTGCGGTGCGCGAAGCTCCCAATGGCCGTGAGTTTTTGCAGCAGATCAAAGATGAGCTTGATCTGGATGTGGATTTGGTCAGTGGTCCTGAAGAGGCGCGACTGATCTACTTAGGCGTGTTGTCGGGTATGTCGTTTGGCGATCGCCCCCATCTCCTCCTGGATATCGGCGGTGGATCGACTGAATTGATCTTGGCCGATGGGCGTGATGCCCGAGCGCTCACGAGCACCCGGATTGGTGCGGTGCGATTGCAGCGTGATTTTGTTACGCAAGATCCGCTGCCAGCCCAAAGCCAGGCGTTTCTGCGGGCTTATATCCAGGGTTCGCTTGAACCTGCTGTGGATAAGGTGCGTCGCCGGATCGCCCCCGGTGAGCAGCCTGTGATGGTGGCGACGAGCGGAACGGCGATGGCGATTGGTGCATTGGTCGCCAGTGGTGATGACCGTGCACCTCGAAAGCTGCACGGTTATCGCATCAGTCGTAAGCGGCTTGATCAGGTGGTGGAGAAGCTGGTGCGCCTCATGCCCGAGGAGCGCAAGGCGCTTTCGTCGATCAATGACCGTCGGGCCGAAATCATTGTCCCTGGTGCGTTGATTCTGCAAACCACCATGCAGATGCTTGGTGTGGAGGAGATGGTGCTCAGCGAGAGGGCTCTTCGTGAGGGATTGATCGTTGATTGGATGCTGCGTCACGGTCTTTTAGAAGACCGTTTCAGCTTTCAGAGCAGTATTCGTCAGCGCACGGTGATTCATCAGGTGCAGCGTTTTGCTGTCGATCGCCCCCGGGCCGAGCGGGTCGCCAGCCATGCCCTTGCTCTCTACGACAATACTGTTGGGGTCTTGCATCGGGACCCTGGTCCTGGACGTGAGTTGCTCTGGGCCGCGGCCATGCTCCATTCCTGCGGTCAGCACATCAATCTCAGTGCTTATCACAAGCATTCTTGGTATTTGATTCGTCATGGAGAGCTTTTGGGGTATTCAGACACTGAGCATTTGATGGTCGCGGCGATTGCGCGTTATCACCGCCGCAGTCTTCCCAAAAAGCGCCATGAGGCCTGGCAAGTTTTGCAAACCCGCGATGAACGACGCACTGTCTCAGAGATGGCTCTGTTGCTTCGCCTTGCTGCGGCCTTGGATCGTCGCCCCGAGCCCGTGATCGCTTCAATCGGTATGGCCACGTTCAAAGGAGGTTTGGAAGTGGCCTTGATCCCGGAACGCTTGAACCAAAACCTCAGCTTGGAGCAGTGGAGCTTGGAAAGCTGTGCTCCGGTGGTGCAAGAAGTTACAGGTTTGGATCTGGCGGTGCGGGTGCAGCACTGATCCGATACCAGCGAAGTTGATCAATGGCACCAAGTGGACGTTGCTGTTGGCCGTCTCGAGTGACACTGACCAGATCAGGTCTGCCGGCGTAAATCTCCAGCCCTTCATGGGTGGAAACGGTTTTCTCTTGGGTCACGAGTCCTTCAAACAGCAGCTCGCCGTTTTGATTGCGCAGGGCAATCCAGCTGGGTTTGCTGGTGAGGATTGTCACCGTCTGGGGTGCACCAGAGCTTGTTGGGGCTGGCCTGATGAACTTGGACGCATCGGGTGCAGTCGTTGCTGACGGCGCTAGTGCGCTGTTGTCGGCTTGAAACAACAACGATTGAAAGAACATCGTGCTTTGTCCCAAGCTCAAGCCGGCTGCAAGGGCCGCGACCACCGCTGTCGTTGCGGTGGCCACGCGAATCCACCCCCTTTTGTGCATCGCAGCGGGGCGATGCGTTCGGGTTGGAGAACCGAACGCTTGAGAGCGGCGGTTGAAGCGCTGTGCTCCTTGCGCTGGATCGAGCGATTGCAAGGCGGCGATCAACGGTTCGGGATCCAGTCGAAGCTTGTTCGCGACACGGCGAACACTCGCCCGCACGAAGACCGACTCTGCGAGGTGGTCGCGATCCCCTCGTTCCAGCGCTTGGAGCTGCTCATCGCCCATGTGGAGGGCCTTGGCCAGCTGCTGCACGCTTAATCCTTGTGCTTCGCGGGCATGCTGCAAAACCTGCCCCACGTGCTGTAGCTCAGTGATGGTTTCCTGTGTGGAGTCATTTTGGGGGTCGCTGGATAGGGATTCGCGACTCGCCATAGCCGAAAACACCATCAAATAGTTGTTGAAACTTAATCACAAAACAAAGCTTTGTCTTGACTTCAGGAAGAAAGGTCAAACACAACGTGAATTGAACCAATTCAAAAAATGGGCGATACTGGATTCGAACCAGTGACCCCTTCCGTGTGAAGGAAGTGCGCTACCACTGTGCTAATCGCCCGCACAAATGCATCTTAGACCACCATCGGTGCCTAGCCTTCAACTGGGTCAGGGTCGGAACAGGTGGTCGTGACTGGGGGAATAAAGCTTCGATCGTTGCCCGTGGTTTCTCAGGGCTGGACTGACTAGATAGAGGGTGGTTCGAATCAGTTGGCGCTCCTGTGACACCGATGCCATGCGATGGAGGGGCACCACGTCGAGCCATTGATCGGGCCAGCTCACGCGGTAACCAATCGCTACAGGCGTGTCTGCGGGGTAGTGCTCGAGCAGGGTGGTTTGCACGTCGTCGACATGGCGTGCACTCAGATAGAGGCAGAGGGAAGCTTGAAGCCGGGCAAGCTTGGCCAGGTCTTCTGTTTCAGGCACACCAGTGCGTCCGCCAGCGCGGCTAAGCACAATCGTTTGCACCACTCCTGGAATGGTCAGTTCAGCCTGTAACGCTGAAGCGGTGGCTTGGTAGGCGCTGATGCCGGGAACCACTTCGACGCCAATCCCAGCGTCGGCAAGGCCGCAGACCTGCTCCGACAGGGCCCCATAAAGGCAGGGGTCTCCATCGTGAAGGCGCACCACCCGCAGGCCTTGTCGGGCACGGTCGATCATCACTGGCAGCACGTCTTCGAGGGTGAGGGTGCTGGTGCGAATCCGTTCGCAGCCTTCGGGGGCTAGGGCAGCAATCTGAGGGGAGACCAGGGAGTCGGTCCAGATCAAAACCTCCGCAGCGCGCAGGCGGTCTTCCGCTCGGCGTGTCATCAGATCAGGCGCCCCGGGCCCAGCACCGACGATGGCAACGGTGGAGGCCAGGGTGCTGGACGACGTTTGGGTCATGGTTGGTTGCTCATGAGGATGATGAACCGTTGGGCATCCCGGGGTCGGGAAGCGTCTTGTGACGGCGATAGAGCCACCAAAGTCCGGCTGAGGCCAGGAGCATCAGGCTGAAACTCATCACTTGTGCCATGCGCAGCCCCCCCTCGCAGAACGGGGGTAAACCACCGAGGCAGAGGGGGTCAATGCGGAGGCCTTCGATCCAAAGGCGGCCGCAGCTGTAGCTGAGCAAGTAGACACAGCTCAGGGCACCTGACGGAAGCCGCAGGCGTCCTTGCTTGGCATTGAGAACGAATGCCATCAGCACGCTGAACACCGCCAGGTTCCAAAGTGATTCGTAGAGGAAGGTGGGATGGAAATACTGGGCGTCAGGAAACGTGGCCTGCACATTGAGAGGAATCCTCTGAATCAAGAGCTTCCAGGGAAGATTGGTGGGCACACCAAAGGCTTCGCCATTAAAAAAATTGCCCCAGCGGCCGATCGCTTGGCCTAGGGCAACGGAAGGCACCAGCACATCGAGGACATCCCAAAATGGTTGACGCCGCCAGCGGCAAAACAGCACCACCGCCAGCGTTCCTGCCAGCAGGGCGCCATGGATAGCGATCCCTCCCTCCCAAATCGCGAACGCTTTGAACGGGGTGGCGACATAGTCCTGCCACGCAAACGTGACGTAGTAGATCCGTGCTCCAACCACGGCTGCCAGCACCAAGATCGGCAGCAAATCGCTAATTATCCCCTGTTCCAGTTGCCGTTGCTTGCCGACCCAGCTGGAGAGATTGAGGCCGATCAGGACGGCCAAGGCAATGAGCACGCCATACCAGCGCAGCGGTAAAAACCAAGTGCTGGTGAAAGGCAAAAATTCCCCTGGCGACTGAAAAGTCGCCAGGGGAAGGAGGGCTTCACAAGCCATGGTGATCAGACGCCTTCAGCAGCTTGAACTTTCTCAATCTGTTTCTTCTTCAACACCAGCATGATCTGGGCGAGAGCCACGGCAGCAAAGAAGGCCAGAAGACCGTAGATACGAACTGGGTTTTGGAGGACAATCTCACCATCCATCTGGCCGAAACCACCCACATTGGGATCGTTGGTTAGGGGAGCACCGGCTTCCACTTGATCACCCACTGCGACCGCCAGTTCGGGACCGACGGGGATGGTTTCATCAGTGGTGCTTCCATCCGCAGTTTGGATGCTGACCACATTGGCGCCATTGTCGCCAGGGGTAATCGCACTGATCGTGCCAGCAGCAGGGGCAGTGAAGACAGTGTTGTTGCTCTTTTCACCTGTGGGGTACACCTGACCACGACCTCGGTTTCCGCCGACAAAGACCTGATATTTACCGAAGTGGATGTTGCTGTCTGAAGCTGGGTCGGGAGACAGGATCGGGAAAACGATTTCCTGATGTTGATCCCCCGGGATTGGACCAACGAGAAGAATGTTGGGTTGATCATCGCTGTATTGGCTGAAGTAGACGCCCTCCGTCTCTTCCTTGATCTCATCGGTCCAGCGATCTTGAGGGGCGAGGGTGAATCCATCAGGTAGTTGCACTACAGCACCCACCTGAAGGGGCACCTGGCTGCCATCGGCACCCAATTCTTGGAGGCCGTTTTCGTAGGGAATCTTGACGGCTGCAGTAAAAACAGTGTCTGGGAGAACTGATTGGGGAAGTTCCACCTGCGTGGTTTTCTTCGCTAAGTGGCAGTTAGCGCAAACAATTTTGCCCGTGGCTTCCCGTGGTGCGGCGTAGTTTTGTTGTGCCCAGAAGGGATAGGCCCAAGAGGCGGCAGGTGCTGTAACGACAGCCATGCCGACGATCAGTGCGGCGATGAGAGGCGAAAGGAGGCGGCGCATGGAGGACGAGGGGCGGGAGGAGATGGGAGAACGGTTGGGTTGATCAGGCCCACCAGGGCTTCTCGCCCGTGCGGAAGTCGGTTTCAGTCCACTGGCTCACAAACACGTTGTCGTTCTCGACACTCACGTTGGCCAGGGCCAGTGACAGGGGGGCTGGACCACGCACGACCTTGCCGGTCGCGTCGTACTGACTGCCATGGCAGGGGCACATGAACTTGTTGGCACCGCTGTTCCAGGGCACCACGCAGCCCAAGTGCGTGCAGATCGCATTGATGCCGTAGCTGCCGATGGCGTCGTCGCCTTCAACGATCAAATAGGTGGGATCACCTTTGAGGCCTTGCACCAGGCTGCGGTCACCGCTGGCATGGCTGCTCAGCCAACCGGAGGCGGTAATCGCGTTTCCGAGTTCATCTTTGGCGGTCGTGCCACCGCCACCACCTGCAGCGCGAGGGGGGATGAAGTAGTTGGCGACCGGATAGAGAGCACCCAGGGCAACGCCAGTCACAGAGCCGAAGGTCAGCAGATTCATAAACTGCCGACGACCCATTCCGGGCACATCGCTCGAGGAGGCTTGGGTCATGGCGGGTGATCAACCGTCACTGAATGGCGACCATTATGGACGCCAAAGGGCCCTGGCACGCTTGGTGACGACAGGGCTTTACCGATTGTTTGTTGTGGTTATTCGTGTTTGACGTCCGTGCTTCTGAAGCTCCCAGGCCGCTGACCGTTGATGAGGTGATTGGTTGCCTCCAACAGCGTTGGCAGGCCAGTTACGACCTCCAGCTGGTGGTGCGCCGAGGGCGCCTCTATCTACAGGTGATGTGGGCTTACTTGGAGCAGAAGTCCTTCCCCCTCGATGAAGACGCCTATCGCGAACACATTGCCCAGGTGATTGACGTCGTCAATCGCTTGGCTCAAGCGGATGTAGTCCGCGATTGGCTTAGCAGCACTCGGGATCGTCCGCGGTTGGGCAAGGCGCTCAGCTTGCCGCTTGAGGGGGCTGAGCGTCTTGAGGAGTTTCTGCTTTGAAGCCTTGGGTGAAGGCAACCAAGCCCACACCAATGAAATAGAGCGTTGTGATGGCCCCCCCCAACAGCAGCATGGTCACCGGGTCGGTCGATGGTGTGAGCACAGCGCCTGCGAGCGCTGCGATTAACACCACCCAGCGCCAGCCCGCCAGCATGCGGTTCCAGGTCACGAGTCCAAACAGCCCGAGCAACAGCTGGAGCACCGGCAGCTGGAAGGCTAGGCCGGTCGCCAGCATCAGCAGCAACACGAAGTCGAGATAGCGTTCGATCGACCAAAGGGGTTCGACCACGTCGGCCCCGTAGCTCACAAGAAAACGCAGGGCGGCCGGAATGAGGGCCCACCAGGCGAAGGCCAATCCAGCCAGGAACAACACCGCCGATCCTGCAACGGCTGGGGCGATAAAACGACGTTCGTTGCGGGTGAGACCAGGCAGAACAAAGGCCAATCCTTGATACAGCACGTAGGGAAGTGCCAGGATCAGGCCGGCATAGCCCGCCACCTTGAACGACACGAATAGAAATTCGCCTGGTGCAAGTTGGAGAAAGTGAATGGCGCCGGCGGGCTCCTCCAAGAGGCGCACAAGGGGTTTCACCACCACCAGACAGGCCAGTGCAGCCACCACCACCGCCAGCAGGCTGCGTAAGACCCGCTGGCGCAATTCTTCGAGATGGTCCACCAGGGGCATCTCTTTGTCGCCTGAAAGCTCCTGCCCGCCTGCCGGGCCGATGCGAATCGGCGGCGGTGGCTGGAGGGGTGGAAGGCTGGCGTCCGGCGGATCGGTCGGGTTGGTTGAGCTCAGAAGGGGCTGGGCTGGGCTGGGCTCAGGCTAGAAGTTCTCCGGCCTTGAGCTGCTGTTGGGCTCGCTCGGGTTCGCCCCACCGCACCGAGCCACCTTGATGACGCACCGTGCCTGGGCCAGCTCCAACGATGCGCTGGAGCTGTTCCACCGGAACCATCACCACGGGAACGCGCCGATTGCCGCGGGCGCGACTGAAGAAAGCCGCTAGGTCGGTGGCCAGGGTGAGATCGCTGTCTTCAGCCAAACCGTTCGATGCTTTGAGCACGACGTGGCTGCCGGGGCATTCTTGAGCATGAAACCAAAGGTCTCCTGCCCGGGCCAGGCGCAAACTAATCCTGTCGTTTTGGCGATGGTTGCGCCCCACCTGAATGATCAGGCCTCCAGGCGACTGGAGTTCTAGGGGCTGGGGCGTTGGCCGCGGGTTCCCTCGGTTGGTTTGACGACGCTGCCGAGGGGCCAGCAGATCTTTGGCTTCCAACTGCAACGCATTCAGTCTGCTGATGCGTTCGTCAGATCGATCCCAATCCGTCGCGAGCACGTCGTCGAGGAAGGCTTCGCTTCCGTCAATCATGCTGAGGCGCTGCTGATGATGGCGGATGCGCTCTTCCAGCTGGGGGATGGCTCGCCGCAACTTTTTTGCGCGGCGATAGAGCGTTTGTGATGCATCAATGTCCTTCCGGCTGGGAGCGGCCAGGCAGAGCAGCCCATCCGCTTGTTGTTGGAGAGCATCCGCATTCTCCGTGGCTTGAAGTCGGTTCTCTTGCTCTTGCAGTTGCTCCTGTTCGCGTTGGCGGGCGACGGCTAATTGTTGGCGGAGTTCATCGCTCTGTCGTTGCAATTCGCGGTTTTGAAGATGGTCGCGATAGAGCCGGCCGAGGGCCAGGCTCAAGGGGGCGTTGTCGTTTGCGTCCGCCATCCGTCTGGGTTCACCCCAGACTTGGTAAGTGGTGGCGTCAGTGCAGTGCAGAGCGAAGCGGTTGTTTTTGAGGCATGCCAGCCATCGCAACCATTGGGTGTGTAGGTGTAACCATTCATCTGCGCTAAGGGAGTCCACCGAGCGTTTCACCAGTTCACCAGCCAGTTGTCGCGCGAGCGCCGGGCTGATGCCTTGGTAAGCCTGGGGAAGTGCTTTGGCGAGGGAAAGCGGTAGAAGGCTGAGGCGTTGTCGCCAGCGTTCAAAGCTTTCGGAGTCTTCGGGAGGTCTGCCTTGCAGTGGCGGTGGCGGCGCGTAGGGGTCGCCGGTGCTGATGGGGCGAACCCGGGATTGGTGGTCACGAACCTGCCGCCCGATGGCAATGACCTTGTGGCGTTCATCCAGTAGCAGCAGATTGCTGTGGCGCCCCATCAGCTCGAGCACGAGCTGCCGTTGAACGGGATCGCCAGGGCGGCTAGCGAAATGGAAGCTGACCACCCGTTCGAAGCCCTCTTGCGCGATGGCCACCAAAGCCAGTTGCCGAAGACTGTGTTGGGTTTGTTGGGCCAGGGTGCTGCCGCTGCCCTGTTTTGGAGGGGCTGGGATCTGCGTCAATCGCGGGCAGTCAGCTTTCCAACTCAGTTCGAGCCACACCATGCCTTGGAGCGTGCGGAAACCCAGTTGCAAGGTCTGGCCATCCGCTTGCTGGGCTTTTTCAAACCGACTGGGCAGGATTCTGCCGTTGAGGTCGTTGACCACCGCCTTGACGGTGGTGAAATCCATGACCTGGGGTGAGGGCAATCCCATGGCAGGTGATCTGTGGCAGGTGAGGGGGGCCAAGCCCAGCAGCATGCCTTCCTACTCTGCTGGGTGATCTGAGGCGACCCATGGCTCCAACCGAGACCTCTGCTCGGCTGACGGTTCTGACCGGCCCCAGCGGTGTTGGCAAAGGCACCCTGGTGAGCCGTTTGCGGGAGCGCCATCCCAGCCTTTGGTTATCGGTGTCCGCCACGACCCGTGCTCCCCGCGAGGGTGAGCGGGAGGGTGAGCACTATTTCTTCCATAGTCGAGCTTGTTTTGATGCCCTTGTGGCGGAAGAAGGGCTGTTGGAGTGGGCTGAATTTGCTGGTAATTGTTACGGCACGCCTCGTCAGCCGGTCGAGGCTCATTTATTGACTGGAGTGCCGGTGCTCTTGGAAATCGAATTGGAGGGAGCCCGCCAAGTGCGTCGTTCCTTCCCCGAAGGATTTCAGATTTTTCTGGCACCGCCAAGCTTTGCTGAACTTGAGAACCGCATTCGAGGACGCGGAACCGATTCCGAAGAAGCAATTGAGAAGCGGCTGGCACGGGCTCGTCAAGAGCTCGAGGCTCAGGCTGAATTTGATGCTGTTGTCGTCAATGATGACCTCGACCGCGCTCTTGTGGAACTGGAACGGCTCATGGGTTTAACAAAACCCTTGTGTTCTTAAAGGTTGAAAGCGGCTGAAAGAATGTCAGGCAATCAAGAAGGGGCCCTTCGGGGCCCCTTCTTGATATTCGTCCACCAATCACATGGGGTGGAAAAGAAGATCGGGGAAGAAACGATTCCACTCGATCAAAATGCCGGCGGTCAAGGTGAACCAAATGGCGGCTACCACAGGAGCAGTGGTGAGAAATTTCTGCATCGTTGAAGGGGAGCGAAGGAGCGAGGAGAAGAAAGACTCAGCGAGGTGAAATGGTTACCTTGTCGTCGCTTTCAAGAAGCTTGCCACTGGTGAATTCACCGAAAGCTGCGAGGGGCCAGGTGGCAGCAGCAATGCAGCTCTTCAGAGCCAACTTGAGATCAATTTGAATCTCCTTGGTGTACTGCTCCTTGGTGCCACGGGTCGCCTTCAAATACTCACGGCCGGCCCAGCCGATGCAGCCAGTGATGTAGAGGAACATCAATCCGGGATAGACAAAATCACCGGCGTGGCTCCAGCGGCCATCCACGATCAGGTGGGGAAGGCCGTCGTCACCACAAACAGCCTGGCTATACATCTCAAAGCGAGCTTTGGCTTGCGGCGTGGCGGCTGCGCTAGCGCGCTGCTGGAAACGGGCACTCTCGGAACAGGGGGTCAGACCTGCCACATCTGCCTTGGCAACCGGTGCGAAGCCAAAGACAAGAAGGGCCGAAAGCGCAAGAGCAAAGAGACGACGCATCGGAACGATTCCTGATTAAGCCTGCCGCGAAAAGGCAGGATGTCACATGTGGACACTAGGGGAGGTTGACCAGCCCAATGACAACCGTGCTGGCCCTCGAAACAAGTTGTGACGAGTCGGCTGCTGCCATCGTGCGGTGGCGCAACGGCAACCTTGAGGTTCTCTCTCAAGGCATTGCCTCCCAGGTGGAGGAACATGCGCAGTGGGGTGGTGTTGTTCCGGAAATTGCTTCCCGCCGGCATGTGGAAGCGCTGCCTCTGCTGGTGGAGTCTGCGCTGAAGGACGCAAGGGTGGCGTTGGCTGATCTGGATGCGGTGGCATCCACCGTTGCTCCGGGTTTGGTGGGAGCCCTGATGGTCGGTTCGGTGACAGCCCGCACCCTGTCGCTGTTGCATCAACGTCCATTCCTGGGGATTCACCACCTGGAAGCTCACCTGGCTTCGGTGCAGTTGGCTTTCAACCCTCCCACTCCCCCCTATCTCGTGCTGCTGGTCAGTGGCGGCCACACCGAGTTGATTCGTGTGGACGACCAGTGGGGGATGGAGCGTCTGGGGCGCAGCCACGACGATGCGGCCGGTGAAGCTTTTGACAAAGTGGCTCGCCTGCTTGGGTTGTCCTATCCCGGCGGTCCTGCGATTCAGGCTGTTGCGGAGGGTGGTGATCAAACCCGCTTTGCCCTGCCGAAGGGGCGCGTGAAACGACCTGAGGGGGGCTTTTATCCCTATGACTTTTCTTTTAGTGGCCTCAAAACAGCCATGCTGCGCCAAGTTGAGGCGTTGCGAGCCCAGGGCGAGGAGCTGCCTCTGGCTGATTTGGCTGCAAGTTTTGAGCAGGTGGTGGCAGAGGTGCTCGTTGATCGCAGTCTGCGTTGTTGTCGGGAGCAGAATCTGTCCACCCTTGTGATGGTGGGAGGTGTTGCTGCCAACCAACGTTTGCGCCACTTGATGGAGCGGCGGGGCAGCGGCTTGGGGGTGAGAGTGCAATGCGCCCCTCTGGCCTACTGCACCGACAACGCTGCGATGGTGGGGGCTGCCGCACTGCAGCGACTGATCCGCAATGTCCAGCCCAGTTCCTTGACGCTTGGTGTCGCTGCCCGTTGGCCCCTCGATCAGGCCTCCGCTCTGCAATGCAACGATGCCCCCTTTTGATTTGTCAGCCAGCGTTTAATGTCTTTAAGATTGGCGGATTATTAATAATTCACAGTGATTGGGGAGATGGCGTCACAATCAGCACCCGACAATGATCAATTGGAGCCAGGTCAGGTTGAGTCTGGTCAGGTTGAAGCAGTCTCCAACAGCGAACTCAACTCTTGGCGCCGCGGTCTGACTCCTCAGGCCGAAATCTGGAATGGACGCTTGGCCATGGTGGGGTTGTCCGTCGGCCTGGTTGTTGTGCTGATTGTGCGCCTTGTGAGCGGTGGTCTGTCTTAACGGTTAAGAAGAACGGCCTCGGATCGCTTGAGAGAGTTCCTTGGGTCTCAGACTCGCCGCGATTGCAGTCTCGGCTTCTACGGTGCCTGCTTCCACCAGGGTTAATAGGGATTGATTCGAGGTCACCATTCCATCGAATCCACTGCGCCTCATGATTTCCTCGATTTCTTCCAGGGCACCACGCTGGATGTAGTCCTGGCAGGTGTTCGTGTTGATCAGGATGTCGTGGTATGCAGCGCGTTTGTTGTCAGTCGTGCGAATCAGACCCTGGGCAATCACCCCAAGCAGTGCCTCAGATAAGGCTCGACGCACGACTTCTTGTTCGTCGGGGCGAAACATCCCGAGAACGCGTTCCACAGTTTTGACTGCCGAGTTGGTGTGCAAGGTGCCCAACACCAGATGACCGGTCTGGGAGGCCTCCATGGCAATGCTCAACGTTTCTCTGTCGCGGATCTCTCCCACCAAGATGACGTCAGGGTCTTCCCGGAGGGCGGCTCGCAGGGCATTGCTGTATTTGAGCGTGTGCTGTCCCACCTCGCGGTGGCGAATCAAGCACTTCAGGCTGTTATGCACAAATTCCACCGGATCCTCAATGGTGAGGATGTGGCGCGATTGATTGTTGTTAATCCAATCGATCATCGCCGCCAGGGTGGTGCTTTTGCCCGAACCGGTGGGTCCGGTGACCAGCACAAGGCCTTGGGGTCTGGCAGCCAGTTCTTGGAGGATTGCCGGCAGCTTGAGCTGCTCCAGATTGAGAATGGTTTGTGGGATCAGCCGCAGCACCATGGCGGATCCCCGCAGGGATTCGAGCAGGTTGATGCGCACGCGCACAAAGGGGAAGGCAAACGATCCATCGAATTCCTTCTGTGTGGTGAACGAATCGATCTGATAGGGGCTGAGGATCTCCTTCATCCATTTCTGGAAGATGGCGCGGGTGGTGATCGGCCATTCGGTGGTGATCATTTCTCCCCTTGCTCGGTAACGGGGCTGTTCACCAATCCCGAGATGCACATCGGAGTGGCCTTCGTCGAAAGCGATGCGCACGATCTCTTCGAGAGTGGGGCCTTCCGAAGGAGCCGGGCGGTTGGCCCCACTGACGGGTGGTCGCGGCAGCCCGACTGGTAAGGGAGAGTTGCCGGTTTGGGGTTCGCGGCCTGGTTCTGCAACCGTTTCCCGAGGGGGACGTGAAGGGAAACCGGGCGGAAAAACCGGACTGGTCACGGCAATAGCGGAGACGATGACTTCAGCTTCGCTACGTCTGACGATCTGGCAACCAGTAGTTACTGCCTAAATTCGATGAGCTGTGAGAAACCTATGGCTGGCAAGCCCAGAGTGACGGTCGTGCTCGGCACGCGGCCTGAGGCGATCAAGCTCGCACCAGTAATTCAGGAGTTTCAGGCTTGCCAACAGCTTGAAACTCGCGTGGTGCTGACTGGCCAGCATCGGGAGATGGTGACGCAGGTGATGGAGTTGTTTGGTCTTAAGGCTGACCATGACCTGGCTCTGATGGCCCCCCGTCAGACTCTGACTCACGTCACCTGTGCTGCATTGCAGGGCCTCCGTGATGATTTTGAGGCTTACCCTCCGTCCTTGGTGCTCGTGCAGGGAGATACCACCACAGCGTTTGCTGCTGCATTGGCTGCCTTTTACGCGCAGATCCCGGTCGGGCATGTGGAAGCCGGTCTGCGCACCGACAACATCCACGACCCTTTCCCTGAAGAAGCCAACCGCAGGTTGATCTCCCAGATTGCCCAACTTCATTTTGCGCCGACCCAGCAATCGCAGCGCAATTTGCGGGCTTCGGGTGTGGTGGGCAACGTGATGGTGACGGGCAACACCGTGATTGATGCGTTGTTGCGCATGGCTGACCATGCCCCTCGGCTCGACGATGTCGCCATCGACTGGAGTACACAGCGTGTGATTCTGGCCACTGTGCATCGCCGGGAAAACTGGGGAGAGCGTCTGCAGTGCATTGCCAAGGGGATGCTCAACGTGCTGAATGATCACCCCGACACGGCGCTGCTGCTTCCGTTGCATCGCAATCCCACGGTGCGGGAGCCACTGCAGGCGTTGTTGGGTCACCATCCTCGGGTGGTGCTGACTGAGCCCTTGGATTACGACCGTTTGGTGGCGGCGATCAAAGGTTGCACGTTGCTGCTCACCGATTCTGGCGGGCTGCAGGAAGAGGCGCCGGCGCTGGGTAAACCGGTGCTGGTGTTGCGCCGCACCACAGAGCGACCAGAAGCCATTGAGGCTGGGACTGCGTGTTTGGTGGGCACGGATCCCGACGTCATTGCTGCCGAGGCCCATCGATTGCTCAGCGATCCTGAGGCTTATGACGCCATGGCCCGAGCGGTGAATCCCTTTGGGGATGGTCAAGCCAGTGCCAAGATTTTAACGGTGGCTCGTGCGTTGCTTCAGATTTGAGATCGGCGCTTTGGCTTGTCGAGCCTGGGCCTGGTGTTGTTCGGTCGCTGGTCGTGCGGTGACGCCGAGATTGATCCGCCGGTTTTGTTACAGCCTCACAACACCTTTGGCAAGAGGGAGCTGGATGGCATGGGTTCTGAACGGGTCAAAAGTCGCCGTTTGGAGGCTCAATCGTTAGTTTTGCCAACGCTCCCGAGCTATCTGGAGTAGCGCTCGCTACATTTTCTACTTCTACTAAATCTTTAGCCGAGCTCTAATCCAGGACCACGTCGGCTGGTCCATTTCTTCGGCATCGTAGTGCCGTATTTCTGCTTAAAAGGTGATCCATGCCACGCACGCCACACCGCTATGCCGTTTCACTCCACCTCACTGGCGGACAGACTGAGTTGATCCACTTCCCCACCTTGGACCAGTTTCAACAGTGGTATCAGGGTTTGGTCAATGCGGGAGTGAACGCTGGTTTTGTGAACGTGCCCTTAGGGGAAGATCTGGAGGGCGAGTACTTGGTGGTGCGGCCTGATGCCGTGTCGTCACTCCGAGTGGAGCCCCAATTCACAAGCCTCGATGACGCCTGAACGGCTTGGATTGCTTTGGGGAGTCACTGTCTTTGCAGGGGCTTCAGCTCGCTTATTGGCTGCTCTGACTGGTTTGCCCGGTGTGGTGCTGCTGCTTTTATCTGGCTTGTTGATTGGTCGTTCTGGCCTGGGCTGGGTGGAGCCCCTCGATCTCGGCCAGGGCCTGGGAACTGTGGTCGAATTGCTGGTGAGCTTGGTTCTGTTTGATGGTGGGCTCAATTTACGGCTACCTGGCGACACGATCAAGGCCACTGTGTTGCGCATTTCGGTGGTCAGGTTGGTGTTGTCCCTTGGTGGTGGACTGCTGGCAGCGCATTGGCTCGCGGGCCTGAACTGGCAGGTCTCTGCTGTCTATAGCGCCATTGTTTTGGCCACAGGGCCAACGGTGGTCACGCCGTTGGTTCAACAGATTCGTTTGTCTGCCCCGCTCGGCGATGTGCTCGAAGCGGAAGGGTTGTTGCTCGAACCAGTGGGAGCGGTGTTGGCACTGCTCCTCTTGGAGCTGCTCTTGGGCGATCTGCACGGATGGCGTGAATTGGCCTATGGCCTTCTCGCTCGTCTTGGTGGCGGTGTTTTGATTGGTTTGGTTGTTGGATGGTTGCTGTCTGAAGGGTTACGGCGTTTGCCTCCGGATCCTTCAGTGGGTTTGCCTTTGCAAATCACCTTGGGCATGGTGTTTCTGATGTTTGGAGTCTGTGAATGGCTCCTCCCTGAATCAGGCTTACCCGCCTCCGTGGCTGCAGGTGTGGTGGTGGGTCGACGGCCCGCAACCCACGCCACCCAGCTGGATGAGGTGATTCGTGAACTGGCTCGCCTCGCGATCACCCTGCTGTTTCCGCTGCTGGCGGCTGATGTGTCTTGGGCCGAACTGAGCCCTCTGGGTTGGGGTGGCGTGTGTTGCGTCTTGGTGCTGATGCTGGTGGTGCGACCGGTCGCCGTCAGCCTGGCGACGGTAGGCCAGCCCTTGAATTGGCGTCAGAGATTGTTCATGGGTTGGCTGGCGCCGCGCGGCATTGTGACCGCTGCTGTGGCATCGTTATTTGCGATTCGCTTAGAGCAGGCAGGTGTGCTGGGCGCCGGCCGACTGCAGGGTTTGGTGTTTCTCACCATTTTGATGACCGTGGGACTCCAAGGTCTGACGGCTCAACCCCTGGCGAAGACCCTTGGATTGGTGGATCTTCCAATCGATCACGTTCTGTCGCGGTCTGGATCAAAGGCAGCGGAGAAGCCTTTGTCGATCACAACCCAATCGGGCCAGTAACGACCAGGTGGTCATTAAATCAGGGCCTTGCAGGCGTCCGAGCAGGGCTCCGCGCAGGGTCTTCATCAAGATGCCTTTTTTAACTCCGGCTTCTTTAACGGCTGCCCCAAGTAACGCTTGGCCATGGGCGATATCTTGCCCGTCCCAGGGGTCACTCTCCAAACGGGCGCTAAGGGCCTGAAGCGCTGGACGTGCGCCGCTGACCTCCAGTTGCGTGACAGCATCGCTTTCCAGCGCCGGTTCGCAAAAGAAAGGTTTGGCTTGGTCCACACCGTCTTTGAGCAGGGTCAGTGATGGGCCGAGCAATTCCGCTAAGGCGAGGGCCCAAGTGCGATCCTCGGGCAGCGTCCAGCCCTGTTCAGCCCAAAGAGGTTGGAGGGCATCCAACAGGTGTTCAGGGCTTAGGGCATGCAGACCTTGCGCATTGAGCCAGTTGAGTTTGTCCCAATCAAATCGGGCCCCTGCTTTGTTGACACGATCGAAACTGAACACGTCAGCGGCCTGCTCCAAGCTGAAGCGCTCGTCCATTTCCTCGGGCACAGACCAGCCCAGTAAGGTCATGTAATTGGCAATGGCTTCCGGCGTGTACCCCATCAAACGGAAATCATTGATCGACGTGACGCCATCGCGCTTGGACAGTTTGCGACCTTCCGCGTTGAGGATCAGCGGGGTGTGGGCAAATGTCGGTCGCGGAAGCTCGAGCGCTTCATAAAGCAGAAGTTGCTTGGCTGTGTTGGCAATGTGATCTTCTCCACGGATCACATGGCTGATGGCCATGGCGGCATCATCGACCACCACAACAAGGTTGTACAGCGGATCTCCAATCTGACCGGCGGGGGCGCGGCGGGCAATCACCATGTCGCCACCGAGGTCAGCCCCGCGCCAGCTCATGGCCCCACGCACGAGGTCAGTCCAGCGAATGGTGGCGTTGTCGTCAATCCGGAAACGAATCACGCATTGACGTCCTTCCGCATGGAACGCTGCTTCTTGCTCGGCAGTGAGGTCACGGTGACGGTTGTCGTAGCGGGGAGCCTGGTTGGAGGCCTTTTGTGCCTCCCGCATCGCCTCCAATTCCGCTTCATTGACGTAGCAGCGATAGGCCAGGCCCTGGTCGAGCAAGCGTTGAATGGCTGCTCGGTGTTGCTCAACCCGTTCACTCTGAATCACTGGGGATTCATCCCAATCGATTCCCAGCCACTTCAGCCCTTGGAGAATATTTTCGGTGTATTCCGGTTTCGACCGCTCTTGATCAGTGTCCTCGATTCTTAGCAGGAATGAACCCCCGCAATGACGGGCAAACAACCAGTTGAAAACGGCTGTTCGAGCAGTTCCGATGTGAAGAGTTCCGGTAGGACTGGGAGCCAGGCGAACGCGAACCGACACTTTGGTGTGGGATTTTTGGAACGGGACCGACGGGGCTCGAACCCGCAACTTCCGCCGTGACAGGGCGGTGCTCTAACCAATTGAACTACGGTCCCAGGATGAACCAATCAGGTGAACAATCCCCTGTGGTTGCCCTGTGTCGTTTCGACGACTTAGATAGTATCGACCTCAGCCCTGCCCTCCGTCAACCAACTGGTGGGTGTTGCTGCTGATTGCTGGTTGTGGTTGGGCGTGAGCGTTGTTGTCATCACCCCAGGAAGGCCTGATTGGGTTGTTGATCGATGGCCTTTGTTGGCGTTCATCCACGCTGCGGTCGGGTCTCACCCAGCAACCTGGAGGCTGTTTGAAAGGCTGGAAATGATCGTTGTGAATGGCTCGTGACCATCGGCCGCCCACTCCTGTCGCTCCTATGGCATCTGAGGAAGCTTGCTGGGTGAACTGGCCAGGGTTTGTGGTCGTCTTGCCCCAAAAAGAGTTCCTAGGCACGCAAGATACAAAAAAGCTCCGCTTATGGCGGAGCTTCATAAAATAAATGCATCGAAAACGTCAGGGACGAAAACCTGCAGGCTCAATTAAACGCACTTGGTTGCCGCGAGCCGTGAACTCACGCCCTTGGTCGCTCTGGACGACCACACGACCACCAGACTTGACACGAATGACTCGAGCTCGAACCCAGCCAAGAGCGGCTGATTCGAGCACCTTCACAACATCACCAGGTTGAAGATCCAACTCCATGCTCGAACTCAGAAATGTGCATAAGGGGCCATCGGACGCGCCGTGGAGGACTCGAACCCCCGACATCAGGTTTTGGAGACCTGCGTTCTACCAACTGAACTAACGGCGCAAGGCGATGGACCCCTTAACCATCGCAAGCAATGGTTTTTGGACGGAATGAGACCGGAGCCTCAGCGATCGAAGCGCTGCTTCACGCGAGTGGCCTTGCCCACTCGGTCACGCAGATAGAAAAGCTTCGCTCTACGCACTTTACCGCGACGCTCGACCTTAATGGTGGCGACTTGGGGACTATGGAGCATGAAGACACGCTCAACGCCAATTCCTTGGAAAATGCGACGCACGGTGATGGTCTCATTGAGTCCACCGTGGCGCTTGGCGATCACAACGCCTTCATAGGGCTGAATGCGCTCTTTGTTGCCTTCGCTAATGCGGACACCAACGCGAACGGTGTCGCCCACGTAAATATCAGGCAGCTCGGATTTCTTCTGCGCTGTCTCAAACTCTTGGATCAGCTGCTGGGCGCTGAGCTTCACGGTTGATGCACTGCTCGTCGCCTTGGCGGGAGCGTCAGCGACAGCCACATCACTGGTTGTCACATCAGTAACTTCATCCTGTGAGGAAGTTTCTTTCGAATCCGCTGCCATCCCAGCTCCGGGTAATCACGCCAAACAACCAGCTTACCCTTTCGTCGTCCCCCTAGTTCTGGGGCATTTTTGCACCCTGCGCAGAGACTGCCAAGCCATGGTCACTCCCGTGACCAGCATCCAGAGCAGGCCGAGACCATTGAGCAGCACGACCAAAGGTTCCAAGCGCGGTCCAAGCCATTCCCCTTCGTGCAAGTTCATCAGCCAATGCACTTGAGCTCGATCAACGCCTCCCCAGTCGCGGGCGATGCGATAGCCCACGCCTGTGGTTAGGCTGATGAACAGCGGTAAGACAACAAAAGGTGCGACCCAGCGATGCAGCTGGCGAATGCGGCGCAGCCACGGCATCACCCACTCCTCAAGCTGCAGATATTGATAGCGTGAATTCAGGACCGTCGAGTTGGTTGCGGACTCTCAGACCCGCCTGCGGCGACATCCAAGCCTCTTCGCTCGTCTGTTTCGATGAATCTGTTTGCTGATCTCCTGGCCGCATCCAACGGCGGTCGAGCAACCACCACCGGCCCACGGATTCAGCAACGCCGTGGTGTTGAGGTGAAGTCGGCCCGCGAGCTGAAGATCATGGCTGAGTCCAGCCGCATCGTGGCCACTGTGCTGCGCGAAATCATGGGATTTGTGGAGCCAGGACAGACCACAGGAGATCTTGATGCGTTTGCTGAACGAAGGATTCGTGAGATGGGTGCAACCCCCAGTTTTAAGGGCTATCACGGTTTTCCGGCCAGTATTTGCGCCAGCATCAACAATGAAGTGGTGCATGGAATTCCCAGTAATAAGCGGGTGATTCGCAATGGCGACCTTCTTAAGGTTGATACGGGAGCGTACTTTGACGGCTATCACGGTGATAGTTGCATCACGATTTGCGTTGGTGATGCTTCTGATGAAGCGCAAACTCTGAGCCGTGTAGCCCGAGAGTCTTTGATGGCCGGGTTGGCGAAAATTAAGGCTGGTCACACTCTTCTCGATATCGCCGGTGCGGTGGAAGACCATGTTGTTGCTCATGGCTTCAGTGTTGTTGAGGATTACACCGGTCATGGCGTTGGTCGCAATTTGCATGAAGAACCGTCGGTGTTTAACTTCCGCACTGATGACCTCCCGAATGTGAAGCTTCGTGCGGGCATGACCCTGGCAGTCGAGCCGATTCTCAACGCCGGCAGTAAGCATTGCCGCACTTTGAAAGATCGTTGGACCGTCGTGACCCGTGACGGCAGCCTCTCAGCACAATGGGAACACACAATTGTGGTCACCTCTGACGGCTGTGAGATCCTTACCGATCGGGGCGATTGAAGAGACGATTGTAGATCGTTCTCCCCAGTTCACTGAACGGCATCACCACAAATGTGAGTGGATTGGGGGTTACGATGATGAGCGTTAGGTTCATTTGTGCTTGGAATAGCACCTGCTGTGCGACCCAATCGGCTGACATCAATCCGATCGGATTTAGTTCAGATTTAAACGGTCCAAGAACGAGTTTTCGCAAGTGCATTCGCTCCCGTTCTTCAACGCTGCGATTGCTCCAACGCAGGCTGACCAGCTGGCCAATGAGGCGCTTGCTGAGTTCGTAGCCGGGGCTGAGGGCCGGTTGAATTTCTGCTTCTGATGTGTTCACCCACAGCTCACGGCGACGTCCTTGCCGCGTCGATGCCGTTGCGATGGTTTCGAACCGGTTTAGTAGTTGCCAGCTGCTCAGCGCATTGATGCGCAAAGCCTTCGAGAGCGTCTCGCTGCGTTGATCACCCCCAGGATTGATGCCGTGGTTCAGCACCAGCACGTCGAGGGTGTGCAAGACAGGATCGAGTTCGTGCTCATGGTCGCAGCGCCATTGCGCCCATTCCTGTGGCGCCGTAGCGGGATCGTCGCTTTGCGGTCGCGGCCCATGGCTGAGGCCCACCACCACTGCGCCTTGCTTCCGCAGCTGTCGGCATAGGGCTTGGCCCAGGGTTCCACGGATGCCGGTAATGCCGATGCGTCGTCCTTCCCAGGGGGAATCGGGGACTGAAGGAGCGGATGGGTGGGCCATTCCCCCAGCTTGAGGCATTCTGGAAGAAAGACCAATGGCCCGTGCACAGCTCAGCTGAAGAAGCTCAGATCGCGCTGTTTGCCCCCTACTGCGGCGGCTTGCGGGAGGAGGCAACCTTGCGGCAGACGTTGCCGCTGCTTCATCAAGGGCGTTTTGAAGGCCAACGTGCGCTTGGCCAGGGGAAAGGGCACGACTACCTGATTACCTGGGGCGATGTGCGCTCGCCGCTGGCCCCCTGCCCGTGTGAGCTGACGTTCCCCGATTTAGAAGGGGTGCAGTACAGCTTTGTCTTGCCGGCCCATCAGTTTGCAAGTTGGTTGATGCGGATTCCTCCCAACACGGCGCCCCAGGATTTGCCGGATGAGTTTTGGCGTTGGCTTCTGCTGGAGCGTGACGCCAGCTGATGCGTTGAGCGGGGCCGTTACATTGAGTCCCACAAGGGCGCTCGGAGCTGGTGATGGGATCCACCTTGCTGATTGGATCGTGCGAACCCTTTAGTGGGAAATCAGCCTTGGTTTTGGGCTTCGCACGTCAGCTGGCTGCAGCGGGACACGCGGTGCGTTTTGGGAAGCCTCTGGCCACCAGTCTTGACTGGACTCCCGAGAGCGGGCCGCTGCCCGAGCCACTGATTGATGACGATGTTCGCTTCATTGGCACCACTCTTGGGCTAACGGATGCCCAATTGATTCCCTCGTTGCACTTGTTGGCTCCGGCGACAGCCGATCAACGTTTGGAGTCTGGAACCCTTGATGCTGGTCAAGGCTTTGTTCGTCTTCAGGAGCAGCTCAGCGCTGATGACAACACCGTGACCTTGCTAGAAGCAGCTGGAAGTCTGCATGAAGGCCTGCTGTATGGCCTCAGTCTTGGCCAGTTGGCCCAGGGGCTTGAGGCCTCAGTTGTGCTGGTCCATCTCTGGCAGGACAGTCGTAGTGTCGATGCCCTTCTCGCCGCGCGTGATCAGCTGGGAGACCGGTTGGCTGGCATTGTGCTCAATGCGGTCACGCCCGATGAAGTCGACACCTTGCAGCGCCATGTGGTGCCTGAGTTGGAATCCCTGGGGTTGGCAGTGTTCGGGGTGATGCCCCGGTCCCCCCTGCTGCGTAGTGTCACCGTTGGGGAACTGGTGCGTCGTCTCGATGCCCGGGTGATCTGTTGTGAAGAGCGCCTTGAGCTGTTGGTGGAAACCCTGAGCATCGGTGCCATGAATGTGAACTCCGCCATGGAGTTTTTTCGCCGGCGTCGGAATATGGCTGTTGTCACCGGCGCCGACCGTACCGACATTCAGTTGGCAGCTCTGGAAGCGTCCACCCAGTGCTTGATTCTCACCGGCGCTGGAGAACCGCTGCCTCAGCTGATCAGCCGGGCGGAAGAACTTGATGTGCCTCTCTTAAAGGTGGAGCGAGACACCTTGGCCACAGTGGAGGTGATCGAACAGGCATTTGGCCATGTGCGTTTGCATGAAGCGGTGAAGGCCACGTATGCCTTCCGTTTGGTGGAGGAGCATTGCCAGCTTGATCGTCTGTTTGCGGTCTTGGGGCTGACGATGTGATCGGTATGAGGTCCTATCAGTGCCCGGGAGGGCGGCACGGATCCCTGCTCCCCGGCTGAGGAATTGCTGCTACTTTCAAATTGTTACTGGCGGGATGTCTTTGAGCCGCTCCCTTGATCTCCCTGCTCTCGACAGGGTCGACACCCTTGCCCAGGAACTGGCGCTGCTCCAGGACAAAGGCAAGCGAAAAATTGCCATCCTTGGAAGCCGGCACGTTCCGATCGTGGCGATCCATCTGGTTGAGCTGATTGCTCGGTCGCTAGCTCAAGAAGGTCACACCCTGATCACGTCAGGTGCGCAGGGCGTGAATGCCGCGGTGATTCGTGGTGTTCTTGAGGTCGACCCGTCCAAACTCACGGTGCTCTTGCCCCAAAGCCTGGAGCGGCAATTGCCGGAGATTCGCGAAAGCCTTGATCGCGTGCTCCATCTGATTGAGAAACCAAATCAAGACGATTTGCCGCTTCCTTTGGCCAGCAGTCTTTGCAACCAAGACATCATTAGTCGCTGCGATCAGTTGATTTGCCTGGCGTTTCACGACAGTGAGACGCTTCTCAATAGTTGCCGCACCGCTGAGGAGATGGGGAAGGTGGTCAGTCTGTTGTTTTTTGATTAACGCCCCCATAGGCCAACACTTGGAGATGATTGCCGTCTCGCCCAACGACCAGCACCCGATCGCCAGGCTCCATCGTTCGGTCTAGGTCGAGCGATGTGGCTGCCCAGCTTTGGCCATGCCATCGGACTCGGCCTGCACGATCGGGTGCGATCGCACTGGTCACGTCGGCAAGCTCTTCCCGTGGGTTTTGGTTTCCAGGTTTGGGATTGCGATGGGCGGACCAGCGGGAGACCCACAAGGTGCTGACCACCGTGAGCACCACAAACCCCCCGATCTGACTCGCGGGTGACAGGGGGGGCAAAAGGGCCGTCAGCGCCGACATTGTCAAGGCCGCCAAGGCGCCACAGAGCAGGGCATCGAAGCTTGGTTGAGCCAGCTCTAAAGCAAAGAGCACCCCAGCCACCAACAACCAGATCAAAGGCGCAGCCATGGGTGCTGTTGAAAGGAATGCCCCCACTTTGAAGCTTTCGGCTGTGGTTGGGAAGGTTGTTGTGTTGCTGAGGACCTGTTCGTATCATCCAAGAAACTGCTTGGCGGATATGGAAGTTTTCTATGCCTTACCCGCGCTGATTCTTTTAACTTTTTTTGGCACTGGCAGTGTGATGGTGACGAGTGGCGGCCGTTCCAGATTGGTGGAACGTCTTGGTAAATATGACCGGGAGCTGCAGCCTGGGTTGTCTGTTGTGTTGCCAGTGTTGGAAAAGGTCGTGAGCCATGAATCGCTCAAGGAGCGGGTTCTTGATATTCCTCCCCAGCAATGCATTACGCGTGACAATGTTGCGATTCAAGTTGACGCGGTTGTGTATTGGCAGTTGTTGGAGCATTCCCAGGCGTATTACGCCGTCGATAACCTTCAAGCGGCAATGGTCAATCTGGTGCTGACGCAGATTCGGGCAGAGATGGGCAAGCTTGATCTGGATCAGACCTTCACGACCCGGAGTGAGGTGAGTGAATTTCTGTTGCGCGAGCTCGATCAGGCCACAGATCCCTGGGGGGTCAAGGTCACGCGTGTCGAGATGCGTGACATCGTTCCATCGGTTGGGGTGCAGCGTGCGATGGAACAACAGATGACGGCGGAACGGGAAAAGCGTGCGTCTATCTTGCGTTCTGAGGGGGATAAGGAAGCGCAGCTCAACGAAGCACGCGGTCGTGCCGAGGCGTTGGTGTTAGACGCTCAAGCTCAGAAAGAGGCGCTGCTGTTGGAGGCGGAAGCGCAGTCGAAGCAGCAGGAAGTGCTGGCGGAGGCCAAGGCCAAGGCGGCATTGGTCATGGCTGATGCCCTGCAAGCCAATCCCAAAACAGCAGAAGCGATGCGCTTGATGCTGGCCAAAGATTGGATGGCGATGGGTGAGCAGCTGGCGGAAGCTCCCGGTGGCAGCGTGTTGATGGTGGATCCTCAATCACCTGCCGCTGTGGTGGCTGCTTTGAAGCAGTTTCAGGGAAGCCAGAGTTGAGTGGTGATGGAGGGAAAGACGATCTACTTGGCTTCACCGCTCGGGTTTTCGCTGCTGAGTCGAGAACGACTTCTTCCCCTTTTCGTGCAGGAACTAGAACAGCTAGGACTCACGGTGTTGGAACCGTTTCAGCGCAACAGCGGCATTGATGTCAATCAACCTGGTTGGGCCTACGGCGTTGCACAACAGTGTCTGCGGGACGTGCGCGACGCCGATGGGGTATTCGCCATTGTCAATGGCACTCCCCCAGATGAAGGGGTGATGGTGGAAGTGGGCATGGCATTCGCCCTTGGCAAACCTGTGTTTTTGTTCCGCGATGACTTTCGTCGTTGCACAGATTCCGACCATTACCCCCTCAATTTGATGGTGTTTGCAGGCCTCCCTGAGCATGGTTGGGAGGCCTATGTGCATGAGTCGGTTGCTTCGATTGCCGATCCGCACAAAGCACTAGCTCGCTGGGCAGCGGTCACACCATCTGCAGAAGTGCCCTGAGTCCTTCCACATACAGGATCGCTGTGCAAAGGAGGGCAGACGCCCAACACAGGCCCCGTAGAGGGGGAAGATTGCCGACGTAGGCCCCGAGATAAACCAGCCGCAAGGCGGGTTGCAGCAGGGAAGCAACGGGAACCAGTGGGGGAAGGTGGCCCGTCTGTAGCGCGGCCACCAGCGCCAGTAGCGCAGCGGGTGCATGCAAGCTGAAGGCTTCAAAGCTGTTTTGGTGTGCCCAGCTGGCCCGCTTTCCCCAGTCCGGCAGGCGGTCAAACATCGCCCGTGGCGCTTTGAAGTCGACCATGGTGAAGTCGGCCTGCGAACGGGCCGCCCCTAGCGGGATGATGCTTGCAATCACCACAGCGCCTGCAAGCACAAGAGACCAGGCATAAGGGGCCGCGGCATTGGCAGTGAACAGGGCGGCGAGATTCATAGATTCCGGGTTGAATGACCGTATTGAAAGCAATGGACGTGCCTGGTTGCCGGCGCTCTGCGGTCAGCTGGCATCAGCACCGATAGGGTAGGAATCCTTCTGAGCGACCAGCTGCCATGGCTAGCACCACCTACTCCTTTGATGTGGTGTCGGATTTCGACCGTCAGGAGTTGGTGAATACGCTGGATCAGGTGCGTCGAGATGTGGGCACCCGTTACGACCTCAAAGATTCCGGCACAGAGATCGCTTTGGAGGAAACTGAGGTTGTGATCACCACCGCGAGCGATATGACCTTGCAGGCGGTGGAGGATGTTTTGCGAGCGAAGGCAACCAAGCGCAAGTTGTCGCTCAAGATTTTTGATTTTCAGCCCGCTGAAGTTGTTGGTGGCAATCGGGTTAAGCAGGTGGTGAAGTTGCGCAAGGGGCTACGTCAGGAGATCGCTAAGACTTTGAGCAAGAGCGTGCGTGATGGTCTCAAGAAGGTGACTGTGGCGATCCAGGGAGAAAGCCTGCGGATCACAGGGAAGAGCAAAGATGATCTTCAGCAGGCGATTCAGTTGCTTAAGTCCAAGGAAGAGGAGCTCGATGTGCCTCTGCAGTTTGAGAACTACCGCTAGGGGGCTGCGCTGGCATCAGCAGCAGCCGGCGTTGTGATCGATTCAAGCTTCCCAAACAAAGTGATCGTTGTAGTGGGGGTCACCTTGATCCCGATGTAGCTCTGGCCGATTGGGGCACAGGGCGTTGGGTCCTGCCACAAAGACAAAGTGAACGAGTGGTTGGTTGGGGTCCTTGGGCAGTTGGACGCAGCTGAGGCCATAGCGCAAGCGCAGCTGGCGCCATGCGTTGCCCCAATCCATATGGGCGCGTAAAAGTTCCGGATTGATGGCAAAGCGTCGGCCACGGAACTGGACCTGGAGATGCTGCCAAATAAAGGTCTCAATGGCCTGGATTCGATTAGGAGCTTGGACGTCGGCCAGAAAGTCGGTCAGGGTGAGGTTGTAGTGCTCATCGCGCAGCCGCGCCAACACCAGGCTGATATCCAGTTCGTTCATGTTTCTCGCCAGCAGCTGATCGGCAAGGGTCAGGACGATGGCCATGGGCTGTTGTCTGTATTGCGGCGTGCATCAATGATCCGCGCCAGTTCGAGCACATAGCCTGCTGTGCACCAGCGGCCATGGCTGCGAGCTTTGTTCTCTAGATCGGAACGGATTTCGGCGGTTTCGGCCATCAAGAGATCCAGCTCTCCAGGCGATAGGTCGTAAAGCTCTTGCAATTCCAGTTCTCGCCCGAGCAAGTGGCTGCGAAACCATTTGCGCATTTGCTCCTGGGCCGGAATGTCTCGCGTCATGAAGCACTTGTCGGGTCGGGGAAGGTTGAACTGGATCGCTGTGTGGCTTGGAGCCAGCGCATCATTGAAGGCAAATGGTACGATGCCAAAATTGGAGAGAATGCAATGGCGACTGCTGCTGAAAAAAGCTGATGTTAAGCAGAGAATTCAGCAGCTTCGCAACATGTGCAAAGAGATGCAGCTTGCTGTGATGTAAGAGGGCACGATGCCTGAAGCCACCTCCGTGCGCGAGTCGATCGAAAAAACTACAGCAACTGATTGATTTGCTTGATAGCAAAAAGAAATAAGTCTTTTTCCCCTCTTTTGGATTCGGTGATTGAATTCATTAATAGTATTAATCGAATGAGGCAAACAAAATAAAAGCAAAAAGAACTATTTCTGAAATTTACTTTGGGCTTCCTGAATAAGATCAGATCCCCTGCGGCGCAGTGAATCTCAGCGATTTCTGGGGCTAAAATGTGTCGAAACGGGCTCTTTTGAGCCCAAAAGCCGCCCAGAGTTTTCCACATGTATCGGCGCGAGCATCCTGATCA
>JBMHDE010000026.1:0-78657 GCA_049889555.1 Synechococcus sp. | reverse complement strand
AAAGATCTGATGTGCCGTGCGCGTCAGCCGGTGAGTTTGGAGATGAAGGTGGGTGATGGCGATGACACCGAACTGCTGGAGCTGCTAGCGGGTGATGGTGAACTGCCGAGTGACCAGGTGGAAGGCGAGTGCCTCAAGGGCGATCTGCGGGATTTGTTGGAGCAATTACCGGATCTGCAGAGGCGAGTGCTGCGGATGCGGTATGGCATGGATGGCGAAGACCCGATGAGCCTCACCGGTATTGCCAAAACTCTCAAGATGAGCCGAGATCGTACCCGTCGTCTTGAGAGGGAAGGCCTAGAAATGCTCCGCCATGGTGATGCCCAACTTGAGGCTTACATTGCGATTTAATTGTTGATTGAGAAGCTTGACTTAGAAGAATTCATCGAAGTTGTCAAAGTCAACAGCCTTGAAGTTCCCGGTTTCCACTTGTTTCATCAGCCTTTCCAATTGAGTCCAGAGCGCGCCTCCTGTCAGCAGAGACAACAATAATGAAACCAAGTATGCCGCTCCTGAGGCAAAGCCGAACACTTGCAGTGAGCCCCCGATAAACAAGATGACACCAAGCACGATGCCGGTGTAACTCATGGTTGTTTCCAACCGACCCAGGGGCAGAAGAGGAAGGCGGTCGTCTTTCCAGCCTAGGAGGCGATCTTTCACCAATTGGGCAAAGGTCAAACCACACACCACGCCGATGGCCAACCCGAGTCCGGCTATTAAGTAGGGCGGTTGGCTGATGCGCGCATACTCCAGCAGGATGTCGTCGGCATTGAGATCGCCGAATAACTCCGCATAGCTGTCGAAGTCAGCCTGTTGCAGGTCAACGGGCGCGAAATCCGGCGCGAGTGCCATGGTATCGAAGGCTTGCGCAATCAGTGAAACAGCGTTTGACCTTAAAGGACTTAGGCCGCCGCCAGCGGATTGAGTCGTTGCAGCATCGTGCTAGCCACTTGGCCAGGCCCAAAGGTGCGCGCCAGCATCGATCCCAGGGCCCGTAGGTCTGCGGTGCTCAGGCGGTCGTCTTTAATCAGCGTCAGCAGAAGACGACGGCGCAAATCACCACCGTCTTTCCCTAACAGCAGTTTTAGCCCAGCTCCTGCCACGGGGATCAGCTCAAGGCCAGGAGTCGTGCCGCTGTCGCCCACCACCTGGAGCAGGCTTTCTAGGCACTCGATCCGCAGCTGTCCCTGGCGATCGAAAATCACGTCCATCAACTTTTCACGCATCTCTCGGGTGTCGCCCGCCAGCAACCGACGTGCCACATAGGGATAGGCCACTGCAATGATCTTGAAGTCGGGATTGAGCCGCAGTGCCAGACCTTCTTGGCTCACCACAGCTCGAATAATTAGCGCAAAGCGCGCCGGGACTCGGAAGGGATAGTCGTACATCAACTCGGAGAAGCGATCGGTGATCGCCTTGAAGTTGAACGACCCAACGGCATTACCAAGGCTGCTTCCCAAGACCTCTTCCAATGCTGGAATGATGGGTTTTAGATCCGCATTGGGGGCCAAAAATCCCAGTGTTTGGAGGTCTTCCGCTAATGCTTCGAAGTCGCGATTGATGAGATGCACCACAGCCCCCGTAAGGGTCAGCCGGTCGCTGTCGCTGATGGAATCCATCATCCCGAAATCCACATAGGCCACATGGCCGAGATTTCCGCTGCGGCCGCTGAGGGCAAACAGATTTCCAGGGTGGGGGTCGGCATGGAAATAGCCAAACTCCAGTAATTGCTGCAACCCACAAATCACACCTGTGCGAATCAGGGCACTGGTATCCAGTCGTTGATCCTGTAATTCCTGACGATCGCGCAGTTTGGTGCCGTGGATCCAGCTGGTGGTCAGCACTCGCCTTGATGTGAGCATGCGCTCCACCCGTGGAATTGTGACTGCAGGATTGTTTGCGAACAGAGCAGAAAAACGGTCAGCATTGTCTGCTTCCCGTTCGTAATCAATTTCTTCGAACAAGCTGCGGCCGAATTCGTCAATGATCTCGCCGAGCCCAAACCCGAGGTTGAGTGGTAGCAGCGGGGCCACCAGCACTCCCAAGCTGCGGATCAACACCATGTCGCGACGCAGGATGAACGCGAGATTGGGGCGTTGCACTTTGACCGCCACCCAGTGTTGTCCTTGAAGGCGAGCTCGGTAGACCTGACCAAGACTGGCCGCAGCGACCGGTTGGGCTGGGAACTCTTCGAACAGTTGTTTCACAGGGGCACCAAGTTCGTCTTCGATGGTCGCTAGGGCAATGCTGTGATCAAACGCGGGAAGGTCGTCTTGCAGGCGTGTGAGTTCATCGAGCCAGTCACGCCGAATCAAATCAGGACGTGTGGAGAGGGCTTGCCCCACCTTGATGAAGCAGGGGCCCAGATTCGTCAGGGTGCGCAGCAAGGTGCGCGCCAGTTTGCGCTGCACCTCGGGATCCTTGCTGCCTCCCCGCAGCACCACACTCAAAATCAACCCCAGCAGGGCCCAAACGATCTGCATCAATCGCGGAATCACGATCCATGGGCGCAGCAGTAGCCAGCGGGCATCACGGCCGGGTTGATAGCGCAGGGCTTGGTCGGCGTTATTGACCTTTTCTGCCGTGGCAACCATGCCCAATCCCTTGGATGCAAGCGGTGACTCTAGGGAGCTGGTTTGGTTGGGGGCGTGCTGACGGATGATGCAGTAAAAGTCGTGCCCTGACCATGGACACGCCCTTGCTTCCGCTCTTGCGTGCCCGCCGTGGCTGGCGCTTACACCTTCCTGCCCATGGCGGCGGATCGGGTTTGGCGCCTGGTGTGCGCTCATTGCTGCGTCTGCAGCCTGGGCACTGGGATCTTCCTGAATTGCCTGAGATCGGTGGTCCTTTAGAACCCGATGGGGCTGTCGCGGCGAGTCAGAGAGCGGCAGCGGCGGCGTTCGGTGCTGACCATTGCTGGTATGGCGTCAACGGTGCCACCGGCATGCTTCAGGCTGCGCTGTTGGCGATGGCTCGGCCTGGCCAGTCCCTGTTGCTGCCGCGCAACAGCCATCGCAGTTTGCTGCAGGCCTGTGCGTTGGGCGGGATCAGGCCAGTGTTGTTTGATCTGCCTTTTCTCGCCGATTGCGGACACGTGGCCCCCGTGGATCTTCCTTGGCTGAACGGTGTCCTTGCACAAGCGCACCATCAGGGTCACAGCCCTGTGGGAGCTGTCCTGGTGCAACCCACCTATCAGGGTGGCGCGGTTGATTCAGGCCCTCTGATCGATCGACTCCATCAGCAAGGCTTGCCGGTGCTGGTGGATGAGGCCCATGGCAGTCATTTCCTCGTGTCGCAAACTTGCGGGCTGCCGCCCTCTGCTCTGCATGCCGGGGCCGATCTGGTGGTGCATTCCCTGCACAAGTCGTCCACTGGTTTAGGGCAAACCGCCGTTTTATGGCACCAAGGTCAACGCATTGATCCCGCTGCTGTTGCTCGCAGTCTTGGCTGGTTGCAGACCACCAGTCCCAGTGCCCTGTTGCTGGCGTCCTGCGAGGCATCGTTGGCCGATTGGCAAACCTGGCGTGGTCGTCGACGTTTGCGTTGCCGCCTGGATCAGGCACGGGAGTTGGCTGATGACTTGCGCGACCACCAGCTTCCGCTGCTGGAGACCGCTGATCCCCTGCGGTTGATTTGGCACACCGCAGCTGCGGGGATCAGTGGGTTGGATGCCGATGCTTGGTTGCTGCCTCGTGGCCTTGTGGGAGAACTACCAGAGCCGGGGTGTCTCACCTTTTGTTTGGGTTTGGCGGCTCGGCCGGGGCTGGGACGCAGGATGCTTCGCGAATGGCGAGGTTTGCGTCAATACCTGGGGCGGACCAGCCCTTTCCCGCCATTCACGCCTCCGCCGATTCCCTTGATCACTGCCCTTGCCATGGATTGTGGGGAAGCTTGGTGTGCACCAAGTCGTGAGTTGGCCTGGCCCGATGCCGTGGGTGGGATTGCAGCCCAGCTGGTGTGCCCCTATCCGCCCGGAATCCCCTTGCTGGTGCCTGGAGAGCGTCTTGATCAGGCGCGATTGGCTTGGATTGAACAGCAGCGCCAGTTTTGGCCGGAGCAGATCAGCGGTAGGGTGAGGATTGTGGCCTAAAGGTCAGGCGATGCAGAGCGTCTCCCGGCAGCGCTTGGTCAGTGGTCTTGGTGCGGGCCTGTTTGGTTTGGTGGTGGTGGGCCTTGGTGGCTGGTGGTTCACCGTGGCTCTTGGTGTGATCGTGCATCTCGGCCTGTTGGAATTTTTCCGAATGGCGCAGTGCACCGGCATCCGCCCCGCGGCGAAAACCACCCTTGTGGTGTGTCAGCTGCTGCTGATCAGTACCCAATGGGATCTCACGGGTGGCTTGCCGTCCCATCTGGCCTCGGCGGTGCTGCCCCTTTCTGGTGCGGCCATCTGTGGCTGGTTGTTGCTGCAGCCGGTCACAGGGTCAATTGCCGATATCGCTTCATCGATCTTTGGTCTCTTTTATTTGGGCTATCTGCCGAGTCATTGGTTGCGCTTGCGTCAGCTCACGGATTCCCTTCCGCTTCCTTCTGGCCCCCATTGGCTGACTGCAGGTTTGGTGATCACGTTGATGGCTTGCTTGATGATCGTCGCCAGCGACATTGGTTCCTATCTGGTGGGCCGTCGTTTTGGACAACTGCCGTTGTCGCCGATCTCTCCAGGTAAAACGGTGGAGGGAGCCCTCGGGGGTTTGATGGCATCGGTGGCCGTCGGGATGGGGTTTGCGCTGTGGATGCAATGGCCTTGGGCCATGGTCAGTGGCGGTTTGCTTGGTGCCCTTGTGGCCCTGTTTGCCCTGGTTGGGGATCTCACCGAATCCATGATGAAGCGTGATGCAGGCTTAAAAGATTCGGGTGATGCTTTGCCTGGTCATGGCGGCATTCTCGACCGAATCGATAGCTATCTCTTCACGCCCGCAGTTGTGTATTACGCCGTCACCCTGCTTTTGCCACATCTTTCTGGCTAAGGGTGCCAGGATTGATCAGGGTGTGACAGCGGCTCGGCCTTTGAGATGCAGGAGCCCGGCTTTGAGATCGGCTGCCTCGATGGTGATGTTGGGGTCCATGGGCAAGCGCACCTCCCCGTCGCCTTCCATCCACCGGATTCGAATGGTGCCGGCTGCAGCATCGAGCCTGAAGCGTTTGCACACCACGTCGTCGTTGTCATGGCCCACCGGAGCTGAGAGCACCAAGGTGTCGTTATCGATGGCGAAGTTTCCCAGGGTCGTCAGGCCCATCAGTTGTTCGGCCAGCCAGTCGCCAAGCCAGCGCCAGCGATCGGTGAGCAAAGCACGGTTGAGATCGCTGCCGCGCATGGTCACGCAACCTCGGAGTTGAAAGGGGTCTTGCAGTTGCAAGACCTGGCCTGGTTGATTGGGTTTGACGTTGAGATGAAGCGCACCGCTTTCCAGGGAGGCGTGATGAACTGGCAAGCCTTGAAAGGTCACAAGCCGTCCTTCCAGTTCCACGCGCTTGAGATGACCCCGCAGCAATTGAAGTGCTGATCCCTTGAGGACGAGATTGAGGTCGTCAACCTCATCGCATTGACGGCGAATCCAGAGGTTGAGGCCATTGGCCAAGAGTTTCAAGAGGGGGCCTGAGCTGGTGTTGGACTCGCTCATCGGGACGTTTCCAAAGCTCTCCACCACTGGGCCACCAGTTCAGCTTGATCAAGATGGGGAAGATGTCCGCATTGGTCAACCGTTTCTAAACTCGAACCAAGTAGATCTTGAGCCGCGCGCTTTTGCGGTGCCCGCAGAATGCGGTCTTGGTTGCCCCACAACACCTTCAGTGGTTGGGACGGCAGCGGTGCTCCGCATCCGGCAAAGCCGCCGCTGCGTGCAAAAGCCCCCAGGGAAGGGCCCCAGCCTGGTACTTGGAGTGGGAGGGAGGCGATCTCCAGTTCTGCAGGCCCGACGCTGGCATCGGGATTTGCAAAAGCTTGGCGGCACAAGTAGCGACGCACCCCTGGTCGACCGAGAAACCAAACACCAAGTTGATCCAACAGGGGTGGAACTGGCATGGGTTTGCCATCCAATCCCGCTGGCGACAGCAACAGCAAACGGTCGATGCGGTTGGGATGGCGACGGGCGAGCTCCATGGCCACTGAACCGCCCATGGACGCTCCGATGACTCCGATCGGTTGATCGTGCGGAAGGCTGTCCATGAGTGCGGCCAGATGGCTCATCACCGTTTCTGGTTCTGGGGGCGCTGCGCTGTGGCGTGGACAGAACCCGAAACCATACAAATCGGGAATCACCAGGCTGTAGTTGTTGCGCAGAAGAGGAGCGATGCGGCGAAATTCCAGGTGGCAACTGTCAAATCCGTGGAGCATCAACACCAGTCGCCCGGAACCCTGGCGCACCACGGGATAGTGATCAGGCACTGGGGAGCTGAAGGATTGCCAGCACACATCCGCTGCGAGCTCGCGGGCTTGCTGATCCAGCAGGGTTGTGACCGCGTGCTCCAGGAGCTGTCGGTTGCTCAAGGGCTGATCCTGTTGTGGTGTGAAGCGGATGAGGTCACTCCGGTTTGGGTGCTCACCAGAGCTTCCAGAAGTTCCGTCTCATTGACAGCAAAGGGTAGGTGATGCAAGTCAGAGCCTGGACGGCAGGCGAACTGACAAACCTGCTGCAGTTCATGCAGCCCTGCCTGACCAAGCCCAAGGTCTTCCAACGTGACGGGCAAATCGAGAGAGTGAAGCAGGGAAAACAGTTGGCGGCGGGCTTGGCCAGCAAGTTGGCTGCCATCAAGACGTTCTTCGAGGCGCAGTTGCACCAAGATTCCAAAGCCAACTTTTTCACCGTGCAAGACGTGATGGCAGGCCGAAAGTTGGGTGAGTCCATTGTGGACGGCATGGGCCGCCACAGTGCGGCATTGCGCCCCTCCCAATCCGCCCATCACGCCAGCCGTTAGGCCACAGGCCTCGGCGACACGCACCCAAGCTTCACTGTGGGGATCGTTGAGTGCTTCCTTGGCATCCAACAGCAGTTGATCGCGCAGTACCCGCGCCATTTGCACAGCCTGCTGAATGATTCCATCGTTGCTTGCACCACTACTGACGGACGCCTCGTACCACTTGGCAAGGGCATCGGCGATACCGCTCGCCAAGGTGCGTGCTGGCGCTTGACGGACCAGAGAGTGGTCAAAAATCAGGAGGTCGGGGCAGCGTTGTAGGGCCACATCCCGCTCAAAGGCTCCAGACGTTGAATACAGATTCGCGAGTGCTGTCCATCCGGCACAGGTGGCTGCACTGAGGGGGACCGTGATGCAACGGATGCCAAGCCGATCCGCCAGCAATTTGCCTGCATCTAACACTTTGCCGCCACCAGCAGCGATGACACCATCACACCCCTGTTGGAGGAGCTCCTGCGCTAATCGTTTGAGATCTTGTTCGCAACAGTCGTGGTTGAGTTCGATCGCAACGTCATCAATACCTTGGGCGTGCAAATCCTCCCTTAGTTGTCTGCGCAGTGGGGAGGTGGCACGGCTGCGTCCTAGAAGGGCTGGTTTGCGGACCAGGACTGGAATTAGTGTGAGGCTGTCTTGCCAGGCCGACTCCCCCCGGATGACCCGGGATGGAGCGATGGCATGGCTGGCGCAGTGTCTGGATGGCGACTGCATGGCTGGCGTCAAAGTCCAGCGCTGGCGAGTTCAGGGGGTGCCAGCGCTGGTGCGGCAGAGTCTTTGTGACGCACCACCACTTTCTTGTCGGCACCGATATCCACTTCGACACTATCGCCATCTTTGATGCGTCCTGAGAGCACTTCTTCAGCCAGGCTGTCTTCGAGGAGGCGCATCACGGCGCGGCGTAGTGGACGGGCGCCATAGGCAGGATTAAATCCTTCTTCAACGAGCCGCTCCTTGAATGCCTCTGACACAGACAAGGTGATTCCCTTTTCGCCAATGCGTGAAAACACCTCCCGCAACATGATGTCAGCGATTTGTTTAACCTCATCACGGTTGAGCTGGCGGAAGACGATAATCTCGTCGAGACGGTTGAGGAACTCAGGGCGGAAATATTGCTTCAGTTCCTCATTCACCAAGGAACGTATGCGATTGTATTGATTTTCTTCGGCATTCTCACCAGAGAATTCGAAGCCCAGGCCGCCACCGCCTTTCTCAATCACTTTCGAACCGATGTTCGAAGTCATGATCACAAGGGTGTTCTTGAAATCAACGGTGCGTCCTTTGGAATC
Source organism: Synechococcus sp. (assembly GCA_049889555.1). Taxonomy (GTDB): domain Bacteria; phylum Cyanobacteriota; class Cyanobacteriia; order PCC-6307; family Cyanobiaceae; genus Synechococcus_C. The sequence goes on along the minus strand of JBMHDE010000026.1, from coordinate 70,462 downwards.
CGTCAGCCGACCATCTTCAAGGAGTTGCAAGAGCAGATTGAACACATCGGGGTGGGCTTTTTCAATTTCATCGAAGAGCACCACGGTGTAAGGACGACGACGCACTGCTTCAGTGAGTTGGCCACCTTCGTTGAAACCCACATAACCTGGAGGCGATCCGATCAACTTACTGACTGTGTGGCGCTCCATGAACTCCGACATATCGAGCCGGATCATGGCTTCTTCGCTACCGAAGAAATAGGTTGCCAAAGCTTTTGTTAGCTCTGTTTTGCCAACGCCAGTGGGGCCCGAGAAAATAAAGCTGGCAATGGGTCGGTTGGGATTCTTGAGGCCAACCCGGGCACGGCGAATGGCCTTCGATACAGCCTTAACCGCTTCGTCTTGACCAATCAAGCGTTTGTGGAGAGTTTCCTCCATATTGAGAAGTTTCACCGATTCGCTTTCCGTGAGCTTTTGGACAGGAACACCCGTCCAAGAGGCAACAATTTGGGCGATGTCTTCCTCATCGACCACAGGGGTGGTGAGAGCAGAGGAGCCAGGGTTTGACGACTCGGTTGAGCCAATGGTGGTTGTAGCGCTCTTGGAGGCCGTTTCAGGATCAGCGGCTGAATTATCAACCCCGTCACGACTGCTCTGGAGCAAGCTACGAATCTGATTGCGCAGTTCAACTTCTTTGTCGCGCAGTTCACCAGCCTTGGTGAAATCCTGCTCGCGAACGGCGTCTTCTTTCTCTTTCTGCACAGTGCGCAGTTCTTTGTCGACTTCCTTGGCCGCAGGCGGCAATTTGGAATTCAGAAGTCGCACACGACTGCCTGCCTCATCGATCAGGTCGATGGCTTTGTCCGGCAGGAAGCGATCAGAGATGTAGCGGTCGCCGAGCGTTGCTGCGGCTTCAAGGGCCTCATCGGTGATCTTCAGGCGATGGTGTTGCTCATAGCGCTCTCGCAATCCCCGCAGAATCTCGATGGTGTCATCGATTGAGGGCTCGCCCACATTGACCGGTTGGAAGCGGCGCTCCAGTGCGGCATCCCGCTCAATGTGCTTGCGGTATTCGTCAAGGGTGGTGGCGCCAATGCATTGCAGTTCGCCCCGCGCCAGAGCTGGTTTCAGGATGTTGGCAGCGTCAATGGCACCTTCCGCAGCCCCAGCACCGATCAGTGTGTGGACCTCGTCGATCACCAGGATCACGTTCCCGGCTGCCTTGATCTCCTCCATGATCTTTTTGAGGCGCTCTTCGAACTCGCCGCGATACTTGGTGCCGGCCACCAGCAAGCCGATATCAAGTGTGAGCACCCTTTTGTCTTCGAGGATGTCGGGGATGTCTCCTGTTTGGATGCGTTGCGCTAATCCTTCCGCAATAGCGGTTTTGCCAACGCCCGGCTCACCAATCAAAACGGGATTGTTTTTGGTGCGTCGGCCAAGAATTTGAATGACACGATCGATTTCATGCTGACGCCCCACCACTGGATCAAGCTTGCCCTCACCAGCGAGCTGGGTGAGATTGCTCCCAAATTCATCGAGCGTCGGGGTTTTGGTGGACCCTTTGCTGCCGCCACTGCTGCTACCGGCACCCACCTCCGCGGTTTCGCCAAGCATCCGGATCACTTGGGTGCGCACCTTGGCGAGGTCGACACCGAGATTTTCGAGAACGCGGGCAGCAACACCCTCACCTTCACGAATGAGACCCAACAACAGGTGTTCAGTGCCGATGTAGTTGTGGCCTAGCTGTCTGGCTTCTTCAAGCGACAGCTCAAGAACTCGTTTGGCCCTTGGCGTGAAGGGAATCTCAACAGCAACGAAGCCGGATCCACGCCCAATGATTTTTTCGACTTCAACACGAGCGTCTTTGAGGTTGACGCCCATCGACTTGAGAACTTTGGCGGCGATGCCCGTTCCTTCACCGATCAGGCCCAGCAGGATCTGTTCAGTGCCAACAAAGTTGTGCCCAAGGCGTCGAGCCTCTTCCTGGGCCAACATGATCACCTTGATGGCCTTCTCGGTAAATCGCTCGAACATCGTTCAGGCCGGATGCATATAGGACCAACTTATCAGGGGCGTAGCCGGACTGTGGCCGCTCGGTTCGGTTGTCCACATCCCTGCTCAGACGTGGAATAACTTCCAACTAAATTATTATTTAGACAGTGTAAATCGACGGCCATTTGTATCGCTTAGGCCGGTTACCCGCACTTGAAATTAGGTTTTTCCTGGACGGATCGCTTCAATGCAGATCAAGCCACTGAATCAGTGCATCGCGTCCGTCGCTGTAGTAGCTGCGACGAGTTCCTTGAATGGTGAAGCCGCAGCGTCGATATAGAGCCAGGGCGGCTTGATTGCAACGGGCCACCTCCAGGGTGGCCCGTTGCGCTCCTGTTTGGCGTGCGTCGTTGAGAAGGGCTTGCAGCACGGTGAAACCAAAGCCTTGGTGGCGATGGTCTGGATCCACGGCGACCAAAGTGATGTGCAGCTCGTCCACCACCAGCCAGCCGCAGGCCATGGCAACCAGGTTGTGGTCTCTGGTCAGGCCTCGGCACAGTCGCAGCGGATCAGTCAGTTCTTTGTGCCATTGCTCCACGCCCCACAGCCCATCGAGGGTCCTGGCGTCTAATGCCAGGCAGGCTTTCAAATCATCGGGGCCTAGTGCAACAGGGGAATCGCCTGCCATGGCATCGCTTCTGCTGGCAACCATCGCTTGGGGAGCAGAACGCATCGCTTCCTACATTGACTCCGACGCTGTCACTGCTCCAACTCCATGCCCCAAGCTTTCGAGACCGGCTGTGATCCCCTCAGTCCGAATCGCAATCTTGCTCCGGTCACGGCTGCATTGGATGAGCAGGGACGCATGACCGTGGGTGGTTGTCGCCTAAGCGATCTCGCTGAGCGGTATGGCACACCGTTGTACGTGCTGGATGAAGCCGGAATCCGTGCAGCCTGCCGTGCCTATCGCGCTGCCCTTGAACGTCACTATCCGGGGGCGTCGTTGGCGGTGTATGCCTCGAAGGCCAATAGCTCACTGGCTCTCTCGGCCATTGCCGCCTCGGAGGGGCTGGGGTTGGATGCGGTGTCGTCGGGAGAGTTGCTCACTGCCCTGAAGGGCGGAATGCCCGCTGAGCGCATCGTGCTCCATGGCAATAACAAATCCGATGAGGAGCTCCTGCTCGCCTACCACAACGACGTGATGATCGTTGCCGATAACCAGCATGATCTCGATCGTTTAGCAGTGTTGGTGCCAGCGGGTGAGCGTCCTGCTCGCTTAATGCTGCGCTTTACGCCAGGGATTGAATGCCACACGCACGACTACATCCGCACTGGCCATCTCGATAGCAAGTTTGGTTTTGATCCCGATCAACTCGAGCCCGTGCTGCGCCAGCTCGCAACGTGTGACTGGGCTCGCGTCACCGGATTGCATGCCCACATCGGTTCGCAGATTTTTGAGCTCACTCCCCATCGTGATCTGGCGGCGGTGATGGCCGATGCGCTCAAGCTGGCGCGTGATCTGGGGCATCCAGTTGGCGATCTGAATGTGGGTGGAGGCCTCGGGATTCGTTATGTGGAGTCGGATGATCCGCCGTCGATTGAGACTTGGGTGCAAGTGGTTGCCGAAGCCGTTGTGGCGGCTTGCCGGGAGCGCAGCCTTGACCTGCCTCGCTTGCTTTGCGAACCAGGACGCTCCTTGGTGGCAAGCTCTGGCGTCACGCTGTATTCGCTGGGGGCCCGCAAAGAGGTTCCAGGGGTGCGCACCTACCTATCGGTGAATGGAGGAATGAGCGATAACCCAAGGCCAATCACCTATCAATCGCTCTACACCGCCTGTTTGGTCGACCGTCCCCGTGCGCAACCAACGGAATCCATCACTCTGGCAGGCAAGCACTGTGAATCAGGGGATGTGCTGCTGAAAGATCTCGCGCTGCCGCCCAGCGTCAGTGGTGATGTGTTGGTGGTGCTGGCTACGGGTGCCTACAACGCGTCCATGAGTTCGAACTACAACCGCATTCCCCGTCCAGCAGCGTTGCTCGTGCACGACGGCATGGCAGACGTGATCCAACGGCGTGAATCCGCCGAAGATCTGCTGCGTTACGACACCCTTCCCACGCGCCTTCTCCCAGGAGTGCCGGTAAGATGTGGGCATTATTGGAGCTAAGGAGTGAATTGGCTGGGGTGGTTTGACGCACGCCTCCTGGATATCCTTTTTGCCTCTGCCATTGGCTTCCTCCTGTTTTCGCGCATCAGTGAGCAGCGCTCACTGTGGTTGTTGCGCGGCTACGTGCTGCTGGTGGCTCTGGCCTGGTTGTTCAACCATTTCGAGAAGCTGCCGCTTACGGCAGCATTAATCGAGGCCCTTGTGATGGCGTGTTCGCTGTCCTTGGCCATCCTGTGGCAGGGAGAGTTGCGTCGGCTGATGGAATTGTTGGGCACTTGGCGGTTTGATGTTCTCCTGACCAATCCAGCCAGCAAGCTTCGTGTGAAGGCCGGCACCGTCGCCCAGCTCACTGAAGCGGCGGGACGTCTGTCGCAGAGTCGCCGTGGTGCACTGATCGTGGTGGACCTCGGTAGCGATCTACGGCCGGAAGATTTTTTGAATTCCGGCGTCACCATTGATGCCCAGCTCAGCAGTGAATTAATCCTCAACCTTTTCGCGTCCGACACGCCATTGCACGACGGCGCGGTGGTTGTGAAAGGAAATCGCATCGTCGCTGCCGGTGTGATTCTTCCTCTGTCGCGCCAAGGTCACAGTCGTTATGGCACCCGTCATTTGGCAGCCCTTGGGATTACTGAGCGTTTCGATCGCTGCATCTGTGTTGTTGTCTCGGAAGAGACAGGCACCCTGTCGTTGGCCAATCACGGCCGGCTGGAACGCCCGATCACCAGTAGCCGTCTTCAGGATCTGCTGACCGACCTGATGGGGGTGACATCATCGGCATCTGTGCCTTCTGCTTCAACGTCTGTGGGCGCCGGGCGTAACTTGGCATGCGCCAATCAGGACACCGTTTCGTGAACCCTCGTTTGGCTGCGACTTCCAACGATCAGCGCGACAAGCTCTGCCCTGCAGATCTTGATCCTTCACGTTTGCCGGCCCACATCGCCGTGATCATGGACGGCAATGGTCGCTGGGCCCAAGCCCGTGGTTTGCCGAGGGTGATGGGCCATCGGGCTGGGGTGGAATCTCTGAAATCCACGTTGCGACTGTGTCATGACTGGGGGATCAAGACGCTGACGGCCTTTGCCTTTTCCACGGAGAACTGGTCGCGTCCGGGTGAGGAAGTCAATTTTTTAATGACCCTGTTTGAAACGGTGCTGCGGCGGGAGTTGAAGGCTCTTGAGGCCGATCAGGTTCGCATTCGCTTCTTGGGTGATCTTGAACCCCTTCCCCAAACATTGCAGGCCTTGATCGCCGATGCCACTGCTCGCACGATGAGCAACACCGGGATTCGGTTCAACGTTTGCACGAACTACGGCGGTCGCCGAGAGCTGGTGCTAGCGGCCCAGGCCCTGGCAGTTCGTGCGGCCTGTGGCGAGCTGGATCCTGCCTGCATTGATGAGAGCACCTTCGCCGCAGAACTCTTCACTGCCGGTGAACAGGATCCCGATTTATTGATTCGTACCAGTGGCGAACGCCGCATCAGTAATTTTTTGCTCTGGCAGCTGGCCTATGCCGAAATTCACGTCACCGATGTGTGCTGGCCTGACTTCAACCGTGATGCTCTCTTCAATGCTCTGTTGGACTATCAGGGGAGATGTCGTCGGTTTGGGGGGCTTGATGGTCTGCGGGCCGGTGTTCTGGGATCCTGAACAACAGCGGAACAGCCTTGATGACGGACTCGGTTGCCTTGCGCCATGACTGGAGCCTTGAGGAGATCCAGGCGATCCTTGATGCCCCACTGATGGACCTGCTTTGGCGTGCGCAGCAGGTGCATCGAGCCGCCAATCCTGGCTATCGCGTGCAATTGGCCTCGCTTTTGAGTGTCAAAACTGGAGGCTGCGAAGAGGATTGCGCTTACTGCCCCCAGTCGATGCATCACAGCAGTGATGTCACCGGCCAGCCCCAATTGGATGTGGAGCCGGTATTGGCTCGCGCCCGTGCGGCCAAGGACGCCGGTGCTGATCGTTTTTGCATGGGCTGGGCGTGGCGAGAGATCCGTGATGGCGCTCCGTTTGAAGCCATGCTCTCGATGGTGCGTGGGGTCCGAGAACTTGGCCTTGAAGCCTGTGTCACCGCCGGCATGCTCACCGACGACCAGGCGCTGCGTCTCGCGGATGCTGGCCTCACGGCTTACAACCACAACCTCGATACCAGCCCTGAACATTACGAACGGATCATTACCACCCGCTCGTATCAGGAACGTCTGGAGACCTTGCAGCGGGTGCGAAAGGCTGGTGTCACCCTCTGTTGTGGCGGCATCATCGGCATGGGGGAATCCCAGCGTGATCGGGCGTCAATGCTGCAGGTGTTGGCCACGATGACGCCCCATCCGGAAAGTGTGCCGATTAATGCGCTCGTGGCGGTGGAGGGCACGCCCCTGGAAGACCAAGCACCGGTGGATCCCCTGGCCTTGGTCCGGATGGTGGCAACAGCGCGAATCCTGATGCCTCACAGTCGCGTTCGATTGAGTGCAGGTCGCGAGACCCTCAGCCAGGAAGCCCAAATTCTGTGTCTTCAAGCTGGTGCTGATTCGATCTTCTATGGCGAGACTCTCCTCACGACGGGCAATCCAGATGTGGAGGCTGATCGTGCTTTGTTAGCCGCTGCCGGTGTGCAGGCCAGCTGGCAGGACCACCCCGCGGCATGAGCATCCCAGGGCATAACAATCTCCTGGTGGCGGCGTTCTACGCCTTTACACCCCTCACCGAGGCCACGCGAGAGCAGATCCTGCAGGTTCTGCCTGCCCTCGCCGAGGACGGCCATGTGCGTGGTTCGGTGTTGGTGGCGCTTGAAGGGGTGAATGGCACGATCAGCGGACCAGCAGTCGGCGTTGATGCGGTGCTCAATCTGTTGCGGCAGCAGCTCACCCTGGGGGATGCCCACTTCTCTCGCCTTGAAGTGAAGCGCAGTTGGTGTGCGCAGCAGGCGTTTCGTCGGTTTAAGGCACGGCGTAAACGGGAGATCGTCACCATGGGTCGTCCGGATGTCAGTCCAGTCCGCAGCGTTGGCACCTATGTCGAACCCAACCAGTGGAATGCATTGATCGATGATCCCAACACGCTGGTGATTGATACACGCAATCGCTATGAGGTGGCGATTGGAAGTTTTGCAGGCGCTCTCGACCCTGGCACCGCGTGTTTTCGTGAATTCCCCGACTGGGTGGAGCGCGAGTTACGCCCTTTGGTTAACCGTGACGCGCCCCAACGCATTGCCATGTTTTGCACTGGAGGAATTCGCTGCGAGAAGGCAAGCAGCTATCTGCAGCAACAGGGGTTTGGGGAGGTGCATCACCTGCGCGGCGGCATTCTCAAGTATTTGGAGGAGGTGCCGGAAGCGGATAGCCGTTGGTCGGGAGAGTGCTTTGTGTTCGACCAGCGGGTGGCCCTCAATCACCGTCTTGAGCAGGGGATCCATCGCTTGTGTCATGCCTGTGGTCTGCCGTTGACACCTGAGCAACGCCATTTGGAGAGTTACATCCGAGGTGTGCAGTGTCTCCATTGCGTGGACCGATTTACGGACGCCGACCGGCTGCGGTTCGCTGAACGTCAGCGGCAGCTGGATCAGGCGAAAGCTGCTGAAGCGCGTTCATGACGTTGCCAGTTCTGTATACCTTTCGGCGTTGCCCCTATGCCATGCGGGCCCGTTGGGCTCTTCTGAAGGCTGGCCTCCTCGTTGAATGGCGGGAAGTGGCGTTGCGTCATAAACCGGCAGCGATGCTTGCCAGCTCCCCAAAAGGGACCGTGCCAGTTTTGATCACCGCCGATGGCCAAGTGATTGATGAAAGCCTGGCGGTGATGGATTGGGCCTTGGATCAGTCCGATCCCTGTGATCTTCGCGGTTTGTTGTTGACCGCTCAGGAGCGGGAAACGATCCAAACCTTGATTCAACAAAATGACGGCGAATTTAAATGCCATCTCGATCGTTTTAAATACACCGACCGTTATCCCGGTGCCGTTCGGAGTGAGCACCAGCAGAAGGGCCTCGCGATTTTGCGGGAATGGGCACAACGGCTTAGGTCGCGCGGTTGGTTAGTCAGCAATCGCTGCACCCTGGCGGATGCGGCGTTGTGGCCGTTTGTACGGCAGTGGTGGAATGCTGATCCGGAGATGGTCGACCGCTGCTGCGAGCTTGCTCCCCTGGCCCTCTGGTTGGAGCGGTTTGTGGATTCCCCTGAGTTTGATCACCTCATGGCGCGGCGTGATCCTTGGCAGCAGCACGATGCCCCCGTGCTCTTTCCACCGCAGGCGCACCCCGTGCCGCTCGATGCCCCCTTGTTTCATTTGGCCCTTGCTGCTGATTGGCATCAAGCGCTGGAGACGGGGACTTACCACGTGTCGACCCGTGGATTGTGCTTGGCGCAAGTGGGTTTCATCCACGCCTCCCGCGCTGAGCAACTGGCTGCCACCTACTCCCGTTTTTACAGCGATGCCGACGACGTGTTGCAGCTCACGATTGATCCCGCGCAGATTGCCGTGCCGTTGCGCGCTGACCCTGTGGCCAGCGGCGAGACCTTTCCCCATCTCTTTGGACCTTTGCCGGTGCAGGCTGTGACCGATGTGCGCCCCTATCCCCCCCGTCTTGTCAGTGGCGCGATTCAACCTTGAGCAACTGGAACGCCAGGCGCGGCAGCGTGGCTTGTTGTTGCGCCTGCAGGTCAGTCGTCCTCTTGGCCTGTGGACGTATCGCTTGGTGGTCGCTCAATCCCTCGGTGATGGCCGAGCCCATCTGTTGGGCGAGATGAAGGGCTGGGCCCATGGTGGGATGAAGAGCCTCCAACTGGACACCATGCGGGTGGTGCCCCAAGCCCCAGCAGGTGTGGGTGCGTTGGTGTGGGCGGCCACCCTGGCCTGGGCCTTGGAGGAAACCCCATGTCGCCAGGCCCGGCTCCTCGCCATCAACGACGACCCTCGTCAGCATCGCCGTTTGGTGCGCTATTTCAAAGGATTGGGATTCAGCTGCACCCGTGTGCTCGGTGGCGCGCCTGCCGATCTTCCCTTGCGTCTGATCTGGGGTGGAGCAGGGCAGCTGATGGTGGGAGATTGTGATGCTGTGTTTGCGACTGTTGTTCAACGGTGGCAGCGCTCCTGTGCATCGCCAGATCAAGGCACGTCGGCGTGATAGCTGCTGCGCACGAGGGGACCGCTGCGCACATGACTGAAGCCCAGCTCCTTGGCGACCTCTCCGAGCCGGTCAAAGTCATTGGGATGCCAATAGCGCTGCACTGGGATATGGGCCAGTGATGGTCGCAGATATTGACCGAGCGTCAGCCGTTCACAACCGGCGACGCGTAAATCCTCCATCGCCTCCACCACTTCGTCCTCCGTTTCCCCCAGTCCCAACATCAGCCCACTTTTGGTGGGAATGGTTGGTGCAAGGTCACGGGCCGTCGCTAGCAGCCCAAGGGACCGTTGATACGTCGCGCCTCGACGAACTTCCCCCTGGAGGCGTTGAACGGTTTCTAGGTTGTGGTTAAAGCAGACCGGTTGGGCCTTCAGCACCGTCTGCAGGCGGGTGCGCTGAGCGTGCAGGCCAGCTTCAAGATTGGGATGACCGCCCCAGAAATCGGGGGTGAGCACTTCAATCGCCACCAGGGGATTGCGCGCTCGGATCGCCGCCATGGCTGCGGTGAACAAACCGGCGCCATGGTCCACGAGGTCATCGCGGGCCACGGCGGTGAGCACCACATAGCGCAGTCCCATGTGCTGCACTGCATCGGCGACGCGCTCGGCTTCCTTGGGGTCGACGGCCATTGGTGATTGGCCTTTCTCCACCTGGCAGAAGGCACAACTGCGGGTGCAGATCGATCCCCCTAAGAGAAAGGTGGCAGTGCCTGCGGCATAGCACTCTGCACGATTGGGACAACGTCCCTCTTCACAGATCGTGTGAAGGCCACCGTTTTTGACCAAACCCTGCACGGTCTCCAATTGGGAAACTGTGCCGACAGGGCGACGTAACCACTCCGGCAGGCGTTGATGGGGACGGATGTGGGTGTAGCGGTTGGACTTGCTCATCACGGACCAGACCTGGAGGTCATTCAACAGCGCGTCGGCCTTCGAGGGCGCGGGTGAGGGTGACCTCGTCGGCGTACTCCAGCTCGCTGCCCACAGGCAAGCCGTAGGCAATGCGGCTCACCATTGTGAATGGTTTGAGCAGGCGGGCGAGATAAAGGCTGGTGGTGTCTCCTTCCACGCTGGGTGTGAGGGCCAGGATCACCTCCTGCACCCCTTCATGCTCGACCCGTTTGACCAAGCTCGTGATCTGAAGCATGTCGGGGCCGATGCCATCCATTGGGGAGATCAATCCGCCAAGCACGTGATACCGACCGCTGTATTCGCGGGTGCGTTCGAGCGCCAGCAGATCGCGGGAGTCGGCTACAACACAGAGCATTCCAGTGCTCCGTTCAGGGTTGCGACAGATCTCACAGCTGGGTTCGGCGCTGAGGTGAAAGCAGGTTTGGCACTGACCCACCTGGTTGCGAGCGGCGATGAGGGCTTCCGCGAAGTTTTGGATCTCTTGTTCAGGTTGTCGCAGCAGATGGAGGGCCAGCCTTTGGGCTGTGCGGGGGCCAATGCCCGGCAGGCGTTCGAATTGATCGATCAGCCGGGCAAGCGGTCGGGTGAAGCCGCTCAGAAGTCTGCTGCAAGTGATTGAAATCTAGGCAGGTCATCCAGGGCAGAATGGCCCGAGGTCAGGTTTTGAGTTGATGCGTTCGTTGTTGCACTCTCCGCTGCGGCTTGTGATGTCGCTGGTTTGCGTTCTGATGCTCACAGCCTGTAGCGGAGCAGGCGCTGGCTTGAACTCATTTCAAAGCCCTGACGGGCGTTATGCCTTTCTCTACCCCACAGGCTGGAGCCGTGTCGCCGTGAGTGGTGGCCCTCAAGTGGTCTTCCACGACCTCATTCATAGCGATGAGACCGTCAGCTTGGTGGTGTCGGATGTGGATACCGACGATGAGCTTCAGCAGTTGGGCAGTGCGGTTGCCGTGGGTGAACGTCTACGTCGTGACGTGATTGCACCGGCTGGAAGTGGTCGGGATGCTGAGCTGGTGGAAGCGAAGGAGCGAGAGGCATCCGGTCACACCTTCTATGACCTCGAGTTTGCCGTTCATCTTCAGGATCGGGATCGCCATGAACTGGCCACTGTGGTGGTAGATCGCGGTCGTCTCTACACCCTGGCTACGAGCACGAATGAGAGTCGTTGGCCGAAAGTCAAGGGGCTGTTTTCACAGGTGGTGGAGTCATTCACCCTCTTGATCTGACGGCTGTTTTGTTCTGATGGTTGTGGTCGACGTCCTCAGCGTGGTGTTGTTCCCGTTTCTTCACGGTTGGACGATGGCCACTGGGTCTCGAGATAGCTGATGCCATCGCGTTCAAACGGAATCGCTTTGAGCCGTTGGGTTTGCAGTTCAGTGGTGCCCATGGCGGTGATCAAACCACCAAGCTCCATGGGACCGAGATCGGTTTGGAGATGGCGCCCTGCCGTGGTGAGGAGGGCTGGCAGGCGCGCCACATTTTCCGGTTTGGTCAGTGACCCAAACAAGCTTTTGATGACCAGCTTCTGGCGTTGCAGTCGTCCGAGATCTCCTCGTGCATCATTGCGCCAGCGCAGGAATCCTTCCAACTCTTCTCCTTTCAGGACTTGGGGACCGGGTTGCAAATCGATCGTTAGCCCTTGGGAACGGTCGACGTAATACAGCCGTTTGGGCACAGTCACCTGCACCCCGCCCACAAGATCACTGATGGAACGGATTCCCTCCAGGTTCACCAGCATGTGGTGATGGATCGGGCGTCCCATCAGACGACTGAGTTCTTGTTTGACTGCGTCGCTGCCGCCGTAGGCGTACAGGGCATTCACTTTCATCGGCCCGTAGCGGGTCGTGTTGATGTAGCTATCGCGCGGAATCTGCGTGATTAGGGTTTGGCCGTCTTTGACGCGAACCGTGAAGATCGTGTCGGTGTTGCCTCCACCAGCATCCATGCCCAGCACCACAACTTCCCGATCTCCGAGTCCTGCCCAGGATGTGAAAGGGTTGTTGAGGGGCAAACCAAAGAAGTGGGGGCCGTTGTGTTCTGGCAGCAGTCGTGTGCTGAGGGGAATGGCGAGGACCAGACCAGAACTAAGCCCAACGACAATGGCGATTGCCAACGACAAAGCTCGCGGTTGCCCCCCGGCGGGCCGTTTGTGTCTCATAAAAAAACGTCGAGCTCCCGTTGCATCACAGCAGCGGTTCGCTGATCACAATCGAGGGACAGGTCAATTGACTCACAAGCCGGTTTGTGCGGTCACTAGCGGTAATCGGCAGACCAGCCACCCTGCGGCGCTGGGAACGAAGAATGACCAAGTTGTGTTTAGCAGCTCGCCCTTGGATTGTGTGATTGATCCCTGGACCTTGAACCAGTTCGATGCTGATGCGGGCGGTGATGGTTCCTGGGGGTTGCCAGCGGCTGAGTTCTTGTTCCATCCATTCTCGATCGTGGTGGTCATAGCGGGGATCATGGATGTGCAGAAGGGTGATCTGGGTCGTTTGTTGATCAGCGCATGAGGCCGTCAGCCGTAAAGCCAGTTCAAATTGCTCGCGCGCGCTGGCGGAGAGATCTTTGATCGGCACCAGAATGCGATGAAGCTGCTCCATCGGTCGCTTCCCCAGATTGGCGACTAAGACTGGGCAGTGGGCGCTGCGGCAGACCCCATCCACCAGATCACCAAACAGCCAGTTGCGCAGCTTGTCTGGCCGACCGGCACCCATCAGCAGCAGATCGGCTCCTTGCTCAAGGGCAGTGCGGCTCATCCCTCCAGCAATGTCTTCATCCAATCGCAGCAGGGTGCGGGTAGACACATGCTGTTGCCGGCCAATGCGTTCGGCCTCATCCAGCCGTGAACGTGCAGCAGCGATTGCGCGGTTCAATCCGCCTCTGGCCTCTTCCAGACTGGGGGAGACCAGGGCTAAAGGAAGCAGTTGGCCAGCATGGCCACCACTGCCGCTCAAGAGCCGCGACGCCAGGTTGAGCAGTCCCTGCTCTGTGGAGGGATTGGCCACGGGCACCACGATGCGCAGTGGGCGACCCATCACTTCATCGGGTTGGTCTCCGGTGATGAACGCTTGATGGTTGGGTTGGGTTGTTCCGTCGTCTGTGGCATGGGGTTCGACCAGACGGGTCACGGAGCGGGCGGTGAGCATCGGCCCGAGGGTGGCCGTGACCACCATCAACACCAGCACGCTGTTGAGAACAATGGCTGGTAGTAGCCCTGCCTGATAGCCAATGAATGCGGTCGCCAGGGTGGCCGCCACTTTTGGCATGGTGAGCGACCAAATCATCAGCATCTGGTGTCTGCTGTACTGGAACCAGCGCCCGGCGAGTAGGGCTGCAACGCCCTTGCAGCCAAGGGCTCCGACCAGCATCAGTCCGGTGAACTTGAAGGTGCTGAGGCTGGCACCGATGCTGTTGAGATCAAGCAGGAGGCCCAGGTCGATAAAGAAAATCGGGATGAACAGGGCGCCACCCACGAAGATCACCAGTTCCTTTGCTTTGCCTTCCGGCAGGACGGAATTGACGGCTAAACCCGCCAAGAAGGCCCCTACAATTTTTTCGATCCCTGCCAGTTCGGCGCCAAGTGAGGCAATGAACAGGGCCAGAATGACCGCTAGGAACACTCTGTTTTCATCAGAGATGCGTCGCATCCAGAGCTGACGGCCTAGGGCGCGTATTCCAAACACCACCGTGATGGCGAACACGCTGATGCTGATCAGCAGGGTTGTGAAGCCCAGGGCCGTGAGATTGCCTTGTCCCATCCCAAGGCCAATGGCTAGCAGCATCAGTGCTGCGATGTCGGTGAGGATGGTGCTGCCGACGCTCAAGATGACCGATTCATCGCGTTGTGCGCCGTAGCTGCGCACAATGGGGTAACCCAGGGGTGTGTGGGATGCCATCAGTGCTCCCATCAGCAGGCAGGGGACGAGCTGGAAGTTGAACAGCAAGCCAATGGCAATGCCTGTTGCGGCGCCAATCACGAAGGTCGCCGCCCCGAACACCATCGAGCGATTGCGGACGCGCTTGAAGTCCTCCAGGTCGATTTCCAGCCCGACGGTGAACAGGAGGTAGATCGCTCCAATGTCAGAGAGCAGGCTGATGGTTTCCGTGTCTGGTTGCAGCCAGCCCAGAACGTGCGGACCTGTCAGCACGCCAGCTAGCAACAGCCCCACGAGGTCGGGCAAGCCGAGTTTTCGAAACACCGGGGGCACCACCACGGTGATGGCAACCAACAACGCAAAGATGCCCATGGGGTTGTGCATCAGGTGCGTGAGGTTTGCACCGACCGTGGCTGAACCGACAGTGATTGAGCTCACAGCACCAATGCTTCGTTCGGACGCAAACCGGCTTGGACCCGCCACAGGTCTGCATAGGCACCGCCCTGGCGCAGCAACTTGTCATGCTGCCCCTGCTGAACAATGCGCCCGTGGTCCAGGACGATGATGCGATCAGCGTGTCGCACAGTACTGAGGCGGTGAGCAATCACAACTGTGGTGCGGTTGGCGGTGATTTGCATCAATGAGCGTTGGATGGCTGCTTCTGTTTCGTTGTCGACGGCAGCAGTGGCTTCATCAAGCACCAAGATCGGTGCATTTTTAAGAATCGCTCGGGCCAAGGCAATGCGTTGACGCTGACCGCCGGACAGCCTTTGCCCCCGTTCCCCGACCACGGTGTCGTAGCCCTCCGGGAGCAAGGAAATGAAGTGATGGGCTTCCGCTAGCCGGGCTGCATCAACAACGGCATCACGTGTCGCCTCCGGACAGCCATAGGCAATATTGGCCGCCACACTGCCGTGGAAGAGATAGACGTCCTGGCTGACCAAGGCGATGCTGCGCCTGAGATCATCCAAATCGAGGGTATCGATCGGGATGTCGTCGAGGAAGATGTTGCCCCCATCAAGGGGGTAGAGGCGTAACAGCAGCTTGACCAGTGTGCTTTTCCCCGATCCTGTTGAACCGACGATGCCGATGGTTTGACCAGCCTCCACCTCCAATGAGAACGCGTCGAGGAGCAGCTCGCGGTCGCGATAACGAAAAGCGACTTTGTCGTAGCGGATGGCACCGCGGACTTGCAGAGGATCGAGTCGCCGCGGACCGCTGTGGATCCGAATCGGTGTATCAATGAGATCCAAAACGCGTCGTGTCGACGCCATCGAACGCTGGTAGTCGTCCAGGGTGCGCCCCAAGGTGGTGAGGGGCCAGAGCAGGCGCTGGGTGATGAACACCAGAAAGCTGTAGACCCCGATGGACAGTTCACCCCGCCAGGTCTGCAGACCACCAATCAGGAGGATGGCAATGAAGGCGAAAAGGATGGCAAAACGAATCAGAGGAATGAATGCCGCTGATAGACGAATGGCACGACGGTTACTCAAGCGGTAGGCATCGCTGTCGTATTTGAGCTGGTTGAGTTCCCAACGTTCGGCCGTGAAACTTTTAATCGTGAGCATTCCGCTCAGATTGTTGGCCAGTCGTGCTCCGAGGTTGCCGGCCTGATCTCGCACCTCCCGATAGCGGGGTGCGAGGCGGCGTTGGAACTGGAGTGACCCCCAGAGGATCACCGGGATTGGCAGATAGGCAAACACGGCCACACCTGGAGCGAGAAGTGCCATCGCACCACCCACTAGCGCCACCGTGGTGATCAGCTGGAGGATCTCGTTAGCCCCTCGATCGAGAAAGCGCTCCAGTTGATTGATGTCGTCATTCAGAACGGTGAGCAGTCTGCCGCTGCTGTCGTGTTCGAAAAACTCCATCTCCAGGTTCTGGAGGTGGCCGTAAGCATCGAGGCGAATGCTGTGTTGGGTGGTTTGGGCGAGATTGCGCCAAAGAATGCCGTAGAGGTATTCAAATAACGATTCAGTGCTCCAGACCAGGAACGAGAGCACCGCCAGCACGACCAGTTGGCTGGGCACATTGTTGGCTCCAAGCTGGGCAAGCCACGCGGTTTGTCGCTGATCGAGGGTGCTGGAGGCCAGCACATCAACGGCAAGGGCAATCAGCACCGGTGGGGCTAGATCGAAGACCTTGTTCAAGACAGAACACAAGGCCGCCCAGGCCACAAGGCGCCGATGGGGGTGCAGATGCCGCAGCAGTCGTTGGAGGGTGGAGTTGGACGGATTCAATCGTTGTGTTGCGAGTGAACTGTTTTCCGTATCCAACAGGTCTAAATCTATGAGGAGATCGATGAGGTGTTGATGACCCGTTCCCGTTCGATCAACCGTTTTCGCAGGTTTGTCGCGCGCAAGCGTCGCCATGGGTTGCGTTCCATGCTTCCCCATCTCCGTACTGATCGTCCTGAGCAGGAGGATCAGTTGGATGTTTCTGAGCGACTCATGAAGCGTTGCGCTGAGGCTGATTTAAAAGCAGATCTTGCGTCGCTGGATTGAGCGCTCAGGTTGGCTCGATGATCATGTCAATCAAAAAGGCCACCGCTTGCGCTGGTGGCCTGACCTGACTGCACTGATGATGCGTCAATGAAGGGTGGAGAGCGTTTTGCTCACCAGTGGTTGCCACCGCCACCGGCATAACCGCCGCCACCACCGCCGTAGCCACCACGGCCGCCACCACCACCGGTGCGCTCACGGGGGGTTGCTTTGTTAACGCGGATCATGCGACCCATCCATTCAACGTTCTGGAGATCGTCGATGGCTTTGTGCTCATCAGCATCATTGGACATTTCCACGAAGCCAAAGCCACGCTTGCGGCCTGTTTCGCGGTCGAGGGGAAGGCTGGCGCTCTTCACTTCACCGTATTGGCTGAACAGGTCAAGCAGGTCTTCCTGCTCAGCCTGGAAGGAGAGGTTGCCGATGTAAATGGTCATTCCTGTGGGGACCGTTGGACGTGTGTGATCAGTGAAGTCGTGGTCCAGAAAGGAAGTCCTTGACGCTGAAGCTGGTGAGCTGAAGCCTGGGGGAGCGAGCCGATCAGAGCCGAACGCTGAAGCTGATGCTTGCCCACGCTACAGCCCGATGTGGGCGGTTTTGGATTTTTGCAGCGATTGAGCAAGGCTTTGGTGAGACGACAACCAGGGGCTCAAATCGAGTAGCGGGAGGCTGCCTTAGCTTTGCAAGTGCTTTGGGCCGCATCAATTGACGCACTGTTCTGCACCTCATCCAAGAAGCAGCTGCACGTGAATGGACCCATGCCGGGAGGGGGTGTTTTGCCGGCACTCGCCATCGCTGCGTTGAAACTGGCCAAACAGAATTGGGTGATCAGGCCTTGATCGTCGGCTGCGCGAACGGGGCCTGATGTTGTTGCTGTGACCAGTGCCAGGCTCAAAGGCACCAGACTCGACGAAAGCGATAACGAGATGCGTGGTGCCATCAGGATCAGGTGGTGGGACGGATTTGCAATTCCCTGTTCATCACCTTGAGGCGTTTCAGGGAGTTAAAAACATCTTGGGGCATTCCTTTGGGAAGGTCCACAAAACTGTGGGACTCAAAAATCTGGATCCGACCGATCATGCGGCCCTGCAGGCCGGATTCATTGGCGATTGCACCCACCAGATTGCCGGGCTTGACGCGATCGCGATGGCCCACTTCCACACGGAACCGCTCCATGTTGTCTTCCGGGGGACGTGAGGCCCGTTCGGGTCTGCGGCGGTCACCAATGCGACCGTCCCGTCCGTCGCGACCATCGCGGCGATCAAACCGCTGGCGGCCACTGTTCTGAAGCCAGCTTTCATCGCCTTGCACCAAGAGCGGCCCGTCGCCCACGGCAAGCGTGAGGGCAGCAAGGGCCAGACGTGAGGGGGCGAGGTTGTGCTCTTGGCCCACGCGCTGCAGCAGTTCTTGCAGCAGAACAGCTTCATCGGATTGGCCCGGATCACCAGTGGCTGCTTCGGTGAGACGTTGACGCAGCTTGTCGAGTCGCGATTGGTTGATTTCAGTGTTGCTGGGGATGGCCATTGACTCGATCTCCTGACCAACAGCCCGCTCCAGGTTGTTGACGAACCGGCGCTCGCGCGGTGTGACAAACAGGATGGCTTCACCGGTGCGACCGGCACGGCCCGTGCGACCGATGCGGTGCACGTAGGCCTCGCTGTCGAAGGGCATGTCGTAGTTGATCACCAAACCAATGCGATCAACATCCAGACCTCGAGCTGCCACATCCGTCGCCACGAGAATGTTGACCGTTCCTTTGCGCAGTCGTTCAACGGTGCGTTCCCGTTGGTTTTGTGGCACGTCACCATTCAGCACAGCAACGTCATGACCAGCGGCTTCAAGGGATTCCGACACGTTCAAGGTGATCGCCTTGGTGCGGGCAAAAATGATCACGCCTTCACCCGTGACGGCCTCAAGAACCCTGTTCAGCGCTTCAAGTTTGTGGCTGTTTTGGAGGGTGATGCAGCGCTGGCGAATCCTGCGGGCTTCTGTGTCTTTGGTTTTGATCGTGATTTCTGCCGGCTCCCGCAGATAGCGCTTGGAAAGGCGGCGAATCTCCGACGGCATCGTGGCGGAGAACAACACCACTTGGCGCTCTTCCGGCAATTGATCGAGAATCCATTCGACATCGTCGATGAATCCCATCCGCAGCATTTCATCGGCTTCATCCAGCACCAAGCTGCGCAATCCGCTCGTGTTGAGTGTCCCTTGGCGCATGTGATCCATCACGCGCCCGGGGGTGCCCACTACCACATCTACACCGCGTTTGAGGGCATGGATCTGAGAACGGAAATCGGATCCGCCGTAGATGGCGAGCACATTCAGGTGGGGATGGCCGGCGGCATACGCCTTGAATGACTCAGCCACCTGCATCGCCAATTCCCTGGTGGGAGCAAGCACGAGCGCTTGGGGTTTGGAGGCATCCTTTTCCAGACGTTCGAGCAGGGGCAGAGCGAAGGCTGCTGTTTTGCCTGTGCCGGTTTGCGCTTGGCCCACCAGGTCGCGTCCCAACATGAGCTCTGGGAAGGCGGCGGCCTGAATCGGCGAAGGTTCCTTGTAGCCCTTATCGCTCAACGTTTTAATCAGCACTTCGCTGAAGCCGAAACCAGCGAAGCCGGAGGATTCTTCAGTCGTGGCTTCGATCACGGTGGTGAAGACCTCGTCTTGCCCAGCCTCAGCGGCATGGGGTGCTGTTTTGTTCACAGGTTTCGCGTCAGCCGCTTTGACGTCAGCACTGCTGAGGTCGACTGAGCAGGCGAAATCACCGTGCGATGCACTCTGAGTCATGTTGAAAAGGCAGTGGCCTGATGAATCCCTTCCAGTCAGGCCGACAAAGTCCAACACAGCCGAAGCTGATCTGATTGCGTGCCTTTTCTTTCAAGGTTGTTTAATCAACTTAACACTCGGCCGTAGTCATCTTCAAGACGTTCGATATCGTCTTCGCTCAGCACCGCACCATGCTGAACCTCGATGAGCAGGAGTCCCTGATTACCCGCCTTGGCTCGATGCACAGCACCGCATGGGATGTGGAGCGTGCTGCCGGTGCTGGCCTCACTCCAGGTGTTGTTGCACAACAGGGAGCCATGCCCCTCAGCAACCGTCCAAGTCTCGCTGCGATGGTGATGGCGTTGCAAGCTCAACCGTTGTCCAGGGTTGAGCCAAAGGCGTTTGAGTTTGTATCTATGGCCTTGGAGGACCTCCTCATGCCAGCCCCAGGGTCGGATGGTTTGCCTGTTTGTTGTTGCCACTGGAGCCCTGCAACGTTGTCAGCATGGCGAGGCTGTCGTCTGCTGGCCAGGGGGGTCAGTCTTGAGGGGTGATCAGCAGAACCTTCTGACGTGCTCGAGTCAGCCCAGTGTAGGTCAGCCGCGGATCTGGGTGACGGACCGGCGGCAGTAGCAAGGCCACCTCGGCGTATTGACTGCCTTGGGATTTATGGATCGTCATGGCAAAGGCTGGTTCCGCCCCTGTGAATTGAGCAGGGTGGAGGATTCGCTGCCCGGGGAGAAGCACGCGGATGTCGCGTTCTTGCTGTACCACAACACCGATGTCGCCATTGGCGAGCCCCTGCTCGGGGCGGTTGTGGCGGTTGAGCACTGGAGTGCCTACGGGCCAGTGCTGCACCGATTGTCGACTCCAATCCCCCAAAACAATGCGGTTCAGCCGTTCAACCCCCCAGGGCCCCTGTCGGACTGGGCTCAGGGCGATCCAGGCGTCAAGTTCCTCCAGTAGGAGGTCGGCATCGTCAGGGTGGGGTTGATCGTTGTGCCAGCGCAGCGCAACGGCCAGCGACCGCAGCCGCCGCTGATGGTTGATGAGCTGGTTTTGGAGCAACCCTGGAATGCTCTGACGTTCAGCCTCCAGCCATTGCACGTTGTCGCTGGGCTGAAGCTGACGGAGTTGCGCTTTGCTGATCTCTCCATTGCTTTGGCGGAGTTGGTGGGCGAGAGCTGCGATGGCACCGTTGTTGCGGTAGGTGGTCTGCAGTTCCACGGCTGCAGGTCCTAGCAGTTGGCGGTGCTGCGGTTGGTTTAACTCTTGAAGTACAGCTCCAGGGCCCACCGGAGGTAGCTGATCGGGATCGCCCACCAGCAGCAACTGGGCATGGTCTGGCAGGGCATCGAGTAGCGCTTCCATCAAGAGCAAATCCACCATCGAGACTTCATCCACCACCAGCAGATCCAGCGGCAGAGGCCGGTGACGGTTGTGTCGAAAGCGGTTCTCTCCTTGGGCATCGAGTAAGCGATGCAGGGTGCTGCTTGGCAACCTGCTGAGCTGATGCATGGCATCGGTATTCAGTGCCCTGCTCCCTGAGGTGACGGCTTGCTGGAGCCGGGCTGCTGCCTTGCCAGTGGGAGCGGCAAGTTGAATCCGGACGGTTGGATTGGATGCCAGAGCTACCGCCAGCATCTGCACCACCGTGGAGGTTTTGCCGGTGCCTGGGCCACCGGTGAGCAACACCAGGCGGTGTTCCAACACTGCGACCACGGCCTTGGTCTGTTGGTCATCAAGCCCCGCTTGTAGGGCGGTTGCGCATGCCGCATCGCGTTGCGTGTCTGACAAAGCGTGTGGCAAAGCACTGCCGCCGAGGTTGAGCAGGTGGTCGAGGCAGTGATGAAGATGGCAATGCCACCGTCGCCAGCGCAGCCAATGGCCGTCCAGCACGATCGGCGCCTTGGGGCTCTCGTCCAGTGCATTTGCGGCCACCAGCCAGCCGCACGCCGTTAAGCAGTTGACGACACCCGTCGGCCATAGGCCGTCGTCGATCCCCTCGGGTGGAGGGCTGTTGAGATCCAAACCCAGGTCGCCCCGCTCCAGCGCTGCGCTGAGGGTCATCACGGTGGCTGTTTGGATTTTGACTGTTGTTTGGCTCTTGACGGTCGTTTCCTTTGTTGTTGCTGCCAACGCGGTGGCTGCTAGCTCTGGCGGCAGTATGCGGCTCAGGCTCTCCGTCAGGGCGGTACCAAGGTCGCTGCTCATGGCTGTTCTTCACTCATGGCTGTCCTTCCCGCAGCAAGGCATCCAACGCCAGCACCCGTTGAAGACTTGGTTGATCCACCAACATGCCTGGGGTTGGCGCTGCAGCGGCCAGGTGGTCGGGCCTCAAGCGATCAACATCGAGGGCACCGGGGACGCCTCTAAGGAAGATGTACGCATATCCCCCCAGATGCTCGTCAGCGTTGTAGTTCGGGAGACGCCAGTGCAGATAACGATGCAGGGCAACCAAATAGAGGTGGGCTTGTAGTGGGTAGTGGTTGGTCACCATCAGTTCCACCATGGCCTCTTGGGAGTAGTTGTTCGGTCCGCATTGCTGCACTGTGCCTTTGTCGTCCCGTTGGCCGATCCAGTTACTTTTCCAATCTGCGACCCACCACTTCCCCTGCCAGCAAAAGATCAGATCGATTGATCCGGTGAGAAAACCGCGGCTGGCGACGTCCAATTGGTTGAGCCGTTGCCCATAGCTCCCATCGAATAGACCACCGGGATGGTTGCTGAAGACCTGGGCTAGACCGCTGCTGCGCACAAGACGATCCGGTTGGTTGTGGGCTAGAGGCAGGTCGAAATTCATTTCATTCAGCCAGTGGCCGGTTTGCAGGTCACCAAGTCGGCATGGCCCTAGGGCGCCACCCATTGGGGTTTGCATCAGTTGGCACAAGGCCGTGATCAGGGTGTCTTCCCATGTGTTGCTCAAGCCGGCACGGGGGAGTTCCTCGGCGAGGATCGCGCGCGCTTGGGCCTCGTTCCCTGCGGCGAGGCTGCCGTAGTCGATCCGCTCCAAGATGCGATGCAGGGCATCACCGGGGCCTGCCCCTCGTGGAAACGTGGCCAGAGCCCCCAGCTCAGGCCATGGTGTTGGCCGCTGCTGAGCGACTGAAACATGGTCGATCGACGCCCGTTGTTCTTCAGTTGGCTCGATGTGGAGTGCGTCGGTATCGCGCCCGTCTTCCCGCATCGCCGGTGGAACAGTGGTTTGAGCGTGGGCCCAGGCGGAGTAACTGGACCGCCCCCAGCGACTGTCGAGTGGTCGACTCGGCGTGGGCCCGAGTGCAAGGCATCCCTCGGGGGTGGCTGGCTGCCAGGGCTTGATGGGGTTGTCTGCATCCGCCTTGAGCGTGTCGGTGGCGCAGCGATGCACCGGCAGGTCGCGTTCAACCCCGCCCTCCACCAGCCACGGGCTCAGGGGGTTGGCCGGTTCTGCCTGATCCACGCCAGGCCAACCGAGCACCAGCATGTGTTGGGCGCGGGTGCAAGCCACGTACGCCAAGCGTTCGGCTTCCGCTGCTTGGGCCCATTGATCCTGATGGGCGGCCCTGCGGCCCTGGCCCCAGTGGGGGTTGAGGTGAAGATCCAGGTGTGGTTGGCCGTCCGGTGATGGCATCCAGCGCCGTCCGAGTTGGCGGGCATCGGCCTTGATCGTTTTGCTGCCTTTCCAGAGAAAGGGACAGATCACCACTGGATATTCCATACCCTTACTGCGATGCACAGTCACCACAGCGATGGCGGATTCGGCCGCATCGCTGCGGCATTGATGGGTTTCAGGGATTTCACGGTGATCCTGCAGCCGCTGGCGCCGCAGCCAGTCGGCTGCTTGAAGCGCACCAAGGCCGAGCTTGTGCATTTGTTCCTGCACCAGTTCAGCGGCCTGTTGCAGGTCGGCCAGCGTCCGTCCCCGCAGGGAAAGCCTGGCCAATCCTTCACTGCCTTGGAGTTCCGCTAGCACTGCCGTCAGCCCTTGATGGGGCAAACGGTCTTTCAAGTTGCTCAGGGCAGCAGCGAGGCGATCCCAGTCCTGTGCTTGGGCTGTTTGGATCTCTGCTGCCGACCAGCCCAGCAGGGGGGAGCCGGCCAGGAGTCGTAGGCGGTTGTTGTTGCCTGGCAGGGCCAGGGCATCAAGACAGCGTTGCAGGGTGGCGGCCCCGAGACTTTCAAACACATCGCCTTTGCTGACGAGACGACTGGGAAGGTGGCGGCGTTCCAAAGCGGCCCGCAGCGCTTCGGCTTGGGAATGCTGGCTCACCAGTAAACACAAATCTCCCGGTTTCAGCACGCGGGTTCCATGTTGCGTGGAGAGCGTCCATTGCTGCTCGAGGAGCTGTTGACAGAAGGTTGCCACTTGTCTGTCGAGCTGATGGGGATCGAGGTTGAGCAGCTGGAGTGGCGCTTGATCATGCGGCAGAGCAAGGTCACCCTTTTCGGCCTTGGCTTCCACAGCAGGCACCGCCAGCTGCGACCGTTGCAACCCGGGTCGCATCAGTGCATTAAGGGCCTGCACCAACCCTGCGCTGGATCGTCGGTTCTCGTAGAGCCCATAGCAGTGGTCTGTGCGCGTTGCGGCCAGGCGATAGGTGGCGAGTTCACCGCCGCGGAAGCGGTAGATCGCCTGTTTGGGGTCTCCCACCATCACCAGCAGGTGACGGGGAGGATCCGCAGTGAAGGTGCGTTCAAGGATGCGCCATTGGATCGGATCAGTGTCTTGAAATTCATCAATCAGGGCTGCTCGGTAGCGCTTGGCGACGGTTTGGAGCAATGGATTGATCGAATCCGCCTCTGCACCTGGGTCGAGTTGACTTAAAAGCTGTCCAAAGCTCATCTGCCCGCTGCGCTCTCTGCGCCGGTTGAGTTCCTGACGGCCCCAGTGGCAGAAATGCAGCAGCACGGTTTCAGCGGGTCCATCCACCATGGCGGCAATGGCTTCCATCAGGTGTGGCTGCGGCAGCGACACCCGCTCGCCATGGGCTGGAGCCGCCACTTTGGTGAAGGGCCCAGGATGGAAATAGGTTTTGAGTTCTTTTTGGGCTAAGACAGCGTCATAGCCAGGGGTGTGTCCTTCAAGGCTGTCGATCCAGCGCTGCACGTTTTGGAGTCGATCGGGTTTGGCCTTGAGTCGGTAGGGGCTGTAGGGCAAACCAAGACTTTTCAGTTCCTGTGCAGCAGCTGCCAGATCCGCTTCTAAAGCGTCTGCATTGCACGTCCATTGCGTGAGAAACCGTTGCCATCGCGCCTCCCACTCAGCATGGAGTTGCTCCACCAGGGGGCGGTCTGATTGGAGCCCCTGGGGCAGGGCATCGAGCTGGAGGGCTGGATCGCTATCAAGGCTTGCCAGCGCTTTGATCAGGCCATCGCGTTGGAGTCCACGCTGCTGCAACCCGCCGAGTAGCCGTGGTGATAGCGGAAGCACATGCGCTTGCCAGTAGTCATGCACTACCTGCTCACGACGTTCATCGCTTTGGCTTTCCAGGCTCACGGCGGGTCCGAGACCCGCTTCGAGGGCCTGGCGTTGCAGCGTGCGCCGGCAGAAGCCATGGATTGTGGTGATATCGGCGTGGTCCAGCCGTTCGAGCGCCAGCAGTAAGCGCCCTTCAAGCTGCCGAACCATGGTCGGGCTTTGGGATGTCATCCACTCTTGAAGCGTGCTGTCCATCGCTTCAGGGTTGGCGCCTTGCAGTAAGGCGAGGCCCTGTTGCAACCGCCGGGCGATTCGATCCCGCAGTTCTGCAGCGGCTGCTTCTGTGAAGGTCACCACCAGCAGTTGCTCCACCTGCAGGGGGCGCGGCCCCTCACTGAGCAATCGCAGCACCAGGTGGGCAAGGGCAAAGGTTTTGCCGGTGCCGGCGCTGGCTTCCAGCAGACGTAGGCCGGGATTTAAAGGAAAACGGTTGGGATCAAAACAGGGGTGATTCAACCCTTGACCTCCTGGCGATGCTTCAGGAGTGGTGCATGAAGGGCCAGGGCCAGGGTCTGGACATCGTCCGTGAGCAGATCACTCAGGGGCAAATCCGAGCCAAAGCACAGTTGCTGAACCGCATCGAGTCGTTCACCTGCCACAACTGCATTGCCTTCCCAGGCATCACGCGCTTTGCTCCAACCTCTGCCTTTCGTCTCGCCCATGGCGAATGCCCAGCCCGTTTCAGGAGGTAGGGGCCAGCATCGCTGTTGAAACTGAGCACGCCAGCTCTGGTGTTGGTCCAGCAGGGCCACCGATTGGTCTCGGCTTGGGGGAGCGATGCTCTCCAGCACGCGAAAGTGATGGCCGTCGTGACCCACCAGCACACCCGAGCGCACGCTGCATCCCGCAGCAGTGGCAAGGAGCAATTCAAGCCACAACTGTTGACGTTGTGGGCTACGTGGACGGGCTGTGTGGATGACGACCAGTTGCTGATCTCGCAATGGCAATTCCGTCTGCCATTCCCCCATCTGCACCGTTGCGCGGCGTTCTTCACCCAGCGACGCCAAGCAGCTGTGAAGGCTGTGCCAGCGTTGGTCTAACTGCTGGGCTTCCAATGCTCCCGCTGACTGCGGTGGGAGCAGGCCTTGCCCGCGGGTGAGAGCGATCCAGTCGGGTGCGCCATTGCTTTCCTGTTGACGGCTTGGGTCCTGGCGTTGCAATTCCCGGCGCAGCAATGCTGACCGTTGGCGTTCATCCAAGCTGAGGTCTTCGAGATCTAGCACCGCTTTGTTGTGTTCCTTCGGTCGTAGACCCAGCTGCTCCAACCAATGCTGTTGTGGTGCTTGAGTCCAGGCGACCAAGTCATCCCAGCTGCTCAGGGGTGAAGCCTGGTGCTCAGCCGTTGGTATATCGGCAGTTGGGAGATCGGCAGTTGGGACGGTGCTAAAGGCCAGACCGGTGCGTGCATCATCAGTTGTTGTTCCATCCATCGGTCTGGCATCGAGGTGTTGCCTCACCTGCAGGAGACGTTGATCACAACTGGCAGGAGGCCAGAACGCCGACGGCAAGAAATTGCTGCGCTCCAGGGCATTCGCGGCATGCTCCTGCACGGGGACTTGGGGGAAGAGATCAAGCCACTGGCGCACCGGCGTGGAGGCTTCCAGCGGTTCGCCGGTGCGCTCGTCGCGGCAGCTCCAGCTGACCAACAAATGTTGACGGGCGGAGAGCACGGCTTCCAGCAACACATAGCGGTCTTGGTCACCGCTGCTGGGATCGCCCAGCAGGCGTTGTTGTTCCATCAAGTGGAACCCTGGGCGTTGCCGTTGGCGTGGGAAGACACCCGCATCCAGGCCCATCAACACCAGCACCTTGTGGGGGATGGCCCGCATCGGCTCTAGGGCACTAATCGTGAGAGCACCGGAGCGATGCCCAAAGCGACCGCTACCTTCAATGAGCCGCTCGGCCAGCACCTCACCCACCACCGGTGCCGAGAGTCGCAGGTTGCTGCACCCTGCGACCTCTTGCCAGTCCGTTAGGGCGGCATGGATGGTTTGCACTTCCCAGGCCCAGTCACCACCATCACCAAATAAGTCGTGGAGTTGCTGGCGTAGCCCTTCAACCCAATCTTGAACGGAACGGCTGGTGCCCAACCATTGGAGGCTGCGCTGCAGTTGGCGCAGCAACCCCAGCCAACGCCCCTGTTGTTCCAGGCTTCCGGTGAGGGCCATGGGGGCTGTGGCTCCGAGGGCTAGCCCAGGTGCCTCGGGATACACCACCCCCAGCACCAGCCGGTCGATCGCCCAACCCAGGCTGTGGGTGGCAGTCCCACCCCGTTCGTGGCCATCGAGACCCCAACGGAAGCCCGCTTGTTGCAGTGCCTGGGTGATGCCCTCGGCATCGTCGGGTTGCAACTGGTGGGCGTCCAAGAGGGGGGCGTTCGTGAGCACCGTTTCCAGCGCGGAGGCCGTCAGCCGTTCTCCTCCGAGGGCAAGAAGTTGCAGCACAACCTGTGTAATCCCAGCTTCACTCTCTTGACTGCGGTCTGTCAGCCGCCAGGGCAGCCGAACGCCTGTGGCGTTGTTGTCGCCGAACACAGCGCCCACCAGGGGGGCAAAGGCCTCAACCTGGGGTGTCATCACGAGGATGTCTCGCGGTTCGAGGCTGTCGTCGTTGGCCAGGAGTTGAAGGATCTGGTCTCGGAGCACCTGCAGCTGCCGCATCCGACCAGGACAGGCATGGAATTGAAGCGACCGGTCATCGTCGGGTCGCGGCAGCCCATCGGTTTGGGTGCCATGGATCAGATGTTCTTGCAGCTGCTCCAGCAGGGTGGGGTCTACTCCCTGTGTTTGGGCGACAGTGGCGGGAAAGAAAAATGGATCGAGGGCTCTCCACCCGCCCAGTTGGGTCTCACCACTACCTTCGAGAAGCTGTTGAAATTCGGCACCGAGTCGTCCAAAGCGCGCTTCAAAGCTGGGGACTGTTAGGAGCCAGTCTTGATCCAGTGGTGCATGGCGTTCAGCACTGTTTTGCCGTTGCCAAAGGTCGGGGCACGGTGTCAACAGATAGAGCTCGATGCTGCGCAGGCAAGAGAGAGCCTGAAGGAGCTCCACTTGTACCGGCGCCAAACTGCTGATCCCAAACAGCCGCAGGGGCGGTTGCGGAGGACGTTCAGGTCGCCAGCCTTGTTGCAGTTGTCGGATCAGTTGCCGCGCCCGTAACCCAAAGGGCAGGCCCTTAATCCGCTGGTGCAGGCGTTGCATTAGTTGCGGTTGCCAAAGCAGTGTTTCGGCGAGTGGGGCTCCGCGGGCGTCAGTGGTTTCTCCCACCAGCCAGGCCTCGAGCATGGCGGGCCGGTAGAGGCTGTAGTCGTCGATGGCATCGGCCATCGCCCGCGCCAGTTGCCACAGCGGTGGATCCAGCACGTCGTGTGCTGTGCCCTTGCGGGTGTTCAACCAGTGTTGCAATGGGGTGCTGCAGGGATGTTCCAACAGCTCAGGCAATAGATCCAGCAGCGGCCAGACCAAGTTTTGGGCACGCCAGGGGTCAGTGCTACCGCTTGTTGTTTCGGTTTTCAGCAGACCATCCACGGTCTGCCTTAGCAGGCTGCTGGGAAAGGGAAAGCGCAGATTGGCGGTGATCCCGGCAGGGTTGGCCATCGCCAGTTGCTCCCCCAACCAACGGCTGGTGGGCCAGGTGTTGACGACAACCTGGGCCTCCTCCAACACACCGGGAGGATGGAGGCTGAGGTTGGCGGCCAGCACGTCCGCCAGCACGTCCGAGCGGTTGCTGCGATAAAGGGTCAGCAAGGGGAAGCGGTGGCCAGGGTTGGCTGCGGCTCGCGCAGCGTTTGCGTCACCACCCGATTCCAGACTTTGCTCTGCAGACAGGGGTCGGTGTGGTTCTCCCCTAGCACCTGCACCACCGCATCAGTTTCAGGGCAAAAGGCCGTGAGACGCCCGCCATAGACAGCGCCGGTGTCGATCAACACAATCTGACCATGCCGGCGCACATCCAGGCCAGGGGTGTGTGCCACCACCACCTGTCCAAAGCGTCCGTCGTAGGTCGTCCAAAACGGCTCGCGGATCTCCAAATTCGGAGAATCGTCTGCATTAAATCCAGCATGGGTCGCGACCCAGCCGTTGCCTTGAAACATCAACGGCAGTGCTTGCAAGCGTTCAGCCCATTGACGGGCCACCTCAGGTTGGTCTGGCCAAAGCACCTGTTGAAGGCTTGAGTCGTGGCTTAAACGCTGCTCATGGTTGCCCTGGAGCCAGGTGGCTCGGCCACTGCAGACCAGACTCCACACCCGCTCCGCACTGCTGAGCACCTTGGCGCCACGGCCCACAACATCACCGCAAAACACCAGATGATCCGTTTCGGGCAATAACCCGAGCAAACTGTCCATGGCGTGATAACAGCCATGAACGTCACCAATCACCCAATGGCGATCCATCGCGCAATGCACCGACCTCGGTGACGTGCTGGTTTTGTCATTTTGCCCTGTCAACGTGCTGGTTCAGAACAGTCCAAAAATTTTTTTGCGCTCGCTCCCCTTGGGTCGGTCGTTGGTTTGCTGATAGCGGGGTTTGCGATCTCCCACGGTGAGCAACGGGTCGTTATTGCGGAACCAAATCCAGTCGCGGATTGGGGGCGTCTCCATGAGGTCGCGTCGGGTCAGCGACAGTCCCAGTTTGGCGGCTGCACCCAACAGCACGTCCACCATCTCGTCACCGTTGGCGCAATTGGCCAGGGCCTCATTGGTGCGTTTAGCCCCATCGAGAGCCTTAACCAAAAGCGCAATTTGTTGAGGCACCGGGAGTTTGTTGGCTTCCATCACTCCCTTTCCAATCTAGAACTTGTGTTAATCGATCTTCAGGGTGATTGGAGATCGTCACGGGGCCTTGTCATCGATCGTTGTGCAGGTCGATGGTTTTAGGCCTGGGCTAAGGCATCGCTAATGGTGGCGGTTGGTGCCTCAAAATGGCCTTGGCGGACAAACTCAAGGCGTAACTTCATAAAGGTGATGAAAGTGGGGTCGGTTGACACCACCGCGGCAGACGGCTGGGGCACTTCAGCGGCAATGGATGCCATTTCTGGTGCTTGCAGGAAAGTTGGACGCCGCACCAACCAAAAATCAATCTCTTTCCCCTGTTCGGCGTAGTGACGCCGGCGTTCCTTCAACACCTCCTCCAGGGGCTCTTCCTCCGTGAGAAAACGCTCGCTGGCGGCAACGAAGTGGTAGGTGGTCATCAGTTCAGACGTCCAAACAGGGGGTCACGGCGGGGATTCTGGACCAGAGTCCGCATCTCCTGAACGGCAGCCCGTAATCCCACGGCAAGGGCACGGGCCACGATGGTGTGACCGATGTTGAGTTCTTCCATGCCTTCAATGGCAGCCACAGGCTCAACGTTTTGATAAGTGAGCCCATGGCCGGCATTCACCCGCAAACCCAGAGCTCGAGCCCGTGCTGTGGCCTCTGTGAGCCTGGCGAGCTCCGCTGGCTGTTGATCCCAAGGGGCTTCGGCATAGGTGCCGGTGTGCAATTCCACCCATCGAGCCCCGGTGGCTTGGCAAGCCTTGAGCTGGTCCAGAGCAGGATCCACAAACAGGCTCACGGGAATGCCTGAGCTTTGGAGATTGCCCACCATGGACGACAAACTCGAGACTTGACTCGCCACATCAAGGCCTCCCTCAGTGGTGACCTCTTCTCGACGCTCGGGCACCAGCGTGACCATGTCGGGCTTCAGGCGCAGCGCGATCGTTTCCATCTCCGCGGTTGCGGCCATTTCCAGATTGAGGCGGCTGCGCACGGTTTGGCGCAGGAGGTCAACGTCGCGGTCTTGGATGTGCCGTCGGTCTTCCCGGAGATGCACCGTGATTCCGTCGGCTCCGCCCAGCTCGGCCAGCAGGGCCATCGTCACGGGATCGGGTTCTACCGTCTTCCTGGCCTGGCGCACATTGGCGATGTGATCGATGTTGACGCCGAGGCTTGCCACAGTTGTTTCGCTGATGTCCCAACTCTATGCAGCGCTTTTTGGAGGCAGCGTTTGCTGCACACAGGCCGAAGGAGCAACTGCCCTGCGTGCAGCCCTTCAGCAGGTCGCTTCGCGTACTTTCTGAAGGTATTGAATTTGGTGTGCCGTCGCGGTGACCTCGAGCCTGGCGACTCGCGAACAAGCCCTCAGTTCGGGAATTGACCCTTTCTGGTCCCGTTTGGCGATGCTGCTCACCCAGGAAGTTGCCCTTAACGGGTATTTCCGTGAGCGGATTGTGTTGGGCGCTGAAAATTTGCCCAATCAGGGCCCCGTACTCCTGGCACCGACCCATCGCGCCCGCTGGGATGCCCTGATGTTGCCCATGGCAGCAGGACGTCGCGTGACGGGCCGTGATTGCCGTTTCATGGTGACGCGCACGGAGATGGTCGGTCTTCAGGGCTGGTTTTTGAAGCGGCTCGGTTGCTTTGCGGTCGATCAGGGGCGTCCATCGATGACCACGCTTCGCTTTGCCATTGATCTGTTGGCAGCCGGTGAGCAGTTGGTGGTCTTCCCTGAGGGTCGCATCAACCGCACCGATGATCCGATTCGGTTGCAGCAGGGTCTAGCCCGCCTCTCCCAGCTCGCGACCCGTCAGGGGGTGCCGGTGCAGGTTGTGCCCGTCGGCTTGGCTTACAGCGAAGCGCGCCCTCGTCTCTTTGGCCGTTCTGCTCTTTGCTTTGCAGAGCCCCTCACAGCCACTGGCAGTGGGCGTGAGGCCACCAAGACCTTCAATTTGGCGTTGTCGGAGCGCATGCAATCAGCTGAACAAGCGGCCCGTGTCGCGGTGGGACGTCCCTTGGTCTCACCCTAAAGTCCGCCCAAACGTTGTGCATGGTTCATGCGTTCCCGGCTTTCCTTGACTGCCCTCGCATTGGTCGCCGGCCTGGCGGGAACTCCTTCTGCGGTGTTCGCGCAGTCTGCTGATCAGGGGGTTGTACAAGCCACCAAAGTGCTGGCTGCTGAAGACGCTGGTTTCAACACCGCTGCGGTGCAGGCTTTGCTCGACCGTGGTGACGCTGCTAGTGCGTCTGGCAACTTGGAACAAGCTCGTCAGGACTACGACAAAGCGCGTGCTGCGTCCAAGCAGCTGTTGGCGTTTTATCGCGACCTCAGCGGCGCGTTTCGTGGTTTGGATGCGCGCATTCCAAGGGAAATGGACACCAAGGGCCGTGCGGCATTGGGTCTGTTGGCAGATTCCAACTTGCGCTTGGCAGCTTTGTTTCGGCGTCAGAATCAACCTGAAGTCGCCGTGCCTGTGCTCGTTGAGGTCGTGCGTTTGATGACGCCCACCAATCCTCAAGGGCAAAAGGCTTACCAGAGCCTGTTGGAGCTGGGCTTCGTTGAAACCCCGTTTGCGGCCTCTAGGGTTGGTGAAAACTGACGACTCCGCCGATCTGATCGATCTGGCAGCATCACCTTCAGTCGTCCCCTTAACCATGGTTCAACCCGACGCGGTGGCAGCGGCGATTCGCCAGTCCCTGCCTGATGCCAAGGTGGACATTGAAGATTTGACAGGGGGTGGCGATCACCTCCAGGTCACTGTGGTGTCTTCAGGATTTGCTGGTCTTTCACGGATTAAACAGCATCAGCTTGTGTATGGCGCCCTGCGTGATCAGCTTGCGAGTGAGGCAATCCACGCCCTAGCTCTCAACACATCCACACCCGATTGAATTTTTCGCTTCAATCCCTCCACTTTCGATTTCTGATGGATAGCCAGATCAAGGCACGCATTGAAACCCTGATTCAATCCAGCCCCATCTTTGTCTTTATGAAGGGTACGAAATTGATGCCGCAGTGCGGTTTCTCCAATAATGTTGTGCAGATTCTCAACGCCATGGGGATGACCTTCGAGACCTTCGATGTGCTGTCTGATATGGAGGTGCGTCAGGGCATCAAGGAATTTTCCGAATGGCCCACAATCCCTCAGGTTTATGTGAAGGGAGAATTTATCGGTGGGTCCGATATTTTGATTGAGATGTACAACTCGGGTGAGCTCAAAGAAAAGTTGGAAATTGCTCTCGCCAGCTGAGGGCTCAACCACTATTGAAAGATTGTGAGGAGCCCTGCATGGGCTCTTTTTTTGATCGTTTCAAGAAGGGTTTGATGCGTTGTGTTTGCATTTCAAGCACTTGCTTGAAATCTCCTCCCCCCCCCTCCACGAAGGAGGTGGTCGATTGCAACGGAGCAACTCAGCAGTTCAGTTCAGTTCAGGCTGGCGATACAACGTGCCCATGTCACCATCTGGGCCGATGAAACTTGATGGGTCAAGAATCCAACGGTCGATCAGCAATTCAAGCTTGGCGAGCTCGCGTGACTCAATGCTTTCGGTGCGCCGTAGGGCATGGAGGTAGCCGTCGGCGTAAAGACGCAGCTCGGATGGACTGTGGTAGCGATGGGTTAATTCCTGGCAGGCATCACAAAGCGATTGGAAGTGTCGGATCGCTTGTGGATGTTGCAGGGATGTCATGACCTGTGAGGACGGCAGCCTCTGCTACCAGCGTGCCATTGAATTGGGCTTAGCGTAAGCACTCAATGTCAAGCGATGTGACCCCCTCATCCCGAGAACTGATGCCGACGGGTGTTCTGCAGTCGCCGGCTTCCGACCCAGTGCCCGCAGTGGCGCTTCCTAAGGAGCCATCGCGGGTGCTCATCGTGGAGCCCCATCCCACGCTGCGCACCGTGCTGGTGCAGCGTCTGCGCCAGGATGGGCACCTGACGGCCGCTGTCGGTACCGCTGCAGAGGCTGTGGAGGTGTGTCAAGAGCAATCTCCCGATCTGCTCGTGAGTGCAGAGCTGTTGGAGCGCAGTTCCGCACTGCGCCTTGCCCAGCATCTGCGCTGCCCTGTGATTGTGCTGACGGCCCGCAGCGGTGCAGAACCTGTGGTCGGTCTTCTCGATGAAGGGGCTGACGATGTCTTGCGTAAACCGTTTGGTTTGGAGGAACTGGCGGCCCGTTGCCGCACATTGCTCAAACGTGGCCGCACCGGCTTGCAGGAACGCGTCACTGTTGGCCCCCTGGAAGTTCACTTGCTGCTTCGTCAGGTGATGCTTCGTGATCAACCGGTCGAACTCAGTCCGCGTGAGTTTGCCCTGCTTTGCGCTCTTTTGATGCCTCCGGGAGTGGTGCGCAGCCGCCAAGATCTCTTGCGGATGGCCTGGCCCCCGTTCAGTGGCGGTCCCCGGTCCGTCGATACGCAGATTTTGACGTTGCGCCGCAAGTTAGAGCAGGCCGGATTGGGTGACGGAGGTGGCATCACCACCGTGCGTCAACAGGGCTATCGCTTCAGCCTGGACCATTTGCCGGAATAGCCAGCCAGCCTTGCCCTACGGCAACAGCGAGGGCTGCTTCCCCGACCAACATCACGACCGCCAGCCCCGCCAGGAGTTGATAGGTCCAAGGCGGCGTTAAGCGTCCGATCGATGCGGTGTTGAGTTTGGTTTGTTGTTGCACAAGGTCGAGAAAGTCCTGGAATGCCTCCAATCGTTGGGGAAGCAATTGATGACGTTGGTCGTGGGTGGTGAAGTAATACACCGTTCCTCCCTGACTGGTCCCGACAGGAACCAATCCGCGGATCTCTGGCCAATCGAGGTACCATCCGCGGCGCAACAACCAGCTGCACCAACTGGGGTAGCCCACCTTTAAACCGGTGGCACTGACGGTGACCTGTTCGGATAGCAGGGCCCACACCAAGGCGAGGCCTGCGATGGATGCCGCCAACAGCCATCCCCGCAATTCTGTTGGTGCGAGGAGGGGGAGAGGCAGCACCAAGGCCAGATACACCGCGAGCAGGGTGAAACGAATCAGCGGCGAAAGTTGAAAGCGACGTGGAACAGTCATGCCAAGAGAGTGATGGGACTCAGCGGTCGTCGTCTGAACCTGGTTGTGGTTCGAGGATGTCTGCGGGTCGGTAGGCACCACCAAAGACCTCCGCCTCTCGACCCTTCCAAAACTCGCCCAAGCGCATCAAATCGGCATGGGCATCCTGAATCGCGGCCAGGTACTCCTCAGCACTCATCTGATCACGACTTTCTTTGAGTTTCGCGAGGCGGAGTAGCTGCAAATTCCACGGTTTGCTGAGTTCACCGCGACTCTCGAGATAACGCGCCAAGTCATTGGCTCCAGGCTGCCCAGGGCGATTCAAATCAGATCTTCGCCAATGTCAGGAGCCTAGGGAGTGATCAGCACGTTCGTGTGTTTTGGGGTCATGCCGGCAGTGCCCAGCGATTGAGACCGAGATCGGCGCCAATTCTGTGGCTGCAGGCATAGCCGCTGAAGGCCACGGCATTAAGTCCTTGCCCAGGGAAGCAGGAGTCGCCAACGCAATAGAGATGCTTCAAACCGGTGCGGTTGAAAGGCATGGGCAGGAGGCCCGGCAGACGCCTGGAGGGAATCGGTCCATAACTGCCTCCCATCCGGCCAAGGAAGCGCCGGTGGGTGCGGGGTGTGCCGATTTCCTGCACATCGATTGCCGTAGCCAATCCCGGGAGAATGGCCTCGAGGCGCTCAATTAAGCGTGCAGCATCGGATGCTTTTTTCAGTTGATAGGCCTTGGGACTGAGGTGGCTCCAGTGGCGGATGGCGCTCATCGTGAAGGTGTGCACGATGTGGCGACCTTCCGGCGCTAGCGAGGGATCGAGCAAGGTGGGGATTGACACGAAGATCACCCCCTGTTCCGCCTCCATGGCGCGCCAATCTTCCAGCACCAGGTGATGGCAATGCAGGCCATCGGGAATGACCTTGACGTCAACGCCAAGATGAAGGGAAAGGAAGGAGCTGGCGGGTTGATATCGGCGGCGCCAGGCGGCTTCCGCTGGGGGCGTGTGCTCGGCATCCACCAAGGTGGAGTTCGGTGATTCTTGGCCGGCGAACGTATCCCATCGCGTGGCATTGCTGACCACGCGTCGCGCTCGGATTTCTTCCCCATCGGCAAGGCGTACACCGGTCGCCACTCCGTTCTCTACCAGCACCTTGGTGACCCGGGCCTTGTAGCGAATGGTTCCGCCATGGGCTTCCAAACCCGCCACCAATTTGTCTGCGATGACGCCGACGCCACCCTTGGGATAGTTGATGCCACCGGCATGGCGATCTGAAAACACCATGCCGGCGTTGATCATTGGGGTGCGATCAGCTGGCATCACTGACCAGCAGAAACACTCCATGTCGATCAGCCGCAACAGATCCTGATCACGAAGGTGTTTGCGGGCTACATCGCCCACATTGAAGGGCAACCAACGGGCGAGTCCTAGGCAGGCCAATGGTGCTCGGAAGAACACCTTGGCTAGGTATGCCGGGTCTTCCAGCGAAAGCAGGGGCATCGCGTCCAGACAGCGGAACACGTCCCAACAGGTGTTGTAAAACGCTTTGATCCCCTTGGCTTCATGGGGGAAGCGATCGCTCATGCGAGCAATGAAGCTGTCATAGTCCCGGTCGACAGCCATGGTCAACCCGTCAGGAAGGTGATAATTCAGCTGCACCGGATCGGGCACGGTGTCGCAGGATTGCCCGACATCGGCGAGGGCCCGCGTGAGCAGATTGGTGTGGCCGTGCTCCCCGAATCCAAAGATCATCGAGGCGCCAACGTCAAAGGTGTAGCCCTGTCGTTGGAAGCGTCCTCCAGATCCCCCTGGGATCACATATCTCTCGAGCACCAAGGTTTTGGCCCCCTTGGCCGCGAGTTGGGAGGCAGTAACCAGACCGCCGATCCCGGATCCAATCACGATCACGTCCCAGGCGGACTTGCTCACAATGGCTGTTGTCTTCAGGGTGGAACCTTAGAGGCTGACCAGGCTCGGCAGTGAGTTCACCACCACCACTCCCATGCGGCTAACAGAGGAGCTGTCTGTGCACGGGGCTTGATGAGGCTGCGGTGGCGCTGGCAAGGTCATTGAGGGCTCTGTCGCGATAGGCGCCATAACGGCGGCGCTTGTCGCGGATCCGCTCAGGGAGCTCAGGCAACAGGCCGAAATTGGGCGGCATCGGCTGGAATTTTCCGGAGGGGGCCCCACTGATGAAGTGGGTGAGGGCTCCAATCATGCAGGTGGGCGGCAGGGTGATCGGTTCCTGCCCCGTGGCAAGCCTTGCGGCATTGGTTCCTGCCAGCCAACCGCCAGCCACTGCAGCGGCATACCCCTCAGTTCCGGTGATTTGCCCTGCGGCGAGCAGCCGTTCGCGCCGGCGGAATTGCAGTGTTGGTTGCAGCAGCTCGGGTGCTTTGAGGAATGTGTTGCGGTGCATGACGCCAAACCGCACAAATTCCGCTTGTTCAAGGCCGGGGATTAGCCGCCAAACCCGTTTCTGTTCTCCCCATTTGAGATTGGTTTGGAATCCCACCAGATTCCAGAGGCGTCCATCTTTGTCTTCCTGGCGAAGTTGCACCACCGCATGGGCGCGCTTGGCCCTGCGCACGTCCCGATCATTCACATCTCCCCATCGGGGGTCCCAGAGACCAATGGGTTTGAGCGGGCCGTAGCGCATGGTGTCTTCACCGCGGCGGGCTAATTCCTCGATGGGTAAACAACCTTCAAAAAAGATGGCGTTCTCTTGTTCAAAATCCTTTAACTCAGCTTGTTCAGCGTCGAGCAGTGCCTCACGAAATGTGCGGTATTCCTCCTGATTCATCGGGCAGTTGATGTAATCAGCATCGCCTTTGTCGTAACGACTGGCTCGAAAGGCTTTTTCCCTGTCGATGCTTTCGCCATCAACGATGGGACTGGCTGCATCAAAAAAATGGCAATCGTCTCGGCCTGTGAAACCCCGTAGATCATTGGCGAGGGCATCACTGGTGAGCGGACCGGTTGCCAGCACGGTGATCTGGTCGTGATCTGGCAATGCCAGTTGTTCACGGCGCTCGATGCTCACCAGAGGGTGTTGATCGAGGGTGGCCGTGAGGGCGGCGCTGTAACGCCCGCGGTCGACGGCAAGAGCTCCGCCAGCCGGTACGGCGTGGGCATCGGCTGTGCGAATCACCAGGGATCCCAACCGCCTGAGTTCTTCTTGCAGTAATCCTGCGGCACGATCACTGCTGAGTGCACCAAAACTATTGCTGCACACCAATTCAGCAAACTCACTGCTGTGATGGGCTGGTGAACGCTTGACCGGCCGCATCTCAATTAAGCGAACGCTGACCCCAGCCTTGGCGATTTGCCAAGCCGCCTCGGTGCCAGCAAGGCCAGCACCGATCACGACGACGGTTGATGCTGTGCTCAAGGGTGAGAGTGTCGCTGATTCTCAACCTTAGGGAGGGCTGGATCAGGCTCGGCTGCGCTTGATCATCAGCTGGAGCTGACCGACGGCGGCACGGCCGATGTTGAACCCAGCCCAGCCCAACGCCAGCAGGATCGGAGAAGCCACGAGGACGAGCCGGAGGTCCATGAATGCGTCAGAAAATTTCGTTGATCTTAAGGACCTCGTTGCCGTCAAGAGAGCTGTTAGTTCAGCTCGTTTGGTTTTGCAGCATTTGGCGCTGCTCGTGGGTTGCATGCTGTTGGGCAAGTTCGCTGTAACGGATGGAGTGTTGGATCTGTTGGTGTGCTGTTTCCGCCGTGAGCTCCCGCTTGACCTGGGCCGGGATGCCAGCCACCAAGGTGCGTGAAGGCACGTCTTTGGTGACGACTGCTCCTGCTGCAACCAGTGCACCCTCGCCAATGGTGACTCCGTTCAGGACAACGGCTCCAATTCCGACCAAGCACCCCTCCTCCAAGGTCGCGCCGTGAACCACCGCCCGGTGCCCGACGGTGACATTTCGACCAATACGAACAGGCTCTCCAGGATCGCCATGCAGAACGGCGCCATCTTGCACGTTGCTGCCTTCTCCGATGGTGATGGTGCTGAGATCAGCGCGGGCAACGGCGGTGGGCCACAAGCTGCTGCCTGGCGCCATGTGCACATCACCAATCACCACAGCGCTACGTGCCACCCAGGCTCCGGCTGAAATCTGTGGGTCTGGCCAGGCATCGGTGGAGCGAGAGACCATCGTTAGAGCCCATAGGGGCGAGGTGCTTTGGTTGTTCAGCCTCTCAGCCATAGCCCTCTCTTGGAGGAGGGTGGCGCCGGGTGATACCTTCGTTTGGTGCTTAGGGCACACCTGATCCGAGGCATTACGCCAGGTTCTTGAAGGGTCGCTAGCTCAGCGGTAGAGCATCCGGCTTTTAACCGGCTGGTCCTGAGTTCGAATCTCAGGCGACCCATTTTTTTCACTCTCTGCATCGTCTTTGGGTCAAGATGAGGGTGCTTTTTTCTTTTGTCCCATTTCAGAGGATCTGATCCCCCTACTCGGAACCCCTCAGGTGGCTGTCGTGGAAGATGACCCACGGCTTCGAGACCTGCTGCAAGAAGAACTGCAGGATCTTGGCGTTACCCCCGTGTTGTGTGACAACGGTACTGAGCTGATCGCTCTCCTTCAGCAGCAACAGGTGGCTTTGATCTTGCTTGATCTGACGATGCCAGTGATGGATGGCTTTACGTGCTTGAGCGTTTTACGCGATCAGCATTGCACAATTCCTGTGATCGTGATGACCGCCCATGGCGATTTCAGTTGCCGCCAGCGTGTGCTGGGGGCTGGAGCGAGCGACTTCGTTTCAAAGCCGCAACTGTTTGAGATGTTGCCGCGTTTGCTCAGTCGTCACATCACGGGTCTCCAGGCTTGAGTCTGTGTGGCCCTTGGCTGATCGTCTTTCGCCCGCTGCAGCGTGAGGGAAAATTTGCATCCCTTCGCGGTCCCAGGGGCTCCTGGCGATGGTGTGGCGAGCTGCAGGGTGCCTCCCATGCCTTCAATTAAATCTTTGGCTAGGGCTAGGCCCAAGCCACCACCTTCAACGCGGTGGGATGTGCGGTGCTGTTCGAGCCGTTGAAATCGCTCAAAAATGCGCATGATTTGATCTTGATCCGTGCTTTTGATGCCAGGGCCTGAATCTTGGAAGTGCACAATTAAATGGTCGTCGGTTGTTTCTGCATCGATCACTATTGATGCTTTACCATCACTGAAATGTAAGCTGTTTTCAAATAGTTGACCCATGGCAAGGCAGAATGCATGCTTGTCGATGCGGATCAATGGATTCGGTTGATTGGATTGAATGATGGGCCGAATGGTTAAATGCGCGCGTTTTTTTCTGTTCAGAGTTTGTTGCCAGCTGTGCAGGGCATAGTCCAACGACACAATCTCCCAGGTCCAGGGATAACAACCTGTTTCCAGGTCTGACATCAACATTAATTTGTCTACCAGACGCCCGAGGCGACGGGTTTCTTGTTGGGCCGTTTCGAGTTTGAGTCGCGCTGGATCTGACGTTTCAATCAAGCGGCACACCCGCATCAGATTTCCTGCCAGTAATGCCAGGGGAGTGCGTAGTTCGTGGGCTAAGGATTGAATGAATGTGCGTTGGCGGTGCAGGCTTTGCTCGATGGGGTCGAGATCTCTGATGATAATGAGTAAAAAGGTGTCTGACCTATTCTTGATCTGGCGCCAGGACAGCCTTCCAGTAAAAGAGTTTGTATGTTTCGCGCGTTTGTTGTGGGCAATGATCCGCAGCTGTTGCTCACCTTCTGAGCATGTAAAAATGGCTTCAGTTTGAATTGTGCTCGCTTGTTGATCGAATGGGTTGGATGGTTTGTTTTGATCCAATGGTTGCCATTGAATGCATTGTTCCAGCGTTTTGCCGACCAAGACATCTGCGGCCCCGGTCCCAAAACAATCAGCAGCTTTTTGGTTAGCCCATTGAATACGCCGCTGGTGGTCGGTAATCAGCATCATCTCGTCGGTGCTGTCGAACGCAACGCGCAATAATGCAAGCGATTGACGCAGGTGGGCGAGCAGGTCCTGTTCGCCAGGGCTTTGACTCGCCTCTGGGTTAGTCAACATGGGAGCTTCCCAGGGGGCGCAGGGTGGAGTCTTTGAACTGGAAGCCGTCGCCGTCGCTGTGGTGCTGATGGTTGAGCGCTGCAACGGCTCTGGAGTTCCAGTTGCTGGCCATGGATGGAGCACTAACCATAGCCATGCTAAGCCGCTGGTTTGGGCTAGGAGCCCATCAACCGCTAAGATGAGTTCTTCGGGGTATAGCGCAGTTTGGTAGCGCGCCTGCTTTGGGAGCAGGATGCCGGGGGTTCAAATCCCTCTACCCCGACTCCTTCAAAATCCAGTCTTCAACTGGATCTGAGCAGCCTCTCCCAGGGCGGTTTTTTGTTTGGTGCTGGTTGCGCGAGCTGCGATTTGGTTGAGGGGGCGGATTTGACAATCGACGGCTGCGAACGGAGTAGGGCAGTGTTGGGAAGCTGTCAATCGATCACATCCCAGATGGGGATGTGCAAATAATCAGCAACGAGATCAGCATCTGCCCGGATCTTGCTCAAGGAGCCGTGGTTTGTCACATTTAGTCGGGTTCCGTCGCGTCGAACCAAATTGAGCTCATAACAGTCATCATAGGTATAATTTTGCGTGCGTCTCTTGATGCGCTTTCGAAGCAACTGGATTGCATAAACGTCGGTGATTGCATGGGTTTTTGCTCTTCTTATCAGCTCACCGGTGAACTTGTTGAGTGTGCATTCCTTCCGTTGTT
The DNA here is from genome assembly GCA_049889555.1 of Synechococcus sp. Classification (GTDB taxonomy): domain Bacteria; phylum Cyanobacteriota; class Cyanobacteriia; order PCC-6307; family Cyanobiaceae; genus Synechococcus_C. Next base: position 29,166 of record JBMHDE010000026.1, on the reverse strand, counting down.
CCTGTCGGAAATCCTGATATAAGCTGGCGGGAAAGCTTCTAAAAATTGCAGCAAATGGTATTATAACAAAAAGAGCGACTAGCACATTTGCGAAAATTGCTAAAAGTACGAAAAGTAGAATTAAAGGTATGCCAAGAATAGGAGCTGTCGTGATAAACCAAGTGCGAGATCGCTTGGCTTCGGTAGTCATCTGAAGCTGAAGCGTTGTTCCGTCCACGCCTGTGTTTTGCTTCGCACGATGTGTGCAGATGCTTGATCCCCCGCGACTCATTGGGTCCCAGGGGATCTCCAGCGCTAGTGGATCGTTGAAGATGGTTAGGTCGAGAAACTCTTGCTCGTCTGCAACGCCGGAATTCAGGTCTTTAGAACGCTGCATTTTCGTTCTCATTTCCCCATCTCTTAGCAGTGCTGTCGGTGTCTGCACCATTGCTCCAGCAGTGCTGTCGCCTAGCGCCGATGGAGGAGCCTGGTGACATAGCGTGATTTCACGAGGTTTTTAACCCATGGCCCTTGTTGCTTCCTGTCCGTCTTCCGTGTCGGAGGACAAGCTGATTGACGTTCTGCGGGGCTGCGAGCATGAGCAGCAATTTCTGCAGCTCAGGGATCAACTCTCCAGGGATCCCTCCAATCCACCCTTATTTGATTGGGTTTGTTCTTTGCTCGTTGCACGACATTTGTCCCGTGGGCTTGCAGCCCGGGTGTTGCGTGTGCTCCACCAAGACTGCCTAGCCAAGGGCTGAGGTTGTGAGGCGCACCGTGCCCCACAGATCAAAAACGCAGAAAATCACACCAATCACAATGATGTCCCAGGCGCGATGTCGGACGGCCCAGGGAGCCAGAAAAAGCTCGGCGACGCCGTGAAGAGCCGTGCCTAAGGCGATGTGTTCCAGCACAAGCAGTCCATGGGCGAGCAAAAACAATGCACTGGCTAGGCAGCGCATCAACACATCCCATGATCCGCTCAGGCTTTTCAGCAACAGCTATCGAAAAGGGCCATCAACATAAGGTGCATCCCCTTGATTTGGTCAACCGCCTGGCACCCCAGGGTGAACCGCGCCGCCAGCACGTTGCCTATGGCCAGCTGCTCTCATTAGTGAGTACTATTGAGAAAGTCGTCTCGACAGTCGATGGCAACGCGTGCGTCTTCAATACCCGCACAGGAGCCTTTGCAGCGCGGGCTTCATCAGGATGGTCGTCGTCTAACCCCGCAGCGACTTCGCATCCTCGACTTATTTGAACGGATGGGCGCGGGGCGCCATCTCAGTGCTGAAGACGTGCATCAGCAGCTCCTTGATGCTGATTCCAAGGTTTCTCTAGCAACGATCTACCGCACGCTGCGCCTGTTGGTGGAGATGGGGTTTCTCCAAGAACTAGAACTCAGCGAGGCAGGTCGCCGTTTTGAACTTCTGTGCGGCGACCATCGTGATCACCACCACCTCGTTTGCATCCGTTGTGGCCGCACTGAGGAATTCGAAAGCGCTCCGGTGATTGATGCAGGCGAAGCGGCTGCTCATCAGCACGGTTTTGTCCTGATTGAGTCAACCCTCAACGTGCGAGGGATTTGCCCTGATTGTCGTTAACCGCTGGCTTCAGGGCGACTTGGGGTGATGCTCGCAAGGCATCCAAAACGTCCCCATGGCATGGACCCCTTTGCAGCCAACCCGCAGTGCTGCCGCTTCAGCCTCCTCTCGCGTTGGATAGGCCATGAGTTGTTCGTTGGGCTGTTCTCCAGATGCAGCGTGATGGTTGTGATGGTCGTGACCAGCGGATGATGATCGACCACCGAGTTGCACCAGCCCCATGCTCACGGGGCCTGCGGTCCACACCCCCATCGTGTTGAGCCCAACAGCTAAGACGCCCATGCCCACAACGCTGAAGTTGATCAGCCCCATCGCCACAACTCCAATCGACACCACACCCATCGGCACCACACCGATGCACACCACACCCATCGGCACGATGCCGATTGAGATGGTGCCGAGGGGGGCAATGCCGACGGCAAAACGCTTTGGCTTGCTACCGCAGTGGGAGGGTCCTGACTCGGTGGGAGCGCTCATCCAGCCTGGCTGTGTGACCGACTGACCCTAATTGAGAGCTCCACTGCAGCTGGAACCATTCCCTGCTGTGCAACCGAAGCAGTGCTCTCCCACAGCAATCGATGCCCCACTGAATGCATCAGGTGTGATCCGCAGCAGATCATCCAATGTTTGAACGGTGCCAAGGCAACCCAACCCCAGCTGCTGGTTGAAGTCGCAATCAAAAAGCTGCCCCGTCCAATTCACACTGATCAGTGAACGACACATCACTGCCGGTAGGTTCTCAGCGCGGAACGCATCGCGCAACACCTGTCGGTAGGTCTGCAGAATGCCTTGGCGCTCTAGATCCTGGGCGAAGCGCTCGATCGCCATATTGGTGATGGTGAGCAAGTGGTTGAAGCGCAGGCCGTGGTCTTTCCATAGGGCGTCGCGGTAATGCTGCTCAAGTTGCGCTTGTGCAGGGGGCAGGTTGGCACCAGCGGGGTTGTAGACCAGATCCAGGATGAGTTCCCGTTTTGGATCGCCATAGCCGAGGGCATTGAGGTCCCGCAATCCGTCGATGCTGCGTTCAAACACGCCGCGTCCCCGTTGGCGGTCGACGCGGGCCTCTTCCGTGCATGGAAGGGAGGCCACCACGCGCACCTGCTGTTGTGCCAGAAATGCCGCAAGTCCGTCCTGGCTAGGTTCGTTGAGGATTGTGAGGTTGCAGCGGTCAATCACCTCCACTCCCAGGGATCGGGCTGCAACCACTAACTCACGGAATTGGGGATGCAGTTCTGGGGCGCCGCCGGTGAGGTCGAGCACCTTGAGTTGTAGGTGCTCAAGCACCCGCGGGATCAGGGCAACCTGATCAGGCGCCATCATTTCCGTTCGCCATGGACCCGCATTCACATGGCAATGGCTGCAGCTTTGGTTGCAGCGATAGCCCAAGTTGACCTGCAAGGTCTGCAGCTGACTGCGCACCAGGGGGGGAAAGGCAGGTGGGAGAGTCTCAGCGGAGCTGGCGGGACGCGTTGTCAGGAGCTTGTTCGTGATTGGAGTCATTTTGGGCGATCACGTTGGCTCTGCCATGGCCTGCGCCAGCTGCGCAAACCACTGGACGTATTGCTTTGGGCCGCCTGGCATCACCACATCGAAATGCAGGGGATCTTCCGGGTCGGAAATGCCATGCAACGTGCCATCGGTCAGGCTTGGGCGATCCACCTCGCCACCGCTGCTATCAACCAGCACCACGCGGTTGGATCGTCCGTAGTGCTCACCGAGTGCCTGAAGCAATGTGAGAAATCCCCTGTCACTACCCCCGCGTAGCCAACCCTTGCCATCGGGAGTCGCTGTTGAGGTCACGGTGTCTCCCACACCGATCAACGTCGGCATCTGCTCCGCAGGGATCGCCTCCATGCAGAGATCCAGCAGCGCTTGGTGGTGTCTCGGTGCAGTCCGCACATTGAATTGGTCACCCAAGGGTGCGTGGCCGGAGCGGGCGGCAATGTGCCGGTTGATCAACACCAAAAGCCCTGCCTCTTTGATGGCACCTCGCAGCATGAATTGAATGTCGGTGGAGCCAACATCACCAGGCTGTGCTGGCTTCAGCCGTTCCCGGCCCTCACGGTCACAGCCGAGGTTTGGTGCGACATGCAGAAAAAAGGATGATCCGAGGCCGGCCTGTTCGGCCAGGGTTAGAAGATCATCCATCAGCTCTTGCAGCATCTGTTGCAACCGCCGTTGCAACGGCACGTCATCACTGCAATAACCAAACAATCCATTCAGATTGATGGTTGGTGACACCTGGGTGTCTAGCACTGCTTGTTGAATCACGTTGCGCAGCTGATCTGGGTTCAGTTGCGGCATCAGGGCGGGTAAGCGCCCATGAAGCTCTGCATGCATCCGTTTTGGCAGCGCTGCCAGAAACTCCATCTCCTCATCACTGACCCCTGGATGGGAGAGGGTTCCATAACGATCTTGAAGCTGCACCCCACCGGCAGCAAGGCCGGGGAGATAACAGCCTGCTTGGCTGGCGTGTTGCCCGTCTCCTAGGGCGTTTTCCACCAGTCGATTCACGCCACGCTTGCCTTCGTGTTCCCCGTTGGTGAGCACAACAAAACGACCGTGCATCTGCGCTGCCGCTTCCACATAGCGGCGATCCAGCGTTCTGGTGAGCGGATCCTTCACCAAATCCATGCAGACCCCATCGAGGTCTTGCACGATCAGCAGGTTGTCGATCCCGTGGATCTCGGCCAACAGCTGCTCGGGGGTGAGGGAGGGCATGGCGTTCAACACGGGGGTGCGGGAGCCCTGGCAACCTGCAGGGCTGGGTCAGTCTCCCCCATGGCTTTGGCTCACCGCTGGCACACTGGGGCTTGTCACTCCGCATCGATGGCTGGCTTGCCCGACTTCAACAGCTCAGCAGAGAAACGGGCCCGCTTTGGCAAGGTTTTCGTCCCACGGGTGGAGGCGCTGATCGAGGATCTTCGGATTGTGGCGAAAACGGCCAATCTTGAAATCTATGAATTTGATGATGCCTTGGTGAAAACACTTTTTGTGCAGTTAGCGCGTCGTTTCCGGGCCACGGCCCACCGCTTTGGCATCGAGTTTGACATCAGCGTTGAAGGGGAAGCCATTGAGTGACAACAATGTCGCGGGATATCAATGGGTTGTGATGCTGCGGATGCGGGTGAAGCTCTGCAACGCTGACGGTTTCAGATGGTGAGTCCCATTCCCTTGCGGTAGGCCGGTCGTTGTTGCACGGAGGCGATCACCGCTTGGATGGTGGGGTAGGGGCTGAGGTCGAGATCGGGAAAAAACATTGGCAAGTAAGCCAAATAGCCCTGAACGGCACAATCCGCCGCACCCCAAACCTTGCCAACCAACGGCTTGGCGGGGTCGAGTTGTTGGTTGAGTTTTGCCATCAGTTTGGGAAAGTCTCGCTCGCGATTGCTGGGTACAATGAGGGCGATCGCCAAGGTGGCATTGGCGAAGAGCAACCATTGCGTCGTTAGTGCTCGTTCGCTTGGTGTTTGGATGTCGTCGCTGTGGCAATCCGCCAGATGCAGCAAAATCGCGCTGCTTTCAAACAGTTTGAGCGGGCCACCATCTGGGCATACCACGCTGTCATCCACAAGCCCAGGCAGTTTGCCGAAGGGATTGATCGCCAGATAGTCGGGCTCTTGGTGCTGCTTGGCCTGGAGGTCGAGTTCCTCCAGGTTGTAGGCGATGCCCTTTTCCTCGAGATACCAACGGGGCATCGACGCTCTGGTGCGCTGACCGCCGTAGAGGGTGAGGGCCATCCGAGCAGCTGATTAGGGTGTGCTGGTGATTATCGCGCTAGTGAGTCGACCGGACGGATGACGGGTGAGGTCGGGCTTGATTGCAACGCATTTTTTCCCCACAGCCTTGATGCCGATTGCATCAGGCAACGCATCCTGGATTTGGAGCACGGGCGGGTCGGCTTCTACAGCGTGGGCCTCTATCCAGCATCGCTGGCCTACAACTGCGCCATGCAGCAGGCGACAGCAGACATCTTGATGTTGGCGCCTCGGCCTGGGCGCGATCTCCTTGGTGCTTTCCCCGCTGCTGCGAGGGAGGGCATGGATGCAGAGCATGTGGCGGCCATGGAGCAGATGGCCACCCACCTTGAAGGCGACCAGCAGGTGCCCAATACGCTGTCCGATCTCATTCGAGATTGTGAGCTGGTGGTGCTGTCGGCCAACAGCAATCACATCGAGGAAGATCTCCAAAGGGCTTGTGAGCTGCGCATCGAGCTCCGCCGTGAACAGGTGGTGTTGGCCTGTTTGGCCGGTTCATTTACCCATGATCCCATCAGCAACGATTCCTATGTGCTGTGCGAGCGGGAACCCAATTTGGCCTTCTTTTCCGGTTTCCATCGTCATGGTGCCCTGCGCAATCCCCTGGATAGCTTTACGGCTAATTTCTGCCACCCCAATGCGCTGACGGCGCTCTTGGGTGCCCGCCTGTTGGATCGTTTATCTCCCAACATTCAGGTGTCTCCCGGTGTTCACAACGTTGAAGGCCAATACATCAAAGCGGCCAAAAATATGTCGTCGGTGTTTGCCGGTTTTGGCTACGCCTATCACCAAGACAAACCCGGAGTTCTGCCCACGCTCCTCACCCTTTTGCTCGATCAGTGTCTCGACCAAGCCGCCACGGTGTCGATGGCCCGTCGAGATCGTCAACGGCTTTACAACCGTCAGCCATTTCCCCTGACGGAACTTGGCTATGGCGTGCAGCGTATTGAAGCAGCGCTGGTGCGTGGTGGAGACATGGAAAAAGTGCGGGATCACACCTTCGCCCAGCTCACGGCGATGGTGGCGGATGTGCGCGGCAGCATGATGCTGCCGGTGTCGGGAACACCCACCCGCAACTTTCAGGCTGGTCAGGTGCTGGCAGCTCGCATGCTGACGCTGCAACGCTGCCCACAGTCGATGGAGGAGTTGGAAGAGTGGTGTGAAGCGGAGGGTCTGCGCAAGGGCGGACTGGAAGGCCTCAAAGCACTGCGCTACTGGCCGCAAATTGTGCGCAAGTACGCCATCCCGGTCCACGACGCGTCGATGGTCAACCTTCTCTACATGGCGATCTATGGCAAACCCTCCACCAAAGAGGCTGCCTTTGCGGTGATGACCGATAGCCGTGAACTCTCGGCCTATTGCCAGGAGTCGGTGCGTCCTACCCATAGTCGTCGCTATGCCGAGGCGCTCCAGAATCTGCACCAACCGGAGGCGATGGACCTGGTCATCCATGCAGTAATCGCCGATAACGCCCGCAAGTCGATTCGAGACGACCTTGCTCTCGACGACAGCCAAGACAGTGACGAACCCCCGGCCTACTTGCGGGCCATGAATGTGATTGAAACGGCTCTTGATTGAGCTAATTCCGTTGTTCAGTTCAGATCCACAACAGCATCGGCGACTGGGCGGTAGGGCTCCCCGTCACAGCTCAGCACCACAATCTGTAGCCCATCGTCAGCCGCCTTCCGCAACATCGACAGCACCGCTTGAAGACGCTCCGGATCGGTGTTGCTGAAGGCATCATCGAATAGCACCGGTAAGCAGCCGTCATGGCCTGCTCGGAGGGTGTCGGCCAGTGCTAGACGCAATGCGGCGTTGAGTTGTTCCTTCATGCCGCCGCTGAGGTTGGCAAAGGGCAGTGTGAGGCCGTCGCGTTGCAACCGCAAGTCGCCGAGTCCGTTTTTGGCGTCATAACTCAGGCTGCACAGGGCATCGGGTTGTGTCAGGAGCGGTGTTAGATAGCGGGCAATATTGTTGCTGAGCGGTGTGGTGTAGCGACTTGATAAGTCGCTCCTTGCGCTATTGAACAGATCCAACAGATGCTGGTGAGCTTTCACCTGCAGTGCTTCATCGCTGTGGGCTTGTTGGGCTTGTTCGAGTTGGATGCGGGCCTCCTCTGCACTGGCGTAAGGATTGTTGCTGCCTAGGCTGCTGCAACGCTCCTGCAGAGCACCCCGCTCAGTGCTCAGGGTTTGCAGGCGTTCTTGCAGTTGCTGGTGTTGTTGGTTCACCGTTTGCAGCCGGTGGTGGATTGAACCTTTGGGATCGTTGGTGTTGCGTGCAGCTTGGGTGAGGGCTTGAAGTTGATGCTCCAAGCTGCGGATTTGAACATCCAGTTGGGTGAGATCGTCGGCGAGACGGTTCGCAGTTCCGTGATCGCGAATCAGCGCAAGGCGCTGTTGATCAAGGCTGCGGATTTCTGCTCCAAGCGCTTCCCGTTGCAGCTGCAGCTCTTGGTGCCGTTGCTGGTGTTGATGGCGCCATTGCTCTTGGGTTTCCAGTTGGCGCTGGAGGGCTTGCTGTCGTTCGTTGGTCTCACGGTAGTGCTGGCGGCAGGTGAGAAGGGCTTGCTGAATGGCCTTTGCATCGCGATCAGCTCCCAATGCTTCGCGGTCTGCGCTCTGTCCAGCGTTGAACTCCTCCTCCAGGATCTGGAGGCGTGTGTGCGCCGCGGCCTCTGCCTGACGGATTGCCTCGGTATCCCTGGTTTCAGGGGGGTGCTGATCCAGCAGGGACTGACGGGTGAGCAGTTCCATGCGCTGCTGGCAACGTGCTTCCAGGTCAGCAACGCTGTTTCCTTGCCAGTGGCGCAGACTTGCGCGCAGGGCCTCATCCAGGGCTTGGCGTTCGCGATCGATGGTCTCGAGCCCTGCACCACCGCCGGGAACGATCCAGAACTTCACGCCATCGCCCACGGTGAGGGAAAACCTGCTGGTGCGTTGTTGGGATTCACCGGGTGCCATGGGCACGTCATCGAGGTGGACCTGCTGGTCGCTGCATGCGAGTGTCACCACCGCTGCCATGGCCTCCTGCCGGATCGTGAGGGCCTCCAGCTGCCGCTGCTGCTCTTGCAGTGCCCGTAGACCCGCCGCATCTGGGGCCCGAATGTTGCTTAAGGCTGCGGTGATCTCCTGGCCTTGGCGCTTCCAGTGCAGGAGCTGCTGCTGCTGGCGGTTGAGCTGGGTGAGGCGTTGCTCCAGCTGCAAGCGTTCGTCCAGTCGGCGTAGCTGCAGGCCTTGCTCTTCAAGGCCGCTGCGTTGTTGTTCGAGTTGATTGCGTTGCTGCGTCAGCTGATCCAAGGTTGCGCTCTGCTCCTGCAGATCGCGTTGCAGTTGCTCCAGCTCTGTGTGGACACGGGTTTGTTGTTGCTTTTGCTGAGTCAGCGTTTGATCGGTGTCTTGGAGACGGTGCAATTGCCGTTGCAGTTGTTGCCGATGTTGGTTGAGAGGCAACAGTTGTTGCTCCAGTGCCTGGCGGGTGGCCTCGGCTTGGGCCTGCTGCTGCTGCTCCTCCATCAGCAGTTGCTTCTCTGCCGCCAGCTGGGGTTTGCGTTCTTGCTCTAGTTGGCGCTGTTCGTCGTCGAGGGCATCGAGCTTTGCGCTGGCTTGCTCGTAGTGCTGCAGGTTGGCCGTTGCGGTGGCGAGCTGGTCTTCACACGCGTGTAGGGCCTGTTCGCGTTGCCAAAGAACGCTTTGATGCCGTGTTCCACGCGTGGTGAGGCTGGCGGCTACCAGCGTCTCCAGTTGGGTGTGGATCTGTTGATCGAGGGGCGATTGCAGGGCGGCATCAGCCCGTTGCTCCAGCTGGTCGATCAGGCTGTGCAGGTCGTAGTGGTCGCCTCCGAGCTGCAGCAGATCGCGTCCTCCCTCCCCTTGCATTACCCAGAGGTGGGCCCAGCGGCTGGGGAGCACACGGCCAGCTTGGCGACTGCCGATGATCGCATCGATGCCCAGCAGGGCTGCGAGCTGTTCTTCCGCGTCACTGCCGAGGCGGGTCGGTTCGCCTGCACCGCTCAAGTTGGTGGTGCCGCTTTGTCCACTAAAGCGTTTTTGCAGTATCCAGGCGCGTCCTTTGGCCTCGAAGTGGAGGGTCACCTGGGGATGGCCGCTGTGTTGCAACGACCGCAACCGTTGCACCGGCAGTCCCGTGGCGTTGCTGCGTAGAAACAGGGTGCGATGCAGTGCTTCCACCAGAGAGCTTTTCCCGCTCTCGTTGGCACCCGTGATCAAGGTCAACCCTGGATGGAAGTTCAGCGATAGCTCGGCATGGCGGCGGATGCTGTTGAGAGTGCAGCTGAGCAGTTTCATCCAGCGATCCCCTGGTGATCGGTTGCTGGGGGGGCAGTGTTTGGAACCGCACTGAGGCGATGCAGTTCACACAGCGCTGTTTCCAGAAGGGCGATCTGGTTGGGCTGATCGGCCGGGGTCTGACTCAGGGCCTGTTGCAGTTGACGCGCGATGCTCCCCATCAGCGGGGCATCGGCACGGTTCAGAAGCTTGCTGAGCTCAGCGGTTTCGGGACGACGGTGGCATTGGCCCCGAACGCGCAGATGCAAGAGACGGGTGCGCAATTGGTCCAGGATTTGTTCCAGCAGCTGGTGATCCTCAAGCCCGAGCTGCCCATCGATTTCGAGCCTGAGTAGGTCCCGTCCCACCCGCCGGTTGGTGAGGGTGGTGATCCGTTGCTGCAGGCGTTCGAGGTCATGGCTGCTGCGCAACTGAATCCGTTCGTTATGCCACCGCATGGTGGCGGTCGTTACCGTTTCCACCACAGGTGTTTGCCCCCGTTCCACATCAGCAATCAACACCTGGCCACGTTGCTCCTCTGCATGGGTGGAAAAGCGGTCTGGTTCTGGGGTACCGGCGTACCAGCCTTTGGGTGGCACGGGTTTGAGGGCATGCCAATCCCCTAGGGCTAAGTAGTCGTAAGCCTCGCTGTTCCAGCGGGATGGATGCAAGTGATTGCATTCCGCTGGTGTGCTGTGGTCATAGTCCATGGCTGAAAAGCCCTGAATGGATCCATGGGCCAACACCACACGGGCTTGGGTCGCGTCCAGGTTGTTCCAGTCGAGGGTGTCGAGCCAAGCCCCAGGGCTCACCGTTTCATGTTGTCGTCGCAAAGGACAAGGCAGCACCGTGAAGCCAGCGATACCAAAAGGTTCAGGTTGGTGCAGCAGTTGCAGATTGGTCGCGCGTTGGTGGATGTCCTCCTGCACGTCGGAGCGGCGCCAGAGACCACCGGCACCGCCGTGGTCATGGTTCCCGGGGATCACCAGCACAGGGGTGGTGATCGAGCCGATCAGCTCCAGCACCTCCATCACAAGCGATCGATCGACGGCGCTGCTGTCGAACAGGTCGCCAGCGACGACAATCGCGTCAACGGCCCGTTGTTGGGAGAGTTCGATCAGGCGTTCAACGGCGTCGATGCGCGCCCGTTGAAGGCGACTGCGTCGCTCGGGATTGTCGATCCAGCGATAGGGCTTGCCAATTTGCCAGTCAGCGGTGTGGAGCAGACGGGGCACGGCGAACTGTTCGACATCAAGGGTGGCTCCATGCTGCCTGGTGTGCCCAGGCTTGGCGATTCAGCGGATCTTTCGTGATGCGATCACCCCACGGGCTCGCCAGAGATGCAATCTTGTGATGGCTGCGCCACTGTTGCACTCTGAGGCCTGTTGGGATGGAGTGTTGTGACCATGGCCTTCTCCATCGCAAAACGCACCCTTGATGCGGTGGCGGCTTGTTTTTATCCGTCTGAGCAGATCGTTGCCATTGATCCGCTGGGTTCAGGCAATGTCAACGACACGTTTTTGGTGCGGTTAGCGACATCCGCTGGGCCACCTGGGGCGTTTGTGCTGCAGCGCCTGAACACCGCCGTGTTCCATCGGCCCGACCTTGTGATGGGCAACTGGATCACCTTGAGTCGTCATGTGCAGGCGCGCATGGCTGCGGGCATGCCCGAGCTGGCGGGGCGGCGCTGGGTGATGCCTGATGTGTTGACCACGCGCGGTGATCAACGCCATTGGGTGGAGCACGACGGCCAGTTTTGGCGTTCGATCGCCTTTATCGACGCTGCAACCGCCCATGACGTGGTCTGTGATGCCGACCATGCGCGGGAGGTTGGGTTTGGGCTTGGCATGTTGCATCACTTGATGAGTGATCTGCCTGTCGCCCAGCTTGCCGACACCTTCGAGGGATTTCACGTGACGCCTGTGTATCTCAAACGTTACGACCGGGTGCTGCAGAGCTGGTCGGAGCGCGGTGATTGCCGCAAGGTCACCGATTCAAAGTTGGCAACTGCCTTGGCCTTCGTGGCCAATGGGCGGGCGGGTGCCGATGTGCTCGAGCTGGCTTGTGAGCGGGGCGAGCTGCAGCGCCGGCCGATTCATGGTGATCCCAAGATCAACAACGTGATGATCGATGCCTGCAGTGGTCAAGCCGTGGGCCTCATTGATCTCGACACCGTGAAGCCTGGGTTGGTGCACTACGACATCGGGGACTGTTTGCGGTCGTGTTGCAATCCCGCTGGGGAGGAGACGACCGACCTCAGGGCCATTCGTTTTGATTTGGATCTTTGCGCCGCGATCCTGACGGGCTATCTCTCCATGGCCCGCTCGTTTTTATCTCCCGCGGATGCGTCCTATCTGCCCGCATCCATCCGCTTGCTGCCTTTCGAACTCGGTCTTCGCTTCCTGACGGACCATCTCGATAACGATTCTTACTTCAAAGTGGAGCGACACGGTCAAAACCTGGATCGTGCTCTTGTGCAGTTCACCTTGATGCGGTCGATTGAAGATCAGTACGACGCCATTGAATCGTTGGTGCAGCAGCTCACCAGCACCCTCTAACGGACGTTCCAATGGCACGCCATTCCACCCTGGTTTGCCAGGTCTGCCGGTTGCAGCCCTTTCCCTCTGACACCCTTCCTGCTGTGGTGATCAGTGGGGAACTGATGTGGCGTGCGGATGGACCGCTCACCCTCAGCTATGGCTTGCTTCCAGTGGCACCATCCGATGACGGCATGCTCACCGACCACCTCATTGGCCCCTGGGATCGGTCTCCAGCGTTGGGCGTTCGCCGCGATCAGCTCTGGGAACACACCTGCTTTGAGGCTTTTTTTGCCCTTCCTGGGCAGGATGCCTACTGGGAATTGAATGTGTCGCCTTCCGGTGACTGGAACCTCTATCGCTTCAGTGGCTATCGCCAAGGACGACAGCCCGAGCCATCCGTTGCTGCTCCATCGGTGTCGTTGCATCACCACGCCCGAGGATTGCGCTGCACCATCGCGCTTGATTCGCGTGGGTTTTGGCCGAGCGCACAGGTGCCTGAGATTGCTTTAACCACCGTGATTCAGCACAGTGGGGGGTCGTTGAGTTACTGGGCGTTGTCCCATCCTGGTCACCAGGCTGATTTCCACGATCGCCGTGGTTTTCTCGTTCTTTAACGCGGGCGTTTGCCATGACTGTTGGGCACCGTTGGTGCGTTGGGTTGGTTGCTTTGGCGGCACTTCCCATGGCGCTTCTGGCGCAGCAGCGAATCACACAGCAAGCGGCTCAAGCGCCTGATGGTGTTGCGGTCGCACCCGTCATGCTGCCGCAGCTGCCAAGCGATCCATCCCTGCCCCGCACGCCCAACGGGCGCCATTACCCCCTCGTGCCGACAACGCCGCAGGCCACCGCGTCGTTGCTGGCGGCGCTGGAGGCGGCCATTCGTGATCCCGCGGTGCCGGTGGATCGCATCCCCCCCCTGGCCCATCAGCAACAGGTGATTTATCGGGTGCTGTCTCGTGATCCGCAACGTGGTGCAGCTGTCAGAACAGCTCTGGCTCCTCGTTGGCACTGGGTGTTTGATCAGCACATTGCTGCACGGCGCGAGTTCCTGGCCATGCATCGCGGCCCGGCGACAGCACAGGTGCCTGCCTGGCGCATCCAACAGCCGGCACCAGAGGCGCAGCTGCTGCGTGCTTATCGCAGTGCATCGCAAGCCACGGGCATTCCTTGGACCGTGCTTGCGGCTGTGAATTTGGTCGAAACCGGCTTGGGGCGCATCGATGGCGTGTCGGTGGCCAACGCCCAGGGGCCAATGCAGTTTCTTCCGTCCACATGGGCTGAAGCGGGGATTGGCCAGGGGGGTAATATTCGCGATCCCTGGGATGCGATTCATGCCGCTGCCCGCTATCTCGTGCGTCGTGGTGGTTTGAACGACATCCGCAAGGGGCTTTGGGGCTACAACAACAGCGATCACTACGGTGAAGCCGTGCTGCGCTATGCTGCGTTGATGGATCGGGATCCGTTGGCCTATCGAGGGTTTTACCAGTGGCAGATCCACTATGCCTCTGTTGCTGGGGATCTCTGGCTGGAGGAGGGGTATGCCCGCACGAAACCCGCATCAGCCCTTCAGCACACCCGCGAGTTTCCCCACAGCAAACCGCCCTCTACGCTGCCTTGAGCACAAACACATAGAGCTCAGTGGCCAAGGAACTGACCCATCGCGCCGATGAACTGAAGGCCCTTGGTTGGTCGGCAGATGACGCGGCCCGTTATGCCGAGCTTTGGGATTACCGCCAGCGCTGGGGGGCCATGAATCTCGAGCGGGATGATCGCTTGTTTCTTCGCAAAGCGGAAGCGGCCCTTCCCGCAATCGTGAGTGGCAAGGCGGCGGCTAAAAAGCGGATCAACGAGAAGTCGTATTACCTCTGGCTCCAGTTTCACCTCGATGCGATGACTGCTGCTGAGCAGGGTTTTGGGCTCGGTGATGGTGCCCGTGGTGCCTGGCCAATCCTGTTGGAAGAAGAACTGCGGCTGTTGGATTACTACCAACCGGTGCTAGGGCTTCCCGACACCCTCAAGGCGAAGGGTTTTGATGGCGTGCGTGCCGAGCTCGCGGCAGATGCTGTGTCTCTTGCTGCCGATGGTGGCGCGATGCACCACTACGACTTCAAAGCAGCCCTCACGGAGCGCAAAGCGCAAGACAACAACCGGTGGCGGCATCTGCTCGATCAGGAGGGCGACCAGCCCTATCCCGTGCTCGAGTCGGCCACTGCAGCGGCATTTCGTGCCAAGGTGCGCGCCCGGTTTGGACCTTTGGTGCGTGAAACCATGCCATCGCTTGCCGACACCGAGAAGCCTGAGCCAAGTGACGACTGGAGTCGTCCTGGACTTGCCGACAGCTAGAACTGAAGAACGCTTGCTCGATCAGCCTTGACCACGCACCGTTTCGAGACGCTCCAGCTGCATGCCGGCCAGTCGCCCGATCCTTCCACCAATGCTCGGGCGGTGCCGATTTATCAAACCAGCTCCTACGTCTTTAACGATGCTGAGCATGGGGCCAATCTGTTTGGCCTCAAGGAATTCGGGAACATCTACACCCGTTTGATGAATCCGACGACGGATGTGTTTGAGAAGCGGGTGGCTGCTCTCGAAGGTGGTGTGGCGGCGTTGGCCACGGCGTCGGGTCAGTCAGCCCAGTTTCTGGCGATCACCAACTGCATGCAGGCGGGCGACAATTTTGTGTCGACCTCGTTTCTGTATGGCGGCACCTACAACCAGTTCAAGGTGCAGTTTCCCCGTCTTGGGATTCAGGTGAAATTCGCCGACGGTGATGCGGTGGAGAGCTTCGCCGCCCAGATCGATGCCAACACCAAGGCGATTTATGTGGAAGCGATGGGCAATCCCCGCTTCAATATTCCCGATTTTGAGGCCCTCTCTGCCCTCGCCAAGCAGCACGGCATTCCCTTAATTGTTGACAACACGCTGGGGGCCTGTGGTGCCTTGATGCGCCCCATTGACCACGGCGCCAATGTGGTGGTGGAAAGTGCCACGAAATGGATCGGTGGCCACGGCACCAGTTTGGGTGGTGTGATCGTGGATGCGGGCACATTCGACTGGGGCAATGGCAAGTTCCCGTTGATGAGTCAGCCCAGCGCCGCATATCACGGCCTCGTGCATTGGGATGCCTTTGGCTTTGGGAGTGACATCTGCGCGATGTTGGGCCTGCCCAACGATCGCAACATTGCCTTTGCCTTGCGCGCCAGGTTGGAGGGCCTGCGCGATTGGGGTCCTGCCGTGAGCCCTTTCAACAGTTTCCTGTTGCTGCAAGGCCTTGAAACCCTCAGCTTGCGGGTTGAACGCCACACCGATAATGCGATGGCCTTGGCCACATGGTTGCAACAGCATCCGGCGGTGGAGTCGGTGCGATATCCCGGCCTGCCAGGCGATCCGCACCATGCAGCTGCCAAAAAATACCTCACCGGCCGTGGCATGGGCTGCATGTTGATGCTGTCGCTCATAGGCGGTTACGATGATGCTGTGCGCTTTATCGACAGCCTCAAGTTGGCCAGTCATCTGGCGAATGTGGGCGACGCCAAAACCTTGGTGATCCATCCGGCATCCACCACCCATCAACAGCTTTTGGCGGATGAGCAGGCGTCGGCGGGGGTGACCCCCACCATGGTGCGCGTTTCGGTGGGGCTTGAGCACATCGACGACATCAAGGCTGATTTCGATCAGGCCTTGGCAGGGATTGCCGGAGACTGATAGGCGATGGCTCTGATCCTTCCGCGCAGCTATCACAAGATCGCCGCGGTTGAACGCAACCGGATCTCCTGGATCGAACCGGAACTGGCCGAACGTCAAGACATTCGACCACTGCGGATTGGCATCCTCAACATCATGCCGTTGGGGAAGCAATACGAGTTCAACTTGCTGCACCCCTTGGGGTTATCTCCGCTGCAGATTGAGCCCATTTGGATCCGCTTGCGCAGCCATTCCTACAAAACCTGGGACAATGCTCACCTTGATCAGCTGTATGTCTCCTGGGAAGACGCCACAGCTGATGGTCCCTTGGATGGGCTCATCATCACAGGTGCTCCGGTGGAGCATCTCCCCTTTGAGCAGGTCAAGTATTGGCCTGAATTGGTAGAGTTAATTGATGATGCACGCCGCAACTGCGCCAGCACCTTGGGGTTGTGCTGGGCCGGATTTGCTTTGGCCTATTTAGCCGGTGTCGACAAGGTTGTTTTCGATCAAAAGTTGTTTGGTGTGTATCCGCTGCGCAGTCTTGTGCCAGGTCATGCCTTGATGGGCACACAGAACGACGTGTTTCAGTGCCCCCAGAGTCGTCATGCCGGTCTTGACGATGCCGCGATGGAGGCTGCCCAGCGCCAAGGTCGTTTGCGTCTGCTCGCCCATGGGGAGCAGGTGGGTTACACCATCTTTGAAACCACAGATCAGCGTCAGCTGATGCATCTCGGCCATCCGGAGTACACCGCTGGTCGAATCCTGGCGGAAATGGAGCGCGACAAGGGCCGTGGCGATGTGCTTCCTCCAGAAAATTTCGAGCCCGACCATCCACAAACGCTCTGGCGTTCACACCGCAATTTGCTCTTTCAACAGTGGCTGTGGTTTTGTTATCAACGCGTTAGTTTGAATTGCTGAGGGGAGTTAAGACTCAAGCGCTACCGCCTCTGGCAATCGCTACCGCCTCTGGCGTTGGGGTGGCCACCTTCGTTTCAGTGGTCGGGTGATCGCAGAGTAGGTTTCGGTTGAGTTCGCGTTCAAGCGCTTCCACCCGCTTTTCGCGCAGGCAATGGCGGCAGCCACCAGTGGTTTGTAGATGTTTTTCTGGAGTGATGCAAATCAGTTGCACCGGATGTTTGCGGCAACGGATTTTGATAGGGCTTTTGTAACTGCGGTAGTGAATCCCGCTGTAATCGAATCGATCCCCAAACCTCTGCTTGGCACGCTCGAGAAAAACCTGTTCTGTAATTCTGGCTCCCATTCTCAGAATCTATGGGGTGTGTGTTGGCTTCGAGGGGGTGGCGTCATGGCTTGTTACGCGCCACCTGCCGGTTTCAGTAAGGCTGCGAGTTCAGCGGTCACCGTCGCCAGCAGACTGCCTTCATCGGCCACCACAGTGCGTTGCTGTTCCTGGTCATCCAGGGCGTCCTGCCACTGCCGCTGACGGTTGCGCACAGTGAGATCGGCTTCCGATGGGTCTTGGCGTTCCCGTTGCCGCTGCGTGAGCCGTTGCCGTGCTGTGGCCTCTGAGCATTGGCAGTGGACGATGGCCCAGGGACGTCCCATCGCGTCAGCCAACGCGGTCATCACGCGGCGTTCTTGGTGCCGCAGAAATGTGGCATCCACAATCACGGCATAGCGGCTCAACAGTGCGCGTTGCACCAAGTGGGGGAGTCGATCGTGAAATAACCATCGCGTTACCTCAGCCCTGTAGCGATCACCGGTGAAGCGGGCTGGTTGGCCTTCCAACGCTTGGAATGCCCGCAGCCGTTCCCGGTCGGATCGAAGTCGCACGGCTTGGAATGGCCCAATCAACTGGGCACTCAGGGTGGATTTACCGCTGCCACTGAGGCCATGCATCAACACCAATCCCCCTTGGGGAGTCTGTTCCCAGCGGGAAGCGATTGTGAGATAGCTGTCGAGTTCAGTTTGTAGATGGTGTCGGCGAGCAGGGTCTGGGCAGGATTGGGCTTGCAGCGCGCTGACCTTGGCACGCACCATGGCGCGATAGGCCGAATACCAGGGCCAGAGATCCAGGCCGTCATAGGTCCCTGTGCATTCCAGCCAGCTGTTTAGCAGCTCCACGCCGCAACCTGGATTGCCTCGCATTTCCAGATCCATTACCAAAAAAGCCATTTCGCTGATGGGATCGATCCAGCGCAAACCAGCGTTGAAATCAATCGCATCGAACACCTGCAGCTGTCCGTTGGGCTTGCGTCGGATGTTGGCGCAGTGCAGATCACCGTGGCATTCGCGAATAGCACCGGCCTGTTTGCGGTCGATCAAGCGGGGGAGAAGCTGTTGCTGGTGTTGTGCGACCCAGTGGCGATGCTGGGTGAGCTGGGCTTGCTGCTGCCCTGTGGTCGCCAGCTGATCCAAGATGGTCAGGTTCGTGGCGACCGGCTCGCAAACAGCTTGGGGGTTGCCATAGGTCGTGGTCGGCGCTGCGACAGGGGCGTGTTGATGGAAGTGGCCTAACGACCAGGCCAGCTCCGACAGCGCAGGACGGTTGATGGTGTTGTCCGTGAGTGCACGGCTGAGTAGGTCCTTGGGGTCGAACTGGACCATCTTCACGGCTACGTCGAGGATTGACTCGCCGTGGGCAACGTTTGGGTCGAGGGGTGTGGTGCTGATCCGCGCTTGGGCCGCTGGGCCAAGCACCGGCACCACCGCGCAATAGAGATCGGCGGCTAGCCGACGGTTTAATCGCAGTTCTTCGTGGCAGCAGTGCAAGCGTTGCTGGAGTGTGGTGGTTTGTACAAACGCCAGCGCCACAGGTTTTTTGATTTTGTAGGCGAATGGACCGGTGAGCAGCACCCAAGACATGTGGGTTTCAATCAACTGCACCGCTGCCACGGGGTGGGGGTAGGCGTTGGGCTGCAGCAGGGCCTCGATCATTGCGGGGTGCCGCTCGCCGGCAGGGGCCACGGGGTGCATGCATCTGGCTTCAGCATGGTGGCTGTTGCCTGTTTGTGCCTGATGACCGGCCTGCCCTGGAGGTTGCATCGCGGCTGGCTTGCCGCTGGTGATGCTCGCCATTGGCAGGCCCTGCTTGAGCAGCGCGTGTTGTGGGAGCAACCGCAGGTGCTGGTCTACGGCAAGCGGTATCGCACACCGCGGCTGGCTGCATTTTTGGCCGAGCGTGGTGTGTCGTACCGCTACAGCAGCGTGGTGCATCAAGGGCAGGGATGGCCCGATTGGTTTGAGCCCCTACTCGCCAAGGTGAACGACCACTGCCAGGCCCGTTTCAACGGTTGTTTGTTGCATCGCTATCGCGATGGTCAAGACCGCATGGGTTGGCATGCCGATGATGAGCCAGAGATCGATCCATCGCAGCCGATTGCGTCGTTATCGCTGGGGGCGACGCGCAGTTTTCTCTTGCGGCAGCGGCAAGGGCCGGAACGCCATTCCGTTGATCTCGTGGATGGGGACCTGCTGGTGATGGAGCCACCGTGCCAACAGGAGTGGTTGCATGCGTTGCCGGTGCGTCAGCGGGTGCGCACCAGCAGGATGAATCTCACCTTTCGGGTGTTCCAAAGCACCGCAGCCTTCAGTCGTGAATCTGGCTGAGGAATCGCCGGGTGCGTTCCTCTTGGGCTTGGGTAAAGAAGCGTTCGGGATCGGAGCTTTCCACCACCCGGCCGGCATCCATCAACAGCACGCGATCCGCCACATCGCGCGCGAAGCCAATTTCATGGGTCACAACCACCATGGTCATGCCCTGCTTGGCCAACAGCCGCATGGCATCGAGCACTTCTTTCACCCGTTCTGGGTCGAGGGCGCTGGTGGGTTCATCGAACAGCATCACCTCGGGTTGCAAGGCCAGCGCGCGGGCGATAGCCACCCTTTGCTGTTGTCCGCCACTGAGTTGGGCCGGATATTTGCTGGCTTGCTCAGCAATGCCCATTTGCTCCAACAGCAGCATGGCCCTGGTTTGGGCTTCAGCGCGGGCCTGCTTTTGCACGCGCATTGGGGCCAGGGTGATGTTGTCCAGGATGGTGAGATGGGGGAACAGATTGAATTGTTGAAACACCATCCCCACGCGTTTGCGGATGCGTTGGATTTGACGGGGGTCGCTGTCGCTGTTGAGGGTTAACCCCAAAACGTTGATCGCACCGCTGTCGATCGATTCCAATCCATTAAAGGTGCGAATCAAGGTGCTTTTGCCGGATCCGGATGGCCCCATCACCACCAGCACTTCCCCTCGCGCCACCTCCAGGCTGACGCCATCAAGGGCACGATGACCGGCCCCAAACGTTTTGGTGACGGCGTGCGCTGTGATCGCAGGTGTCATGGTGGGCGTCATCAGCGAAGAACAAGATCAGGCGGTATGGCCGAGGGACGGGCTGTCGCGTTCGATGCGCCGAGCCAGAAGAGCCATGGCGGTGCAGAACAACCAATAAAGGCCCGCTAGCCACACATACACCTCTAGATGACGGCCGATGAAGGCGGGATTGGCCAGCAAGCTGCGGCCGATGCCTAACACTTCCACCAGTCCAAGCAGGGCCATCAGGCTGGTGTTTTGCAGCAGACCAATGGCCTGATTCGTCAGCGCTGGCATCGCAATGCGCAGGGCTTGAGGGAGCACCACGTGTTGAAGGGTCTGCAGTGGACGAAGGCCGAGGGCTGCCGCTGCTTCGAATTGGGTGGCGGGGATCGCTTGAAGTCCGCCGCGAACATCCTCCGCCACATACGCTGCCGCGAAGAGGGCAAAGGCCACAACGGCACGGAAAACCCGATTGATCTCGTAGCCGAACGGCAGAAACAGGGGAATTAACAGCTGGCCAAAAAACAGCACTGCGATCAGCGGCACAGCACGCATCAGATCGATGTAGAGGCGACTGCAGAGCCGCACCACGGGGAGGTCGCTGCTGCGTCCAAGGGCCAAGACCACCCCAAGGGGAAGTGCCAATGCGGCACTGCAGGCCGTGAGGAGCAAGGTGAGGCTCAGCCCCCCCCAATCGCGGCTGGGGATGGCAGGGAGCACAATCCCTCCGCCCAGCAACGCGAGGCCCACAGGAATCATGGCGATCCAGCACCAGGGGAGACAAAGCTCCAACCAGCGGATCGTGTTGCTCCTGTTGGGGCGTAGCAGCGTCACCAGGGTCAGCCCAACGAGAAGCACAAACCACAGCAGTGGCCGCCAGCGTTGATCTGCTGGGTAGCTCCCACTGAGGAAGAGGGGCAGGTTGCTACCGACGACAGACCAATCGGCACGTTGCACAACCCAATGTCCGCTGGTCCAAACCGCCCAGCCAACGGCGGCGATCACCACCAGGCTGAGGGCCGTTTCGATCGGATGGCGGCGACTGTGGCGCCAGAGGGTCTTCCATCCCCTCATCAGACTGATCACAGGGTTTCGAGCGCAGCTTAGGCGTGTTGCCTGCGGCGCATTACCGCGCGATTGAAGAGCTGCATCACCGCGTTGATGACCAAATTAAGCAAGAGAAAATTGATTAACAGCAGCAGGAATCCTTCAATGGCTCGCCCTGTTTGGGTGATTGTGGTGTCGCTGACTGCGTAGAGATCGGCGTAGCCCACAGCGATAGCAAGGGTGCTGTTTTTCGCGAGATTGAGGTATTGACTGGTGAGGCCAGGCAGGATGGCTGGCAGGGCTTGGGGAAGCACCACTCGCCGCATTCCCATTCTTTCTGAGAGGCCAAGGCTACGGAAGGCTTCCCATTGCCCAGGCGGTACGGCATCCAGGCCACCACGCACCACCTCAGCAATCGCAGCACCGGTGAACACACTCAGGCCCAGGAGCACGGCTGTGAATTCCACACTCAAATGGACTCCCAGCACAGCAATGCCCTGATTGGTGAGGGTGAGCAAGGATCCCAGGGGCGAGGGATTGGTGCGGGGTAGGCCGAGCAGGGCAACGAAATACCAAAACAGCAACTGCAGTAACAGGGGCACCTGCCGAAGCAGTCCCACGTAGAGCGCTGCAAGTTGACGCAACAGTGGATTGAGACTGCGGCGTGCTGCGCCGGCGATCACCCCCAGCACCGTGGCGCTGATTAATCCGGCAATGATCACTTTGAGGCTATTGAGCCACCCCATCAACAAGGCCCAGGCGTAGGGATCGGAGGGTCGATAGGGAAGGGGATGTTCAGCCAGTGCGAACCCGGCTGGTCGACTGAGCCAAGCGAAGCTCAATCCCAACCCCGTGCGATTCAAGTTGACCGCGAGATTGTTGAACAGCACACCGATGATGCTGAGCAACACCAGCACAAGGCCCAGTTGCAGCCACCAGCGACGCGACCGTAGGACTCTCATTGGAATGGAGGGGCGGTCATGGCACCGCCATCGCGGTAGAGCTGATTCATGCCACGGGGAATGGGCACGGCACTGTTGGGGCCCAAATGGCGGTTGTAGATCTCGCCGTAATGGCCCGTGGCCTCGATAACGCGCACCACGAAATCAGGGGCGAGCCCCAGTTTTAGGCCTAAGTCTCCATCGATGCCAAGGAAACGGCGCAGTTGCGTGAGTTGGGGCGTTTGCTGGGCATGCGCGAGTTGATCGCGCACATTGGCCTGGGTGAGCCCCAGCTCTTCTGCAGTGATCAGGGCATAGACAACCCAACGCATGGCATCAGCCAGGCGTTGGTCTCCCCCGACGGAAACAGGCGCAAGGGGCTCTTTACTCAGAACGGCATCGAGAATGGTGTGTTGCTGCGGTTGGGCGAATCCGGAACGGGCAGCGGCCAATTGGGATCGATCGGAGGTCATGGCACGGCAACGGCCTTGGCGATAACCCGCTACCACCTGGTTGAGGTCTTGGTATTTGATCGGTGTGTAGCTGATGTCCTGCGCTTCAAAGGCATCGTTGAGGTTTTGTTCTGTCGTGGTGCCCGATCCGACGCAGATGCTTTCACCGCGAAGGTCGGTGAGTTGGCGAATGCCACTCGCCTGTTTCACCATCAGGCCTTGGCCATCATGAAAAATCACCGGGGAGAAGCTAACGCCATTGCCACCAGCCGCATCACGGCTGAGGTTGATGGTGGTGTTGCGTGAGAGCAGGTCTACTTCCCCCGTGCGTAGGGCCGTAAAGCGCTCAGGGGCTGTGAGGGGGCGGTACTCAACTGCATTGGGATCGCCAACAAATGCTGCAGCGAAGGCCTTGCAGAGGTCGACGTCCAGACCGGAATAGGTGCCGTTGGGCTCTAAAAAACTGAATCCGGGAATTTTGCCACTAACGCCGCAGCGCAAGCTGTTGCGCTGCCGAATCACGCTGAGTCGCGACGTTTCAGCGTCTCCAAGGGTGGCGCACCCTTGAAGCATCAGAACGCCGGCTAGCAGTCCCGAGAGGGTGCGAAAGGGCATGCTCAACCAGATGTCGGTCACTCAGTGTCTCAGATGAGTTGTGTGGCTTGCGCGGCTAGACGGTATGGGCTTTATTAAGAAACAACCTCCTTTTTCGATCAGTCTTGCTGCTTGGTGGCCACCAACAAATGATGCATTCTCAGCAAAAATCGACCAATCAGCGAAACCTTTTTCCGCCATTGTTTGGAGGTGTGGCGACGATAGTACGCCTCGCTAGAAGCTGTTGTTCGCCGTTTAGTCGCTGGAGCATCAGGCAAAAACAACATGATTTTGTTCTACAATTGGGAGTGTCTTGTTGTGATTTCAAGCGCAGCCAAGTGATTATTGTTTTATTCAAATCTTGCAGTCTTGGGGGTAGATTCTTGAACGCATTCTTGCTCAAGAGTTGCCGGAACTGGATCGCGGCATTGTTTATAGAGGTTGACGGTCATTTCATTGGCTGGAAGAGCAGAGTTGATCAAGGTTTCTTGGCTTTTCAACAGGGGTATGCATGATGACGCGACAGGTAGCAAGACGGTTTTTCGCGGGGATGTTGCTCTCATTGGCTTTGGGGCACTCCCAGAGCCTGGCGCAACAAACTCGGGTGCAAGCTCCTCAACCGGATCTCTTGAGCCAGGCTGTTCAGCAAGGTGATTTCGAGATGGTGCGCGCACTCTTAGAAAGTGGCGCTGACATCGAAGGGACGAACGTCAAGGTGTTGACTCCCTTGATGCTGGCCTCTGCTGGAGGCAATCTCGACATGGTGCGATTCTTGCTAGCGCGTGGCGCCGATATTGAATCAGGAAGGATTCCGTCGGCAACGCCGTTGATGCTTGCGGCGAATCAGGGCAATCTTGAAATCGTGCGCTTTCTTCTTGCCAATGGCGCCAAGATTGAAGGGTCAGCTATTTCAGCAGTCACTCCACTGATGATTGCTGCGAATCAAGAAAGTCTCAAAATCGTTAATTTATTGCTTGCCAATGGGGCTGATGTTGAAGGATCTCGCAAAGGATTGACAACTCCTTTGCTGATTGCTGCTGATAAAGGTAACATTGCTATTGCGCGCAAATTGGTGGAGAATGGTGCTGATATTGAAGCTGAAACTATTAAATTGTTGACTCCGTTGATGATTGCCTCTGAAACAGGAAATATTGAAATGGTCCGAGTGTTGTTAGCACGTGGTGCCGAGATTGAGGGATCAAATACTGGTGATGAATCTCCGCTGATGATTGCTGCTGAGAATGGGAATGTTGATATGGTGCGCGTTTTGTTAGCCCATGGCGCTGATATCGAAAGCTCAGGTATGGGGCAATCGACACCCCTTTTGCTTGCTGCGAGCCAAGGACATACTGACGTGGTGCGCGTCTTGTTAGAACGTGGTGCCCAAGTTGAAGGGAGAAACATCGGTTCATCGACTCCTTTAATGCTTTCCGCCATGAATGGCGAGCTTGACATTGTGCAGTTGCTTTTAGAGGCTGGTGCTGATTTGGCTCGCCTTTCTGATTCTGGGGAGTCACCATTCTTTTTAGCAGCTTTTTGGGGACATTATGATGTCGTTAAAGAGTTTTTATCACGTCAGAGCGGTCGAGATCTTGTTAATAAGAAATTTACAGATCTTGAATCAACAGCATTAATTGCTTCTGTTGAATGGAACTCTCCTAAACTGGTTCAAATCTTGCTTGATGCTGGTGCTGATCCAACCATTCGCGACAGCTTAGGTGAAACAGTGTTTGACCGATGTCAAGATGAAGCGATTCAAAAAGGCTGTTCTGTCATCCATGCCATCAAGTAAGGATGTTGTTGCCTGTTGCAAAGCTCGAAAGGCCCATTCAAGTTTGAGCGATGCAGTTCCTTGCTGATCACGTGGTCGCTGGCTTTTCGCCATGGTTGAGCTGTGACCGATCCATTTTGGCCGACATTGCATTAAAATCACATCGCCTAAAGGCTAGTGTTGAGGTAATTCACCGGACGGCAGCTCGTCGAGGCTGCCAGAGCACTGCCACCTTTGAGCAAACTCATGAGCTTAGACAGGGATCAAAAGGTTAGTCTTGTTCGCATAATCATAGTTTCTATATTTTTAGCTATTATCGCTGCGGCTGTGTCTGTGGCCTATTTGATTTATGATGATCTTCGGACTGATATAATCGAAAGACGCAATACAGTGAATGTCAAAATCGACACGATTGGCGGACCTTTCGCTGGGAATCTGAGAGACGACTGTGCATTGTCGAATGCCTATAGTGCAATTAATTTGCCTGATGGTTCATCGCTAGAAAGTTTTTTGCCAAGCAATCAAAATGATTCTCCAGTGGTTCGTCGCGTTAAAAATAACGGCGAAGTGGCCTGGTGTGTTGATGCCTACACATTTGAAAAAAACGATGAAAGAAATTTAAATAGTATTGATTTTGTTTCTGTTCGATTGTTTCAAGGTGATCGCTATCGCATTCAAGGCTCATTAAATTGGTCCTCTGGTCCAGAAGAGCAAGTGTGGATTCTATCGGCCAATATTTAAATAGCTGGCTTAAAGTATATAGCAAGTCCCGTGGCTCGACGAGGCAGTGATCATGCTTGCTGTGACGGCAGTCACCTTGATGAATGCCAATTTGGTTTTTTAATGATTATGTTTTATGATTCACTGCAGGATGCTTGTTTAATTGCTTTGTCGATGCTCATCTTGTTGTCAGCAACTGGCATCGAGTGAGGAATCGATGCATCATCACCGTTTGAACATAGATCTTGTAACTGTTTTTGAACTCTCAATGCAACCGGGTTTTCTCAAAGCCAAACTGTTACTGGATCATCCGAAACGGATTCTCAACATTCGAGCGAATGTGAATTCCGGCAGTTTTAATCCGATCTTCCAGCTCACCTACTGGTGTTTTGGCTAGCGCTGTTCGTTGACTAGGCCGCGTTGCTAGCCTGAATCCTTATCAACGGCAGCGTGAAACTTGATGCCGCAGGCAAGAGTTTTACGTAGTGGAACTATCATTAATCACTGATCTTAACTTTGTGCATCTCTGGGCTTCGTCTCCCGTCTTGTTCTTGGTCGAGGTCAGTGAGGTGGTGAGCTCGTAATCCAAGAAGCACAGCTACTTTCCCCCATGACCTCAGTTTTGGCCTGCGATCACCGCTTGATTACCGTGCGGAAAAATTGAATTTATCAGAATTTCCTAATTGGCATATTATTTATGGCTCTTGAAAAGAGTTAAGATAGTATGCTTTGGCGTGTCTTTAAGCTGCGAATGTTTAGATTTTTCAGTTCAAATCCGAAATTAAGTCGTTGTTTCATTGTATTTTTTTGATTGAAACTATCGTTGAGCTGCTACTAATTATCAAGGGAGTTCGTCCATGCTATTTCATGGTGCACACTACAGCAGTGGGGTTCTGGGATTTGTCTGTGCGAATAGCAAAACTCGGGATCTAGATATCGTCTTCAGCATTTGTTCTGATTCTAAAGCTGATGTGTTTTTGGTCGACTATACGGCTCGAAAAGGATCGAAAACAGTCCATGGCACAATTCCTGTTCGCGGCAATTTTGAGGTTCTAAACGATGGCACATGGCTTGATTTGATTGGAAAGGAGCAGGTTCAAGGCCGTTTCACTCTCAACGGCAAGACGCACAAATTGACTGTGTATCCCTGTCCAAGTCATCCCGGAAATGTCATTATCCAGGGTTTCGACGATCTCTCCGTCACTGCAGTCCGCCATGACTGCAATCCGTGGCCCGTTGCAGCTGTTGTTGCTGTTACTGTTTCCGTTTCCGTTGCTGTTGTGGCTCCGTCTGCTGCCGTTATCACGCTTGCTGTCACTGGCACAGAGTTGAAGGTTGAGGCCGATACAAGCGGTGTGAGTGTTGAACTGAAGCCAGGTGGAGGCGGTGATGATGACGAAAATGGTGAGGAAGGAGGAGAGTGATTAGACCGCTCGTTTGAGGATTGTTGAGGTTGGCTGTTGGATGGCGATGAGCTTGTTGAACCATTGCTTTTGCTGCACCGATAGTTACCTTCATCAATGCTATTTTGGCTCCTAATAATTATGTTTGCGGTTGATTATGAGTTTGTTCTATTTGAAGTAGCCAACAAGCGAGTGCTTTAGGTTGTTTTATCTGTTTATTATTCTATTTGACCATTATTAATCTGCCACTCGCTCAATATCGAGATGGGCCAGACTGAGTTGATGAATTGATGCTGGTGGTTCTGTTTATGTTTTGTAGATTTAAATGCTTTGCAAGATTTCACTTCGCGCTCTATCTTTGTTTTGGAAATTAAACGTGTTCTTATTCTTTTCTCGTTGACTGGTTAATTCATTTCGGTTAGCATCCCGGCACGAGTTTGCTGATGCCATGCCACTCATGGGATTGGAGCTGCGCCACACTGTTGATCGCCCATGGTTGATCTGGGAGAGCTCCGCATCGATTCGATTTTCTTCAGTGCTGCTGTGATTGTTTAGTTGTGCATGCACTAGACCTAAATTCAATTAATCACTAATAGTTATGAAATGTCCAAGAACTGGAACACCGCTGAAGGAGGTCTAGATTGAGGGCGTTAAGGTTGATCTATTGGAGGCCTGTGGTGGCGTTTGGTTTGATAACTTTGAGCTCAAGAAGTTCGACGAGGTACACGAATCCGCCGGGGAAAAACTTGTTGAATCAATGGCGTTATATGCAAATGAATCTATTGACTTAAATGAGAGGATTTATACTCCTCGTTATCCTGATATTTTGATGGTGCGGCGATTTTATAGTCCAAAACGTCAGATTGAAATTGATGAATATCCTCAGTGTGGAGGTATTTGGCTAGATGCAGGCGAACTAGCAAGAATGAGAGATCTATTCCCAGCCGAAGAACAACAAAAAAAAGGCCGCTGAAGAAATTTGGGGTGAAGTATTCAACGACCCTGAGTTTAAACAAATGCGACAAGAAAGCATGGGAAAAGTAAGTCATTATTGGACAATATATCAAATTTTTAAGTGGCTGTACCCAACTTTCTATCTTAAGCAATTATCTGATCAAGCTTGATGATTGCTTCTGGGAAGCCTTCAAGATAGGCGAGTTCTTGTATTCATTCTAGGGTATTTATGTTTTTGATTTTTTGCATTCAAGATATTTTTAATCCCTGAGATCTTTGAGGATTGAGCTGGCTTTGATCGAATTTATTCTATCGCTTGATGGCTGAGGTGAAATCAGTTTATCAGTAATCTATGGTTGATCCATGGCTGATGCACGATAGGGCTTAGGTGAATCGATTAGGAGTCCATTAACTGAATGGAGTGAAGCATTTGCCGATGGCGCATTGTGTTGTTGTTTATTCTCCGTATAAAGTTTTATCGTTATGAAGAGTTGGCTCCTGCTAGTTCAGCTTCTCTAGTTCCTGTGGGGTTGGGCTGACTCAGCATGGAGTCTTAATCATCAACGATGCTCTCGCTGAGGTTAGGGTTCCAAATAATACTTTTCAAGCGTAAAACCATGATACTTAAGGCCTTTGGGTTATTCATCATTAGATCAAAGTGTGATATTATATGAATCCTTTAATGCTCGAAGACCGCTAAGCCATTTGTCGGCATTTGTCGGCTTTTTATTTTGATTTGTTATTGGCTGTGTCCTATTTACGTCAATAAAGCGAAAGTGAATGCCTCTTTGTTGGGTGCCGCGATTAATCAACGGGCTGTAAAGTCTGCTTGAGGCGATTTTGATTAACTCTCCAGGAAGTCATCATTCATCAATATCGATAACGTTTTGACCTCGACTTTACTCGCTAATTCTGCAGTTGTTGGTGATTAAAGTGAATCGATTGGCAAGACCAAGATTGTAGTATTGCGGTGATCTTGCTTGATCCCAAGCCTTGCAGCGGACCTAAGCCTTTCATGGATTCAAGTAGGGCTTCCTGAATAAGATCAGATCCCCTGCGGCGCAGTGAATCTCAGCGATTTCTGGGGCTAAAATGTGTCGAAACGGGCTCTTTTGAGCCCAAAAGCCGCCCAGAGTTTTCCACATGTATCGGCGCGAGCATCCTGA
>JBMHDE010000025.1:0-129609 GCA_049889555.1 Synechococcus sp. | reverse complement strand
GATCAAGGAGATGGAGGCCTGGCTGGCGAATCCCCAGCTGATGAGTGCTGACGCAGACGCGGAGTACGCGGAAGTGCTGGAGATCAACCTCGACGAGCTCACCGAACCGGTGGTGGCCTGCCCCAACGATCCCGACAACGTGAAGCTGCTCAGCGAGGTGGCTGGTGACCCTGTGCAGGAGGTGTTCATCGGCTCCTGCATGACCAACATCGGCCACTACCGCGCCGCGGCCAAAGTGCTCGAAGGTGCGGGCACCAACCAGGCTCGCCTCTGGGTGTGCCCACCCACCCGCATGGACGAAGACACCCTCAAGGCCGAGGGCTATTACGCCACCTTCGAAGCCGCGGGTTCCCGGATGGAAATGCCCGGCTGCTCCTTATGCATGGGCAACCAAGCGCGCGTGGAGGACAACACCACCGTGTTCTCCACCAGCACCCGCAACTTCAACAACCGCCTAGGCAAAGGTTCTCAGGTGTACCTCGGCAGTGCCGAACTAGCAGCAGTTTGCGCCCAGCTCGGACGGATCCCCACTGCTGAGGAATACTGCAGCATTGTGGCCACCAAGATCGATCCCCTTTCCGATGAGCTCTACTGCTATCTTAACTTTGACCAGATTGCTGGTTTTGAAGATCAAGGTCGGGTGGTGAGCGCCGACGACGAAGCACAAGTTCTGGCTGGAGCCTGATCCACCACATCAACCCGAGTTAGTCCGATGATCGTTCTCAGCGAGATCAAACAACGCCGCCACCAATTGGGCTCCAGCCGCAGCATCCGGCACCTACTCGAACGGCGCTGGTTGGTGGTGGTTTTAGCACTCATGCTCACCGCCCTTGGCGCCGCCCTCACAGGCGTGCTGTTCAAGGCAGGGCTAAAACTTCTTGGTGGCTGGCGCCTCGAGCTGCTGGCCGATTTTCCCGCCTGGATTGTGTTGCCCAGCTTAGGAGCGGGAGGCGGACTGATCTCCGGTCTCTTGGTGTCACGACAGGCACCAGCGGCTGGCGGATCGGGCATCACACACATCATGAAGTTCCTCAAGCACCGTGCCGTGCCTATGGGCCTGCAGGTGGGGCTCGTCAAACTCGTGGCAGGAATCGTGGCCATTGGCAGCGGGTTTCCCCTCGGGCCTGAGGGGCCTGCGGTGCAAATGGGTGGATCCGTGGCTTGGCAAATGGCGCGCTGGCTTAAGGCCCCCGTGGCCTTCCGAAGGGTGATCGTGGCAGCCGGCAGTGGCGCTGGCATCGCTGCGGTTTTCAACGCTCCAATCGGAGGATTTATCTACGCCGTCGAAGAACTGCTCCACTCTGCCAGGCCAGTGGTGTTACTGCTGGTGATCGTGACCACGTTCTGGGCCGATACTTGGGCCGACGTCTTCGGGCTGGTGGGCATCAGCCCAGCAACTGGAGGCCTGGATGCCATGAAGGGATTTCAACTAGAGAAGCAATATACCCCTCTGGTGAACTTTCTTCCCATCGACTTGGGTTATCTCATCGGACTGGGAATCGTGGTGGGAGTGCTCGCCGAGATCTATTGCCGCTATGTGCTGGCGATGCAGCGCAAAGGCAAAGCTTGGTTTGGCGATCGCCTCGTGCTTCGCATGGTGCTGAGTGGGGGGGTGCTCGGCGGGGTGTATGCGTTTCTACCGGATGCGTTCCACAACCTCGATGGCCTGAAAGACCTCATTGCCGACGGCAAAGCCGACATTCCCATGGCCCTTGGCACCTTCGTGGTGCTTTTCTTCAGCACTGGTCTAGCTGCAGCCTCCGGAGCACCGGGAGGCCTGTTTTTTCCAATGCTCACCCTGGGGGGATCAATTGGCCTGGCCTGCGGCATCTGGGTGGAAGCACTCACAGGCCATGTGCCTAGCACCTACGTCTTCGCGGGCATGGGAGCCTTCGTGGCCGGTTGTTCGCGCACACCGATCACGGCCATGTTTCTGGCCTTTGCTCTCACCAAAGATCTGCTCATTCTGAAACCGATTCTGGTGGCCTGCCTGGCCAGCTGCCTGATGGCACGCCTGTTTAATGAGGGCTCGATCTATGAGCGCCAGCTGGGCATGGAATTGGCGGAGGAGGAGAAACTGGAAGCGAAACGGGAACGGCGCGGCGGCATCCACCACAGTTGGATGGGATCGGTGCGGCGCCGGGCCTTCACCCCTCCACCTCCCAAACCCCCATCACCGGACAATGGATCCTGAACCAGGAAACCCTGCTATTTGATCCGGCAACCCCGGAATTTGGAGCCCTACGCACGGTGCTGGCCTTCCCAAGCACCTACACCGTGGGTATCACCAGCCTCGGCTATCAGATCGTCTGGGCCACCTTGGCGATGCGATCTGACGTCGATGTGCGCCGGCTGTTCACCGACCAGGGGGATCCATCCCACAGGCACTGCGACCTCCTTGGTTTATCCCTGAGCTGGGAACTCGACGGGCCGGTGCTACTCGATCTGCTGGAGCAACAGCGCATTCCAATCTGGAGCCATGAGCGCAATGACGACCATCCGATCGTGTTTGGTGGCGGACCTGTACTCACCGCCAACCCAGAGCCCCTAGCTCCCTTCTTTGATGTGGTGCTGCTCGGCGATGGGGAAGATCTGCTGCCAGCCTTCATCGATGCACTCCAAAGCGTCAAGCACCACCCTCGGGCCGACAAATTGCAGCATCTGGCCCGGATGCCAGGGGTCTATGTGCCTGAATTGCATGCCCCCCACTACGGAGCGGACGGCACCCTGCTGGGAGTGACACCGGTGGATGCCACGCTTCCAGACCGTGTGGCCAAACAAACCTGGCGCGGCAATAGCCTCAGCCACTCCATGGTGATTACGCCGGAAGCGGCTTGGCCCGACATTCACATGGTGGAAGTGGTGCGCAGCTGCCCGGAACTGTGCCGCTTCTGTTTAGCCAGCTACCTGACCCTGCCATTCCGCACCCCTTCCCTGGATGACGGCCTCATTCCGGCGGTGGAAAAGGGACTGAATGCCACCAAACGCCTGGGCCTGCTGGGGGCATCCGTGACCCAGCATCCCCAATTCAATGATCTGCTCCACTGGCTGGCTGATGACCGCTTTGACGACCTGCGCGTCAGCGTCAGTTCCGTGCGAGCCGCCACCGTGACGCCGGAGCTAGCTGCCGTCCTAGCGAAACGAGGTAGCAAATCGCTAACAATCGCGATTGAAAGCGGCAGTGAACGCATGCGCCGCGTGGTGAACAAAAAACTCAGCGGGGAAGCGATTGAAGCCGCAGCCCGACACGCGAAACAAGGCGGATTGAAAGCCCTAAAGCTCTACGGAATGGTGGGGCTGCCCTGCGAAAACGACGAGGATGTGGAAAGCACAGCGGCTCTGCTACTGAGCCTCAAAAAAGGCACTCCCGGGCTGCGTTTCACCCTGGGGGTGAGCACATTCGTCCCCAAGGCCCACACGCCATTTCAATGGCAAGGGGTACGTCCAGAAGCGGAAAAACGTCTGAAGCTGCTGGCCAAACGCCTTAAACCGAAAGGGATCGATCTGCGCCCGGAAAGCTACGGCTGGAGTGTGATCCAAACCCTGCTCTCCCGCAGCGACCGGCGCCTGGCCCCCGTGATCGCGGCCGTGCGTGGATCCCAAGAAAGCCTGGGCGGTTGGAAAAAGGCCTATCGAGCGGCCTTGGCCGGTGAACTCCCCGCAGCGCGCAGCGCCGGCGTGGTCTTACCGCTCCCCCCCAGTTGGGACAGTGTGGTGCACCACGACTGGTCGTCCGACACGGTGCTGCCCTGGGGCCATCTTGATGGTCCTCTAAGTGAACGAACGCTGCAGGAGCACAGGCAACAAGCGCTCAGTTTGGGCTAGGCGACACAGTTTCCGCGTTCCGTATCCAGCTGCGCAATCCAGCGAGCAGGATCCAACCAGCGATGTTGAGGCGACTGTCAAACAAGGGCATGTCTGTGCCGTGCAGCGCCACCAACACCAGCACCGCAGCCCACCAAGCGCGATCAAACAAGCCCATGCGGCTGCAGCGCAAGGACACGATCAACAACACCAGCACCAGACCCACCACCGCAAGGGCCGCTGGCACGCCGTGGCTGACCGCCAACTCCAACGGCAAGTTGTGGGAATGGCCATGCCATTGGCCAGTCTGTTGTTGATAGAGCAGGGAAAAAGCCGCCGCCCCCCAGCCCAACCAAGGGCGTTCGCCAATCCATTGCAATGCCACACCCCACTGGCTGAGACGGGTGGAAGCCAGGGCTCGTTCCCCCGCATGACGGCTATCACTCAGCCGAGACCACACCGATTCAGGCACCAAGGCCCGGGCAGGGTCCTGCAACGGCGCCGGAACCCCCGGCACCACAGCCACCAGCACGGGCACCAGGGCCAACGCCAACAGGGGGAGCAACCAGGGCCAACTGACCGGCCCCAGCACCAGAGGCACCGCCAACACCAACGCCCCCCAACCGTTGCGGGAGTCGGTCAGCACAAGAGCGGTCACCAAAGCAACCGCCAGGATCAACACCACAGTGCGACGGCTGCGCGTGAGGCCGGGCTGCACCAAGGCAGCCAACAGCAATGGCCACACCAACGCCATCCATGCAGCGGCGATGTTGGCGTAGTCGAACAAGCCAGAGAGCCGACCCTCAGGATTCCCCCCTGGCTCGACATACCAAATCACCAGTCCTTCCAAGACCTGCCAAGGCCCCTGCCAACCCCACCACAACTGGCCCAGTCCCGTCAGCACCACAGGCACAGTGCCGGCCACGAACCAAAGGGCCGCTCGACGGCGCGCAACCGCTTCAGCCACATAGGGTTGAAAACCCCAAAAGGCCCAGAAAAAGGGCAGCCAATTGGCCAAACCAGCCCACGCTAAATCGGAGCGCGTGGCACTGAAACAGCTCACCACCATCAACACCCCAGCGCCCAGTAACGGCCAATTCCAGCGATCGCACCAGTAGGCGCCTTCCCGCCGAAGGCTGCCCAGCACCAGTGCCGGAACGAACAACAAGCTGGCCAGCAACACCGTCGAGGGCAGCAGCAGCAATCCAAGCTGAAACAAGCACCAACCCCAAGGGGAGGCCACGGCCGGACACCCCCCCTTCAACCGAGCGAGCAGATGGGCCGTCATGCGAACACCGCTGTGCGGCCGCGATAAACGATCACCTGACGGCACAAATGCAAACGCACTGCGCGCGCCAAAGCCAAACGCTCGGTGTCTCGACCCTTGCGGATGAGATCCTCCACCTCATCCCGATGGCTGACATGCACCGTGGTCTGTTCAATGATCGGACCGTCATCCAGGTCTTCAGTGACGTAGTGGGCCGTCGCACCAATCAACTTCACCCCCCGCTCCCAAGCGCGGTGATAGGGCTGAGCCCCTTTAAAGGCAGGCAGAAAAGAATGGTGAATGTTGATCACCGTGGGGAAGCGCTCCAAGAAATCAGCACTGAGCACCTGCATGTATTTAGCAAGCACAGCCAGCTCAATCCCATGCTCCTCTAGCAGTGCCAACATCTGCGCTTCCGCCTCAGGCTTGGTGGCTGCGGTGACGGGCACACAAGCAAACGTGACTCCAAACTCTTTGCACAGCGGTTCCAGGTTGGGGTGATTGGCAATCACCAGGGGCACCTGCATAGGCAGCTCGCCGCTCCGGGCCCGCCAAAGTAGATCGAGCAGACAGTGGCTCTGCTTACTGGCAAAGATGGCGACGCGGGGAAGCGCATCAGAAAAGTGCAGCTGCACCTCACCGCCAAGACGATCGGCCAAAGAGCGAACGGCCGGTGCAATCGCCTGGCGCGGCAATCCAAACCCCTGCTGCTCCCATTCCAAGCGACTGAGAAACAACCCGGCCCCAGCATCGGTGTGGTGATCGGCGTGGCGAATGTTGCCACCATTGGCTGCCACCCAACCCGCAAGCTCACTGACCAAACCGGGTCGATCGGGACAGATCAACTGCAGGATCACGGAAGGGGAACGCACAACCAGGCCGCATGAACAACCATTCTCGCGATCGCGCTGTGCAGAAATGATCACGGGTAAAATCCCGGTCATCTCCCTGTTCTCTCTCTGTGATGCTGAGCGCCCTGCGTCGCCTCGCCTCCTTTTGTCTCTGCGCCTGCCTCTGCCTCAGCCTGGTGGCCTGTGGAGATGCGGCGAAGAGTGCTCCCACCATCACCCCCGACGAGATGGCAGTCATCCGTCGCAATGCCACCGAATTGAAGGCCGCGCAGGAGCGTTTGCCTGAGTTGGCGAAGCTGGTGAACTCACGCGACTGGACCTTCACCCGCAACCTGATCCATGGTCCGATGCAGGAAGTGGGTCGCGAAATGCTGTATATCAATCAGCGCCTGCTGCCCGGTGATCGCGCTGAGGCCAACAAGCTGGCCACCAGCCTGAAGGAAGGACTGGCAGCCCTTGATGAAGCGGCCCGCCTCCAGGACGGTACCCGTCTGCAGAAGGCCTATGTCGAAGTGGCCACCGCCTTTGCGAATTACGTGCGGGTGATTCCTGAGCAGGCTCTGAGCTGAACACCCTGAGCGACTGCATCGCAATCATCGGTGCTGGCGCCATTGGTGCCAGTACCGCCTGGCTCTTGGCCCGCCAGGGACATCAAGTGGTTTTGGTAGATCCAGAACTGGCCCAAACGCCTGAACGTCACCCCACGGCCACGCTGACTGGCACATCAGCATCCCTGGGAATCTTGATGGGCCATGTGTTCCGCCGCTCCAGTGGTAGGGCCTGGCGTCTGCGACAACGCAGCATGGAACTCTGGCCCCAATGGGCTGAGGTCCTCAGCACAGCGACCACACCACTGACACTGCACACCCCACTGGTCCAGCTCGCCGCCAGTGAGCAAGAGGCCGACCTTCAGCGCCAATTAGCAGCGAAACGCTCCGAACTAGGGCTGACGTTTTTGCCGCCAAGCACGCTGCACCGGGAGCATCCCGACTGGCCCCGTTGCCGTCATGGAGGTCTGCTGTCGCTCCAGGACGGAAGGATCGATCCACTGCTGCTGCAACAGGTGCTGCGACAGCACCTGCAACGGTGCAATGTGACCCTGCACGCCGCAACAGTGCAACGCCTGGAGCGAGGCCGAGACGAATGGGTGCTGCACTTGGCCAACGGCATCCAATGCACCGCCAAGCAGGTGGTGGTATGCAGCGCCCTAGCCAGCCAAGCATTGCTGACCCCCCTGGGGCACACGCGAGTGATGGAACCAGTCCTCGGTCAAGTGCTGCAATTGAAAGTGCCCAGTGCCCAGGATTTGAGCAGCGACTGGCCAGCCGTGCTGGTGAGCCGTGGGGTGAATTTGGTGCGTCACGGGAGAGATCAGCTCTGGCTCGGCGCCACCCTCGAACCTGGCACCCATCCCAACGCAGCTGCGACTGCAACCCTCAAAACCCTGGAAGGCGATGCCCCAGGCTGGCTCGCGCACTGCGAAGAGCTGGGCCGTTGGCATGGCCTGCGGGCGCGGCCAAGCGGACGACCTGCACCACTGCTGGAGGTGCTGGAATCAGGATTAATTCTGGCCACCGGCCACTACCGCAATGGCGTGCTGCTGGCCCCAGCCACGGCCGAATGGGTGAGCGCGCAAATCCAGTCCAAAGACTCGATGCTTACCAAGCCTTAAGCCCGTCTTTACGGACGGTGGCATCTCGCTGGCTACATGTAGGGGATCCGACTGTGATCATCAACACATGATGCGCCCTCTTCTGACACGCACAGCTGCCGCAGTGGTCGGCCTCGGTGCCGCCGTCAGCCTCATCTCCTGCTCCGCCGATGGAGGTGGCGAGAAGGTGAGCGGTCGCCTCTCCGCCGCTGGCGCTTCCTTCCCCGCTGCGATCTACCAACGCTGGTTTCAAGACCTGGCTCCCCAAGGTCTCAACGTCAATTATCAGTCGGTGGGGTCCGGAGCAGGGGTTCGTCAGTTCACCGCCGGCACCGTTGACTTCGGCGCTTCCGACAAACCGATGAAGCCCGAGGCGATCGCCAAAGTCGACCGCGGCGTGGTGCAGATTCCAATGACTGCCGGCGCGATCGCCGTGGCTTACAACAACCCGGGCTGTGAGCTCAAGCTCACCCAGAACCAACTGGCCGACATTTTCCTGGGCAACATCACCGATTACAGCGAACTGGGTTGCAGCGCCAAGGCAATTAAAGTGGTGCACCGTTCTGATGGTTCAGGTACCACCTACAACTTCACCAAGCACCTGGCCGCCATCAGCCCTGAGTGGAGCAAGACGGTCGGCTCTGACAAGTCCGTGCAATGGCCCGTCGGCGTCGGGGCCAAGGGCAACGAAGGCGTGGCGGCCCAGCTCAGTCAAATCGGTGGCGGCATCGGCTATGTGGAACTGGCCTATGTGAAAGGTGACCTGCAAGCCGCCGCAGTGCAAAACGCCTCCGGCGCCCAGGTCAAACCCACCAATGCCACCGCCAGCGAAGCCCTTGGGTCCATTGACCTTGGTCCTGATCTGATCGGCGGCAACCCCAACCCAGAAGGGGGCTACCCAATCGTCACCTTCACCTGGGTGTTGGCCTACAAGACGGGTAACAACGAGAAGACTCCTCTGCTGAAGAAAACCTTCGATTTCATGCTCTCAGAGGAAGCCCAGGCCAAGGCTCCCGAACTGGGTTACGTGTCCCTGCCTGCGAAAGTGGTGAGCAAAGCGAAAGCCACTGCCAATTCCATTGATTAATTCAAACCCTCTCATGATCGTTAAAAAAGGGGGGGCTAAGCCCCCCCTTTTTCGTGCCACTAAAAACCCCGCCTGCGATGCAGACGGGGCACAACAATCAAGACCTCCGATACGAGAACGAAGTGATTACTTCGACTCAGTGAATTCAGCGTCAATCACATCATCATTGCTGGCAGAAGCACCATTGCCGCCTGCAGCACCAGGATCGCCACCAGGAGCAGCAGCCTCAGCACCGGCCTGCTGCTGATAGACGGATGCACCCAAGGTGTAGAGCTCCTGCTGGAGTTCTTCCAGCTGAGACTTCATCGCCTCGAAGTCATCCTTCTCAACAGCTTCCTTGAGTTTGATGCGCTTGTCTTCCACCTTGGCTTTGGCATCGGCATCCACCTTGTCGCCCAGCTCACCCAGCTGCTTTTCAGCTTGATACACAAGCGTTTCAGCTTGGTTCTTCACATCGATGCGCTCGCGCTTCTCCTTATCGGCGCTGGCATTCGTTTCAGCATCCTTCACCATCTTCTCGACTTCACTCTCGCTGAGTGTCGATGCACCGGTGATCGAAATGCTCTGCTCCTTACCGCTGCCCTTGTCTTTGGCAGTCACGCTCAGGATGCCATTGGCGTCGATGTCGAACGTGACCTCGATCTGAGGCACACCACGGGGAGCCGGAGGGATGCCATCAAGACGGAAGGTTCCAAGCGACTTGTTATCAGACGCCATCTCACGCTCACCCTGGAGAACGTGAATCTCCACATTGGTCTGACCATCCACCGCCGTGGAATAGGTCTCCGACTTCTTGGTGGGAACCGTGGTGTTGCGGTTGATCATCTTGGTCATCACACCGCCAAGGGTCTCCACACCCAAGGAGAGGGGTGTGACATCCAGCAGCAAGATGTCCTTCACTTCACCAGCGAGCACACCACCTTGAATGGCGGCACCAACCGCCACCACTTCGTCGGGGTTCACGGTCTGGTTGGGATCTTTCCCGGTGATGCGCTTGACCAGTTCAAGCACCGCGGGAATGCGGGTGGAACCACCCACCATCACGATTTCATCAAGCTCACCGGAGGACAACTTGGCGTCCTTGAGGGCCTGCTCCACTGGCACAGCGCAGCGGTCGATCAGTTTGGAGGCCAGTTCTTCAAACTTGGCGCGGGTGAGGGTGAGATCGAGATGCTTAGGGCCTTCAGGCGTGGCCGTGATGAACGGCAGATTGATCTCGCTCTGGGTGGCGTTCGACAGTTCAATCTTGGCTTTCTCAG
Source organism: Synechococcus sp. (assembly GCA_049889555.1). Classification (GTDB taxonomy): domain Bacteria; phylum Cyanobacteriota; class Cyanobacteriia; order PCC-6307; family Cyanobiaceae; genus Synechococcus_C. Next base: position 119,690 of record JBMHDE010000025.1, on the reverse strand, counting down.
CGGCTTCGGTGAGACGCTGCAGCGCTTGTTTGTCTTGACGTAAATCGATGCCTTCGTTGGATTTGAAGGTGTCGGCCAAGTGATCCACGATCACTTTGTCAAAGTCATCACCACCAAGGTGGGTGTCACCAGAGGTGGAAAGCACCTCAAACACACCATCACCCACTTCAAGCACGGACACATCGAACGTGCCGCCCCCTAAATCAAAGACCAAGATGCGCTCGTTGCTCTTCTTGTCGAGGCCATAGGCCAGAGCCGCAGCCGTGGGCTCGTTGATGATGCGCAACACCTCCAAGCCGGCGATCTTGCCAGCGTCCTTGGTGGCCTGACGTTGGGAGTCGTTGAAATAAGCGGGGACAGTAATCACCGCTTGGGTGACGGTCTCACCAAGATATTTACCAGCATCTTCAGCCAACTTGCGCAGCACCTGGGCGCTGACTTCCTCCGGTGCAAACTGCTTATCAAGGACAGGGCACTTCACCTTGACATTGGAGCCGGCCTTCTCAACGCCATAGCTCACTTCCTTGGATTCTTCGTTGACCTCATCAACGCGACGGCCAATAAAGCGCTTGACGGAATAAAAGGTGTTGTCGGGATTCATGACCGCCTGACGTTTGGCGATCTGACCGACCAACTGATCCTGGTTCTTGGTGTAAGCAACCACCGACGGGGTGGTGCGGAATCCTTCGGCATTGGCGATCACGGTGGGCTTGCCACCTTCCATCACAGAAACGCAGCTGTTCGTGGTGCCGAGATCAATGCCTACAACCTTGCCCATGGGATCCCACCTCCTCGTCGAAAAGTCATCATGGTCCCATGCATCTTCTCCAGTGCAGTGGGAAGAACACGAGGTGTGGTTCCCGAACAATTGGACAGGCAGGCTGGTGAATCAGTGCCAATGCCCCTTAATGACCAGCCCTGGGACGATCGGCGCCAGCACAGCGCTGGTGGGCCTTCTCGGTGACCCCGTGCATCACTCGCTCTCGCCGGCGATGCACAACGCTGCCCTGCAGACCATGGGTCTGGACTGGGTGTTTCTAGCCCTACCAACCCCAGCCGAGCAGCTGGTCACCGTAATCCAAGGCCTGGAAGCGGTGGGGTGCCGTGGCCTCAACGTGACCATCCCCCATAAGCAAACCGTCGCCCCGCTGTGCCGGGAGCTCAGCCCGCTGGCGCAGCGGCTTGGAGCGGTCAATGTGCTTGTTCCCCACAGGGACGGGGGCTGGTACGGCACCAACACCGATGTGGAAGGTTTTTACCGCCCGCTACGGGACGCAGAAGCAAACTGGAGCCAACGGCGCGCCCTCGTGTTGGGCTGTGGCGGCAGCGCCCGCGCTGTGGTGGCCGGTCTCACCGAACTGGGGTGCGCCCGTATCCAAATCGCCGGCCGTCGCCAAGCGGTGCTGGATGAACTAGTGGCAGCCTGCGGTCCCTGGTCACCTCAGCTGGAACCACTGCTCTGGAGCGGTGATACCGCGCTGCATGACGCCCTGGATCAGTGCGATGTGGTGGTGAACACCACGCCGGTGGGGATGGCCTCTCCCAGTGATCCAAACGCAGCACTGGCAAGCCCCCTCAGCGCAACCCTGATCAACCGTCTGCGGCCGGGGTCTTGGGTGTACGACATCATTTACACCCCCAGACCAACCCGCTTGCTGCAACTGGCGGAACAAAGGGGTTGCCGCACCCTCGATGGATTGGAAATGCTGGTGCAACAGGGTGCAGCTGCTTTGCGTCTGTGGGCTAAGCAAGACGATGTTCCTGTGGCAGCGATGCGGAACGCCGCCCTCCAGCGCATCGCCGCCTAGCGTCGGCGCAGCTTTCTCCGTTGTATGGCCATCCCTGTCTGGCAACGCCTGCTGGCAGTGTTGGTGTATTTGCTGCCGCTCAGCGATGCCCTGCCCTTTGGCCAGGCTTTAGTGGAGCAATACCCGCCCCTCAGCCTGGTGCTGCTGCCTGCAGTGCCGGTAGCGATCCTGCAGCGCAGCATCAGCCTCGGCCCCTTGGCCCTTGGCGGACTGCTGCTGTTTTTTGTGCTGTTCCTGGCGGTGGTGCGCAATCCCAGCGTTCCGAACTTCCTGCGCTTCAACACCCTCCAGGCCCTACTGGTGGACATCGTGTTGATCTTGATCAGCTTGATCTACGCACCACTGAGCCTGTCCCTGGGGGGCCTGGTGATGCGCACTCTGGGTAGCACCGTGTTTCTCGGTGTGCTGGCGGTGGTGCTGTTCGCCCTGGTCGAATGTTTGCGCGGCCGGGAGCCTGACCTGCCCGGCATTAGCCAAGCCGTTCGCATGCAGCTCTTCTGAGCTGTCAACCACCCCAAGCGATAAGATGGCTAATCCGTCGCTCACTTCGGTGAGCCATGAGTCCCTGTCGGATTAATTGCCATGACCCAGACGCCGTATTACGAGACCATGTACATCCTCCGTCCGGACATTCCGGAAGAGGAAGTTGAATCCCATCTCACCAAGTACCGCGACATCCTCGTTGAAGCCGGTGCCGAAGTGCTCGATAACCAGATGCGCGGCAAGCGTCGTCTGGCCTATGCGATCAATAAAAACAAAGAAGGCATCTATGTGCAGCTGAGCCACAATGGCGACGGCCAGCAGGTGGCCGTGCTGGAAAAGGCGATGCGCCTCAGCGAAGATGTGATTCGCTATCTGACGGTGAAGCAAGATGGACCTCTACCTGAGCCCCGCGTGATGCCCGGCACCGCAGCTCCGGCTCAAAACGAGCAGCCCACCGGCGCACCTGCCTGATTTCGGAAACATCTTGATTGTTGAGTCCATGGCCCGGGGATACCATCGGGCCATGGACTCTTCTTCTGATCAGCACCAGCCCCCACCGCCGCAGTGGGATCAGATGGTCGAGGCGGCGGCTCGCACCAAACTCGACGACAACGGCGAGGTTGGTCGTCTACGGGAACGGGTGAAAGAACTGGAAGCCAACGTCGCGGATTATGAAGCCCTGCTGGCCGAACTCCCAGAGGTGTTCGAACGCAAATTTCAGCAACGGCTCGAACCCCTTCTGGAGCGTTATCGCCTCTTAGCCCTGGCTGAAGACATTCGTGAAGTACCGCGGACATCCCTGCGACGGGCTGCCCTGCGCTTGGGATTACCAGGGATGCGGCGCATCGGCAGCACCCCCGACGACAAGCAAGACGAAACCGCCTGAATCAACCGCGATGGGTGGCAGCCCAAAGACGGGTGGGTAATCCCCAAACGTAGACAAATCCTTCAGCAGCACGGTGATCGAACTGATCCTCGCTGCCATAGGACGCCATCGCCGGCACATAGAGGCTGCTATCGGTCGATGAACGCCCCGTGACCGTGGCCGTGCCCTTGTGCAGACGCAGGCGCACCACACCATTGACATGCACTTGGGTGCGATCCATGAAGCCGTCAAGAGCGTCTTTCAACGGACCAAACCAAAGGCCCTGATACACCAAATCAGCCCATTGCATCTCCAGCTGACGCTTGCTGCGCAGCACATCGGCAGCAAGGGTGAGGCTTTCTAACTCTTGGTGCGCCTGAATCAACAACAGCAGGCCAGGGGTTTCGTAAATCTCCCGACTCTTGATGCCCACAACACGGTTCTCGATCATGTCGAGACGGCCAATGCCATGGGTACCCGCCAAGCGATTGGCCTCACGCATTAAAGCCACCGGATGAAGACGCTGACCGTTGATGCCCACGGGGTTACCACCCTCAAAGCTGATCACGATCTCTTCCGCTGCGTCAGGGGTATCGGCCACCGCGCGGGTCATGGCAAACACCTCATCAGGGGGAGCCACCATGGGATCTTCCAGGGGCCCAGCCTCAATGCTGCGGCCCAACAGGTTGAGATCAATCGAGTAGGGGGATGTTTTGCTCACCGGCGCCGGAATGCCACAACGCTCGCCATAGGCAATGGTTTCTTCACGGCTCATGCCCCACTCACGCGCTGGGGTGAGCACCTTGAGGTCGGGGGCGAGAGCAGCAATCGCCACATCAAAACGCACCTGATCATTGCCCTTACCGGTGCAGCCATGGGCCACAGCATCAGCACCCACCTCCCGGGCCACCTCCACCAACCGCCGGGCAATCAATGGGCGCGCCAAAGCCGTCGACAGGGGATAACGGCCCTCATACAGAGCATTGGCCCTGATCGCAGGAAAAGCGAATTCCTGAATGAAGGGTTCAATCAGATCTCCCACCAGCGACTGACTGGCACCTGCCTCCAGGGCCTTCAGCCGAATGGGCTCCAGCTCATCGCCTTGGCCCAGGTCTGCCGCAAAGGTAATGACCTCCTCAACGCCCCATTCCTGCTTGAGGTAAGGAATGCAAACGCTCGTATCCACTCCACCGGAATAGGCGAGCACGACCTTTTTCGCACGGCCCATTAACGGGACTCCTGTTCACAATCTCCTCATTCTCTCTCCCCGTCGGCCCAGCCCTTCAGCAGCCAGCCCAGAAGCAGCAAAGCGGGACCAAATAGCAGCACGGTGACCGTGATGCCATCGACGGGCAGCGGATCTCGATGGTGCTGCCCCCAAAAACGCAAACCAAAACTCATCAACAGAGACACGCCCCAGAGCAGGAACAACGCCAGAGGTTTATCGCCCAAGAACAGTCACATTGACGTGGTCCACTATGCTAATAGATTGGTCTTATTGGACTTTGTCCTCAGCGATGAGCAGCGCCCTCGACAGCATCAATCCCGCCCTAACGCGCTATGGGCGCAAGGAGCCGGCGCCGGTGCTGCCGCTGCGTGAGGAACCCGATCTCTTGAGCTGGCTGGAAGCCAGTGGTCGCTTGGTGGAAGATGAGGAATCCGCCTCCAGCGATGTCAGCACCGTGGAGGAAGAGGAGCTGTCAGCACTGATGGGCGAAAAAGAGGATTACAACAAAGACGACGAGCAAGAAGAAGGCTGGGAGGACTAAATCTCCCCGACCCAACGGTCGACTGACTGTGTTGAGGCAACGCTGTGGTTGAACCCAAGGATCCATCCCCCGTGCGGGACGGTCGGTTGCCGGCAACAGTCCTCGCGATCGCAGTGTTTGGTCTGGCCTTTGCCAGTGACCGCTGGATTCCCGGCAGCCTGCTCAGCCTGCCACTACTGATCACAACCCTCCTGGCCAGTTTCAGCGCCTGGCTGGGAATTCCTCGGCTGCGTGCCCTGAAGATGGGCCAGGTGATTCGAGACGACGGCCCCCAAGCTCACCTCAGCAAAGCCGGCACACCCACGATGGGCGGCCTGCTGGTGGTGCCGATGGGCGTGATCGTTGGTGCTCTCGTGAGCGTTGAAGACGGCCATGCAGAACGTTTATTAGCAATCGCAGCGATCACCCTGGCTTTCATGCTGATCGGAGGGATCGACGATTGGCGCAGCCTCACCCGTCAAACCAACACCGGTCTGACGGCTCGAGGCAAGTTGATCCTGCAGACCAGTGCAGCAGCCCTCTTCCTGGCCATCGCCGGTTGGCAGGGCTGGATCAGTTCCAGCATCGCCCTGCCGATGGGCGTCGATTTGCCCCTGGGTTGGCTGATCTGGCCTTTGGGCCTGTTTGTGTTTTTGGCCGAAAGCAACGCCACCAATCTCACCGATGGGCTGGATGGCCTGGCGGCCGGTTGCGGAGCCCTGGTATTTAGCGGCATGGGGCTGCAATTGATGCTGCGGGGCAACAGCGGAGATCCGGCCATTGCAGGGTTTTGCATGGCGATGGCCGGCACCTGGATCGGCTTCCTTGTCCACAACCGCAACCCCGCCCGGGTGTTCATGGGCGACACCGGCTCCCTGGCGATGGGCGCTGCACTGACAGCCGTGGCCCTGCTCAGCAACAGCCTATGGCCACTGCTGGTGATGGGCGGTGTGTTCCTGGCGGAATCACTTTCGGTGATCATCCAGGTGTGGGTGTTCAAAGCCACAAAAGGGACCGATGGTGTGGGCCGTCGCGTGTTTCGCATGGCACCGCTTCACCATCATTTCGAACTCGGCGGTGCAACAGAGCAACAGGTGGTGTGCGCGTTCTGGCTGATCACCGCAGCGTTTGTGGGCTTAGGGGTGCTGTTCAGGCCACTCACTTAAACCACCGAAGCGCTCGATCGGGGAACTTTGACGCCTACGTCGATCCTTTAGCGATCATGGCCACAGTGTCCAACGCACACATCTGCAACTGTTGCCATGGCCTATTTCACATGGAAAGAAGCTGGTCTCACCAGCGACTGCGCCAGCCTGGAAGCCATGGCAGCCCGCTTTGAAGAATCGGCAAGCCTGATGCGACGCATGGCGAAGGAAGGATTCCAACTCAAACGCATCAGCGGCAAACAGCGCATCACCCACCCCACACCAGACGTGTTCGATGCCTGGGGCTTCGTGAACGAAGAATCGCCCGAGCGACAACTCACCCTGATCCCCGAGCAACCCCCTCTGAGGCCTGGCAGCTGATCATTGGCGGCGCATCGCCCCCACAATCCACACCACCACGAACGCCAACGACGACACACCCAGATAGATCAGCGCCCACTTCTGGAGGGTGGCAATCTCCCAACCAAACATCAGCCCATTGGCGGCATCACCGGCCGTTGAAAAGGCAAACAGCAGAGCCATAGCCGGCGAAGCGCGAAGATCGCACCATGCTGCTACCTGGCCGTTCATGAGCGTGTTCCCCAAAACCGTGATGCTGCTGGGCAGCGGCGAACTGGGTAAGGAGGTGGTGATCGCGGCACAACGCCTCGGTTGCCGGGTGATCGCCTGCGACCGCTACGCCGGTGCACCGGCGATGCAAGTGGCCGATCAGGCGGAAGTCTTCCCGATGACCGATGCAGCCATGTTGCAAGACGTGGTGCGACGCCACAACCCTGATGTGGTGATCCCTGAAATCGAAGCCCTGGCGGTGGATGCCCTCCAAGCCCTGGAAGACGACGGCATTCAGGTGATCCCAACGGCTCGGGCCACAGCGATCACCATGAACCGCGACCGCATCCGCGACCTGGCTGCCGATGTCCTCGGTCTACGCACGGCCCGCTTTGCCTACGCCACCAACCTCAAGGAGCTCAAAACGGCCGCCGCACCCTTGGGATTCCCCGTGGTGGTGAAGCCGGTGATGAGTTCCTCCGGGAAGGGACAGAGCGTGGTAAACAGTGCCGACGAACTTGAGACCGCCTGGTCCACAGCCGTTTCCGGCGCCCGAGGCAGCGGTGAGCGGGTGATTGTGGAGGAATTCCTGCGTTTCGAGCTGGAGATCACCCTGCTCACGATCCGTCAGGCGGATGGCACCACCCTGTTCTGCCCACCCATCGGCCATGAACAACAAGGGGGGGATTATCAATGCAGCTGGCAACCGGCTGCGATCACACCAGCCCAACTGGACCAGGCCCAAGCCATGGCCCGCAGCGTGACCGAAAACCTCGGCGGTGTTGGCTTGTTTGGCGTGGAGTTCTTCCTTTGTGGCGACGACGTGGTGTTTTCGGAGCTGTCTCCCCGACCCCACGACACCGGCTTAGTCACCCTGGCCAGCCAGAACCTGAGCGAATTCGAACTGCACCTCCGCGCCGTGCTCGGGCTACCGATTCCGGCCATTCGCTGCAACCACTCTTCAGCTAGCCGGGTGATCTTGGCAACTGAACACCTTGCTTCTGTAACCTTCAGCGGCGTTACCGACGCCTTGAAGCAACCCGATAGTCAGGTGCTGATGTTTGGCAAACCGACGGCCCGCCCGGGACGGCGCATGGGCGTGGCCCTGGCATGCGGAAGCAGTATTGATGATGCTCGCGCGAAGGCCGATGAAGCCGCAGCCTGCGTGCAGGTGCTGGCCGGTTCAATCACCACTTGATCAACGACGGGTCAAGAAGCGGTAGTGCTGGAGTCCCTCCAGCACCCCCGACAGCGACCGATGACTCGCGAAATACACCCGCGACTGATGGCGGAAGCTGTCGAGGCTGGGGTCGTGCTCCGCTAACACCACCGTGGCCGGCAAACCACGCACCAACTCCCCGTCGCCTTGCGCGCTGGCCACCACCAACATGCGTTCGAGGGGCACACCCCAACGCAAGGAGAGATAACGGATGGCCTCACTCCGTGATGCCCGCAACGGCATGACATCCAAAAACCAATGGCAACGCAACGACGGCCGCGCGGCCTGATGGCGCTGCCGCAGACGCTGCCGCACCAGCGGCAGAATCGCTTCCCCTGGTTGACGCAACAAATAACTCACCTTGTAGGGCCCCTGATGAACGCTGTCCTGCAAGGTCAGATGGGCGGCAAGATCCCGCAGGGCCTGCTCCACGTGATTGCGGTTCCAATCAAGGGCAATCGTGCGCGACCAACCGGGATCAGGCTCCTGGCTTAGGCCATACACAATCTCCGTACCCGCGCGGGTGATCCAGACGCCAGGATCGGGCAGATGCAACTCGGCGAAACGATGCCGTGCCGCCGCGAGGGATCGCCCCGTGATGATTCCCAGCGGACTGGGCTGACCGCTGCGGGACTCCCGTTGAAGGTGCTCCCGCAAGGCGATCAGGCTCGCAGTCTCCGGCTGCTCGAGCCCCTGATCGAGATCGAGCAACAGCAGGCGATCGGCCAAGGGGCTGGACACAGGCGTTGGCGCTAGCAGGCTGTCAGCGGTGCGCCGTCGCTCCAGATTGTTTTGCATCAGCGCCAGATAGGAGCAGATGTGGGCATCCCAGCTGAAGTATCGACTCACAGCTTCAATGCCGTTGTCGCTCCAGCGATGCCAACGGAAGCGATCGGCACCCGCCCGTTCCAAACCGTCCTGCAACGCCTCCAGATCCGTGACATCCACCAGCAGGCCGTTGTCACAACGAGCCAGGATGTCGCGCGGTCCACCGTCATCGGTGGCCACCGTCGGCAAACCACAGGCCGCGGCCTCGAGCAGTGTGAGTCCAAAGGGCTCGGTTAGGGCAGGATTGACAAACAAACCGTGCCGTTTCGCCGCCCAGCGATAAATGGCGGGAATCTGGTCACGTCGATGTTGCTTGGGATAGGCCACCTGGCCATAGAGGTCATAGCGATCCACCAGGTCAAACACCTGCTGGAACACCTCCCGTTGTTGCTTCTCGAGTTGGCGAGGATCCTCACGGCATCCGAGCACAAGCACCAAGTTGTGGCGTTCCCGCAACACGGCAGACCGGCCAAAGGCCTCCACCAAAGCGGGAATATTTTTGCGGCGAACCGCCCGGGAAATAGCGAGGAGTGGTGGTAGCTCAGGATTGCGCAAAAACGGACTGAACAACCGATCAAGCTCCTGGGTTTCCATGGCCGCTCCATGGGGATGGAAACGACTGGCATCGACACCGGGAGGCACCACCTGGGCGCGATCAGCCTGGAAGCGGCCGTAGCGCGCGTACTGCACATCCACTTCCTGACGGGTGCTCGTCATTACCAGATCGGCATGGGCCAAGGCCAACTCCTCGGCATCAATGCGTCGGCTCATTGAAAATGCCTGCTCAATCTGATCATGATCTCCACCACTGGCCAACAGACGGCGCAGTTTTTCACGGCCAAGCGAATGCCCCGTGAACACCAGGGGAATCCCCAACCGGCGACTGACGAGCGCTCCCACATAACCAGCATCGGCATAGTGGGCGTGGATCCAATCCGGGCGCTGCTCAGGCTGCTGCAGGCGAGCCACTAATTGATCCGCTAGATCATCGAGGTAGGGCCAGAGTTGTTCCTTGCGCAGGTAACGACGCGGCCCAAAAGAACAACGCAGAATCGAGGCACCAGGGACGATCGTCTCCTCAGGTTGGGCATAGTCGAGCGACACACGCCGATCCTGAATCAGACGGGTGACAACCTCCACCCGCTCAACTTCCGGACGGGCAGCCAAGCCCCGGGCCAGTTCGAGCACATAAAGCGTTTGACCACCGGTATCAGCATCCCGGCCAAGCTCAAGATCGCGAGAGCGAAAGAGACCGTGCAGGTGCAGATGCAACAACCTGAATCCCACGTGTCACCCCCATCGCTAAACACCAAAGACGCGAACGCCTGGTCAACTGATAGGGGAACTTTCCGTTGCAAACATAAAAAAACCCCTAAGAAGTCAGGAGCCTGGAGAGCCGAGTTGACGCAAAAAACCCGTGGCAACAGGGGATTCGACGGCAATGCCAATTCCAGGAATGGACCACTCAGAAAGAAAACGCAACCAAAACGAGGGTTGCCAGAACCACCCCAGCTGATCGAAAGGCATGGCCATGCGAATTCACGCATCGGACTAGCGGATCGATCACGCCTAGATGATCTTCAAGTTAGTGCATCGAATCATATTGAGGCCATTCAACACCTCAATCAAACAACCATATTTTTTAAATCAATTAAAAAAGTTGCTGAAATTGAAGCAAAATTTTGAGAAATATTGATACGCCGCTAATCATGCCAAATGACAAATACAAGCGAATATTGAATACAAATAACCATCGAGCAAGCCAAACATACGAAATGCAAAAAATCTGCAATTAAAGAGGATCGGCCACGCTACCCTTTGATTTTTGTAACCACATGGAGATCTTGATTGCGATGACAAGAACCAAAATCGAAAAACAAAACGATCGGAGATTGTCATAGGAGTGAATGATATCCATCTCACTCCAACCAGCATCAATCAATTTGTCAAGGTCCCCATGAATTGAATCCAGATGCTGCCATATGGAACGGCGTCATCTCCAGAAGCAATACGCTGCCACCTCAAATTAGAATGAATAAAAATACAGGAAGCTGCGACCTGCGTTGGCCAACGATAAATTGACCACTTAAAATATTCAGGCAAAGGAAAAAGACTTAGTATAATCAGCGCCGTTGCAATAATAAATTCCCCTGCAATACCAGGCCATGACATCAAAACCAAAAATTCAGGCATCGGAAGACAGAACCAGCCGTACAACTGAAGAAAAAGTAAGAGCACAGCAAATACAGTGAAGCCCCATTTTCGAGCTCGAACTCCCATGTAAAAAAGCATTATCTCAATGCCAAGTAGGCTGATCATTACAACAACACTCTTATCCATCTGAAAATTAGTCCATCCCAGCGGCAAAGGAATAGCGCGTCGACCGCTCAACCAAGCAACTAAGGCATGACCGAATTCATGAAACCAAATAACAAGACCACGCAAAAGAAAACGAGACAGGGGAATAGCCTCAAGCATGAGCCCAATCAGCAAGCTCAACGGCAATAGAAGACATGCCAAAAAATCCTGATTGACCGGAGCAAAGCTACGTGCCCGCCGTGGCAACCCTTGGGGTTTCCTAATACCAAGAGACCGCCAATTGCAATACAAAAGGCAATGACCTTCTTCATCACATAGATCAACTCCCTCCACAAATACCCTGCTCTTTCTCAAGCAAATATGTTTTGATGAAATACCACGTCAACGAGCTTTGCTTTAAGGCGCAACAATAAAGGATGGTCTCGATCATAATCTTCAAGAGAATAGGGCTTTATGGCTTCATCAGACATTTTTCCCTAAGCCATCAGTCGAGTTTCCCCATGCCTAGCCAAAAGCTAAAGGCAAAACAACTTAGATTAGGGCAATTCGGCAAAATTAATCATTAAAAAATATCCAGAACATTGAGGCTCAGCTTAAAGCAATCACGCTTCATTCAAGATCCAAACCCCTTGGCGTTCCCTGCGTGCCTTAACCACGTCATCGCATCCTTCCTGCAGCAAATCTCTTTAACCCACGACAACGCCTGCCCTCTCAAGCAGCAACCACCTCCATAACCGCAGGTGGGTGTTGCTCCAGCACCTTGGACAGATAACGGCCGGTGTGACTGGTGGGATGCTGGGCCACCTCTTCTGGGGTACCGCAAACCACCACCTGGCCCCCTTTGTCGCCCCCTTCAGGACCCAGATCGATGATCCAGTCGGAGCAGCGAATCACATCAAGGTTGTGTTCAATGCAAAGAATCGAATTGCCCTTATCGACAAGCCGCTGCATGACATCCATCAGCTTGTGCACGTCATAAAAACTGAGGCCTGTGGTGGGCTCATCAATCAAATACAGGGTCTTTCCCGTCGCCCGACGCGACAGTTCAGTCGCTAGCTTCACGCGCTGGGCTTCACCACCGGACAGGGTGGGGGCGGGCTGACCCAGCTTCACGTAACCGAGGCCCACATCCACCAATGTGCGCAAGCGATCAGCCGCTTGAGGAATCGCCGAGAACACCTCAGCCGCCTGCTCCACCGTCATTTCAAGCACATCAGCGATGGTGTGACCCTTGTAGGTCACTTGCAACGTCTCGCGGTTAAAACGAGCGCCCTTACAGACATCGCACTGCACATAGACGTCGGGCAAGAAGTTCATCTCAATCACATTCACGCCTTGGCCGCGGCAGGCCTCGCAGCGCCCGCCCTTGACGTTGAAACTGAACTGACCCACCTGGTAGCCGCGCGCCTTGGCTTCCACCGTGGCGGCAAACACCTGGCGAATCGGATCAAAGGCTCCGGTGTAGGTCGCCGGGTTGGAGCGTGGCGTGCGTCCAATCGGTGACTGGTCGATCACAATCACCTTGTCGATCGACTTCAGCCCGCGCAACTCGCCGAGACCAGTGGGAAAAGGCACCTTGTGGCCAAGACCGTTCTCAAGCGCAGGGTGAAGCAACTCATTCACCAGGGTGCTCTTACCGCTGCCACTCACGCCCGTGACCGACACCAAACGGCCAAGCGGAAACTCCACGCTCACATCGCGCAGGTTGTTGCGGGTGCAGTTGAGCAGCTTGAGACTCCGCGTCCCGGCATTGCGCCGTTCCACTGGCGTCGGAATCGAACGGCGACCACTGAGATAGGCCCCTGTTAACGAGTCTTCTGCATTCAGCAGGGTTTCAAGATCACCCTCAGCCACGATGTGGCCGCCATGGACACCGGCACCAGGTCCAATATCGACCACATGGTCAGCGGCACGAATCGTGTCTTCGTCATGCTCAACCACCACCAGGGTGTTGCCCAGATCCCGTAGCCGCTCAAGGGTGGCGAGTAAACGATCGTTGTCACGCTGGTGCAAACCGATGCTCGGTTCATCGAGCACGTACAGCACGCCGGTGAGGCCAGCACCGATCTGCGTCGCCAAACGGATGCGCTGTGCCTCACCCCCCGAAAGGGTCATCGCCGGGCGGTCAAGGCTCAAATAATCGAGGCCCACATCCAACAAAAAGCGCAGCCGCATGCGGATTTCACGCAGCACCAAATCACTAATCTGAATCTGCCGCGACGTCAACAGAGGCTCACACCCCTCAGCTGCCCCGACACCCATCAATTGCTCAATCCGCTCCAGCGTTTGACCCACACTCACCGCCGTGAGGTCCGTAATCCGATACGGCCCGATCCGAACGGCCAAGGCCTCAGGCCGCAGGCGCTTACCGGCACAACTGGAACAAGGCACCAAGTCCAGATACTTCTCAAGCTTCTGACGTTGGGCCTCTCCGCTGGCATCCCGTAGCTGTCGTTCAAGGATCGGCAGGATGCCCTCAAAGGGGCGGTGATACCCCACCTGGCCCTTGCTGTAACGGCTGTCGGCCTGAATCAGGATGGGGTCCCGACTGCCATTCAGCAACACATCGCGTTGGTCGTCCGTCAGGTCCTGCCAGGGTGTCTTGATCTCAAAGCCGAAGGCTTCACCAACGGAATACAACAACGAGAAGTAATAGGAATTGTCTTTCTCGGCCCAAGGAGCCACGGCGGCATACACCGGCAGCGACGGATCCGGGATGACACGCTCGGGGGTGAATTTGCGTAGGTGGCCAATGCCATGACAGGCCTCACAGGCACCGTATGGACTGTTGAACGAGAACAACCGAGGTGATAACTCCTCAATCACTGCACCGTGTTCCGGACACGCAAAGTTCTCGGAATACAACCGTTCCCGCTCAACCCCTTCAGGAAGCTGCTCATCTTTCTTAGGCACCACCTCAACGATGGCCAAACCATCTCCGCGCTTTAAGGACGTGCGCAATGAATCTGTGAGCCGTTCCTGAATGCCCTCACGGGCAACAAGACGATCCACCACCACATCAATGGTGTGACTGTGGTTCTTGTCGAGCTCAATGTTGTCGGCAAGCTCCCGCACCTCACCGTTGATGCGCACCCGCGCAAAACCTTCAGCCGCCAGCCCACTGATCAACTTGGCGTGTGTGCCCTTCTTGCCCCTCACCACAGGAGCCAGAAGCTGATAACGCATGCCCTCGGGAAGGGTGAGGATCTGATCGACCATTTCATCAATGGTCTGCGGGCGAATCGGACGATCGCATTGCGGACAGTGGGGCTCGCCGGCCCGACCGAACAGCAGACGCAGATAGTCCTGAATCTCCGTCACCGTGCCCACCGTGGAGCGGGGGTTATGACTCGTGGATTTCTGATCGATCGAAATGGCCGGCGAAAGACCTTCAATCGCATCCACATCCGGTTTATCGACCTGACCGAGAAACTGACGGGCGTAGGCCGACAGACTCTCAACGTAACGGCGTTGACCTTCCGCAAAAATGGTGTCAAAAGCCAGCGAACTCTTACCGCTGCCGCTCACACCCGTGAAGACCACCATCTTGTTGCGCGGGATGGTGACATCGACATTCTTGAGGTTGTGCTGGCGCGCTCCCCGCACGCGAATCATGTCCTCAACAGTTCCGCCACTGAGGCTGATCTCTGCCTTTTGACGCGAAGACACGCTCTTCGCAGCGGCTGAGTTCATGAATCCCGCAGGCACAAGGGGGACACCTTAGCCAGCAAAGAAGGGAGCAATCACGAACGCGCCTTGGAAACCACGTCAGGCCACCCGCTGGTCCAACAGGCTCGCCGCATAGGCACGAGCTTCTCCGAGATCACCGCCGGCCAGTTCCGCCAGTTCCTGCTCCCGGGCCTGAATGTCCCGCAATTGACACACGTGCGAGCGGGTCTGTCCGTCGACCACCGTCTTGCTGACCCGGAAATGATGATCTGCTGCCGCCGCCACCAGGGGCTGATGGGTCACGCAAAACACCTGCCGCCGGGCCGTCATGGTGCGCAGCAGATCCGCCATCGCACCACTCACCCGGCCGCTGACGCCGGAATCAATCTCATCAAACAGCAAAACACTGGAACCATCCACACCAACTAAACAAGTTTTGAGGGCCAGCAAAAAACGGGACATCTCACCACCTGAGGCCACATCCGCCAACGGAGCCAAAGGCAAGCCTGGGTTGGCAGAAAACAGAAACTGCACGGCATCAGCCCCCTGCTCTCCAGGCTCACAGGGGTTGATGGCCACCTGGAAGCGCACATTGGCCATGCCCATCGGACGCAGGTGATCCAGCAGGGTCCGTTCCAAAGCATGCGCTGCCTGCTGCCGATGGCCGGTGAGCTGCTGGTTGACCTGATCACGGGCCTGCCGCGCCACCTGTTCAGCCATCTCCAGCTGCGCGAGGGCGCCATCGACCCCACCCGCGCTGAGTTGCTCACGCAACTGATCCCGCAGATCACACAGGGCCGCCAGCTCTAGACCATGGCGCCGCTCAAGCCGTTTCAACAACGCCAAACGCTCCTGCAACTCCTCCAGTCGCGCCGGCTCACTCTCGAACGACGCTCCGTAAAGCTCCAGCTCACGAATGAAATCTCGCAACCCCGCCTCCAGATCCAGGCATCGCTCCCGCAGCGGTTGCAACGATCCATCCAACTGCTGCATGTGCTGCAAGGCCTGGCAGCAGGCGAGCAAATGATCCATGGCCGAAGGAGCCTGATCGACGCCCTCCTGCAACCGTCCGATCAATTCCCCGAGGCCAGCCTGCAAATGAACGCCGTGCACAAGGCGGTCCTGTTCCGCACTGAGCTGACGCAACTCGTCGGGGTCGTCCAGATTGGCTGAATCCAACGCATCCAGTAGGGCCTGACGTTCCTCCCACTGCTCCTGCGAACGTTCCACTTGCGCGCGGGCCTGCTCCAAAGACTCAAACGCCTCGCGCCATTGCAACCACTGACGCCGAACCTTTGCAAGGCAAGCTTCTAAGGCTGGTGCACCCAAGCGATCCAACCAGTGGCGCTGCTGACCCGGCCGTGCCAGCTGTTGCGTTTGCCCTTGAACCGTCAAGTCAATCAAGAAAGGACGCAGAGCCAACACCTGTTGGCGATTGACCGCTACGCCGTTAATACGAAAACGGCTGGATAAACGGCCGTCTTGACGACGCCATTCACGGCAGACCACCAACTCCGCCTCAAGCGCCAATTGCTGACTCTGCAACCAAGCGTTAACGGCAGCACTGGGATCGAAACGGACTTCAATCCCAGCCTTGGATTCACCATTGCGCACCAAGCGTGCGGCTGCGGTGCCCTGCATGCCACCAAGCACCGCATCGAGAGCATCGAGCAATAGTGATTTGCCAGCCCCTGTTTCACCAGTCAGGACCGTGAAACCTGGCTCGAAATCCAGCTCCAAGCTGTCGATTAGAGCAATGTTGTGCAGTCGCAGACCGGCTAGCACGGCAGCTTTCGGTGATCTAGTGGACCGTAGCGAGTGCGCAGCTCGTTTAGAAGGGGGGCACTGCCATTGCCGGCCGTGATCGAACAAGAACTTGGTGATTTCATCGAAGCAGCAGGTCTGCTCAGCTACGACCCTGCGGCCATTACCCGCATTTATGCCGGCCATCCACAGCGGTTGCTGCGTCGCCTTTGGCAAACCCTGGTGCCGATCGGATTGCTCTTGCTGGGGATTGGTTTCGACTGGATCTTTCAGCTACTGAACGACAAACAACGGGCCAGGACCAGAGCCAGAGAATGTGCCGAATTGCTGGTGGATCTAGGGCCTGCGTTCATCAAGGCCGGTCAGGCCCTCTCCACCCGACCCGACATCGTTCCCCCTGTGCTGCTGGAGGAATTGGCGCAACTGCAAGACCAACTCCCCGGCTTCGACAGTGATCTGGCGATGGCTTGCATCGAAGAAGACCTCGGCGCTCCGGTGGACACGATCTACGAAACCCTGGACCGCGATCCCATCTCCGCCGCATCCCTTGGTCAAGTGCACAGGGGCGTGCTCAAGGGGGGGCAAGCCGTCGCTGTGAAGGTGCAGCGCCCTGGCCTACGGGAGCAGATCACGCTCGACCTCTACATCGTGCGCAATATCGCCGCCTGGCTCAACAGCAACATCGGCCTGATTCGCAGTGATCTCGTTGCCCTGATCGATGTGCTGGGCAAACGGGTCTTTGAAGAGATGGACTATCTCAATGAAGCGAAAAACGCTGAAAAATTCCGCGACCTGCACAGCCACAATCCCCGCATTGCCGTTCCCACCATCTACAGAGATGCCACCAGCCGGCGGGTGCTCACCATGGAGTGGATCAACGGGGTGAAACTCACCAATTTGGAAGCGGTGCGCGCGTTGGGCATCGACCCCGATGACATGGTTGAGGTGGGTGTGAGCTGCAGCCTGCAGCAGCTCCTGGAACATGGCTTCTTCCATGCCGACCCCCATCCAGGCAACCTGCTCGCCTTAGAAGATGGCCGCCTCTGCTACCTCGACTTCGGGATGATGAGTGAGGTCAGCCGTGAATCCCGCACTGGCCTGATCCAAGCGGTGGTGCACTTGGTGAACCGCAATTTCGCCAAGCTCTCCAAAGATTTCGTCACCCTCGGTTTCTTGGCAGAAGACGTCAACCTCGAACCGATCGTTCCCGCCTTCGAATCCGTGTTTAGCCAGGCCCTCGAGATGGGGGTCAACCGCATGGATTTCAAAAGCGTCACCGACGATATGTCGGGCGTGATGTACAAATTTCCGTTCCGCGTACCGCCCTACTACGCCCTGATCATTCGCTCTTTGGTGACCCTGGAGGGCATTGCTCTGAGCGTGGATCCTGAATTCAAGATCCTTGGGGCCGCCTACCCCTATTTCGCCCAACGCCTGATGGAGGATCCAGATCCTCAACTGCGTCAAAGCCTCAAAGAAATGTTGTTCGATGGCGATGCTTTCCGTTGGACGCGACTTGAAAATCTGGTGGCCAGCGCAGCCAGCCAAGCCCAACTCGACCTCGACACCCTGCTGGATCAGGTGTTGGATTTTCTGTTCTCTGCCAACGGCGGGATGCTGCGCACCCAATTGGTGGAGGCCGTGGTGGAGCGGGTGGATGCTTTGGGTTGGCTCACCGTAAAACGCATCGGTCGTCAGCTCCCCCGGGCTCTGCAACCGGCAGCCATCAGCAACAACGACACCTGGGCGATGGAGCAAGACGCCATGCTCAATCTGGAGCCGATCCGAGAATTGCTGGCTGTGCTGCAACAGTTACCTGGATTCAGTCCCGACCTGGTGTTCAAACGTCTTCCCCGTTTGATGCGTGAACCCGATGCACGACGGATGGGAGCCCAGATGGCCAAAGGCCTAGCCGAACGGGGAGTTGTCCGTCTGGTGAAGGTGGCAGCTGGAATCCCTGCCTAAATTTCGCTGACACCGTCCAGGTCCGAATCCGTTGTGATGCCTTCGTCGAAAACACGCCGTCGCCGGCTATTGAGCGTTGTCGGTGGCATGGGTATCGCCCTCGCTGGCGTGGGCGGCTTGGCCACCAGTCCCGTCTTGGCTGCCAACGATGTCGCCCTCGTCAGTGGTGCCTTTCGCCGTTCCCTGTCGGTGAAGGATCTGGCTGACTTGGCAGAGACCGGCAAAGCACGGGGACCGGTGGCAGACCTGCTGCGCCTTAGCAACCAGAAGCCGGAAGAGGTGGCCAAGTTGTTGAACCAAGAACTCAACCTTCCACTGGTGCTCACCAGCAGGCTGATGTCGACCCGCATCGGGGATGTGATCATCCGCCGTGTGGCACAAATCATCTATCCACTGAAGGTGCCGTCTCCAGAGGTCAGCGTCCCGGCGATCCGGGCTGGCGTGATCAATGGGCTGCAGATCGATGATGGCGGCCTCACGGCGATCAAATTCCTTCAGGCCTACCCGAACCAGGTGATGGAAGTGAACCTCCCAGCCCTGATGGCCGTGATTGAAAAAGCCCAGTCGATCGCCAGCTTGGTGCAGTTCTTCTCCGAATCGCCACTGGATGGCCTCAAACAAGCCAAGCCCTGAGACCTAGATTCCTTCCGTCCTTTGCCTTTGGCCGGTGTCGCTGCTCCAGAACCTCCGCAGGCGTCTGAACACCGGACCGGTCATGCAGGACTGGCCCGGTCTGATTGAGGCCTACCGAAGCTGGCTTCCGGTCTCCCACACCACACCAGTGGTCACGCTTCGTGAGGGAGCCACACCGCTGATACCTGTTCCAGCCATCGCAGAACGCATTGGCAAGGGCGTGAAGGTGTATGTGAAATACGACGGCCTCAATCCCACCGGGTCTTTCAAAGACCGAGGGATGACCATGGCCATCAGTAAGGCCAAGGAAGAGGGCTGCGAAGCCGTGATCTGCGCCAGCACCGGCAACACCTCAGCTGCTGCTGCTGCCTATGCCCGCCGTGCCGGCATGCGTGCTTTTGTGCTGATCCCCGATGGCTATGTCGCACAAGGCAAGTTGGCCCAAGCTTTGGTCTATGGGGCTGAGGTGCTGGCCATTCGTGGCAACTTTGATCGTGCCCTCGCCATCGTGCGGGATGCAGCGAATCAGTATCCGGTCACCCTGGTGAACTCCGTCAACCCCTACCGCCTCCAAGGTCAGAAAACTGCTGCCTTTGAAGTCATTGATGCGCTGGGTGACGCCCCCGACTGGCTGTGCATCCCCATGGGCAATGCCGGGAATATCACCGCCTATTGGATGGGATTTCAGGAGTATCACCAAGCGGGTCGCAGCCGCACGCTCCCCCGCATGATGGGTTTCCAGGCCAGCGGCTCCGCTCCTTTGGTGAACAACACCACGGTGGAGGATCCCAACACAATCGCCACAGCCATTCGCATCGGCAACCCAGTGAATCGACAGAAAGCACTGGCAGCCCGCAAAGAGAGCAACGGTGCATTTCTGGATGTCACCGATGCCGAAATCGTTGAGGCCTACAAATTGCTCGGTGGTGAGGAAGGCATCTTTTGTGAACCCGCCAGTGCGGCATCGGTGGCCGGCCTGCTCAAGCGCAAAGACGAGGTGCCCGCAGGGGCGACGGTGGTTTGCGTCCTGACTGGCAACGGCTTAAAGGATCCCGACTGCGCCATCAACAACAACGATGCTGCCTTCCACACCGATTTAGCGCCGGATCTCGACACCGTGGCCAAGGTGATGGGGTTCTAAGCCACCCCCAACCCGTCAAGCCAAGCATCGCCCCCGCTCTGCGGGGGCTTTTTGATGCGCTGTTGAGGGCAGCCAGCTCACAAAGCGGCTGCGGAAGACAGCACAAAAGAGGGTCAAAAAAGAGTGGAAAACGTCAGCGAACACCACCACTAGCACCACCCTCTTCATTTCCCCAGGCTGTGGAACCTGTGAAAAGTAATCATCTTTCCGCATCCGGGGCACAACATTCCCCAACCCTGGGAAATTAAAAATCCTTGTCATGAGGGCTTTTAGCGGCGTTTTCCACCGATTCCCCAACCACTACTACGACGATTTGATTTGGTTTTAAAAATGTTTTAAATCCGTTAGTCGGATCGAATTCGTTGGAAGCGATCGGCCCGTTGCACATCTCCCCAGCCTGTGAAACGGTGGGGGCCTTCAAATCGAACGGTCGAGATGTGACCCGATGAAACTGGTTTGTTCCCAGTCAGAGCTCAATGCAGCCCTGCAGCTTGTGAGCCGTGCTGTTGCATCCCGGCCCACCCATCCCGTGCTGGCCAATGTGTTGTTGACCGCTGACGCCGGCACGGGACGTCTCAGCCTCACCGGTTTTGACCTCAACCTTGGTATTCAAACGGCGTTCACAGCTGCTGTGGAAGCCAGCGGAGCCGTGACGTTGCCTGCGCGTCTCTTGGGTGAAATCGTGAACCGCTTGTCGACCGATTCCCCGATCACCCTTGCGACTGATCAAGCGGCGGAACAAGTTGAGCTCACCAGTCTCAGCGGCAGCTACCAAATGCGGGCCATGTCGGCCGATGAATTTCCCGATCTCCCCCTCGTTGAAAACGGCACAGCCCTGAAGGTTGAATCAGCTTCGCTGGTGCAAGCTTTACGCGGCACCCTCTTTGCTAGTAGTGCCGATGAAGCCAAGCAGTTGCTGACTGGCGTGCACTTGCGCTTTCAAGGTCGTGATCTGGAAGCTGCCTCCACCGATGGCCATCGGCTGGCCGTCTTGGCGGTGAAGGATGCCCTCCAAGAGGATCCCAGTGGATCTGCCGATGCCGACAGCACAACCTCTGAAGATGGTGAGTTGGCTGTCACCTTGCCGGCTCGCTCCTTGCGTGAAGTGGAGCGTCTGATCACAGGTTGGAAAGGCAACGATCCGGTGACCCTCTTTTACGACCGCGGTCAGGTCGTGGTTTTGGCTGCGGATCAGATGGTCACCAGTCGCACCCTCGAAGGCACCTATCCCAATTATCGCCAGCTGATTCCCGATGGATTCACGCGCACCATGGATCTGGAGCGCCGTTCCTTGATGGCCGCATTAGAGCGGGTCGCCGTTTTGGCCGATCAGCACAACAACATCGTGCGCATTAGCACTGAGCCCACTGCCGGTCTGGTGCAAATCAGCGCCGATGCCCAGGATGTGGGCAGTGGTTCTGAGTCTCTTCCAGCTTCGCTGATGGGAGATGCCATGCAGATTGCCTTCAATGTGCGCTATCTGCTGGATGGCCTCAAGGCGATGGACTCAGACCGCATCGTGCTGCGCTGCAATGCGCCCACGACCCCGGCAATCCTCACCCCGGCGGATGCAACGTCTGGTTTCACTTATTTGGTGATGCCCGTGCAGATCCGCAACTGACGTCTTTCCTCAACTGTGCCTGTGGCGCTTCCGGATCAGGTTCTTCTCAGTGATCTCCTCCACCATCGGGTGCGTTGTGATCAAGGACTGGATCATGGTCCTGGCGTGATGGCTTGGATGCATCCGCCGGTGCATCGTTTGTTGGGGTGGGCGAGTCGTCCATCTGCTTTACGCAACAGTCGTGATGTGTGGCGCCTGGATCAATGCCGGGGTTTCAGTGGTCAGGAGGTGTTCGTCAAAGGGCCAGCTGCACCCACAGATCAGTTCACGCTTGAGCGGTTGCCCACGTTGATGGATGCGGATCTGGTGGATCGGCAAGGAGCTCGGCTTGGTCAGATTGCTGATCTCACCTTTGTTCCTGCCACGGGTGAAATCCTGCATTACTTGGTGTCACGCAGTGATCCTCGGCTCCCTGGGAGCAGCCGTTGGCGACTGACCCCCGATCGCATCGTTGACCAGCAACCTGGTTTGGTGTCGACCGCTTTGCGTGATCTCGATGATTTGCCCCTGGCTCGCTCCAGCGTTCGCCAGGATTTGATGCGCCAATCGCGCCACTGGCGGGAGCAACTTCAGCAGATGGGTGACCGCGCTGGGGAGCGGCTGGAGGGTTGGTTGGAAGACCCTCCCTGGGATCGTGTCGCCGATTGGTCCGAGCAGCCTTCCCGCGTGGATGATGCGGTTGATTCGCCATCGCCTGATCCTCTCGACGGTTGGGATGGGCCTGAATGGTCACAGGATCAACCGCCGTCACGCAGGCCAGACCAGCGCCCCTCGCGTCGTTCTGAGCCTCGATCGGCCAGGGATTCAGATGCCGATCCCTGGGTCTGAGACCGCTGTCGGCAACACTGGAAGAAGCTGAACTTTCCCTTCGTGGCCCAGTCCTCTGATTCGGCGAAGCCGTTTGATGTGGCTGCTGCTCTCCGCCAGGAGGGACTCACCCACGACGATTACAGCGAGATCCAACGCCGTTTGGGACGGGATCCCAATCGCGCTGAACTCGGCATGTTTGGCGTGATGTGGTCGGAGCACTGCTGCTATCGCAACTCACGCCCTCTGTTGAGCGGCTTCCCCACGGAGGGACCACGCATTCTGGTCGGTCCCGGCGAAAACGCTGGTGTCGTGGACTTAGGCGATGGTCACCGCCTCGCGTTCAAGATCGAAAGCCATAACCATCCTTCCGCTGTGGAACCGTTCCAAGGCGCGGCCACGGGTGTGGGTGGGATTTTGCGCGACATCTTCACGATGGGTGCTCGTCCGATTGCATTGCTGAATGCTTTGCGTTTTGGTCCCCTGGAGGATCCGGTGACCCGTGGCCTGGTGGAAGGGGTCGTCGCCGGGATCTCCCATTACGGCAACTGTGTGGGTGTGCCCACCGTCGGTGGTGAGGTGGCGTTTGATGCGTCCTACAGCGGGAATCCCCTGGTGAATGCCATGGCCTTGGGGCTCATGGAAACCGATGACATCGTCAAATCGGGGGCATCAGGCGTGGGTAATCCTGTTGTTTATGTGGGCAGTACCACCGGTCGTGATGGCATGGGTGGCGCCAGCTTTGCGAGTGCAGAACTCAGTTCGGCATCTCTGGATGATCGGCCTGCCGTGCAGGTGGGTGACCCTTTTCTGGAGAAGGGGTTAATCGAAGCCTGTTTGGAAGCCTTTCAAAGTGGCGATGTGGTGGCGGCTCAAGATATGGGTGCTGCTGGTCTGACCTGCAGCTGCTCGGAGATGGCTGCGAAAGGTGATCTAGGCATTGAGCTGGATCTCGACAAGGTTCCTGCCCGGGAGGAGGGCATGACGGCCTACGACTACCTGCTGTCTGAATCTCAAGAGCGCATGCTGTTTGTCGTGCGTGCCGGCCGTGAAGAGCCGTTGATGGAACGTTTCCGCCGTTGGGGGCTTCAGGCGGCTGTGGTTGGCCGTGTTTTGGCGGAGCCAGTCGTTCGCGTGTTGCAGCACGGTCAGGTTGCTGCCGAGGTGCCATCTCGGGCTTTGGCAGAAGACACACCCATCAATCACCACACGTTGATCGCTGAACCTCCCAGCGATATTCAGCAGCATTGGACATGGAATGACAGTGATCTTCCCCTGGCCGCGGCCGATCACGATTGGGGCAAGGATCTCCTCAAGCTGCTGGACGATCCCACCATTGCCAGCAAGCGTTGGGTCTATCGCCAATACGACCAGCAGGTGCTCGCTAACACGGTGGTGAGCTCTGGTGGAGGCGATGCAGCGGTGATCCGTCTGCGTCCTCAGCAGGGTGATGGTTCTCTCGACACCACGGTGCGGGGTGTGGCGGCCACGGTGGATTGCCCCAACCGTTGGGTGGCGCTCGATCCAGAGCGTGGATCCATGGCAGCGGTGGCTGAAGCAGCACGCAACTTGAGTTGCGTGGGTGCTGAACCGTTGGCGGTCACCGACAACCTCAACTTTCCATCTCCTGAAACGGATCGCGGTTATTGGCAATTGGCGTTGGCCTGTCGTGGTCTATCGGAGGCCTGCCGCAGGCTGAAAACACCGGTCACCGGTGGCAACGTTTCCCTCTACAACGAAACGCGTGGTGACGACGGCGTGCTGACCCCCATCCATCCCACACCCGTGGTGGGCATGGTGGGCATGGTGGCCGACATCGCCAAGGTTTGCGGATTGGCCTGGCGTCAGGCCGGTGATGTGATCGTTTTGCTTGGGGCTTCCGCGGATCAGGTGGACGATGATCGCCTCGGCTTGGCAGGTAGCAGCTACCAGGGCGTGATCCATGGATTGCTCACCGGTCGCCCGCCCCGTGTGGATCTTGATTTGGAAGCGCGGGTGCAAGCCATGGTGCGGGACGCCATCGATCAGGGGCTGCTGGCCTCTGCCCACGACTGCAGCGATGGTGGTTTGGCCGTGGCCTTGGCGGAATCATCGTTGGCATCTGGCCGTGGAGCCGACATCCGTTTGGGTGCTTCCAAGGCGCGGTTGGAGCGACGCTTGTTTGCTGAGGGTGGTGCTCGCATCGTGGTCTCGGTGAAGGCTGAGCGTTTGGCCGATTGGCAGACCCTGTTGGCCGCGGCCCAGGTGCCGTTCCAGGAGCTTGGGGCTGTGGCTGATCATGCTCAGCTACGCCTAGACGCGGATGGTCAAGCTGTGCTGGCGGTGGGCGTGGATGCGCTGATGTCCACCTTTGAGCAGGCTTTACCCCGTCGCCTGGACGTTGCGTGAGGGGTGGTAGCGGCGTGATGCAAAATTGTGAAGGAAGTCTGAAGTTGAGGCGGCCTGTGCATCAGCCCATCGCAGAGCGGCCCGATCGTATGGAGGAGGCCTGCGGGGTCTATGCCGTACTGGCTGAGGGTCAGCCAGTGGCCAACCTCACCTATTTCGGTCTTTATTCGCTGCAGCATCGCGGCCAGGAATCGGCGGGCATCGCCGTGTCTAACCAGGGCAAGGTGCGACTGCATAAAGACATGGGCCTGGTGAGTCAGGTGTTTGATCAGGATGTGCTCGCTCGCATGCCTGGCAACCTGGCCATTGGTCACAACCGCTATTCCACGACGGGAAGCAGTAAGGCCTGCAATGCTCAGCCTGTGGTGTTGATGACCCGGCTCGGCCCCTTTGCCTTTGCCCATAACGGCAACCTGGTCAATGCTGCCGAGCTGCGTCAAAAGCTCGATGACTGCCACACCGAGTTCGCCTCCACCACTGATTCAGAACTGATTGCCTTTGCGATTCAGCAAGCCGTGAATCGTGGGCTGGATTGGAAAGCAGCCATCACGGAAGCGGCCACTCTCTGCCGCGGTGCCTTCAGTCTTGTGATTGGCACAGCTACCGAGCTGTACGCCTTGCGCGACAGCTATGGCGTTCGCCCTTTGGTGTTTGGTCGCCTCGGTGACGCCGAGCATGGGCATTGGGTGGTGAGCAGTGAAACCTGCGGGCTCGACATCATTGGTGCCTCCTTTGAGGCCGATGTGGAGCCCGGTGAGTTGGTCACCTTCCGCTTGGGTGAGACCCAGCCCACCCGCGAACAGTGGGCGGAGCCCTCCAAACGCATGTGCGTGTTTGAAATGATCTATTTCGCGCGCCCAGATAGCCGTTTCTTTGGTGAGTCGCTTTACAGCTATCGTCAGCGCATTGGTCAGGTGTTGGCTCGTGAATCTGCGGTGGACGCCGATCTGGTGATTGGTGTGCCTGATTCCGGGATTCCTGCGGCCATTGGCTTTTCTCAGGCTAGTGGCATCACCTTTGCCGATGGCTTAATCAAAAACCGCTATGTCGGTCGTACCTTCATTCAGCCTACGCAGGCGATGCGAGAAGCCGGTATTCGCGTCAAGCTCAACCCTCTTCCTGATGTGCTGGCTGGGAAGCGTGTGGTGGTGATCGATGATTCGATCGTGCGTGGAACCACGAGTCGCAAGTTGGTGCAAGCGCTCCGGGACGCTGGGGCCACTGAGGTGCACATGCGCATCAGTTCACCACCGGTGACCCATCCCTGCTTCTATGGCATCGACACCGACACCCAAGACCAACTGATTGCTGCCCGTCTAACGGTGAAGGAAATCGAGGCGCATTTGAAGGTCGATAGCCTGGCTTACCTCAGCAAGGAAGGCATGGTGGAGGCAGCCCGTGCCAACTCTGCGCACTTCTGCACGGCCTGTTTCGATGGTGCCTATCCCATTCCGATGGATGAATCTGTTAGCTCTAGAAAATTGATGCTTGAGCCATCGGGGGTGGCAGCCACGAGCTAAATCAACGCAGCAGTGGCACCAGTTGGCTCAGCTGTTCGTCGGGTTTCAGGTTGAGGGTCGTTGGGCTGTCGCTGGTGGGGCCGACGTCGGCGCTCAGCACTCGACTGTGGCGACCTTTGCTGGTGACCACACCCACGAGGTCGACACAGGCACAAACCGACACCAGGCGGTCTGCATCGCTGCCGTTCTCTGTCAGGTTGTCGGCGAGGGGGATGGCCATGTCGCCTAAATCGCCGCGTTTGCAGCGGCGTAGCGCCTTCACGGATAGGCGCATCAGTGCGCCCTGACGGCTGCCCACCAGCACGTCGTCCCCGTCAGCGGATTGACTGACGGCTCCCACCAGGGTTTCACCTGGAAGCATGCGCATGGTCATCGGTCCTTGGGCCAGTTTGCCCATCACCGGGAGGTTGTCGTTCTGCACCGGCAGGCAGAGCACGCGTCCGATGTCACTGATCAGTGTCACGGTGCCGCCTTCTTCACAGAGGACGGCTGCCAACAAGGACACACCGTCCTTCAGTTTCAAAATGGTGGCGGCACGGCCTGAGAGCTCTTGGATGTCTTCGAAAGGCAAGCGCTTGAAGCGTCCATCCGTGCTCAGCAGCCCCAGGGAGAGACGGCCATTGGTGCTGCTGTCGTCTGTCGCTGGCAGACGCAGCAGGCTGACCACAGAATCGCCCTCGAGAGCTGTGGGTAGGAAGCGTTCCAGTCCGCCCGGTTGTTGACCGGCAAATTCCCAGCGCACTAAGGCCATCCGGCCACTGGCGGTTACGGCGAGCAGCTTGGGTGCCGGTTGGATCGGCGCGATCAGTTGTGCAGGGGAGGGTTCGTCCCCCAGGCCAACGGGTTCATGGAGGTGCAGGCGGCCCAAGAGCTGCGGGCTCACCACTTTCACTTGCCCGTCGTTTTGAATCAGGAGGCGTCCGTCTGGAGGCAGAGCTCCCAGGGCTTGGCGTCGTTGTAATTCGGCATTAGGACGCTGATTGGCAGCTTTTTCAGCGAGTAAATGGTCGCCTCCTTCGATGAGGCGGGTGCGACGCGGCGTGGCGAAGCGTTTCTTGAGTTGCTTGAGTTCTTGCACCATGGCATCAAGCAGTTGATCGCGATCCTGCAGCAGCCGTTGGAGTCGTTCACGCTCCTCACGCAAGTCTTGGGCTTCCTTGCGCAGGCTCTCTTGCTCCAAGCCGGTGAGCCGGCGTAGCGGCATGGCCAGCACGGCATCGGCTTGGCGTTCACTCAGATCGAGATGCACCATCAGGCTGGCGCGAGCAGAGGTGGCATCGTGTGCCTCCTGGATCATGGCGATAACCCGCTGCAGCGATGCCAGCGCTGTGATCAACCCCTCCACCACGGCCAGGCGATCGTCTGTTTTGCGTAGCGCATGGGTGGTGCGCCGAATCATGGTCAGTTCCCGGTAGTCCAGGAAGGTTTGCAACAGCTGGCGGAGTGACAGCTGCTGGGGCTGACCATGGACGAGGCCCAGCAGGATGGCCCCGAAGTTGCTTTGCAGAGAGGTGCGTCGCTGGAGGTCGATCAACACTGTCTCGGGATCGGCGTCACGGCGTAGTTCCACCACGACTCGCATGCCTTCGCGATCGCTTTCGTCCCGAATATCGGCGATTCCGCCGAGTTTGCCGTCGTTGACCTGCTCAGCCAGTTTTTCGATCCAGCCGGCTTTGCTCAGTTGATAAGGGAGCTCGGTGATCACGATGGCGCCCCGTTTGTGCCGTCCTTTTCCGGGTTGGATTTCCTCGATGTGTGCCACACCGCGCATCGGGATGCTGCCGCGTCCGCGCAGATAGGTGTCGCGCACCCCACTGCCCATCAACACTTCTCCGCCCGTCGGAAAATCTGGACCAGGGATCAATGCGAGCAATTTGGCGTCGCTGAGATCGGGTTGGCGCACCAGGGCGATTAAGCCATCCACCACCTCGCCCAGGTTGTGGGGGGGGATGCTGGTGGCCATACCCACAGCGATGCCTGCACATCCGTTCAGCAGCAAGAACGGCAGCTGGGCTGGAAGGACCGTCGGTTCTTGTTGGGAACCGTCGAAATTGGGGGCGAAGTCGACAGTGTCATCGCCGATTTCGTCGAGCAGAGCTTGGTGGGCAATGGGGGCCAACCGCGTTTCGGTGTAACGCATGGCTGCCGGTGGGTCGTCATCCACCGATCCGAAATTGCCGTGCCCATCCAGCAGTGGATGGCGACTTGAGAAGGTTTGAACCTGGCGCACCAGGGCGTCGTAGACCGCTTGATCGCCATGGGGGTGGTACTTGCCCAGCACATCGCCGACGACGCGGGCACATTTGCGGTAGGGACGCTCGGGGGTGAGGCCCAGTTCATGCATCGCATAGAGGATGCGCCGTTGCACCGGCTTGAGGCCATCGCGGACATCGGGCAGGGCCCGACCCACGATCACGCTCATCGCGTATTCGAGATAGGAGCGCTGCATCTCTTGATGCAGGGCGATCGGTTCAACACGCTCCTCGGCCATCCGTGTCTGGAACTACTGCGAGCAGACGGCGTTCAGCCTACAGATGTCTTCCTGTTTGACCAGCCCCGTTCAGGGTGTACTGCTTGGATCGGCATTGGCTTCGGCCCGTTCCACCGCATCCTGAAGACGGAGATCTGTGAGTAGATCGCGGGTTGCCAGACGCAGGTTGAGTCCCCAGAGCTGTTCCGTCTGATGCTGGGGCAACACGTAGTTCGGATCTTGCTCAAGTGCTTGACGGGCCAGGCGGAGCGCCTCGTCACTGCCAGGGGTCTCGCGGTTCAGGGCTGCTGCAAGGGCCAGCATCGGTTCGGCATTGCGTTCAATCCTCAACACCTGGCGCCAGCGCTTAATGGCATCGCTGATGTTGTCCATTTCAAACAACACGATGCCTTGGTTGTTTAAGGCTTCCCAGAAGGTCGGCTGCAGCGCAAAGGCTTTTTTAAACGCATTCAGCGCCGCTGTGTATTGGGTCTGCATGACGCGGGCGTTGCCGAGATCGAAGTAAGCAGCGGCGTTGCCGGGTTCCAGCTCAAGACCCCTGTCGAGCAGTGGGATGGCGTCACTGGGGCGGTTGTTGCGCAGGGCTAGGGACGCTTCCGCAAACCAAAACCTGGCGTTGTTGGGGTCAAGTTCTTTAGCGCGTGCCAGGGATTCAGCGGCCGGCTCCAATTGTTTGCTGCGCAGCTGTGCTTCCGCCAACACGGCCCACAGCCGCTCATCGTTGGGTTGTAGGCGCACGGCCAAAGCGGCTAAGCGCGCGGCGTCTTCAAGTTGTCCCAAACTGAGCAATTGAGCCGCGGATCGACCAATGTCGATGGCTGATTGTTCTAGTTCGGTTGCCTTTGGAACGTAAACCGTGGGGACCAGGGCCTTGGCTGGAAGGCTGCCCGTGAGGGTGGTGGCCGCCACCAGAAGGGCCGTGCACCACGACTGTTGGACTCGGCCCATTACGACAACTCAGATGGGTTCAGGGTAGATCTCCCCGTGGGCTGCGCTGCATGGGCATTGCGGCGCCACATCCAGGGTTTAATCCGTCGGAGAGCTGAGCCGCGCAGTTTCTCCTGCCAGGTGGCGTTATCCCAGCTCAAGGCCTGATCACGGCTTAAATCGAGCAACCAGTCTCGGGGCTGAAGATCGGGATCGGTGCTGCTGGGTAGTGCTTGCTGATTCCAGGGACAGACGTCTTGGCAGATATCGCAGCCTGCAACCCAGGGACCCAGGGCTTTGGCGATCGGTTCCGGCAAGGTGTCGTCTCTGTTCTCGATGGTGTGAAAGGCCAAACACAAATTGGAGTCAACGACAAAGGGCTCTGTAATCGCTTGGGTCGGGCACGCCTCCAAACAAGCCCTGCAGCGACCACAGAGGGGCTTGGCAGGGGGATCTGGTGTGAGTTCGAGGTCAACGAGTAAGTGGCCGATCACCATCCAGGAGCCCCGTTGTGGGTGGATCAAGTTGCTGTGTTTACCAATCCAGCCCAGACCAGCTTCCTCAGCCCAGACCTTGTCGAGCAGGGGATCGGCATCCACACAGGCACGCCAGCGCGTTCCCGGTCGTTCGCTTTCCAGCCAGCGGCCCAGTCGTTTCAGGCGCTGGCTCACCACGCGGTGGTAATCCCGCCCCCATCCGTAGCGGGCGATGGCCAGGCGTCCTGGTTG
This sequence comes from Synechococcus sp., assembly GCA_049889555.1. Taxonomy (GTDB): domain Bacteria; phylum Cyanobacteriota; class Cyanobacteriia; order PCC-6307; family Cyanobiaceae; genus Synechococcus_C. The sequence goes on along the minus strand of JBMHDE010000025.1, from coordinate 89,051 downwards.
TCGCTCGTGTTTGACGTGGTAATTCAGCCCAACGGCTAGCAGGCTTTTGGCCCCATCCAAGAGCAAAGTCGCGTCCTTGCGTCGTGGGGCAGCCATCCAGCCCAGATCCGCTTGATAACCCGCCTCCAGCCAACGTTCTAGGGCGGCGGTGCGCAGCCGAATGCGGGGGCTGCCAGGGAGACGGGCAACGCCAACGGGATCAAATCCCTGCTGCCGGGCGTTGTCCTTCAACGCTTGCGTGAGTTGCTGTTGTGGATTGGCTGGATCGCCCACGGAAACCGACCGTAAAATTGGTCACGTTTTGGCAGTTTGCCGTGGCCGCTATCCCTCCGGGCTCTTCCTCCAATCTGCGCCTTGCGCCCGTGTTGCGGTGGATCGGTCTCACCCTTGTGGTGCTGCTGGTTCTGCAGCTGGTGGTCATTGTGAGCGCAGCTGATTGGGGTCAACCTGCGTTCCAGCAGCTGCTGATTGAGCGTTTAGTCAATCAGGCGCCGATGAGCTTGGTGGGTTTGTCGTTGATGCTGATGGGCTCCCGACTCGATCACCCCGGTGTGGCGCGCACCCCCATTCGTTGGGTGGTGTGTGTGTTGTCTGCTCTGTTCACGCTTGTGTTGATTGCTGTGGTGCCGATGGCAATCTCGGGCAATCAGACCTTGGCTGGTCAGGCGGATCAAACGCTTCAGCAGCAGAAGGGGCAGTTGGAGATAGCCCGTCAGCAATCCAAGGATCCTGAGGGCGTGAGGATGCTCGGCGAACAGTTGGCCCAGGCTGGTCAGGTTGCGGCTGATGCCAGTGATGCGGACAAGATCAAGGCAGCGCAACGGTTTATTGATGGTCAGCTGGCCCAGATGGATCAGCAGATTCAGCAAGCTGAGCGTCAACGCAACCTGGCGATGAATCAGCGCCGCTTTGGGGGCACGTTCAGTGCGGCGGTTCTCGCGATTGCCTTTGCCCTCTTGGCTCTCGCCTCTGTTCTCTGACCACTGGTTAGGTTGGACACATCACGTCGGCCCCAAGCCCCGGTCGTTCCTTGGTGCAGTCCAACCCCAGATCTGATCTGCCTCTCGGCGCCAAACTTCAGCAGGATCTCAAAAATGATCTGATTGCTGGGTTGCTGGTGGTCATTCCACTGGCCACCACCATTTGGCTTGCCACCATCGTGAGCCGTTTCGTTTTGGCGTTTCTGACGTCGATTCCGAAGCAGTTCAACCCTTTCATCACGCTCAACCCCCTGCTTCAGGACCTGATCAACTTGGCTCTGGGGCTCACAGTGCCTTTGCTGGGGATCCTCCTGATTGGGCTGATGGCCCGCAATATCGTGGGTCGTTGGTTGTTGGAATTCGGTGAGGGAACGCTGCAGCGCATTCCCCTCGCAGGCTCGGTGTACAAAACCCTCAAGCAGTTGCTTGAGACCTTGTTGCGTGACAATTCCACCCGTTTCCGTCGGGTGGTGCTGGTGGAGTATCCCCGTGAGGGGCTCTATAGCGTTGGTTTTGTCACCGGTGTGGTTGGGCCTTCCCTGCAAGCTGAATTGCAGGAACCACTGCTCAGCGTGTTCATTCCCACCGCTCCCAATCCCACCACGGGTTGGTACACACTGGTGCCGGAAACATCCGTTCGGGAGCTTGATATCTCCGTTGAAGACGCTTTCCGCACCATTATTTCCGCCGGCATCGTCAATCCGGATGAACGGGAAGCCCCGGTGAACCGGAGTTTTTCGAGTTTGATCGCCCAACTGCGAGCATCGGTTTCCCCGTCGTCACCCCCGTCTGGGGTCTGACTTTTTCCGTCCTTCTTTTTGGTTTTCCATGCAGTCCCGTTCTCTAGCCCGTGAGCTGGCACTGCTGGTGCTGGGCCAGTTCTCGGACCGTGACCAGCCGGATATGGCGGATCTTTCCTTGGATTCCGTGCTGCAAAAAGCGCTGGATACCCTCCATCAGCATTGGCGCGAATCCCTCGACACCTGTGCCACCGATCTCGATAAGGCCCAGCAGGCATTACTCGATAGTGAACTGCAGGACGGTGGTGATGGTCGTTCCCCTGTGGTGCGCGATCATCTGCGGTCGTCACTAACGACGGCAGAGCAGGTGCTCAATGGGCTATCCAGCAGCCTTGAGTTGCCGCGGTTGCTTGCTTTTGCGGATCAAGAGACCGTCCGTCATGGAGCGCTGCGCCGCGTCACGCTTGTGATCGAGCAGCGCATCAGCATTGATGCTCGTTTGGATGCTGTGATGGAAGGCTGGCGTCTGAGTCGCTTGCCGCGCATTGATCGCGATATTCTCCGCCTTGCTGTGGTGGATCTCACCAGCTTGAAAACCCCCTCTGCGGTCGCCTGCAATGAAGCTGTCGAATTGGCGAACCGTTACAGCGATGATCAGGGTCGTCGCATGATTAATGGCGTTCTGCGGCGCCTGCAGGATGCGGCTGCGGCCCCATCCACAGGGGTCTGAACTTTCCTCTTTCAATCTGGCAGTTTCGATGGTTTTTGACTGGTTCCAGCGTCGTTCCGCTCAGCCTGAGGCTTCTGCACCGGAGGGTGATGCCGCTGGTTCTCAGCCCGCTGTTGATGCCACGCCGGCCCCTGATGCAGTCCCTGCTCCACCATCAGATCCCGATCCGGCGCCCGATCCCGATCCTGTGGTGATTGCTGAGCCCAGCGCAGAGTCTTCCGATCAGCCTGTCGTTGATGACGATCCCTTGGAATGGGCGCGTCAGGCCTATGCCCGCTTAAAGGCCCAGCAGGCAGCCCAGGCGACCCCACAACCATCGCCCTCTCCCGTCCCAGAGCCATCCGCCCCACCGCCGCCGGCTGATGAGCTGGAAGCACCATCCGCGGAAGCACCATCGGCGTTGGAGGTCACCCCGGCTCCGCCAGCCCCATCGGCTCCGCCTGCGGCTGGTCTGTCTCTGTTGGAGCAGTCTGCTGCCCAGCGTCAGGAACGACGCCAGGAGCTCGACGCCCGGGCGATTGAAACGCCCGAAACACCTGATTCACCCTCGTCGGCGTCGTCGGCGGTGCCTGCCCCATCCGTAGCTCCGCAGTCCTCAACGGACGCGGTTGTTGATCAGGCCCAACTGGGTGAGTTTGACGACACCTTCACCTGGTCGGCTGAGGTGCTTGCAGCCCAGGGGCGTCGTGCTGATCAGGTTTCCCTTGAGGAGATCGATTGGCTCTCTCGTTTGCGTCAGGGCCTTGAAAAAACCCGTCAGGGTTTTGTGACAGGTCTGCTCGACAACCTGGGTGATGACCCCCTTACGCCGGAGGTCGTGGATGACCTGGAAGCGCTGTTGCTGCGTGCCGATGCCGGCGTGGTGGCCACCGATCAAGTGATGGAGGCGCTGCGTCAGCGCCTGAATGAGGAAGTGGTGGATCCCAGTGAAGGCATTCGTTTCCTCAAAGAGCAACTCCGTCACTTGTTGGAGGAGCCCATTCAGGCCAGTGGTGTGGAGTTGCTGGCGCCGGAGCGTGATCGGCTCAATATCTGGTTGATGGTGGGGGTGAATGGGGTCGGTAAGACCACCACCCTGGGCAAGCTCGCCAACCTGGCCGTGCGCAGTGGCTATAGCGCCATGATTGCCGCCGCCGACACGTTCCGTGCTGCTGCGGTGCAGCAAGTGGAGGTTTGGGGTGAGCGCAGTGATGTGCCAGTGGTGGCTAACCCCACAGCCAATGCTGATCCTGCTGCTGTGGTGTTTGATGCCATCGGCGCGGCTCGCTCCAAGGGCACTGATTTGCTGTTTGTCGATACCGCTGGTCGTTTACAGACCAAGCACAACCTGATGGAGGAGCTGCAAAAGATTCGTCGCATTGTTGACCGTTTAGCCCCTGAATCGAAGGTGGAATCCCTGCTTGTTCTTGATGCCAGTCAGGGTCAGAACGGTCTCAAACAGGCGATGGCCTTTGCCAAGGCTGCTGACCTCACGGGTGTGGTGATCACCAAGCTGGATGGCACCGCACGGGGTGGAGTCGCTCTTGCTGTCTCATCGGAAGCGGGCTTGCCGATTCGGTTCATTGGTGCTGGGGAGGGAATCCGGGATTTGCGGCCGTTCAACAGTTTTGAATTTGTTGAGGCGCTTCTTGCTTCTCGTTGATGCTGCTGCTGCATCACCAGCGCTGACCGATTTGTTGTCAACAGCCGGCATTCGACATCGTCGCTAGCGTTGGTCGACTGCCATGGTCGGCCGTGAGCAGCAATCCAACCCGTCATCACTCGTCGCCGCATCCACGCCATGCGGCCCAGCCGATCACGGCTACAGCATCACTGCGGCAGCTGTTTGACAGTTTTGCCCGCGAACAACGGTCCAGCCAGGAGTTGTTGGCTTCCTTGGCTTTTGCGTTGCGCAGCTTTTCCAATCTGCACCGCTTTTTGGAGTTGGTGCCCGTGGTGGCGTCCCGCTTGGTGGGTGTCGACGGCGCGTTACTGGTGCCTTTCACCGTTGAGGGGCGGATCTGGCGGAACCAGCTGCAGATGCTGCCCCATCAACGGTCGACGGAGTTGCTACGTCAGATCGCTTCCTTTGATTCTGGGATGGCGGAGGGATTTGGTGCGGAAGATCGTCAGCTCCATGCCCTCGATCATTTGGTACAGCGTCATCTCGGTCGCGCTGGACTCTTTGCCACATCTCTGGTGGCTCGTGGGCGGCAGCGAGGTCGCCTCTATGTGTTCAGCAGTGCGGGTGCGCTGGCTTGGAGTGATGTACATCGCCGCAATGTGCAATTGGTGGCGGATCTCACCGGCGTGGCCGTCGAGCACGATTTGATGTTGCAGGAGGCGCGGCGCCATGAGCGGGTGGATCGCCAGCTCAGCATCGGTGCTGAGATTCAAGCCCAGCTTTTGCCGGATCACTGCCCTGTGATTGAAGGAGTGGAGCTGGCGGCTCGCTGTCGCCCGGCCTTTCAGGTGGGTGGCGATTACTACGACTTCATCCCCACCCGTCCGACCTTGAACGGACGTTGTCGCGAGCGTGGACGTTGGGCGCTGGTGATGGGTGATGTAATGGGAAAGGGTGTGCCGGCTGGTCTGTTGATGACCATGTTGCGTGGCATGTTGCGCGCTGAAGTGCTCAGCGATTTGCCACCGGATCGCATCCTGCACGATCTCAATCAATTGGCCCAGGCCGACCTCGCCCAGTCCCATCGTTTTGTCACCCTGTTTTATTCCGACTTCGACCCGCGCACCCGTCGGCTTCGTTATGCCAATGCGGCCCACAACCCACCGTTGATCTGGCGAGCGCAGCAGCGCAGCATTGGGCGTTTGGATACGCCTGGTTTATTGATCGGTTTGCAGGCTGAGGCTGACTACGGCTGTGGCGAGGTGGTGCTGGAACCAGGCGACGTGCTGCTCTATTACACCGACGGTGTCACAGAGGCACCGGGTCTCGACGGTGATCGTTTTGATGAAGAGCGCTTAATTCGCAGTCTTGAGGTTGCCTGTGGCTCTGGCACTGGCTCCCAAGGGATCCTTGATCAGTTGTTCACGCGTTTGGATCGCTTTGTGGGCATGGATCGTCAATTGGATGATGACGCCTCCATGGTGGTGTTGAAGGTGCCCGATGAGGTGGTGCTCCCTCCCTTCCACGCCGCCATGGCCTGACAAGCTGAGGGCACGCTGCGTTGAGGGGTGACCGGATGACTGGGGGAGTGACGGGCGGAGGCTCAGCCACCTGGAGCGATCGGTTTGATCAGGGTCTCCACCCTGCGATTGAGCGATTCAATGCTTCGATTGGCTTTGATATCACTTTGCTCCAGGAGGATCTCGACGGCTCGATGGCCCATGCCCGCATGTTGGCGGACTGTGGCGTGATCACCGCTGAGGAAGCCAGTCAGCTTTGTGGTGGTTTGGAGACGATTCGCTCGGAAGCGGCGGTTGGGAGCTTCCAGCCTGGTTTGGCGGACGAAGACGTGCATTTTGCGGTGGAGCGACGGCTGATTGCTCTTCTGGGTCCGGTGGGCAAGAAATTGCACACCGGTCGCAGCCGCAACGATCAGGTGGGTACCGATCTGCGTTTGTGGCTGCGTCGCCGTCTTGATGATTTGGATGCACGGGTGCTGCGGTTTCAGCGGGCGCTCCTCAACCAGGCTGTGGCACAGCGCACCACGCTCATCCCCGGTTACACCCACCTCCAGCGGGCGCAACCTGTTTGCCTCGCGCACCATCTTTTGGCTTATGTGGAGATGCTCGAGCGGGATCGTCAGCGACTGCGTGACGTGCGTGGTCGTGTGAATCTCTCACCCCTGGGTGCGGCGGCCCTTGCTGGGACTCCCGTGCCGATCAACCGTCGCACCACGGCATCGGCCCTTGGTTTCGACGGCATCTACGCCAACAGCCTCGATGCGGTGAGTGATCGTGATTTTGCCGTGGAGTTTGCAGCGGCCGCATCCCTGGTGATGGTGCATCTCAGCCGCCTGGCGGAAGAAGTGATTTTTTGGGCGAGTGAGGAGTGTGGTTTTGTTCGTCTCAGTGATCGTTGCGCGACGGGCAGCAGCCTGATGCCTCAGAAAAAGAATCCTGACGTTCCGGAATTGGTGCGTGGGAAATGTGGCCGCGTCTTTGGTCATCTCCAGGGGCTTCTGACGATGATTAAGGGCCTTCCTTTGGCTTACAACAAGGATTTTCAGGAAGATAAAGAAGCCTTGTTTGACGTGGTTCGCACCACCGATGCTTGCTTGGAGGCCATGGCGATTCTGTTGGAGGAGGGGATTGAATTCCGTCCTGCACGTCTTGAGCAGGCCGTGGCTTCTGATTTTTCGAATGCCACCGATGTCGCCGATTATTTGGTCGCCCGTGGGGTGCCGTTCCGTGAGGCCTATCAGATGGTGGGCGCGGTGGTGAAACGCTGCTTAGAGGATGGACTTTTGCTGCTGGATCTCAGCCTTGAGCAATGGAAAACCTTTCATCCAGCATTTGAGGCTGATTTATTTGATGCCCTCCAACCACGTCAAGTGGTGGCTGCTCGCGTCAGTGAGGGAGGGACGGGATTTGTGCGTGTTGATGAACAGCTGACCCTTTGGGAACAGCGGTTGGCTTGATGTCGGATGAATCGACCTGGCTGACTCGGTCTAGGCTGAGTGGGCCAAAGGCCATTGATTCCTTCTGGAAGCATGAACCGATGGCAGTCAGGCCCCATCGGTCCCTTCGTTAACGGTCCACCAGGAAAGTGAGCATTTTCGTCGGCAATCTGCCCTTCCGCGCTGAGCAGGAAGACATCATTGAATTGTTTGCGGCCCATGGCGAGGTCACGAACTGCGCCCTCCCTCTGGAGCGGGATACGGGTCGGAAACGCGGCTTTGCGTTTATCGAGATGGCTGATGACGCGATGGAAACGGCGGCGATCGATGCGCTCCAGGGTGTGGAGTTGATGGGGCGTCCGCTGCGCATTAATAAGGCAGAACCGCGCGGCAGCGCTCCCCGACGTGGCGGCGGCGGTGGTTATCGCGATAGCGGTTCTGATAGGGGTGGCAGCCGTTATGGCCAAGGTGGTGCCGGTCGTACCGGTGCCGGCAGCGGATCTGGTGCCCGTGGTTGGGAAGATCGCAGCTACGACGAAGGTCGCAGTCGTCGTCGTCGCGGTGGTGCGTCCCAGGGAGCTAGCGATGCTGGTTATGGCGGCGCCCAAGATTGACGCTGCCCACGGGGCCTCAGGTGTTTAAAGCTGTCTAAAGCCCGGCATCCAACAATTGCCGGGCTGCGTCTTCCATCACGGGAAGATCAGCGCCTTGGCGTTGTGCGTTCAATCCCAGATTTCGGCGCCAGTGCCTGGCCCCTGGCACTCCTTCCACCAGTTGAACGAGATGGCGGCATAGATCCCAAAGACGTCCGCCTCTGATTAGGTGCTTTTGGGCATAGGGGATCAGACCCAGCACAACATCGGACGCCTTCACGATCCGTGGTTGTTCGTTGTAGATGCATGCGTCGATGCAGCTCCACCGCAGTGGATGGGCATAGGCCGCGCGTCCGACCATTGCACCGTCGCAATGGTCCAGGGCTTTCAGGCATTGGTCTGGGGCGTCGAGGCCGCCGTTGAGTTCGATGGTGAGGTCAGGTCGGCGTTGCTTGAGGGCGATGACCCGCTCGTATTGCAATGGCGGAATCGTGCGGTTCTGTTTGGGATCCAGTCCCTCTAGCCAGGCTTTGCGGGCGTGCACAGCAAAACGTGTGGCCCCGGCTGCGGCCACTTTGTCTACAAATTTTAGCAGAAGGGCATCGCTGTCGAGATGGTCGATGCCGACGCGATGTTTGACGGTGACAGGCAAGCGTGAAGCGTCACCCATGGCCTCCACGCAGCGAGCGACTCGGGCGGGTTCTGCCATGAGGCAGGCACCGAAATTGCCCGCTTGCACCCGTGGACTCGGGCAGCCCACGTTCAGGTTGATTTCGTCATAGCCCCAGTCGGCGGCCATCCGGGCGGCTTCCGCCAGTCGTGCTGGGTCATCACCTCCCACTTGCAGGGCGATGGGATGTTCTACCGGATCGAAATCCAGGAGGCGCTCTCGACGGTTGGTGTGGTGCAGTGCCTGGGCCACCACCATTTCCGAATAGAGAAGCGCCCGTGTGCTGATTTGACGCATCAGCACACGGAAGTGGCGATCGGTGCAATCAAGCATCGGCGCAACGCTGAACCGCCAGGCGGGCTCCCCGTGGCTAGAGATTGGAGACTCCATGGCTCCATTCTTCCTTTTGCTTGGTCGGCTGTTTCGACAACGGCTGTTTCGATAATGGCTGCTCCTAGAACAGAGGCGTTGATTGCTGAATGGTTGACGCGATGACTTTTTCATTGCAGCACTGGTTGCTTAGCCGTCGGGCGTTGCTGGTGGCAGCACTGACTGGAACTGCGGGGGTGTTCCGGGCACCGGGCATGGTGTTGGCAGCATCCAAGGCTGATGACAGTGCGTGGCAGCTCAGCGATGCTGAGTGGAAGCAACGCCTCTCACCGGAGGCCTATCGCGTGCTGCGTCAGGAGGGTACTGAACCCCCCTTCACGAGCCCCCTCAATAATGAAAAGCGTGATGGCACCTTTCATTGCGCCGGTTGTGATCTGCCGTTGTTTTCGTCTGCCACGAAATTCGATAGTGGTACGGGGTGGCCCAGTTTTTGGCAGGGATTACCGGGAGCGATTGCCACGAAGCTAGATTTCAAGCTCATCATTCCCCGCACCGAGTACCACTGCCGTCGCTGCGGTGGTCACCAGGGCCATGTGTTCAATGACGGCCCCAAACCAACCGGTCAACGTTTCTGCAACAACGGCGTCGCCCTTTGTTTCCAGCCCTTGCCATGACCTGATCGTGATCGGCGGTGGTCCTGCCGGTTACATGGCTGCGATCACGGCAGCTGAGCTCGGGGTGCAGCAGGTGTTGGTGCTAGAGGGCACCCCTGAGCCTTTGCAAAAGGTGCGGATCAGTGGAGGCGGGCGTTGCAACGTCACCCATGCTTGCTGGGATCCAGGGGAGTTGGTCACCCACTATCCCCGCGGTCGTAGGCCCCTTCAGGGACCATTCAGTCGTTTCGCCTGCGGGGATTCCATCAGCTGGTTTGAGGAGCATGGATTGACCCTGGTGGAAGAGGACGATGGGCGAATGTTTCCAAAGCAAAACCGCTCAGAGGCCGTGATTCAGTGCCTGCAGAAGGCTGCGGTCGCCGCAGGAGTTCAGCTGCGCACGCGGGTGATGGTGCAGGGGGTTGTCGCGGAACCGTCAGGTGGATTTGTGGTCGAAGGCCGCGGCCTTGCGGAGCCACTAACAACTCGCATGTTGATGCTGGCCACAGGGGGCCATCCCAGTGGTCGCAAGTTGGCGCAATTTCTTGGGCACCAAGTGGTGCCGCCGGTGCCGTCCTTATTCAGTTTGTCGTTGCAGGCTCCGGCCCTGACGGCTTGCAGCGGTATCGCTGTCGACAATGTGGGCTTGGCGTTGACATTGGGCAATGAGCGTTTCCGTCAGTGGGGCCGGGTGTTGGTCACCCACCGTGGCTTGAGCGGACCTGCCACCCTGCGTCTCTCCGCCTTTGCAGCCAGGGCTCTGCATCAGAACCACTACCAGGGAGAACTCAAAGTGGACTGGAGCGGGGGATTAGGCCGTTGTGGCGTGGAAGCACGTTTGCAGGACCATCGCCATCAGCAGGCACGTCGCACGCTCGCGGCAACCAAACCGTTCGAACATCTGCCCCGGCGGCTGTGGCAGGCGTTCCTGACGGAGGCAGGGTTAAGCGGAGAGCGGCGTTGGGCCGATTTACCCCGCAAGGCGGAGCGGAAGTTGGTTGAGGTGTTGTGCGGTCAGTGTGTGCCGATTAGGGGGCGTGGGCCTTTTGGGGAGGAGTTTGTGACGGCAGGTGGTGTGGATCTTGGAGAGATCAATTTGGCAACCATGGAAAGCCGCTGTGTTTCTAATTTGTATCTCGCCGGAGAATTACTGGACGTGGATGGTGTCACAGGTGGCTTTAATTTTCAGGCATGCTGGACAGGAGGTTGGTTAGCAGGCCAAGCAATCGCAACCACCCTGGACTGAAATCGTCCTATGCGATTTGATCAAAGACCGTAAACATCGGTAGATACATGGCCAAGAGGATTGAGCCAACAATGACTCCCACGACGACAATCAAGGCTGGTTCCAACATGGAAGTCAGTGCCTTTACCGTAGCGTCTACTTCGTCCTCGTAGAAATCAGCCACCTTGCTGAGCATCTGATCCAATTCACCGGTTTCTTCTCCGATCGAGAGCATGCTCAAGGCCATATCGGGCAGCACTTTTTGACGGGTTAGAGCTGTGCTGAGCAAAATTCCTTCCTGCACCAGATTGCGGGAATTTAAAATTGCATCAGAAATAATTGCATTGCCGGCTGTTTCGCTAGAAATCTCCATTGCCATTAGAATTGGCACACCAGCTGCGCTTAGAGAGCTAAAAATTCGACAGAATTGAGCTGTCGCCGTTTTCATGATCAGATCGCCAAACAGGGGCAACCTGAGGGTCAAGCGGTCGATCACACGCCGACCTTGAGGCGTTGTGTAATACCGGCTGAGCAGCCAAATGCCAACCCCTATCATTCCAGCTACGACCAGGGAGATCCAGGAACGCAACAAATCGCTGAGATTCACCATCAGTTGGGTAAAGCTCGGTAGGTCAGCTCCTAAATCTTCAAAAATATCAGCGAAGGTGGGAATCAAAAAGATCGTCATCCCAAGAAATACCCCAACTGCGATCACTAGCACCGCGATTGGATAGCCAAGAGCTCCTCTGATTTGGTTTTGCAAACGTGCATTTTCTTCCAGCAATTTGGCCAAGCGTTTGAGGGATTGATCCAGCACACCCCCGACTTCACCTGCTTCCACCATGGCCACACTGAGCCTGTCGAACACCTGGGGCCATCGGCGCATGGCCGCAGCCATACCCACGCCCTGATTCACCTCTTGTCCGATCTGCACAAGGGAGCGTTTGAACAGGGGTAGACGTTGCTGATTGGCCATTAAATCCAAACAACGCACAATCGGTACGCCTGCATCGACGAGTGCCGAAAGTTTGCTGGCGAAGATGGCTTTATCACGTACCCCGGGTTTCTTCTCAAAAGAAAAACCAAGATCCGCCGACATTAGGCCTTTCAGGCCTTTGCCGTCTTTGGTTGCTGTTGCATTGTCTTTTTGTTGCAGCGTTGTGGCTTTGATCCCTCGCCGGCGCAGGCGCTTGCGGGCATCCGTCGAATCGCGAGCCCGGATTCGAATGCTACGCTTTATTCCATTAATGGCTTGATAAGTTGCAAAAAAAACAGTCATAAGTGGTAAATTAATTACAGCTTAGCAAGCGGCTAAGTTCACCTGGTTTGCCAGCTTTTGCAATGGCTTCGGCAGAAGTGATCAGTTTTTCTTGCACCAAATCTGCAAGGGATCTTTCTAAAGTTTTCATTCCTGTATCCCCTCCTGTTTGAATTTGAGAATAGATTTGTGCAGTTTTCCCTTCACGAATTAAATTAGCGATCGCTGGATTGTTAATCATGATCTCTTGGGCCATTACTCGCCCAAATTGACCGGGTTGTGGGTTTTCGCATTTGCACAAGGTCTGGGAAAAAACGGCCACCAGGCTTCCTGACAATTGCACCCGAACCTGGGTCTGTTGATCCGGAGGAAATACATCCACGATCCGATCCACAGTCTGGGCTGCAGAGCTGGTGTGCAGGGTGCCGAAGACTAAGTGGCCTGTTTCAGCGGCACTAATTGCCAATTGAATCGTTTCCAGATCTCGCATTTCACCCACCAGAATCACATCGGGGTCTTCCCGTAAAGCAGCGCGGAGGGCGTTGGCAAAACTGCGGGTGTCTTCATGGAGCTGGCGCTGATGCACGATGCTACGTTCGCTGCGATATACGAATTCAATGGGATCTTCAATGGTGAGAATGTGTTCGCTGCGGGTGTGATTGATGTGGTCGAGTAGGGCCGCCAAGGTGGTGGTCTTGCCGGAACCGGTGGGGCCCGTCACTAACACGAGACCATGGGGCCGTCCGCTGGTCTCCACCACCACTGGAGGTAGATTGAGCGTTTCAACGCTCGGAATTGAACTGCCCAGGGCTCGCAAGCAAGCGGCATAGCTGCCTTTTTGACGATAGACATTCACGCGGAAGCGAGCGACGCCTTTAAGGCCGTAGGCGCAATCCAGCTCCCAGGTTTGTTCCAGTGTTTTACGCTGAGTATTATTCAGCATTGAAAAGATCAGACTGTTACAGCTCTTTTCATTCAACGGTGTGTCGGTGAGGGGACGCAGCTGGCCACTAAAACGACCATAGGGAGGTCGGCCACAGGCGAGATGCAGATCACTGCCCTCACCTTCTACCAACTGCTTCATTAGGTCTTCGATCATCAAATCCATATTCATGGGATGGGAGGCATCTCACCAACGAGGAGTTAGACAGTACGGGCATTCCAGCCAGCTTTCCTCAAGTCCGGCACCGCATCCGGTACAGGTAACTGTGCTCAAGGCACGAGCTCGACGTTCCGATTCTAGTCCTGAATCGGTGAGGATCATGCGCCCCACTTCCTCCAATGTGGTTTGACCTTTGCGAACCAGGTCGAGGCTGTAGCCCAGCAGCGTTTTCATGCCGGATTCCAGAGCCAGGCGACGGAGTATATCGGTGGAGGCGCCGCTGGCTACGGCTGTTGCGATCCCTTCGTTCATGCGCAGCACTTCATAGACCCCGATACGACCTTTGTAACCGCTCCCTTGACAGTGCGGGCAGGGGTCGCCAATGCCATCGTGGCGATGGGCACGATAGAAGCGCACGTTGCTTTCGTGGTTGCTCATCAGCCCAAACCGACCCAGTTCGGTGGCATCGGGCCGATAGCTCTCGCGGCAATGGTTGCAGACGCGTCTGAGCAATCTCTGGGAAACAATTCCGATCAAGGAGGCGCTGACCATGAATGGTTCTACCCCCATTTCGCTGAGGCGTGCGATGGCGCTGGGTGCGTCATTGCAGTGCAGCGTTGTGAGCACGAGGTGGCCGGTGAGGGCTGCTTCGATGGCGGTTTTTGCCGTTTCTAAATCACGGGTTTCCCCCACCAGCAGCACATCAGGGTCTTGACGCATGAAGGCCCGTAGGGCGGTGCTGAAGTCGAACCCTTTCTCCCTGTTCACCTGGCATTGGGTGATCCCCGGCAGGGTGTATTCGATCGGATCTTCCACCGTCGAGATGTTGATGCCGGGATCGTTGCGTTCCGCCAACATCGAATAAAGCGTGGTTGATTTTCCTGATCCGGTTGGTCCGGTCACCAGGATCATCCCGAACGGTTTGGAGCCGAACGATCGCACCAGCTCCAAGGTCTCTGGACTGCTGATCAGTTTGTCGAGGCCCAGTTGGGTTGCCGAGCTGTCCAGCAGCCTGAGCACAATCTTTTCACCGAAGCGACTGGGCAGGCTGTTGACGCGGAAATCCACCGTGCGGTTGCGAAAGCGCCTGCGGATGCGTCCGTCCTGTGCCTGCCGACGTTCGGCGATGTCCAGATCGGCCATGATCTTGAAGCGCGAGGTGACGGCTGGCACCAAGCGAGACGGCAGCATTTCGCTATAGCTCTGCAACACTCCGTCCTGACGAAAGCGCACCTGAAGCCCCATCTGTTGGGGTTCGACATGGATGTCACTGGCCCCAAGTTGCAGTGCCTGCAGCAGGATTCGGTTCACCAAACTCACCACTGGAGAGGTGCCGGTTTCGCTGAGGGTCTTTTCGAGGTCTTCGGCGTTGGTGGACAGAGCCGCCAGTTCCGTTGGGTCCTCATCCAGCACACCCTCGGTGCTGAAACCGGAGAGCAGCGAGTCGAGGTTGATCGCGTCCTCGTCTGTTTCGGATGCTTCGGAGGGCTGTTCTTCTGTGAAGGCTTCTGGCGATGTCTCTGTGCGACGTGAGACCTGCTCCAGCGTGGCCAGCGCAGCGGCGACCTGAGGATGGTCGTCTGGGGCCAGGCCTTTCGCTTTCAAGCGTTCTTCCAGCAGCTGATGGCTGGCGCTATCGAGCTGATCTGGTACTGCCTCCTGCAGCAACAGCTCCAGAACTAATCGCTCCGGTTGACTCATGGTATTGCCGGCGAGAGGTTGGGCTGCAGAAGGTGCGGGCTTCCGCCGCTTGTGGGAGGTGAGCCTCACCTATCAACATGTATAGCTGTGAATCTGCCACTAGTCAGCATGACTGGCGAATCTTCTTCCTCAGCTCACGACCTCGCCGCTGACGCTGCAGCATCTGATCCAGCTGCTGACGCTGCCGCGGAACCCACTGCGACTTCCGCAACGGATGTCTCGGAGCCATCAGCCGCGGACGGTCGCGACAACGACGCCCGTCTGGAGCAACTGGAGCGCGAACACAGCAGCCTGCGGGAGGAGCATGAGACTCTGCGCAGTCAGTACATGCGTATTGCTGCCGACTTCGATAATTTCCGCAAGCGTCAATGTCGCGATCAGGATGACCTCAAATTGCAACTCACTTGCAACACTCTGAGTGAAATCCTCCCTGTGGTGGACAACTTTGAGCGTGCCCGTCAGCAACTCAATCCCGAGGGCGAGGAGGCTCAGGCTCTGCACCGCAGTTATCAGGGTCTCTACAAACAGTTGGTGGATGTGCTGAAGCAGCTCGGCGTGGCTCCGATGCGTGTGGTGGGCCAGGAGTTTGATCCATCCCTGCACGAGGCGGTGTTACGTGAACCCAGTGAGGAGCATCACGAGGATGTGGTGATTGAGGAGCTGCAACGTGGTTATCACCTCCATGGCCGCGTGTTGCGTCACGCCATGGTCAAGGTGTCGATGGGCCCTGGTCCGCAGGAGGAGGCTGCAGCCGTATCAAACCAAGACGCTGGGGCGGAGTCCGGTTCCGATGATGCCGCGATGGGGGGAGAACCCAACCACCCGGAGGCTTGAGACCTCGGGGTTGGCCCTTAGGGTGATGGACGGGATGACGAGCTGATGGCCGATTTTTACGACCTGCTCGGCGTCAGTCGTGACGCCGATGCCGACACGTTGAAGCGTGCCTATCGGCGCCTCGCTCGCAAATATCACCCTGATATCAATAAAGATCCTGGCGCTGAGGACCGCTTCAAGGAAATCGGTCGGGCCTACGAGGTGCTGAGCGATCCTCAAAGCAAGGCCCGTTATGACCAGTTCGGTGAGGCCGGATTAGGCGGAGCTGCCGGTATGCCCGACATGGGCGACATGGGTGGTTTTGCTGACTTATTTGACACCTTCTTTAGTGGCTTTGGTGGCTCTGGTGGTGCTGCTGCTGGCCGTCAACGTCGTCGTGGTCCTCAGCAAGGTGACGACCTGCGCTACGACCTCACCATTGATTTCGATCAGGCGGTTTTTGGCCAGGAATGTGAGATCCGCGTTCCCCACTTGGAAACTTGCAGTACTTGCAATGGCAGTGGTGCCAAGTTGGGCAGTGGTCCCACCACATGTTCGACCTGTGGTGGGGTTGGTCAGGTGCGACAGGCAACCCGGACTCCTTTCGGCAACTTCACCCAGGTGACGGAATGCCCCACCTGCGATGGCAGTGGTCAGGTGATTGCTGATCCTTGCTCCGCTTGTGGCGGTCAGGGTGTGACTCAGGTGCGGAAAAAGTTACGCATCAACATTCCCGCTGGCGTTGATACCGGCACTCGCCTCCGCGTCGCAGGGGAGGGCAATGCTGGTTTGCGGGGCGGTCCTTCTGGGGATTTGTATGTGTTCTTGACGGTCAAACCCCATCCCCATCTGCGCCGGGATGGACTCACCGTTTTGTCTGATGTGAAAATCAGTTATATTCAGGCGATTTTGGGCGACACCATTGAGCTGGAGACGGTTGACGGAACCACCAGCCTGGTGATTCCTGCTGGTACTCAGCCGAATCAAGTGCTGACCGTGGAGAATAAGGGTATTCCTAAGCTCGGTAATCCGGTGGCCCGTGGCAACCATCGGGTGACTGTGGCGGTGCAACTGCCGACCCGTCTCAGTAAGGATGAACGCACGTTATTAGAGCAGCTTGCCGGCCATCATTCGGCTCGCGGTGTGCAGCATCATCATCACAAGAGTAGTTTGTTTGCACGGTTTTTTGGTCAGGGTTGACCGTGGCGGAAACTGGGCCAGCTCGGCGGCTTGATTTGCGCGGCACCCCTTGCCCGGTGAATTTCATTCGTTGCAAGCTTGCGCTGGAGACGATGATGGCGGGTCAGGAATTAGAGGTGATCTTGGATCGTGGGGAGCCGGAAGCCATGGTGGTGCCAGGTCTCCAACACGACGGCCATCGAGTTGAGCTTGACGATGGTGATCAGCATTGGGTGGCTCTGCGGGTGATTTGCGGCGGTGGTTAACCACCGCACCCGGGGCATGGTGGTGGCCCTACAGGCCAACTACCTGGAAGTGGAGTTGGATCCGCCGCATCAAACCACCCGTTTGCTCTGCACGCGGCGCACCCGTCTGAATCACCGTGGTGCCGCTGTGCATGTGGGTGATCGCGTCTGGGTTGAGGCGATTGACTCTCAGCAGGGGCGGGCCGTTGTGGCTGACGTGGAACCCCGCAGCAGTTGGCTGATTCGTCCGCCCGTGGCCAATGTCACCGCTGTGGTGGTGGCTTTTGCCATGGATCAACCCACGTTTGATCCCGACCAGGCCAGTCGCTTTTTGCTGACTGCTGAACAAACGGGTTTGGAGGTGCAGGTGTTACTCACCAAAAGTGATCTGCTGCCTGCCGACCAGCGCCAAGCCCTCGTGCACCGCCTTGAGGGATGGGGGTATGCGCCGATTGCTCTCTCAACCACGACGGGGACAGGGCTGGTCCCATTGCGGGAGCGTTTGCAGCAGCAGGCACTCTCAGTGCTGTGTGGTCCCTCCGGAGTTGGCAAGAGCTCGCTTCTCAATGCTTTGATTCCAAACCTGCACTTGCGTGTTGGTGCGGTGTCTGGCCGATTGCAGAAGGGGCGCCACACCACCCGTCATGTGGAACTGCACGCCCTAGGGCCTGGAGCTCAGGTGGCCGATACGCCAGGTTTTAACCGGCCAGATTTACCCAAGCAGGTGCACAACTTGGAGGTGTTGTTTCCCGAGCTCCGTCAGCAGCTCGAGCCCCACCCTTGTCGCTTTCGCGACTGTCTGCATCGGGAGGAGCCCGGCTGCGGCGTCAATCGCGATTGGGAGCGGTATCCGATCTACCGGCGAGCTGTCGAGGAACTGCTGGATCTCAGCCGCCCATCCCGGGGAGGTTGAGGTCGAGCCCACCGGTGAGTTCCTGCATCCGCTCTTTCATGGTGGCGGTCGATTTCTCGTAGGCCTCCTGCAAGGCCGCCAGGGTGGCCTCTTCACAAGCACTTTGACCTTCAGCCAGTAGGGCTGGGTCGAATGTCACGCGCAGTGGCTGTTGGTTGCCAGAGAGCCAGATGCTGGCGCGACCATCGCTGCTTTTGCCTTCGATCTCCATGGCATCGAGTTCTTCCTGCAGATTTTGAGCATCTTTTTGAATCTGCTGAGCCTTGCGGAAAGCTTCGGTGAGCTGACCGAAATTGGGAAGTCCGAACCCTGCCATAATGCCTAGGGAATAACGCCTAGCTTAGGCCGTAGGGAGAGGCTGGGTTCAAGTCAGAAGCCCAGGCGTTTCACCTCCGGTTGCAGGGTGATGCCATGGTCGCGCTGCACCGCGTGTTGCACGAGGGCGATCAACTGCAGAATGTCGGTGGCGGTGGCTTCGCCAGTGTTGACAATGAAATTGGCGTGGATTGGCGATACTTCAGCACCCCCGACCCGTCGCCCCTTGAGCCCTAAAGCCTCGATTAACTGTCCGGCCTTATGGGGTTCGGGATTGCGAAACACACTGCCGCAGCTAGGCCATTGGTAGGGCTGCGTGCTGGTGCGGTGGTTGAGATTTTTGCTTGTCATGCGGCTCACGTCCTTGGGGTCGTGCCCCGGTTCCAGTTGAAACCGGGCTGAGACCACCATCAGCTCTGTGTGTTGGAGAACGCTGTGGCGGTAGTCGAATGCGAGCTCGTCGTTGCTAAGGCTGTGCACAGCACCTGCACCGCCCTGGGCGTTGGGGTCGATGACGTCCACCGACACCAGGCAGTCTGCTGTGCAGCGCCCTTGGGCTCCGGCATTCATGACGGCGGCCCCACCAACGGTGCCGGGAATGCCGATGGCCCACTCCAGGCCATGGAGTCCGGCCCGGGCTGCCTGGCGCGCCAGGGTTGGAATCGGTTCACCGGCCCTGGCTTCCACCATGCCGGTGGTCGCGTCCAGCGTGATTCCTTGCAATTTGCGCAGACAGAGGGTGAGCCCGGGCAGCCCGGCATCACTGATCAGCAGGTTGGAGCCTGCACCAATCACGCGCCATGGCATTTGTCGTTGTTGCGCCCAGGCCATCAAGGTGGCCAGTTGTTCGGCGTTGGTGGGTTCGGCAAGCCATTCCGCCGGACCTCCCACCCTCCACGTGGTGTAGGTCGCGAGTGGAACCTGCTGATGTAGCAGGGACGGGTCTGTCCCATTCATTAAGCCATCAAGATTGAAGAGCGTGGGGTGTCTTGATCTGTTTCGTTGGGGCACAGACGACTCCAGAGGCTATTGACATCACCGGCGCCCATGGCCAGCACGAGATCATGGGGACGGCTGTGTTCCTGAACCAGTGCGGTGAGTTGTTCCATGGTGTCCGCCACCAGTACAGGTCGCTCGGGGGTCAGTTGCTGTAAGGCATTCCCCAAGGTGTGGCTGTTAATGCCGTCGACCGCTGCCTCCCCTGCTGCATAGATCGGTGCCAGGATCACGCTATCGGCGTGGCTGAGGGCTTGGGCGAAGTCGTTGAGAAACTCTTGGGTGCGGCTGTAGCGATGGGGTTGGAAGACCACCATCAATCGCTGGGGTGGCTGAGGGAGAGGGCTGCGACCGCTGGTCACCATCAATTGGGCCATGGTCAGCGTGGCTCGGACTTCGCTGGGGTGATGGGCATAGTCGTCGACCACTAGACGCCCTTTCCAATCGCCGCGGAAATCGAAGCGTCGGCCCGGTGGCTGCAGCTGGCTGAGCCCAGCTTGCAGACGTTCAAATGGCACGCCTTCCATGCGGCAGGCCGCCAAGGCGGCCGTCGC
This sequence comes from Synechococcus sp., assembly GCA_049889555.1. Classification (GTDB taxonomy): domain Bacteria; phylum Cyanobacteriota; class Cyanobacteriia; order PCC-6307; family Cyanobiaceae; genus Synechococcus_C. The sequence goes on along the minus strand of JBMHDE010000025.1, from coordinate 69,495 downwards.
GTTGCTGAGGTTGTGGAGCCCAGGCATCGGCAGGGTGATGCGACCGATCAAGGTGCCCCGTTCATAGAAGTCAGCGTCTGTGCGATCTCCCCTTAAATGGACTGGCAGAGCGGCGAAGTCGACTCTTTCCGCATCGCTGACTGACCACCAGGCTTGGGCCTCGAAATGGCCTCGCAGAATCGGGTCGTCGTGGTTGGCCAGGAGGTTTGTGCAGCGGTCTCCAAAGCGTTTGAGGGTGGCGATCAGGTCGTTGAGATCGGCGTAATGATCGGTGTGGTCCAGCTCCAGATTGGTGATCACACCGAGATGGGCTGCAAATTTCACCAATGAGCCATCCGATTCGTCTGCTTCGGCGACGAGAAGTCGTCCTTGACCGGCATGGCCATTGCTGCCGTAACACGGCACAGTCCCCCCAATAATGGCGGTGGGATCTTCCCCAGCTGCCGCCAGCAGCGTAGTGATCATGGTGCTGGTGGTGGTTTTCCCATGACTGCCGGCAACGGCGATTGATGGTTGCTCGGCAATCAGGGCTGCCAGAACATCGGATCGGTGCAGCACGGTGAGTCCACGATCTCGGGCCGCTTTCAGCTCAGGGTTGTGCTCGGGAATGGCTGAGCTCACAACCACCTGAGGATGAGGATGCTCACCGGCGGTCAGGGTGCTGATGGTGGAGGCCAGCTGCTCGGTGAACACCTGCACACCCAAGTCGCCGAGTTGCTTGACGATGGGAGACGACTTCGGCTCAGAGCCGGTGATGCATTGCCCTCGTTTTGCCATGATCAAAGCCAGGGCAGACATGCCGATGCCGCCGATACCGATGAAGTGAACAGGTTGCTGGCGGCTGATCGGACTGGCCAATGGGTCGAACCGTGAATCTGAAAGATAGGTCAGGTCTCGATGAAACCTGGTTCGCGATCGCTTGTCAGCCGTTCGGTTCCGAGCAATGAGCCATGGGTCCGATGGGTTGATCGGAATGGCATCGATGGCGCGCGATGGTTGGCAGCGACAAAAGAATCGGCCAATTTCTGTATGATCGGCGGCCAAACCCCGTTGCGGACCTACCGCCTTCGTTATGACCCTGCGCGTTGCGATTAATGGATTTGGCCGTATCGGTCGCAATGTCATGCGGGGTTGGATCAGCCGTGGTGCTGACACCGACATAGAAATCGTGGGCGTGAACGCCACGTCTGATCCCAAGACCAGCGCTCACCTGCTGACCTACGACTCTATTCTGGGCAAACTGGATCCCAGCGTGACGATCGACACCACCGACGACGCCATGATCGTCAATGGCAAGGAAGTCAAGTTTTTCTCCGATCGCAACCCCCTGAATTGCCCCTGGAAGGATTGGGGAGTGGATCTGGTGCTGGAGTCCACCGGAGTGTTCAACACCGATGAAAAAGCCAGCATGCACATTCAGGCTGGTGCCAAGAAGGTGATTCTCACTGCCCCTGGTAAGGGTCCCAAGGTGGGGACGTTCGTGGTGGGCGTGAACGAAGATCAGTACTCCCACGAGGACTGGGACATCCTCAGCAATGCCAGCTGCACCACCAACTGCTTGGCGCCGCTGGTGAAGGTGATCGATCAGTCGATCGGCATCAACCGTGGTCTGATGACCACGATTCACAGCTACACCGGTGACCAGCGCATTCTGGATAACAATCACCGCGACCTACGCCGTGCCCGTGCTGCCGCCGTCAACATGGTGCCCACGTCCACGGGTGCCGCCCAAGCCGTTGCCCTGGTCTATCCCGCAGTGAAGGGCAAGTTCACCGGTATCGCCATGCGCGTTCCCACTCCGAACGTGTCGGCTGTTGACCTGGTGTTCGAATCGTCCCGCGCCTCCTCTGTCGACGAAATCAAGTCGATCATCAAGGCTGCGGCAGACGGCCCGATGAGCAAAATCATCAAGTATGGCGATTTGCCCTTGGTTTCCAGTGATTACGCCGGCACCAACCAATCGACCATTTTTGATGCCGACCTGACCCTGTCCATGGGTGACAATTTCTTCAAGATCGTTGCCTGGTATGACAACGAGTGGGGCTATAGCCAGCGTGTTGTGGACTTGGCCGAAGTGGTTGCACGCAACTGGAAGTGAGTTCAGCAGGCTCGACTAGCGTTGAGCCAAATCTCTCGCCCAGTCCCTTCCCCCCTCTCCTGCCATGGAGAGGGGTTTTTTTATTGGAGGTGCAAGGGACTGGGACTTGTTAGCGACCGAAGTGGGCAAATCCGTTGTGCCCCTCCACGGGCCTTTGCGTGTCCGACCACAGCACGGCTGCTGGTCCTGCGATCACTTCACCGATTCGGCAGCTGTTGGGTTCGCGGTTGAGCCAGGTCTGAGCCCAAGGTGGCGGAAGGCTGAGCACGAGCTCGAAGTCTTCACCTCCGTTGAGACACCACTCCTGAAATGTTGCCGTTTTGGGCCAGCAGGGGTGTTGCGGCAGGGCGGTGGGATCTAACTGAATGCAGCAATCGCTGGTTGCACTCAGGGCTTTGAGTGCCTGCAACAGTCCGTCGCTGCTGTCGGTGCCGCCGGCACGCCAGGGAAGGTGGGCTGGTTTGCTGGCGATAAGGCTTGTCAGGGCCATCAGCCTCGGTGTCGGGCGTTGGTGATGCAACGTCGCCGCTGCGCACAGATCAGCGTCGAGGGAGAGGTTGTTGAGGCAAGGATCGTGCTGCAACAGAGCGAGGCCGAGGCGGCTAAGACCGTGGGGCCCGCTGGTCACCAGCCAATCTCCTGCGCGCGCTGCAGAGCGCAGCAGCCTGAGCGGTCCCAGGCTGCCAATGGCGGTGATGGCCACCATGCGCTGATGTCCGCTTGAACAGTCACCACCGAGCAGTACGCCTCCGTAGCGATTGAGTGCTAATTGCAGGCCTCGGTACACCCCTTCCACCCAGGGCCAAGGGGTTTCACCCGGTGCCACCAGCCCCACGGTGAGGCCCACGACCGTGTCGGCTCCACTCGCTGCGAGGTCAGAGAGGTTGACGGCAGCCGCCCGCCATCCCACATCTTCCGCTGAGGTGGTCGCCTCACTGAAGTGCACGCCTTCCACCAATAGGTCGGTGTTGATGACCTGACGTTGGCTTGATGTTGGCAGGGTCGCGGTGTCGTCGTCGAATTGGCCGGCTGGCGCGAACTGCGCCAGCCGGTGAATCAGCTCGGCTTCCCCCAACGACTGCAGGGTGTCAGCCATCGCGTTGCCTTCAGGCGTGGGCTTTGAGGCGATCAGCGCCATCGATCACCTGGATGCTCACCACCTTGTCATCCACACCCAATTCCTCCAGCACGTCAAAGCCATCAATGACGTAGCCGAAGGCTGCATTACGACCATCCACCAGGTTGAGACCGGCGGGTGTCAGTTCAGCCTCGTACAGAAACATGAAGAATTGGGAGGAGCCATCCCCCAGATCTTGATCGGAATGGGCCCAGCCCAGGGTGCCCAGGGTGGCGAAGGGAAGCACGGGTGTGGCTTTAAACAGCCCCACATCTTCAAAGGTTTGGTTGTAGAGGGTGTCGTCTTCATCGGGGACCCGGATTTCGAGAGGAACGCGGCGTTGCTGCTTGGTGCTTGGGTCGATGTAGCCGATGTCGGGACCATCGGGATCGCCGGTTTGAAGGATGTAGAAATCTTCGGCGCGGATGAAGGGCAAGCCGTCGTAGAAGCCTTTGAGGCTGAGGTCGATGAAGGCGCCGGCCGTGAGAGGGGCGTTGTAGCCATCCACCACAGCGGTGAGTTCACCTTGGGTGGTGGTGATCGCCACAGTGGCGCGTCCTTCGAGTCGAGGGAGGGCGTCGAATTCCGCTGGGATCGGGGGAATCGTGGCATCGTTCACCAGCACTTCCAGTTCCCCGACCCGGGCCAGGGTGTCGCGCCTGAGCTCGATGAACTGCCCTTTGTTTTGGGCCTCGATTTCGGTTTGCATGGCGGTGATGCCTTCATTCACGGCCTCCAGCAGCTCGTCAGCTGTGGTTGTGGCGCTGGCGGGCATCGACGCCACGATGCTGTTGCGTCGCGTGGCGAGTAGAGCTTGCGCCTTCGAGAGGGAGCGGTTCAGGGCACTCCAGCGTTTGGCACGCAAATCGTCGCTGGTGCTTTCTAACCGATGTTGGAGATCGCGAAGATCGTCTTGGTCGAAGGGGAGCGCATCACGCAGGATCGCTGCCGGGTCTTTGACCGCATTGCCTTGGGGTAGCCCGGCATGGGCCGGAGTGGCGGCGAAGAGCCCGAACGACGTGATCAGAGCGACCAGCAGGGCAGCAAGACGCTGATGGGCCATGGATAAGCCAGGTGCTGCCTGGACTTTGGCACAGCCGTATGATCCCCTGAACCGTCCAGCCGGAATGATCTCCAGCAACGACTTTCGCACCGGCACCAGCATTGAACTCGACGGTGCCGTTTGGCGTGTTGTCGAGTTCTTGCATGTGAAGCCTGGTAAGGGTTCTGCTTTTGTTCGCACCAAGCTCAAAGCTGTGCAGAGCGGCAACGTGGTGGAGAAGACCTTCCGCGCTGGCGAGATGGTGCCGCAGGCCATTCTCGAGAAGACCACGCTTCAGCACACCTACATGGACGGTGAGGACTATGTCTTCATGGACATGTCCACCTATGAGGAAACCCGGCTGACCGCGAAGCAGATCGGCGACAGTCGCAAATACCTCAAAGAGGGTATGGAGGTGAGCGTCGTGTCTTGGAACGAAAGGCCATTGGAAGTTGAACTCCCCAACTCGGTGGTGTTGGAAATCACCCAGACTGATCCTGGTGTGAAGGGCGATACCGCCACGGGTGGCACGAAGCCCGCCATCCTTGAAACCGGTGCTCAGGTGATGGTTCCTCTTTTTCTTTCCATTGGCGAGAAAATCAAAGTGGACACCCGCAATGATTCCTACCTGGGTCGGGAGAACTGATGACCATGCAGCTTGACCACGAGCAGCTTCACCGCCTGTTGGAGGTTCTTTCCGCCAGCGATATCCAGGAATTTCGTCTTGAAGGTGATGACTTCCGTTTGGAAGTGCGTCGCAATCTGCCTGGCGTTGCCATGGCAGCCGCTCCCGTTGCTGCTGTTGCAGCAGCTCCAGCGGTTCCGATGCAGGTGTCGCACGAGGTGTCTGCCCCCAGTACGCCACCTCCAGCAGTTCCCGCCTCACGCTCTGATTTGGTCGACGTGACGGCCCCGATGGTGGGAACGTTCTACCGAGCTCCTGCCCCTGGTGAACCTCCCTTTGTGGAGGTGGGAACACAAATCAATGTGGGCCAGGCAGTTTGCATCCTCGAAGCGATGAAGCTCATGAATGAGCTGGAGTCGGAAGTGGCTGGTGAGGTGGTTGAATTCTTGGTGGATAACGGTACCCCCGTGGAATTTGGCCAGGTGTTGATGCGGGTGAAACCTGGCTGATCCGGCTGCTTGATCTGGCCTGGATTCAGCTGCTGAGATCCCACGCAGCCCGGAGGGCAGCCACCATGCTGGCGCTCCGGGCTTTCCCTTGCCCCGCAATGTCAAAGCCCGTGCCATGGTCTGGCGACGTGCGTAGGAATGGCAATCCCAGGCTGGTGTTGACGGCTTGATCGAAGGCCAGCAGCTTGACGGGAATGAGTCCTTGATCGTGATACAGGGCCAAATACCCATCGGGACTTTGCCCGTTGTTCCCTTGCTGCCAGGCTTCAGCTGCGCTCATCCAGCAGGTGTCTGGTGGCAGGGGCCCTCGAACGCTGACGTCAGGATTGGTGGCGGCCCATTGGTCCAGGGTTGGTATCAGCCAATCGAGTTCGTCGGTGCCGAGTTGGCCGTTTTCACCGGCGTGGGGATTGAGTCCGGCCACATCCAGTCGCGGTCGCTGATGAAACCTCCGACAGAAGGTGGCAAGGGTGTCGAGTTTGCTCAGCAGCAGTGCAGGCCGGAGGGTTGAAGGGATGGCGTGCAACGGAATGTGGGTGGTGGCCAACAGGGTGTTGAGTCGCCAGCCGCTATGGGGTGACACAGCCGTGAACAGCATGGAGGCTTGGGGGACTCCCCCAAGTTCGGCGAGACGTTCGGTCTGGCCAGGGTAGTGGTGGCCTGCAGCGTGCCAATTGTGTTTAGCGATGGGTGCGGTGACGAGGGCGCGTGCTCGGCCCGCTAGGGCATGCTCACTGGCTCGGGTCAACCAGGCGAAACTGGCGGCACCACCCTCCGGTGTTGGCGTGCCGGCGATGGCTGGTTGGATCAGCGGCATGTCGTCGACGTCCAGGGTGGCGGGATCGGCGAGGGGGCCATCCCAGTGCTGGCGCAGATGGGTGTAGGTTGCCTCCAGGGTGCGGCGGCAGCCCACCAGCAGGGGTTGCATTCCCACGGGGCAGTTGGGCGCTGCCAGGGCCTTCAGGGTCACTTCCATGCCGATACCGGCAGGGTCTCCGAGTGCGATCACCAATTGTTGGTTAACCTTTGGGAGGTTGTTGTTGGCCATCCTTATGGTCCGCTGGTTGCTTTTAGGGCTGGTGCTCGCCGGGTTGGGAATCAGTTTCAAGAACGGTTGGGTGCAGGTCAACGCCGCTCGTCTGCTCGAAGACGTTGGCTTGGATTTTCTCAAGCGGGATGAGTTGAAGAACCTCTACAAGCACCCCTTTTTCCGGCCATCTTCGAAGAATTAGTCCCCTACTGGGACTTGTGCTGTTCTTGTTCCCAGCAGTCACGGAGACCGCTGCGGAAGTCTGGATGCAGCAGTTGGTATCCCAGCTCCTGGCACAGCAACTGGTTGCTGACGCGACGATGCTCTGCCCAGAAGGAGCGAGCCATGGGGCTCATGGTGGTGGAGGCGTCGGCGAAGGGGCGATTTTGCGGCAGAGATACGCCGAGGAGCTCCGCTGCATAGTGTTGCACTTGGGCCGGTTCAACCGGTAAGTCATCGCATACATTCACTATGGGGGGTCGTCGGCCTGACGCTGCACAATCGATTAGATGCATACAGGCTCCAGCAATGTCGTCCACGTGCACGCGGGAGAAGCGATGGCCAGGTTTGTGGATGGGACGGATTTCACCGCGCTTGATGGCCTGGAAGGGTGAGCGTCCCGGTCCGTAAATGCCAGGCAGGCGAAGAATTTGCACAGGTAACGCTTGGCGGAGCCAGGCCTGCTCGCAGGCCAGTCGCCGCTTGCTGCGCTCTTGGGTGGGGACAGCAGGATCTGTTTCGCTCACCCACTGACCTTGGCGGTCGCCATAGACACCGGTGGTGGAGAGATAGCCCACCCATTGCAGGGGCATGTTGCGGAGTTGGTTGCCCAAACAGCGCAGCACTGGATCCTGGCCATCGCGTTCTGGGGCGATGGTGCTCACCAGGTGGGTGACGCTGCGGAGACGATCTGGTGAGGCAAGGCGACCGAGCTGACTATCGAAGCTGATCGATCCCTCTGGATCATTGGCATCCGCCAGGCGGTTGGTGGTGATTACCCGGGTGCCAAGAGCTTTGGCGAGGGAAGCGATACGGCTGCCGCTAAATCCCGCCCCCAGCACCAACAGGGTGGCTTCTGCTGGCAGCGGACGGCAGCGCTTGACAAGCTGATTCACCATCAGTACAAGTGTATTAGTTGTTGTTCACGGCTCGGCCATGGCCAGCTCATCTCTCTCGGTGGTGTCCTCAAACGGACCCATCGTGACGCGTCGCTCGGCGCAGCGCCTGTGGGCCCGTCAACTGACGGGCCCATTGCTTGTGGCGGCCTTGGTGATGGCTGCTTGTTTGTTAGCCCCAGAGGAGCCCCACCAGCAGGCATCCATTTGTGAACGCCATCATTCAGTGGCGGCTTGTCGCGTGTGGTGAGTCAGGCGCTTCAGGCTGCTTGAAGGCTCCAACCTTCAGGTTGACCATCGTTGTCGTGGGACTGATGGCGATGCTGATGGGCTCCGGGGGGGGTGGTGTTGAGTTCAGGTTGGGCCCATTGCAGCAAGCGCGTCGCTAAACGCAGATCCCCATCCATCCAAGCCCGAATGGCCATGGCTCTGCGTGGGTCATAGAAGCGCTGGCGCCGATACCAGTCGAAAACATCAGCGTCGGATTTATGTCCGTTGCAAGAGAGGCAAGCTGGGACACAATTTTCCGTAACACTGAGGCCACCTCGACATTGCGGATGAATGTGATCAATTGATTCCGATGGTTTACCGCAATAAATACAACGTTTGGCGGTATGGGAATGCAGTGATTGACGCCATCGTCGGACGCGCAATTTGGGACAGAGTTCATCGAGGAAAACCGCATCCCTGCTAGGCATCCGAAAAGCTCGGTTGAGGGAAGTTTGCCTGGTTTTGCCAGAGAGTCAATGTGTCGAAGACTGCACTTTTTCAAGTTGTTCATGGCCTGCCATTAAGTCAGTTCTTGATCGCTTGTCGCCACCGCTCAGGCACCTAAAATGCATCTTGCGGTTTTCTGACTACGGCCTCCTCCAGCTCCCGCTGTTATCTCGGTTTGTCTCCATCCGGACTGGTGCAGGTCATGCACCCCTTCGATGCCGTGACCCATGCACAGATCAGTCGGGTGCGTCCTCGGGGCGTCTGGAAAGGAGCCAGCAAGGGTTGGGAGTTTCCCTTAGCGGCAGCGCAGGCGTTGCAAGAGCAGTTGGGTGCGCGTTTTCCGGTGCGGGATGACCTGGCCCGTTGGATCGATTGGCATCGGCATCCGTTGCCGCCCCTACCGGAACACCGCCGGCTGGTGCAGCTTGCCGACTTGGAAGCAATGCTTCCCGATGGTCGTCAACCCCTGCCCCATCAGCGTTCTGGAGCTCGCTGGCTGCTGGCCCGGCGTGGTGCCGTGCTCGGCGATGAGATGGGGTTGGGAAAGACGCTCACCGCATTGCTCGCCGTCCGCGCCTTGGTGCGGGCGATGCCGTTGCGGGTGTTGGTGGTGGCACCGGTGGGACTCCACGGTTATTGGCGACGGGAGGCAGAAGCCCTGGATCTCTCGCTCACCTTGCTGAGCTGGGCCCGTCTTCCAGACGACCTGCCCGCGTCTGGAACGTTGTTGGTGGTGGATGAAGCCCACTATGGGCAGTCGATGGCTGCCCAGCGCACCCAAGCTCTGCTCCGTCTCGCCCGGCACCCCCGCCTGCGGGCGATCTGGCTGCTCACCGGCACACCCATGAAAAACGGCCGGCCGGATCAGTTGTATCCCTTGCTGGCGGCCATTGATCATCCCATCGCCCGGAATCAGCGCACCTTTGAGGAGTTGTTTTGTCAGGGCCACTGGCGTGAGGATGGCGGCCGTCGCCGCTGGCAGGCGAAGGGGGCCAGCCAATTGGAGGAGTTGCGCAGGCTCACGCGCCCGTTGGTGTTGCACCGCCGCAAACAGCAGGTGCTGGGCTTGCCCCCAAAGCAACGCCGGTTGCATCCCATCAACCTGGCCCTCTCCGAGGCGCGCGGTTTGGATCATCGCGTGTCGCTCGTGATCGATGCCTATCGCCAGCGGGTGCGTGAGGGGTTGGTGCGCTCGGATGCCGAGGCCTTGGCGGTGCTGACGGCTTTGCGGCGCATCGGTGCCGAATTCAAACTGCCGGAGGCGGAACGGTTGCTGCAGCAGCTGCGCGCCCAGCAGCAAGCGGTGGTGCTGTTCAGTGGATTTGTGGGGCCCCTGGAGTTGTTGCAGCAACGCCTTGGCGGCGAGCTGTTGACAGGTCGGCTGAAGCCTGGGGAGCGCCAGGCTGTGGTGGATCGGTTTCAGGCCGGTGACAACGATCTGCTGCTCGCCACCTATGGCGCGGGAGGGTTGGGATTCACGTTGCATCGAGCCCGCCAGGTGGTGCTACTGGAACGCCCCTGGACGCCGGGGGATGTGGATCAAGCCGAGGATCGATGCCATCGCTTGGGGATGGATGGTGGGCTCACAAGTCATTGGTTGCAACTGGGTGTGGCCGACCAGTTGGTTGATGGTTTGGTGGCCAGCAAGGCCCATCAGATTGACGTCTTGCTAGGGCCCCGTCGCCTGCGTTTGGAGCGTCAGCCCTTGCCGGCCATGCTCAAACGCTGTTTGCAAATGTCCTGACGGACCGTCAATTCATGCTTGATCATTGGATCAGCGTCGCTGCCCTGACGTTCCACCAGGCGCAGACCTTGCTTCACATCGAGGCAGGCTTGATCCAATTGGCCAAGCAATGTGTGCAGAAAGGAGCGATCGGTGAGGGGCGCTGGATCGTTCTCGTGCTCTGCCACGATTTGGTCGCAGCGTTGCAGCGCTTGATCCAGCTTGTTGAGATCAAGTTGTTCGAGGCAGGCCTGGGGAGTGAGTGCCGCTTTGGAACTGGCGCTGGTGGGTGCCGAATGGCTGCGGCACCCCACGGCCGTGAGCAAGACGCTGGCCAGCACCATGGGGGCCAGGCCGGGGCGCAACTTAATAGCTGTAACGCTTTTCACCGTAGGACTGAGAAGATGATGGGGAAGACTGGGTGGTGCTGCTAGCCGGGCCGTTGTCAGGATCGGTGGTGGTGCTGCTGTCGCGGGTTTTGGGTGCGAACAAATCGCCGAGGTAACGGCCGCAGTTTGGATACCGGTCGGGGTCGTTGACCACCGCCTCGGTGATCATCACCGCCGCATGCTCCGGGGATGTTTTGAACACGCCGGCCTTCTGGCGCTTGATCAGGGCGTAAGCCGCTTCCCAACTCACGTTGTGGACGTTGCCGTTGTCGCGCATGAAGCAATACACCTGAGCGCCCTTGTGGGGGGCGGTGTCGGCGGCGTGACCGCTTAAAGGCAGCAGGCTGCTCAGGCACAGACTCGCCAGGGAGAGGCGGAGCAGGGAGCGGATACGGTTCCTGGCCATGGCGAGACGAAACAGTCAATCTCGGACAACGTATCGAGTTCTGTGGCCATGTCTAGGCGTTGCTACGCCAGCTCTCAGGACTCCCCAAGGCCAAGGGGCACCATCAACTTGACCACCAGGGGCAACACCAGCAGAACGGTGATCAGACGAACGGCATGCAGGGCTGCGACGGCGGCACCGACGCCAAACTCCGTGCCCACCAGGCTCATGCCACTGATGCCTCCCGGTGCGGCACCGAGTAGAGCGACCACAGGATCAATGCCGAGCAGCCGACTGGTCCAGAGCCCGATCACCAAACCCGTCATCACCAGGGTGACGGTGATCAGCACGGCGGGTTTCCAGAGCAACTGAAGCTGTTCCAAGGCGGTCCGGGTGAGGCTGGTGCCGATCACGACACCGATGCCGATTTCCAGGGCAGTGCGGGTGCCGGACGGCCAGGAGGCGACCTCAAGTTTGCCGCTCATGCTCACGACCCCAGCCCCGAGGAGGGCACCTGCCAGCGGCGCGGCGGGGATGCCGGTGCGTAACGCGAGCAGGCCCATGGCGGTGCCAGCGAGGGCATAGATCAGAAGCGTTGCCAGGGGGGGCATGGGGAGTTCCGACCACAGAAGGGTTTCAGTCTGATCCCAGATGTGCTGTGATCAGCGCAGTTCCATTGGCTTGTCTTGGCCATGACCCAGTCCGTGTCATTTCGGATCACTCGCACGGCCGAGGATGTAGCTCAGACCATGAATGCGTTGTCGCAGAGACTGGTGAAGTTGGAGCAACGGCTCGAAAGCCTTGAGCTTCAAGTGCAGCAACAGCGCGACGCTGCCATGTCGGACGAGGAGCTGGCCCGCCTCGATGATGTCGATCGCCTGTTGATGGATTGCCAATCGCTGCTGGAGGGGTCAACGGACGCTTCTGCTGCTTTGGAACGCTTGTGATTGGCGGCATCAATGGCCGTTTGGTGTCAAAATAAAAAGAAAGAGACCTATGGCTCTTAGTCAATCCGGTACGTGTGCAAGTGGCGGAATTCGCCGCACGCTCCATGCTTCTCCTGGTTTGCGGCCCGGCCCAGGGTTTGTGGAGGGCGGCCATCAGCTTGAGAAGCTTGAGTTTGCTCTTGCGGTGGCGATCACCCGCGGTGATCAGGCCCGTGCGGCGTTGTTGCGGCAGCAGATTGAGGACCTTGGCGGGAATGTTGAGGAGCCCGGCACTTGATCAAGGCCTGCAAGTTTGGAGAATGCCGTCATCGGTGGCATTAAACTTTCGCAATGATTAAAAGCAAGTCAGTGATGTCAATACTCGCAAAACCACCAATTGGTTCTTCTTCGCCGGTTGTTGATCAGCGTCAGTCTTATCTCGATGCTGCGCGTCGTTTCTATAGCGAAGCAAAAGAAGCGGCAGCACAAGGCGATGTTGCTGCTTCTGGTGCTTTGATTCTGCGGGCGTTAGATCAAGAACGGCGGGCTGGAGGTGTGGGCCCCCAAGTGATGCAACTCATCAAACCGCGCAGCTGACCGATTGCCGCTTTGTGGTGATCACAACGGATCTCCTCGACGAGAACCATCGATTTCATTTATCAATGCTCAAGCGGGTGACCGGACTCGAACCGGCGACGTTCAGCTTGGGAAGCTGACATTCTACCACTGAATTACACCCGCATAGCGGCAGTGTATGGCACCGCCGCCTTAGTTGGATTGTGGATTTGCGCCCTGTGGCGTCAGCTGGCCAGAGCTGCTGCCGTGGCTGCGACCCCGGCTCCCATCGTGGTCTTGTGGAGACCCAAGGATTGCAAGGTTGATTCAATCGCGGCGACGGCCGTGAGGACATCGCGATCGCACACAAAGCCCAGGTGACCAATGCGGAACACTTGCCCTTTGAGGTGATCTTGGCCACCTGCCAGCAGGATGTCGTAGCGCTCCTTCACCGCTTTGCGCAGTTGTTCGGCATCAATGCCTTCTGGGGCGACTGCGGTGATGGCCGGGCTGCCATAGCCCTCTGCGGCATACAGCGGCAGTCCCATGGCACGCATGCCGGCTTGGGTGGCGGCGCGATGGCGGGCATGGCGTTGAAAGATTGCCTCAAGCCCCTCGGCTTGCATCATTTCAAGGGCAGCCTCAAGCGCGAAGTAGAGGTTCACCGCTGGGGTGAAGGGATTGCTGTTTTTGGCCGCAGTTTTCCGGTAAGGGCCGAGATCGAGGTAAAACTTGGGCAGGTCGGAGCGCTCATAGGCATCCCAAGCGCGGCTGCTCATGGCCACAAAGCTCAGCCCAGGGGGCATCATGTAGCCCTTCTGCGATCCAGACGCCACCACATCCAGGCCCCAGGCGTCCATCGGCACAGGGCTGGCGCCAAGGCTGGTGACGCAATCGGCAATGGTGAGCGCTGTGCCGTGGGCTTTCACGTGACGGCTGATGCTCTCCAGGTCGTTGATCACTCCCGTGGATGTTTCGGAGTGGGTGAGGATCACCGCGCGGATCGCCTTGGCCGTATCGGCTTCCAACGCTGTGCGGAACGCTTCAGGGTCGAGGGGTTGTCCCCACTCCGCCTTGATCACCTCCACCTCAAGGCCATAGGCCTTGGCCACCTTCACCCAGCGTTCACCGAACTTGCCGTTGTCGCCGCAGAGCACCTTGTCGCCACGGCTAAGTGTGTTGATGATGCCGGCTTCCATGGCGGCGGTGCCGCTGCCGGTGATCACCAGCACGTCGCTGCTGGTTTGATGCAGCCAGCGCAGTTGCTCGTTGGTGCGCTTCACCACCTCCTGAAAGTCACCACTGCGGTGACCAATGGGGTGACGGCCCATGGCCTTGAGCACCGTTTCGGGCACTGGGGTTGGCCCGGGGATCATCAGGGTGAGCTTGTCCTGCACGGCCTGGGAATGCCAATCCATCATCTTAAAAAATGGTCTTGAATCCCCCTTGGCAAACGGTCACCCATGGCTCCTGAGGTTGCGTCCTCTCCGTCGTCGGGGCTGACCCTGCCGATGTGGGTGGCTGCTGCTGCCCGTGCGGCAACCCAGCGGCTTGTGGGCGCCCCGGTTGAGCTCGAACAGCCGCTGGTGGTGATGGACCCTGGGGATGGTGAGCGGGTGGTGATGGTGCCGGTGCGCTCGATTGCCGGGTTGGCGGCAGACCAGCAGGCACTGGGCATTGCCATTTGTGACCCTGGCCCAGGGTTGGATCTCACTCGCGGTTTGGAGGTGTGGGTGCGGGTGAGCTGGGGGGCTGCGATGGAGCCCTGGCTCACCGTGTTGCCAGGCGAGGGCGTGGGTCGGTTTGCGCAGGGTGGTGCTGTTTGTTTGTCGACCTTTGCCCGGCAGCTGTTGGAGCGCACGTTGCGACCGCTGGTGCCAGCCGATCGAGGATTGGTGCTGGAGGTGGTGTTGCCCCGTGGTCGGGAGCTGGCGGAACGCACCAGTAATGCGGCGTTTGGTGTGGTGGAGGGATTAGCGCTGATCGGCACGCAAGCGGCGGTGCAGGCCAGTGCATCCCCGGATCAGTTGCACCACAGCCTGGATCAAGTGCGGCGGATCACAAGCCAGCCGCTGTTTGATGGGCGGCTCACCTTGGTGATTGGTGAAAACGGCCGGCAGCTGGCCAGCCAACTGGGCTTCAACGCCGCCGGTGCTGTGCTCAAAACGGGCAACTGGATCGGACCGGTGCTGGTGGCGGCCGCAGACGCGGGTGTGCAGGAGTTGGTGCTGTTTGGGTATCAGGGCAAGGTGCTGAAGCTGGCGGGTGGCATCTTTCACACCCATCACCATCTGGCGGATGGACGGTTGGAGGTGTTGACGGCTCTGGCGGTGGACCTGGGGCTGCCATTGGAGCGCTTGCAGCAGTTGCGCCAAGCGGCCTCCGTGGAGGCGGCGCTGGATGGGTTGCAGCAGCAGGATGCAGCCGAGGCGGATGGTTTGCGCCAGTTGATGGCCAGTGCAGTGGAGGCCCGGGCTTGCGCCTACGGCAAGCGTTATGGCAACTGGTCGATGCAGGTGGGTGCTGTGCTGTTTGATCGCTCCCGTCAGCGGCGGTGGGCAGGGCCCGTTGGGCGCACGCTGCTGACGGCATGGCAGTTGGCGCTCTAACCCCCTTCTTTAGGCTGAAGGATTGAAGGCCGTGTGCCCGCGACCTCACCCGTAGCGATGTCACAAGTTCAATCTGACGGTCAGCGCAAGCCTGCGATCGTTATCCTTGATTTCGGTTCTCAGTATTCCGAGCTGATTGCCCGCCGGGTGCGGGAAACCGAGGTGTTTTCCCTTGTGCTGGGCTACAGCACATCAGCGGCCGAGCTGCGTGAGATGGCGCCGGCGGGCATCATCCTCAGCGGTGGCCCCAGTTCGGTGTATGCGGAGGGAGCACCCCTGTGTGATCCAGAGATTTGGAACCTTGGCATTCCAGTGCTGGGGGTTTGCTACGGCATGCAGCTGATGGTGCAGCAGCTGGGTGGTGTGGTGGAGGGGGCCACTGGTCGGGCGGAATACGGCAAGGCTCCTTTGGAGGTGGATGATCCCACCGATCTGCTCACCAACGTGGATCCAGGCTCCACGATGTGGATGAGCCATGGCGATTCGGTGAAGGCACTGCCTGAGGGGTTTGTGCGTTTGGCCCACACCACCAACACCCCGGAAGCGGCGGTGGCGGATCACAACCGCCGGTTGTATGGCGTGCAGTTTCACCCCGAGGTGGTGCATTCCACCTGCGGCATGGCGTTGATCCGCAATTTTGTGTATCATATTTGTGGATGTGAACCGGATTGGACCACCGACGCCTTCATTGAAGAAGCGGTGGCGTTGGTGCGAGAGAAGGTGGGCGACAAGCGGGTGTTGCTGGCCCTATCGGGTGGTGTGGATTCGTCCACCCTTGCTTTTCTGCTGAAGAAAGCCATTGGTGATCAGCTCACCTGCATGTTTATCGACCAGGGCTTCATGCGGAAGGGGGAGCCCGAGTTTTTGATGGACTTCTTTGATCGTAAATTCAACATCTATGTTGAATACATCAATGCCCGTCAGCGCTTTTTAGACAAACTCGATGGCATTACGGATCCGGAAGAGAAGCGCAAGATTATTGGCACAGAATTCATCCGTGTGTTTGAAGAGGAAAGCAAACGGTTAGGACCGTTTGATTATTTGGCCCAGGGCACGCTGTATCCCGATGTGATTGAAAGTGCCGGCACCAATGTGGATCCAAAAACCGGTGAACGGGTGGCGGTGAAGATCAAGAGCCACCACAACGTGGGTGGTTTACCGAAGGATCTGCAGTTCAAGCTGGTGGAACCGCTGCGCAAGTTGTTTAAAGATGAAGTGCGCAAGGTGGGCCGCAATCTGGGGCTTCCGGAAGAGATTGTGCGGCGTCATCCATTCCCTGGCCCTGGTTTGGCGATTCGCATCCTTGGAAACGTCACAGCTGAGAAGTTGGATTGCTTGCGTGATGCCGATTTGATTGTGCGTGAAGAGATCAAGAATGCGGGGTTGTATCACGACATCTGGCAGGCCTTTGCCGTGTTGCTGCCGGTGCGCTCTGTGGGGGTGATGGGAGACAAGCGCACCTATGCCTGGCCGATCGTGTTGCGGTGCGTGTCGAGTGAAGACGGGATGACGGCCGACTGGTCGCGTCTCCCGGCGGACCTGCTGGAGCGGATCTCCAACCGCATCGTGAATGAGGTGGAGGGGGTGAACCGTGTGGTGCTCGATATCACCAGCAAACCCCCCGGCACGATCGAGTGGGAATAGTTGAGGGGGTTTGGGCTGTGGCTTGAAGGCTGCTGCCTGTACGCAACTGCCTTGATGGCTTCACAATCAGGGCAGGTGGACGATCTCCGTGACCGATTCGGCCAGTAACCCCCTTGCGCAAGGTGTAGAACGGGCATCAGGTGGGCGTCTGTCTCTCAGGGGGTTATCTCCAGGCAACGATCCGCCCCACCGAGCAGGGAGAGCAACGCCAGCAGCGAATCCAGCAGTATCTGGACTCTTGGTACAAGTCCCGAGCACTGGAGCGACTCACAGACAAGGCAAACCGCTATGCCGAGCAGATCGGCGTGTCGCCTTCTGGCATCAGTGTTCGCAACTTCAAGTCCCGCTGGGGATCCTGCGATTCCCGAGGTCAGTTGCTCTTCAATTGGAACATCATCAAGGCGCCTCATGCCGTCGCTAACTATGTGGTCGTCCATGAGTTGTGCCACCTGGTCCATCCCCATCACTCCAAGGACTTCTGGGTGCTAGTCGGGCGGTTTGACGCGGCGTTTCAGGAGCACAGGGAGTGGTTGAAGCAACAAGGCAGATCCTTGCTCAAGCAATCGCCCGTATGAACAGGATGTTCAAAGACAAACCAGGCGGTTTGATCGTCGATGCCATCGGCATTCCTTCAGGCGGTGAGGATCTGGTGGAGGCGGCATGAACCAATTGCCGAAATACAACGATCTTTTCGTGCCAGTTCTCCTGGCGATGAAAGATGGGAAACACAAAGCAATCCAAGAGATTGCTTAGGCAGTTGTTGCTGCGCTCGACTTGGATGGGCAAGGACATATTTGACCAAGGCAAGAGCTTGTGATTCAGCGTGTTGACGAAGACTTTTTTGGTGATCTTGAGGGTTGACTGCTCATTCATCGGAGGCCACCCCCTGAGGTGATGCCTGTTTGCGTGGCATTGCAGCGCTGAGGGACTGGTGGCTGGTTGGTGTGGTCGATAGGCTGAGCCCCCGGCCTGATTGATTTGTGACTGCTGCCCAAGAGCAGAACCTGCAGCTCCAGCGCCGCCTGCAGCAAGACAGCATCCAGCTGGCGGGCAAAACCATCTACATCAACCCTTTCCTCTACTGGCGGCGGTTTGACAGCAACACCGATCGCTGGTTGCGCGAACCCGGCCAGCTCACAGAAGAGCAGATCCGCCAAAACCGCAGTCGCTTCTATCCCGAGCTGGCTTGGGATCAGCTTGATGATGACGACAGCCAGATCAAGGACGGCTCCGTGGAGATGTTTCTCAAGAGCCTGGAACTGATCAGCACGTTTCATCCAGAACTCACGGCCGGTCAGCTGCTGGAGGTGGAGCGCAAGATGGCGATCACCAAAAAGCGTTCCTTTGAACGCTGGGTGGAAAAATCCTATCGCCGTCGATCCAAACAAGAGAGCCGCGAACGGCGCCGATTTGCCCGGGATCGTTTTCTGCGGGGATGGGGCGAATGGCTTGGCCAGGAGACCACCCATCAAGCCCTGGTGCCAGTGCTGGCGTTGATTGTGCTCAGCGCCGTGGTTGGTTGGTCGTTGGGAGCCCGTCAGACCACGTGCCCCACGCTGGTGCTGCCTTCAGAGCAGACTGGACTCCGCTGACACCATCCCCATGGCCGAGAACCGACCGTTTGACGCCTTCAGGCTCACCGTGATGCAAGACGTCTTGCCCGTGGGTTTGGCCATGGTGGAGCGGGTGCGCAAAGGCGGTCCGGCCAAAGCAGTGGAGGGCATCACCAACCCGTCTGATCTCATTGCCGATCTCCGGGACGAAGGTGCCCCGGCTGCGAAAGCTGTGCGTGAACGCCTTGATCAGGTCAGCCCCGGCTTGGGGAATCCGGTGGTGCAGGTGGATGTGGAGGTGGATCCGGCGCCGGAGCCCCCCACGAGGGCCGATGAGCAGTCCCTGCCGGTGGTTCTCGCCAGGATTGAACGCAACCTGGATCAACTCCAACGGCATCTCGCTCCCTGAGCCCGTCTTTCCCTTCCATGGCGCGACCAAGCTTTACCATCCGTGAGGGCTATCGCCAGAGCGGTCTTAAGCAGCAGCCCCTGGTGCTCCTTGGTTTGGTGCTTCTGTTTTCCGGGGCGATGTTGGCTCGGCTCACCTGGCTCCAGGTGTTGGAAGGAGAGCGCTACCGCGCGTTGGCGGATGAAAATCGCATCCGTTTGGTGCCGCGTTCACCGATTCGGGGGCGGTTGCTTGATCGTGAAGGGCGTGTGTTGGCGTCTAGCAAACTCAACTATTCGCTTTATCTCGAACCTCGCTTGGTTGACGATACCAGCTGGCCCCCACTGCGCGACCGTTTGGTCCAAGTGCTCAACCTCAAGGCGGCGGAGTTGGATCGGCGACGGGGCCGTGGCATCGACCGGGATGGGTATCGCATCACCCTGGCGACGGACCTCAAGTCGGAACAGGTGTTGCGGTTCCATGAGCAAGCCGCCGCGCTGACGGGTGCCCTCGTTGATGTCGACATCCTGCGCTATTATCCGCACGGCACCCTGGCGGCCCACGTCCTTGGTTATTCCCAGCTGATCACGGCCGAGGAATACCAACAGCTTGCTGATCAGGGCTACAAGATTCGCGATCGCATTGGTCGCACCGGTGTTGAAGCGGCCTATGAATCCCACCTCCGCGGCGTATGGGGTGGTCAGATGCTGGAGGTGAATGCCATGGGTGAGGTGCAGCGCAACCTCGGTGATCGCCCCTCTGTGCCTGGCAAAGATCTCACGCTCACCCTCGACCTCGATTTGCAGCAGGTGGCGGAGCAAGCCCTGGCTGATAAACCAAGCGGCGCGATCGTGGCGATGGATGCCCGCACCGGCGCCATCCTGGCCATGGCCAGCAAACCCACATTTGATCCCAACTTCTTTTCGCAGTTGGTAACCACGCAGAAGGAGTACGACCAGCTGTTTTCCAATCCGCGGCAACCCCTGTTTAGCCGTGCCCTGAATGCCTACGACCCCGGTAGCACCTGGAAAGCCGTCACAGCCATGGCTGGCATGGAGTCAGGCCAATTCCCCGCCACCGTGATGTTGCCCACGGCCCGTTGCATCACCTATGGCGGCCACTGCTTCCCGGAGCACAACGGTGCTGGTTTTGGCACGATTGGTTATGTCGATGCTTTGCGCTTCTCCAGCAACACCTTCTTCTATCAAGTGGGGGTGGGGTCGGGGTCACGGGCGCTGAAACAAGCCGCCACGGCCCTTGGGTTTGGACGCAAAAGCGGCATTGAAATTGCCTGGGAGGAAAGCAATGGCTTGGTGGGGGATGAAGATTGGGCTGCCGCCGGTCGTGGTTGGAGTAAGCCCGGTTCCACGCCGTGGATTCCAGAAGACATGGCCAGTGCCTCCATTGGTCAGTCCGTTGTCCAAATCACGCCGTTGCAATTGGCCAGGGCTTATGCCGTGTTTGCCAATGGTGGCTGGTTGGTGACGCCCCACCTGGCCGATCAGGGGTTCGACTGGACGGCACCGGAGCGGCGCAGCCGAGTGGCCATGCAGCCCGCCACCTTGCACAAGATCCGGGAGGGTCTGCGCAAAGTGGTGGAGGATGGGACGGGGGCTGGGATGAACGGCCCAGGCCTTCCGCCCGCTGCTGGTAAAACAGGCACCGCAGAAGACAGCACGGGAGGACCGGATCACGCCTGGTTTGCCACCTATGCGCCCGATCCGGTTGCGCAGATTGTGATTGTTGCCTTCGCTGAAAACACCCCCGGCGGTGGCTCAGTGCATGCCCTGCCCATGGCCAAGCAGGTGATGGAGGCTTGGAACCGCAAGCGCCTCCAGGGTGACGCCTAGGAGACGGTCAGGCGACATTGGCCAGGTTGTGCTGCAGCACCTTGCGGTAATAGCCCCGCAATTGGTCGGTGGCACCGGCCCATCCCCAGCGTTCCGCTTCTGCCCGTGCAGCCGTGCGCAGGCTCTGGCGTTCAGTCGCATTGCCCAGCAGTTTGCGGGTGGCGTCGATCAGGCTGGCGGCGCCTCCATCGGCCCCATCGGGTTCGTAGAGGCAGCCGTTGATGCCGTCGCTGATGATGTCGGGGATGCCACCGCGATTGGCACCAACCACGGGGCAGCCGGCGGCCATTGCTTCAAGAAGCACCAGGCCAAGGGTTTCCGTGCTGGAGGGAAACAGGAAGGCATCACCGCTGGCATAGGCACTGGCCAGTTCTTCGCCAGCGAGATAGCCCACGAAGGTGGTGGCGGTGTTTTCGAAGTGCTTCTCCAAGCTCAGGCGGTGCGGACCATCGCCCACCAAGGCCAGGCGCGTGTCCGGTAGGGTATCTAGCACTGGTTTGATGCGCTCAATCTGTTTCTCCGCCGAAAGACGCCCCACGTAAAGCAGTAACGAGCCGCGATCATCGTGGTTGCCGAGCAGCCGTTGGCGCATCGCACTGCTGCGTAACTCCGGTAGAAAGAGGTCGGTGTCGACACCCCGCTGCCATAGATCGGTGTGCTGAATCCCCTTCTTACTCAACTCTTTCACCATTGCAGTGGAGGTGCAGAGGTTGAGCAGTGCCTGATTATGGGCGGCTTTCAGCAGTTCCCACAGCAGGGGCTCGAGCATGCCCATGCCGTAGTGCTCTAGATATTTGGGCAGGTGCGTGTGGTAACTCGCCACCAGGGGGATGTCTTTGGATTTAGCCAGCCAGATTCCCCCAAGCCCCAACACGGCTGGATTCACCACATGGATGAGGTCGGGCTGAAAGGCATCGATGGCGTCCGACACGGCCGGGCGCGGCAGGGCCAGCTTTAACTCCGGATAGAGGGGTAATGGCATCGCCGGCACCCCCACCAGCTTGGCCCCCATGAAGGAATCCGGGCAGCCTTCTGGACAGAAGACCACCACCTCATCACCAGCCTCCACCAAGTGCTGCACCGTTTTGGTGAGCCTGGTGACGATCCCGTCGACCTTGGGAAGGAACGTTTCGGTGAAAAAAGCGATTTTCACAAGGTCGGCGGCGGAGAAAAGCGGATCAGGACGCTGCGCTGATGGCTTCGGCCTGGGTCTTGGTCCAGGCGGAGGTGCAGAGGATGCGATTGCGGTCGCACCGGTCGGCGTAGCGGGTGGCGATTTCCACCACTTCCTTCAACAACCCATCATCAAGGGTCGTGGGGTTCAAACCGAGCTCAAGGAAGCAGCGGTTGTCCACAATCAGATCGTTTTCGACCGCTTCATTGCGGGGGTTGGGCAGATTGTTGACCTGGGCACCCGTCAGGGCCGCCACCTTTTTGGCCAATTCACCCACCTGATGGCTTTCGGTCATCTGGTTGAAAATTTTCACCCGTTCTCCCTTCTCAGGGGGGTTCTCCAGGGCGAGTTGCACGCATTTCACCGAATCACGGATGTGGATGAAGGCGCGGGTTTGGCCGCCGGTGCCGTGCACGGTGAGGGGATAGCCGATCGCCGCTTGCATCAGGAAGCGGTTCAGAACCGTGCCGTAGTCACCGTCGTAATCAAAGCGGTTGGTGAGGCGTGGGTCGCGATCGGTGGCGTCGGTGTTGGTGCCCCACACAATCCCCTGGTGAAGATCGGTGATGCGCACCTGATCGTTTTTGTTGTAGTAAAGGAACAGCAGCTGATCGAGCGTCTTGGTCATGTGGTAGACGCTGCCGGGGCTGGCCGGGTGGAGGATTTCTTCTTCGAAACGGCTGCCATCCGGTTGGGGCACTTCCACCTTGAGGTAGCCCTCGGGGATGGTGGCGCCGCGGTGGGAGCCGTAGCCGTAGACGCCCATGGTGCCGAGGTGCACCACGTGAATATCCAGACCGCTCTCCACAATCGCGGTCAACAGGTTGTGGGTGCCGTTGACGTTGTTATCAACGGTGTAACGCTTGGTGGCGCTGCTCTTCATTGAATAGGGCGCAGCGCGCTGCTCAGCGAAGTGCACCACCGCATCGGGTTTCTCGTCGAGCAGCAGATCCAGCAGTCGCTGGTACTCATGGGCGATGTCCATGTGCAAGAAGCGCATCGGCGTTCCACCGATCTCTTCCCAGGCCTTCAGCCGCTCACCGATGCTTGTAATCGGTGTGAGCGACTCAACTTCCAGATCAATGTCGATCTTGCGGCGGCTGAGGTTGTCGACGATCAAAACGTCATGGCCTTGGTCCGCGAGATTCACTGCGCAGGGCCAGCCGCAGAAGCCGTCACCGCCGAGAACGAGAACCTTCACCCCAAACTCCTGCCGAAGCGTGCTGACAGTTGATCTGAGGCAAGCTACTACAGGCTTTTCAGCTGATCGCTACGGTCACGGCCATCAGGGCCACCACCAGGGCGCTGCCAATGACCATCATCATCCGAGAGCTGTTGCTGCGGCTGGATTGATCTTCGATCACTTCCATCCGGGGTTCCTTGGCAAAAGCATTCAGCCGTCCGCCGTCTTCTTCCGTGACTTGCATCGATCCGGGGTCTCTGGAGCGGACGTTATGGGCCTTCGCCGGATCTGGTGCATTTCAGCAATGCAGCGTTACGGGCGCACGGATTGATCGGTGGTGGTTGCGCTGGTGATGCGTCCGCTGACGGGAGAGCTGGGGGATGCGGTTTGGCGCAATGGCAGGCGGCCTGCTCGATGGGCGAGACGGCCTGCTTCCACGGCCATGGCCATGGCATGGGCCATGGCCGGTGGGTCGCCTGCCAGGGCAATCGCGCTGTTGACCAGGACGGCGTCTGCCCCCATTTCCAGGGCCTGGGCGGCTTCGCTGGGAACGCCGATGCCCGCATCCACCACCACGGGGATTCCGGCATTCTCAATGATCAGCGCGATGTTGGCGTCGTTCCGTAGGCCCTGCCCCGAGCCGATCGGTGAGCCAAGGGGCATCACAGTGGCGCAGCCAACGTCTTCGAGCCGTTTGGCCAACAGTGGGTCGGCATTGATGTAGGGGAGAACCGTGAATCCCTCTTTCACCAGTTGCTCAGCCGCCTGCAGGGTGCCGATTGGATCCGGCAGCAGGTGGCGGCTGTCGGGAATCACCTCCAGCTTCACGAAGGTGTTGTCTTCCTGTCCGGCCAGCTTGGCCAGTTCACGCCCCAGACGGGCCACGCGGATGGCTTCTTCAGCTGTCGCACAGCCGGCGGTATTGGGCAGCATCCAGATGCGCGACCAGTCGATCGCTTCCATCAGCCCTTCATGGCCGGCAGCGACGGCTTGCACGCGGCGGACGGCCACAGTCACCATGTCGCAACCGGAGCGGTCGAGGCTCTGTTGCATCGCGGCCAGGTTGGGATATTTGCCGGTGCCGGTGAACAGGCGACTGCGGAAGTGGCGACCGCCAATCACCAAGGGGTCGGGATCATCCATGCCGCTTGGGAGCCTTGAAACCGTGGACATCGTGATGGTGTTCGAGATGGTGCTCGGCATGGTGTGCGAACCGATCGGGATCTAAACAGGCCTGGTGCAGTGGCCATCGCTTGCACCCATCATCATGATTGCCCCAGATGGTGAAACGGTCAGCTCCACCAGCGGCTGGCCTTCCCCGGCTGCCCTTGGCCCACAGCCCGACCGCCAGCGGTGAATCAAAACCCGTGTCTTAAAAGCGGTGGATCAAAACCCTTTGTTGTCGTTGGCCTCGCTTGATCCTGCAGTCACCCCGGAACCCACCTGCCGTTCAATCCGTTTCAAGCGCTTTTTGGCGGTCGTATTCATGGGTTCTAACGCCAGCACCTGGCGATACAGCTCAGCTGCTGCTTCCGGCTGAAGCAGGCGCTCGCGGGCAAACGCCAAATTGTTGAGTGCCACCGGATAGTCCGCTTTGGCATTAATCGCTGCCTTGTAGTGCTTCACCGCACCATCGAAATCCTTTTGCGCTGCCAAAGCAAAGCCAAGGGCGTTTTCAACGAGTGCTTTCGCCTCGTTGGGTTCACCCGATAGACGCTTGAGGGCCTGACGCAAATTGGCGGTGGCTTGGGGATACAACCGTTTGCGCAATTGCACGGAAGCCAACGCGTAGAGCTGGCCAGCATCCTTTGATGCAGCGGCGCCATCCTGCTCAAGCTGAATCAGATTCAGCTCATCCTGGCGAACACGCAAAAGCTGGCGACCGACCACAACGGCCACGATCGCCAGCAATCCGATCAGACCCAAGAGGTAGGTCTGAGGGAGGAGACCATCCATCACAAGAAGCTCCTCGTTTTAGTCGTTAATCAACCTTTGGCTGCTGTCACCACATTGGTGAAGCTGCCTGGATCAACCACGGCCAGCTGGGCCAGCATTTTGCGGTTGATGCGCACATCAGCTTTTTTTAAGCCACCAATCAAACGGCTATAGCTCATGCCATTCAGACGCGCTGCAGCATTGATGCGCGCAATCCAAAGACGACGGAAGTCGCGCTTGCGACGACGACGGTCCCGGTAGGCATTGCAAAGAGCCTTCATCACCCGCTGATTAGCGGTGCGGAAAAGGGTGCCGTTGCTGCCACGGAAGCCGCGGGCAAGGCGCAGGATTTTGTTGCGGCGCTTGCGGGCAACGTTGCCTCTTTTAACGCGAGCCATTGGTCAGGGGTGAGAGAAAGGAAAAAACGGGTACTTCGCGACGAACGAGTGCAGGCTCGATCAGGCGTAAGGCATCATCAGCGCCACACGCTCTTCATCAGTGCGATCCACAACGGCCTTGGTGCCCAGGTGGCGCTTCAGCTTGGGGCTCTTGTGATCGAGCAAGTGGTTGCGAAATGCACGACGACGCATGAACTTGCCAGTGCCAGTCGCTTTGAACCGCTTCGCGGCTGCTTTGCGGGTCTTGAGCTTGGGCATGTCTCTGGCGGCTCGTGGCACAAACGACAACAATACGCCCTCGACCTCCTGCAACCCATGAACCGGATTCACAACGGTCAACCGCTGCGCAGTCTCGTGCGCTCGTTGGTGGTGTTGGGTCTGGTCATGGCCGGCTGCCAAGGGCAGGAGGCGGCAGCGCCTTTGACCTTGCAGCGGTCTGCCCTGCCGACCCACCGCGCTGTGCCATCCCCGCCTCCGGTCACGGCTGACCAGCTGTGGGTGGCCCTGGACGACCACCTGGGCCAGGGCACACGAGCAGATCAATCGGCTGCTCCCCTGCGACTCCGGAGTGCCGGAGCCGCTCCGTTGCTCCTGCGGGCTGTGGCCTCCGAGCCAGGGGCTTCGCCTCTCGCCCAGGCTGCTGCGCTGCAGATCAGCTGGCGTCTCGTGCCTTTGCCCCAAGCGGTGCAGGTGTCGCGTTTGGTGGCTGGCCCCTATGCCAGCTTCGAATCAGCAGACCGGGTGGCTGAGCGTTGGCGTGGTCAGGGGGTGACGGCGCGCGTTGCCCATCCTGGTGAGTGGGAAGTGTGGGTGCCTGCCGATGCTCCCGCCCTTGACGGGGTCATCACCCAGCCTTGGCAACAGACGATCAACGCCGAGGTGCGTCCCCACCTGGAGGGGGCTCAGGGTGGCCAGACCTTGACGGGGGCGCTGGTGCTTGAGGCCCCCGATGGTTTGCGTTGGAAGGGCGGCGTGATGCAGGGGCCGTTCCGCCTGCAGCCCGATGCCTATGGCAGTTGGACGCTGCTGGAGCAGGTGCCGCTGGAGCGTTATTTGGAGGGTGTGGTGCCCCATGAAATCGGTGCGGCTTCGCCGTCGGCTGCCCTGCAGGCCCAGTCGGTGTTAGCCCGCACCTGGGCCCTGGCCAACAGTCACCGTTTTGGCCTGGATGGCTATCACCTCTGCAGCGACACCCAATGCCAGGTGTACAGCGATCCTCGTCAGGCTGGATCGGCCGTGCGTCAGGCCATCGCTGCCACATCTGGGTTGGTGTTGCAGTGGCAGGGCAAACCCATCAGTGCCGTCTATCACGCGTCCAATGGCGGCGTGATGGCGTCGGCACCAGAAGCCTGGGCGATGGCTCCAGCGGCCTACTTGCAGGCCCAACCCGATGGGGACCAGGCCTGGCGGCAGCAGAGGATGCTGCCCTTGGATGCCACGGCTGTGGACAACTTGCTGCAGGGGGGTGCCGGTGCCTATGGCGCCAGTCATCCTTTGTTTCGCTGGCAGCGGACCTATTCAGCAGCACAGCTGCAGGTGGCCTTGGCGGAACCGGATCTCGGCACCATTCAACAGTTGACGGTGCTTGACCGGGGCCCCAGCGGCCGGGTGTTGCGTTTGCGTCTCAGTGGTGATGGCCCTAAAGCGTCCGTCACCCTGCGCCTGGATGCCATTCGTCGCCGCTTGCGGCGTCTGCCCAGCACGTTGTTTGTGGTCCGCTCGCTCGGCCCTGGCCGTTGGCAGTTCCAAGGTGGAGGCTTTGGTCACGGCGCGGGTCTGTCGCAGGCGGGTGCCATTGATTTAGCCCGTCGCGGCTGGCCCTTGAAGCGAATCCTCAACCATTACTACCCCGGTGCCACGCTGGCTCCGGTGTCCACTGCCGGCAAGGTCCCTTAGAGTCGCCCCATTCCAGTGGTGGTCCATGGCTGAAGCCGCAGTGACGGGAGATCACCGACGCGGCAAGTTAGCGCTATTTCTTGTGGCTTGTGGGGCGGCTGGAGCGGCGCCTCACTGGTTGGATCCCTTACGCAGCCTTGCGCCCGCCTGCACGCTGGCCTTGTTGCTCGGTGGTTATGGCTTACGCACCGTGCTGCGCAGCCGGGATCAGTCGTCTGTGGCTGGGTTAGAGCCCCTGCCGGCGGATGCTCCGATTGAGCTGCCGGCTGTGGATGTGGTGGTGGCAGCCCGCGACGAAGAAGCCGTGGTGACCCGACTGGTGGAGAGGCTCACCGCACTGCGTTATCCCCGTGAGCGGCTGTCCCTTTGGGTGGTGGACGATGGCAGCGAAGACCGCACGGCCCCGTTGCTCGATGACTTGAAGCTGCAGCATCCCCAGCTGCAGGTGATTCATCGCCAGCGTGGTGCCGGCGGTGGTAAGTCTGGTGCCCTCAACACCGTGCTCCAGCAGCTCAAGGGTGACTGGATGTTGGTGTTGGATGCGGATGCCCAGCTGCAAAACGACGTGCTCGAACGTCTGTTGCCCTTTGCGATCCGGGGGCGTTGGGCGGCGGTGCAGCTCCGAAAAGCGGTGACCAACGCCCAGGAGAGCTGGCTGACCCGGGTGCAGGCCATGGAGATGGCCCTGGATGCTTTCTTGCAGCAAGGGCGTCTCGCGGGTGGTGGGGTGATGGAGCTGCGGGGGAATGGGCAGCTGCTGCAGCGCAGCCGGCTTCAGGCTTGTGGTGGCTTCAATGAAGACACGGTCACCGACGATCTCGACCTCAGTTTTCGCTTGCTCACCGATGGTGCTCCCGTGGGGTTGCTGTGGGATCCGCCGGTGCAGGAGGAGGCCGTTGAATCCCTCCAGGCCCTCTGGAAGCAGCGTCAGCGCTGGGCTGAAGGTGGTCTCCAGCGCTTCTTTGACTACTGGCCCAAGCTCATGTTTGGTTCACTCTGTGGACGGCAGCGGCTCGATTTGGTCTGTTTTTTCCTGCTGCAATACGTTCTGCCGTTGCTCTCGTTTGCGGACCTGATCACCAGTTTGGTGTTGCGCACCACGCCCGTTTACTGGCCGCTGTCGATCGTGGCTTTTAGCGTGTCGGGCCTCGCCTATTGGCGTGGCTGTCGCCGGGTGAGTGAAGGGCCTGAGCTGCCCCGGCCCGGGGTGATCAACTTGCTTTTGGCGATTGCCTATCTCGGCCACTGGTTTGTGGTCATTCCCTGGGTGACGTTGAAGATGGCGTTGTTCCCGAAACGCTTGGTCTGGGCAAAGACGAGCCATCGCGGCGAAGTGTCGGCCTAGAGCAGTGTCGGCGTAGAGCTCTGTTGGCCTAGAGCTGTGGTTGTTGGCTGTGTTCGCCTGTGATCAGATGGAGGCCTGAAGATCAGGTCTTTAAATCCACATCCACATCCACAATCTGGCCGTTGAAAAACTCTGCAAAGCGCTTCACCTTGTCGTCCATGGGGGAGCCCATCGGTGGGGGTTGGGCTGCCGCTGGGGTTGCTGCTTGGGCTGATGACGGAGTGGCGGTGTCGATGCCGGTTGCTGGCGCTGCTGGTGCCGGTGTTGGCTGTGGTTTGGATGCAGTGGGTTGATGTGTAGTGGCTTGATGCGCACTGGTTTGGGCTGCTGCTGGGGTTGTCGCTGGGTTGGCGGGAGTCGTGCTGGTGGCTGCCTGCGGCGCTGGCGTTGAGGCTGCCGCAACGGTTCGACGAGGGGCGCTGTTGGTTCGTGGTGCGGCGGCCCCAGCGGTCGGTGCGGCAGGTGTGATGCCCCCTGCATGGCTTTCCAGCACCAGCTGGCGCTTGCCTCCGCAGGCCCTGGCAATCGCCTGTTCCAGCAGGCTGGCCCGGCTTTGCACCATGCCCATCCAGTTCCCGGCCACCTGTACCACCGCACGGTGGGCATCCATGCGCACCAGTTGGGCCTGCTGCGAGAGCAACATGCGGGTGGAGGGCAGTTCGAGGCTGCCGAGGATTTGTTGCCATAGCTCCGATAGGTCGGTGCTGGCGGCGGGAACGTTGTCTGCTGGGGCCGTCGCCGTTGTGGGCCCAGGAGCCGTTGAGGGTGTGGCGACAGCCTGAGGGGGGGCTCCAGTTGGCGGCAACGACACCGATGGTTTTTCTGGCTTGCCCTGAGGCACCCCAGAAGGCGGGGCTTCACGGGTCGTTGTTTGCGCCGTGGGTGCAGCTCCTGTGGGCGCAACGGCAGTGCTGGGTTCGGATTCGGCCAGTAAGCCCATCAGCAGCACTTCCAGCCAGAGTCGGGGCTGCACACTGAGGCGCAGTTGCTGCTCACTTCCCCGCAGGCGGGCTTGCCAGTGCAGCAGCCGGCCCCGCCCGATGCGTTGGGCTAGCTCCGGCAGTTGATCGCGGAACTGGGGCGACACGCTGGTGAGCTCTGGCCGGTCGGGGGCGGCGGCCATCAGCACCAGATCGCGCAGAATGCTGGCCAAACCCTGGAGTACCGCACTGGGATCACGGCCCCGATCCAGCAAGCTGCGGCTGGATTCCACCAGCTTGAGGGGGTCGCTGCTGGCGAGTGCATTCGCTAAGCCAATCAGGTCCTGCTCCGGCACGGCCCCCAGCAGGTCCCACACCGCATTGGCTTCGATGGGTGCTGGCAGCAGACTGAGCTGATCCAGCAGGCTCTCGGCATCACGGAGGCCCCCTTGGGCCCGTTGGGCCACCACGTGCACCGCTTCCGCTTGGATCGGAATGGATTCTTGCTCAGCGATCCAGGTGAGGTGGGCCTCGAGAGCATCAAGGGGGATGCGACGGAAATCAAACCGTTGGCAGCGGCTGAGAATGGTGGGTAGCACCCGCTGCGGGTCTGTTGTTGCCAGCACAAACACCACCCGCGGCGGTGGTTCCTCCAGGGTTTTGAGCAGGGCGTTAAAGGCGGCGGTCGAGAGCATGTGGCATTCGTCCACCACATACACCTTCCAACGCGCCTGGACTGGCGCGAAGCGGGAGCGCTCGATCAGATCACGGATGTTGTCAACGCCGGTGTTGGAGGCGGCATCGATTTCGATCACGTCAAGGGCAGTGCCCGCTGCGATCGTGGTGCACAGCTCACAGTGTCCGCAGGGCTCGGGAGTGGGGCCGTCGCTGCTGAGGCAATTGAGGGAGCGGGCCAGGATGCGGGCGCTGGAGGTTTTGCCCGTGCCGCGTGGTCCGCTGAACAGATACGCGGGTGCAATGCGGTTGCTACGCAGGGCATGGCCCAGGGTGGCTGCAATGGCGTTTTGCCCCACCAGTTGATCGAACCGTTGGGGGCGGTATTTGTGATGCAGCGGCTGGTAGGCCTGGCTCATGCGACCCGTGTGATCCCGCGACACTACTCAGCCTGCCGGGTTTCAGGTTGGGAATGGGGTTGGGCTAGGAGGGCATCAATTTTTTGTTGTAGCTCCTCCACAGCTGCTATCTCATCGGCCAGGTTCTGGCCGCTCAGTAAACGGTTGGCATGATTCGCTCTGCCGTTTTGCTGCAGCAGTGTCTCCAGCTTGTTGAGCAGGTTGAGGCGCAGCCGTTCCAGTTGCTGCATTCCCTTGCGGGCCATGGCGCGGCTGTTGGCATCCAGTAGTCCCCGCTGCACCAGCAGTTCCAGCGCAGCGATCAGTGCGGAAGGGATGCGGGCACTCCAGCTGCGTGTTTTGTCGACCACACCAGTCACCTGGGCGCTGTGGTGACGACCGGTTTTGCACCAGGTGGCGAAGTGCTCGCAATTGTTGAACAGCAGGTTGTAGTTCTGCTCGCCGATGCGGCTCATGGCGCGGCGCAGGGTTACCCCCGGGGGTGAACACTCCGGGTGCGGCACCACACTGACTGGTTGATTCTGGCTGAAGTCTTTCAGTGAACTGCGCAGGATTTCCTGCCCTTCGAGGTAGTGGGCAACGGTGCCGTCGCCCAGATCGATGCCGTGATGACAAAACAGGCCGTGCTGCCGCGGCACCTGGAGGTGATCGGCTGCAGCCATGGTGTTAGGCGGATTCTTGTTGGCGGTCGCTGTTGGGTAGGGGCAGGACTTTGCCACCGGTGTGTTCTTCCACCATGGCTCGGGTCACGGTGAAGGTTTTCACGTTTTTGCGTGAGGGCAGGTCATACATCAGATCAAGCATCAGTTCCTCCACAATGCCCCGCAGCGCCCGCGCTCCAGTTTTGCGCCGATGGGCTTCGGTGGCGATTGCATCCACGGCTTCAGGATCGAAGTCGAGCTGCACATTGTCCATGCTCAGCAGGGTGCGGAACTGCTTCACCAGGGCGTCGCGGGGTTCGGTGAGAATGGATCTCAGGGCCTGTTCATCCAGCGGTTCCAGCACCGCACTCACCGGCATGCGGCCGATGAATTCGGGAATCAGGCCGTAGCGCACCAGGTCATCGGGTTCGAGATGACGCAGGACCTGGGCCGCCTGGATGTCGCGGCTGGCGCGGTTGCGGCCGCGACCATCGCTGCTGGGCACGAAGCCAATGGCGTTGCGGCCCATGCGTTTCTGCACCACATCATCGAGGCCCACAAAGGCACCACCGCAGACAAACAGGATCTGGCTGGTGTCGATTTGGATGCAATCTTGATAAGGATGTTTGCGACCACCCTGGGGCGGCACGTTGGCCACCGTTCCCTCCAGCATCTTCAGCAGGGCCTGTTGCACGCCTTCCCCCGAAACATCGCGGGTGATGGATGGGTTCTCGTTCTTGCGGGCGATCTTGTCGATTTCGTCGATATAGATGATGCCGCGCTGGGCTTGCTCCACATTCATGTCGGCTTTTTGCAAGAGCCGCAGCAGGATGTTTTCTACGTCTTCACCCACGTAGCCCGCTTCCGTGAGCGTGGTGGCATCGGCCACCGCGAAGGGCACGTCGAGCATCTCCGCCAGGGTCTGCGCCAGCAGGGTTTTCCCGCAGCCCGTGGGGCCGATCAGCAAAATGTTGCTCTTGTGCAGGCGCGTGGCGGTCTGTTGGGTTTCGCCTTGGCCATCGCCCTGCCAAGCCAGCCGTTTGTAGTGGTTGTAAACAGCCACCGATAGGACTTTTTTGGCCTCGTTTTGCCCCACCACTTGGTGATCGAGGAAGGCCTTGATCTCCTGGGGTTTGGGAATTGTGGCGAGGGTGGGAGCGGACTTACTGCTCTTGCGGGTGCCCTGTGGGGTCTTGCGGCTCTGCTCAGCACCCTGGCGGGAATTGCCCTGGGTGTCGATCAGCTCCTCATCGAGGATTTCATTGCAGAGATCGATGCATTCATCGCAGATATAGACCCCAGGGCCCGCAATCAGCTTGCGCACCTGTTCCTGGGACTTCCCGCAGAAGGAGCACTTCAGATGGGCATCGAATTTGGCCATCGGGCGCCAGACACTTCAAACGGGCAAAAACGGACCTCGCGTGTTCGAGACGGCCCGACTCCAAGGATCGTTACGGAAGGCAGTGATGTCAGCTTTCCGTAACGATTCCTCCATCTGCGGGATTGTCCACAACACGGTCAATCAAACCGTATTCAACCGCTTCTGCCGGAGAAAGGAAGTGGTCGCGATCCGTATCTTCGGAGATTTTGTCCAGCGGCTGTCCCGTGTGCTCCGCCATCAGGCCGTTGAGGGTCTCCTTCAGGAAGAGAATCTCCTGGGCTTGAATCTCGATATCCACGGCTTGTCCTTGGGCGCCACCCATGGGTTGGTGAATCATGATTCGCGCGTTGGGAAGGGCCAAGCGCTTGCCCTTCGTGCCACCGGAGAGCAGAAAGGCACCCATGGAGGCCGCGAGGCCGTAGCAGATGGTGACCACATCAGGGGCCACTTGCTGCATGGTGTCGTAGATCGCTAAGCCGGCGGTGACGGAGCCGCCTGGGGAGTTGATATAGATCTGAATGTCCTTTTCTGGATCTTCGGCTTCGAGAAACAGCAGCTGGGCCACGAGGGCGTCCGCCACCGGGTCATCGATGCCGGTACCCAGAAAGATGATCCGTTCGCGCAGCAGGCGCGAATAGATATCAAAAGACCGCTCACCCCGCCCTGACTGTTCCACCACGGTGGGCAGCACACCCGGTGCCGCCGACGGCATCACAGCAGTGGGGCGGCTGCCAGTCCAGAGGTTCTGGATCGGGTGTGAGCTGCGGGCTTCGATCACGCGGCGAACAGAACGGGGTGGATACGTGGGCAATCTATGGGGCCTGATCAGGCCTCGGCGGCCTCGTCCGACTTTTCAGCAGTGGCGTCATCCGCTGCTGCGGCTTTTTCGGTCACGGTGCTGTTGTCGTCCAGCCAGCCCAGCAGCTTGTCACGCAGCAGATCGTCGATCACGGCATCGCGCAAACGCTGGGGGTCGATCTCGCGCTCACCTGCGAGCTCTTTCTTCACCTCCTTCACTTTGGCGTCAATCTCGCTGTCTTCGACCTTCAGGCCTTCGCTTTCCGCCAGGGCGGAAAGGGCGAGGCTGCGGCGGAGGCGTTCCACCGCCTCTGGGCGGGACGATTCCATCAAGTTGCGCACCAATTCAGGAGTAAACAGAGACTTCACATCCATACCCTGCTGGGCGAACTGGCCGGCGGTTTGCTCCACCAGGTTGCGCACTTCCTGCTGCACCAGGCTTTCGGGCAGTTCCACCTCGAGTTGCTCCACCAGGGCTGCAATCAGGGCGTCATGGCGGTTGCTCTTCTGGCGGCGTTCGGCGTCGTCCTTGAGGCGCTCCTCCAGGTCGGCGCGCAGTTCAGCCAGGGTGTCTTTGTCGCTCGCCTGTTTGGCGAAGGCATCATCGAGCTCAGGGAGTTCGCGGGTTTTGAGGTCCTTGAGGTTGATCACGAAGCTGGCTTTGCGGCCGCGGGCATCCTCTTTGGGGTAATCCTCAGGGAATTGGCATTCAACGGTCTTCTTATCACCGATCGCCATGCCCACAACACCTTCAACGAAGCCGGGAATCATGCGGCCGTCTTCCAGCTCAACATCCATGGAATCAGCACTGCCGCCTTCGATGGCACTGCCGTCATCGCTGTAGGTGCCGGTAAAGCCCAGCACGGCCACATCGCCATTGGTGGCGGCACGATCCTCCACCGGCACCAGGGTGGCCATTTGGCGGCGGGATTGTTCGATCATTTCATCGACTTTGGCGGGGTCGTAGCTGACGCTTTCCGCTTCCGCCTGCAGGCCTTTGGTGGTTTTGAGCTTGGGAACAGGGGCGACGTCGGTTTCTAAGGTGAGTGTCAGTTCTTTGGTGGGTTTAAACGCTTCGAGCAGCGTTTCAAAACCGCCGGTGAGCTCCGGCTGGCCAAGGGCTTCAATCTTTTCCTGATCGATGGCTTCGCGCCATACGCCATCCACCATCGCTTCCAGGGCTGTAGCGCGAATGCGCAGGGGGCCAATTTGCTGGAGGAGTACGGATCTGGGAACCTTGCCTTTCCGGAAGCCGGGCAAGTTGATGGTGCGGCTGAGGCGGGTAATGGCCGCTTCGTAGCTCTCTTTGCAGCGCTCCGCGGGCACTGCCACTTCAACCGCCAGGCGGCTGCCGGGGCGGGCGGTGGTCTTGACCTTTAACGAAGCGGCGCTCATTAGAACTGGTACGGGCAGCCCAACACTGTATGCAAGCGTCAGTGCCAGCTTGGCGGCGTATTGTGACCACAACGTTCTGACGGGTCGATTCGCTTCTCTTCACAGCGGACGTCCAGGCAATCAGACGATTGTTGCCAGTGTTTTAGCTCCAGCGATACCCAATTTGTCCGTCTCTTCTGCAACGCCTCCTCGTTCTCGTTCTGCCCGACCACTTGTCGTTGCCGTGCTTGGCGCCAGTGGTGCTGTGGGCCAAGAGTTGCTGCAACTTCTCGCTGAGCGGCAGTTCCCAGTTGCGGACTTGCGCCTGCTGGCATCAGCCCGCTCCGCCGGTCGGCGGCAGCAGTGGAAGGGCCAGGACCTCACCGTTCAAGAGGTGAATGCCCAGGCCTTCCAAGGTGTGGATTTGGTGCTCGCCTCCGCGGGAGGTTCGGTGTCGAAGCAGTGGCGCCAGGCGATCACGGATGCTGGCGCTGTGATGATTGATAACTCCAGTGCCTTCCGCATGGATGAGGGCGTTCCGTTGGTGGTTCCTGAGGTGAACCCCGATGCAGCCTTCAGCCATCAGGGTGTGATTGCAAACCCCAACTGCACCACGATCCTGCTCACTTTGGCGTTGGCCCCCCTCGCCGCCAAGCGTCCGATGCGTCGTGTGGTGGTGAGCACGTATCAGTCGGCCAGCGGTGCTGGTGCTCGGGCCATGGATGAACTGCGTGATCTCAGCCAGGTGGTGCTTGATGGAGGTACGCCAGAAAGCAGTGTGCTTCCCCACTCTCTGGCGTTCAATCTGTTTCTGCATAACTCTCCTCTGCAGCCCAATCGCTATTGCGAAGAGGAGATGAAAATGGTGAATGAAACCCGCAAGATCATGGCGCTGCCGGATCTACGTTTCACAGCCACGTGTGTGCGCGTTCCCGTGCTGCGTGCCCACTCCGAAGCGGTCAATGTGGAGTTTGCCCAACCGTTTCCCGTGGCTGAAGCCCGTGCGCTGTTGGCTGAGGCCCCTGGGGTTGAACTGATCGATCGGTCCGACGACAACCGCTTCCCGATGCCCACAGATGTCACCGGTCGCGATCCCATAGCGGTCGGTCGGATTCGCCAAGACATCAGCGAACCCAACGCCTTGGAGTTCTGGCTTTGTGGTGATCAGATCCGCAAGGGGGCGGCTCTTAACGCGATTCAGATCGCAGAACTCTTGATCGCCGCCTGATTGCTATGTCGATAGCCGCTGAATTGTCACCCACTCCCTTCGGTCGTCTGCTGACCGCCATGGTCACACCCTTCGATGCTGAGGGCGCCGTTGATCTCCCCTTGACGGGCCGATTGGCTCGTCATCTGGTGGAGCAGGGATCCGACGGCCTTGTGGTTTGTGGCACCACGGGTGAATCCCCCACCCTGAGTTGGGACGAGCAGGCACAAGTGCTGGCGGCGGTGCGCCAGGCCGTGGGCTCCGAGGTGAAGGTGCTGGCTGGTACGGGCAGCAACTCCACTGCGGAAGCAGTTGAGGCCACGGCCCATGCTGCTGCTGCTGGTGCTGATGGTGCGCTGGTGGTGGTGCCGTACTACAACAAGCCCCCCCAGGCGGGGATGGAAGCCCACTTCCGTGCCATTGCAGCGGCAGCGCCTGAGCTCCCGTTGATGCTTTACAACATTCCTGGTCGCACCGGTTGCAGCCTGGCTCCAACCACCGTGGCTCGCTTGATGGATTGCGCCAATGTGGTGAGCTTCAAAGCCGCCAGTGGCACCACTGAGGAAGTCAGCCAGCTGCGCCTGGCCTGTGGTCCACGGCTGGCGATCTATAGCGGCGACGACGCACTCACCCTGCCGATGCTGTCGGTCGGGGCTGTGGGTGTGGTCAGTGTCGTTAGCCATGTGGCTGGTGAACGCATGCACGCGATGATTGAGGCCTTCTTGCGTGGCCGTCACGCGGAGGCCCTTGCGCAGCACGAGTTGTTGTTGCCCCTGTGCAAGGCCCTGTTCGCCACGACCAATCCGATTCCGGTCAAAGCTGCCCTTGAGCTCAGCGGCTGGCCCGTCGGTGCGCCCCGTCTTCCCCTTGTCCCCCTGGATGCCGCCATGCGTGAGTCCCTTGCCCAAACCCTGGATGCCCTGCGTCAGACCTGACGCCTCGGCTGATTGACCCTTGGTACTGCGAAGCCAGCGGCTTCGTCTTCAGTGCCCCACCTGAGTTTTTCTTTCACTCTCAACGACGCCATTCATGACTCCGATCTCCACCGCCCACCGTTCCCGCAACGGGCAAGCTGCCACCAACGAACCCTGCCTGCGGGTGATTCCTCTCGGCGGTCTGCATGAGATCGGTAAGAACACCTGTGTGTTTGAGTTCGGCGATGACTTAATGCTGGTGGATGCCGGTTTGGCCTTCCCCAGTGATGGCATGCATGGCGTCAACGTGGTGCTGCCCGACACCAGCTTCCTGCGGGAAAACCAGAAGCGCATTCGCGGCATGATCGTGACCCATGGTCATGAAGATCACATTGGTGGTATCGCCCATCACCTCAAGCACTTCAACATTCCGGTGATCTACGGGCCGCGCCTGGCGCTGTCGATGCTCACCGGCAAGATGGATGAAGCCGGTGTTACGGATCGCACCACGCTGCAGACCGTTGGCCCGCGCGATGTGGTCAAGCTGGGGCAGCACTTTTCTGTGGAGTTCATCCGCAACACCCACTCGATGGCCGACAGCTTTTCGCTGGCCATCACCACGCCCGTGGGCACTGTGATCTTCACCGGTGATTTCAAGTTCGACCACACCCCAGTGGATGGCGAACATTTCGACCTGGCTCGGCTGGCCCATCACGGTGATCAAGGGGTGCTCTGCCTCTTCAGCGACTCCACCAACGCTGAGGTACCCGGTTTCTGCCCTCCGGAACGGTCGGTGTTTCCCAACCTTGACCGCCACATGGCCGAGGCGGAAGGGCGTGTGATCATCACCACGTTCGCGAGTTCGATCCATCGGGTCGCCATGATCCTGGAGTTGGCCCTCAAGAACGGCCGCAAAGTGGGCTTGCTGGGCCGCTCCATGCTCAACGTGATCGCTAAGGCGCGGGAACTGGGCTACATGCGTGCTCCCGACGACCTATTTGTGCCGATTAAGCAGATCAATGACCTGCCGGATCGTGAAACCCTGTTGCTGATGACGGGAAGTCAGGGTGAACCCCTGGCTGCGCTCAGCCGCATTTCCCGCGGAGAGCACCCCCAGGTGAAGGTCAAAACCACCGACACGATTATCTTTTCGGCCAGCCCAATCCCTGGGAACACCATTTCAGTGGTGAACACCATCGATCGGTTGATGATGCTCGGCGCCAAGGTGGTTTATGGCAAGGGTGAGGGCATCCATGTGTCGGGTCATGGCTTCCAGGAAGATCAAAAGTTGATGCTGGCGCTCACGAAGCCGAAGTTCTTTGTGCCGGTGCATGGTGAGCACCGCATGCTCGTGCAGCACGCCAAAACCGGTCATTCCATGGGCGTGCCAGAAGACAATACACTGATTATTGATAACGGTGATGTGGTGGAACTCACCGCCGAATCAATCCGCAAGGGCGATCCCGTGAAGGCCGGCATTGAGTTGTTGGATCAGTCCCGCAATGGAATTGTCGATGCCCGTGTGTTGAAAGAGCGTCAGCAGCTTGCTGAAGACGGTGTCGTCACGATTTTGGCTGCGATCAGCACCGATGGCGCCATGGTTGCCCCGCCGCGGGTGAACCTGCGGGGGGTTGTGACCACCGCTGATGCCCGCAAGATGTCGCTGTGGACTGAGCGGGAGATTAGGTGGGTGCTGGATAACCGCTGGAAGCAGTTGACCCGCAACACCGGCGGCAAGGCGCCTGAAGTGGATTGGATGGGTGTTCAGCGTGAGGTGGAAGTGGGTCTTGGTCGGCGCATGCGCCGCGAGTTGCAGGTGGAGCCCCTGATCCTTTGTCTGGTGCAGCCAGCCCCCGCGGGCACTCCTGTCTACAAAGGTCGTGCTGATGCTGAGCCCGATGATCGTCCCGTGGGTCGTGGTCGTGGCGGCCGTGGTGGAGGTGGCCGTCATGGTGGCCATGGTCATGGCCGTCGCGACCGTGATCAAGCCCCTGCCCGTGTGATCACAACGCCGTCCGCAGCTGCCAACGGGGCAGCAGCCAAAAGCTCTAGCACTCCCCCCGCATCCACCCCGAAGCCCGCTCCGGCTGCCACATCCGTTGCCGTTGCCAACCG
The DNA here is from genome assembly GCA_049889555.1 of Synechococcus sp. Taxonomy (GTDB): domain Bacteria; phylum Cyanobacteriota; class Cyanobacteriia; order PCC-6307; family Cyanobiaceae; genus Synechococcus_C. The sequence goes on along the minus strand of JBMHDE010000025.1, from coordinate 30,845 downwards.
CACGACTCAGCCGCAGCCTGAGCCTGAGTTAGAGATGCCTGCAGGTCGCACCCGCCGCCGCCGGTCGGCGGCGGCGTAGGCCTGCCCCGATGGGGTGGTGATTCCAGGGGTTGGCTGGTTTAGATCTGACGCAGGGAATCGGTCTTGTCCTGGAAGGTGTTGAGGAGCAGTTGCAGGTAGCTGACGCTGCGCAGTTTGATATTGGCCGTCAGTGACATGCCGACTTGCAGCGGCAGCACCGTGCCGTTGTTCACTCTCAACGTTTGTTCGTTCAGTTTGATCGTGGCGGGGTAGCGGTATTCTTGGCGACCCTTTTGCGCGTCGGGCGCCAGGGCGTCCGATCCCACCGACGACACGATGCCTTCCAACACCCCGAAATCGGTGGCGGGGAACGAATCGATGCTCACCTCTGCGGTTTGACCGGTGCGCACGAAACCGATTTTGCTGCTCGGAATCTCCACATCGGCTTCCAGGGTGTTGAAGGGCACCACCTTTAACGCTGCCTGCGCTGATTGATCTTGCGAGACGAACCCCGGGTTGGTGAGTTTCAGGTCGAACACGATCCCATCCACCGGTGAGCGCAGCAGCTGGTTGCGGTTGGTCACCTTCACTTCAGTGCGGCGTGCTTCGAGTTGGGAGCGTTCGCTCCGCAGACCGGCCAACTCGGCGTTGAGTTGTTCCACTTGTTGATCAATCAGGGCAATCCGGCGGCGGCCGTCGAGTTCTTCCTTGGTGACCTGCCCCTTCAGTTCAGCCACCCGGTTGCGTTGCTGCAGGTATTGGATGTCGGGGGCTGCGCCTTCACGGGCCAGGGTTGCCAGTCGATCGAGGATTTGGGTTTCCAGCGCCAGATTGGCCCGGGTGGTGGCCAGTTGTTCGCGGTTGAGATCAAGGGTGCGCTGACGCTCGAGCCGTTTGAGCTTCAGTTGTTCCTGCTTTTGAATGATTTGGGTGCCTTTCTCGGTCACGCTTTGTTCGAGGGAAGAGAGCTGTTCGGCGGTGCTCTCCTGATCGAGGCGAATCAGCAGTTGGCCTTTGTTCACTCGGTCGCCGCTTTTCACCAAGATGTCTTTCACCACCCCGCCTGTGGGGATACGGATCTCTTTGACATCTCCCACTGGTTCCAGTTTGCCGCTGGCCACCACCACCTCCTCGGTGCGGGCAATGGCCAGCCAGCCGATGCCAAAGATGGTGGTGCCCACCAGCGTCCAGGTGACGCTTTTGAGCCAGAAGCGATCCTGTTGCAGCACGCTTTCATCCGCGGTGATGTGGCCGGCTCGTTTTTCGAGTTGATCCTGGGCTTTGCGCAGCAGCCCACCCATCGGGTTTTGATTGAACTTGCCCATGTCAGCCGGCCTCCTGTTGGCGATAAAGCGCGTAGTAGCGGCCGCGTTTGGCCATCAATGCATCGTGGGTTCCGATTTCGGCCACAACGCCCAAGTGCATCACCACAATCAGATCAGCCCGGCGCACGGTGGCCAGGCGGTGGGTGATGAAGAACACCGTGCAGTCCTGCACTGCCCCCACCAGGTTGTCGCAAACGCGGCGTTCGGTTTCGTAATCGAGGCTGCTGGTGGCTTCATCCATCACCAGAAGCTTTGGGTTGCTGAGCAAGGTTCGGGCAATGGCGATGCGCTGGCGCTGTCCGCCACTGAGAGAGGCACCGCGTTCACCCACCGGGGTGCTGTAACCGCTGGGTAACCCCATGATGAAGTCGTGGGCATCCGCCAATTTCGCGGCCATCACAATCTCATCACTGCCGGCATCGGGCTGGGTGAGTGCAATGTTTTCGCTGATGGTGCCGGAGAACAGCAGCGGATCCTGGGGCACGATGCCAATTTGTCGGCGAAGGGAATAGAGCTCCACTTTGTCGATGTCGTAGCCGTCGATTAAGACGCGCCCTTCCTCTGGCGCATAGAGGCGTGGGAGCAGCTTCATCAGTGTGCTTTTGCCGCTACCGCTCTGGCCAACAATGCCCACGAATGTGCCGGCTTTCACCTGCAGGTTGACGTCTTTCAGCACGGGAGGTGCGTCGGGCCGGAACCGGAAGGTGAGGTTCTCAAAACTGACGCTGCCTTGAATGGGTGGCAGGGGGACTTTGGCTTGATCGACGGCATTCGACTCCTGCGGCGTGTCGATCACATCCGCAAGTCGCTCGAAGCTCACCTTGAGCTCCTGGATGTTCTGCCAGATGCTCGAGAGCCTTAACAGCGGCTGGGTCACGTAGCCAGAGATGATCCGGAAGGCGATCAACTGGCCAAGGCTGAGATTGCCGCTGAGCACCAGGGTGGCGCCCACCCACAACACCATCAGTTGGGACAGTTTTTGCAGCACCTGGGAGGTTTGACTCAGCACCGTGCCGCTGATCGTTTTTTCAAACGCGCGGTTGATGTAGCTGGAGTAGAGCTCTTGCCAGGAGAAGCGGCTCACCATCTCCACGTTTTGGCTCTTCACGGTTTGGATGCCGGTGAGCACTTCCACCAGATGGCTCTGGGTTTTGGCGTTGGCTTCTGCGGCTTGGCGGTATTGGCGGCGGAACAGGGGTGCACCGATCAGTGTTAAGCCCACCTGAATCGGCAACACTGCCAGGGCGATCAGGGTGAGCAGCCAGCTGTAGAGCACCATCACCACGATGTAAATCACGGAGAAGGCCGCATCCAGCAGGGTGGAGAGGGCCTGGCCGGTGAGGAAGTTGCGGATTTTCTCCAACTCGGCAATGCGCGAGCCCAGTTCACCCACCGGCCGCTTGTCGAAGTAACCAAGGGGAAGGCGGAGCAGGTGGTCGATGACCTCTGCGCCAAGGCGTTGGTCAATGCGGTTGGTGGTTTCTGAAAATAGAAACGTCTTCAGGCTGCCGAGCACACCTTCCAACAAGGTCACCACCACCAAAGCGATCCCGAGCACCTGAAGGGTGTCGAGGCTGCGCTGGGCGATCACCTTATCGATGATCACCTGAATCAACAGTGGGTTGGCCAGGGCAAACAGCTGCACCACGAAGCTGGCCACGAGCACCTGAATCAGCACGCCCCGGTGACGCTTGAGAGCTGGCCAGAACCAGGAGGGGCCAAAGGTTTCGTTGGGTGTGGTGTTGGTTCGTTCGAGCAGCAGCAGGTCAATCCCCTCTGGGAAGTTCTCGTCCAGTTGCTCTGGCTTGAGGTCGATGATCCCGTCTTTGGGTGAGGCCAGGGTGAGCCCGGCTTGATTGCTGCGGGCAACGATGGCGAAACTGTCGCCCCACGGAATCAGCGTGGGTGTTTGCAGTCGGGTGCCCATGGCCGCTGCAACCCGTGCGCCGGAGACATGCAGACCAAGCCCGGCCGCGATTTGGCCGCACAACCGCAGATTGGGGGTCTGGCCGCGGCGAACGGTTTCCCGCAGGATCTTGTCGATCGCATCCCGGCGCACGGGCAGCGTCATCAGCTGCGCCAGCATTTGAAAGCAGGCCAGAGTTTCCTGAAGCACGCCCTCGGCGCGGATCAAACGCAGTTGATTGAGCACACTCCCGCTTGGATCAAAGCGGCTAATGGGGGTGGGGCCACCGGCTTGGGCGTTGAGGGCTTCTGCGGAAGGATCGCTGGCTGGCACCAGAGAAGTCGCGTCTTTGGCTGCAGGGCTGGCGCTCGTGTCGGCATCATTGAGAATCCTTTCCACGACAGCCGTTGGCAGGCTGATCAGACGCGCTGGAAACGGTTGGCTTGTGGGAGGGAACTCGCCGTCGTTCAGAGGCCTGCCGGATGTCTCTTTGTTCCAAGCCGACACCACAAACACTTGCCGTTGGTCGGCTTGGGCGGCCTGGATCGCAGCAGGGTTAAGGGGCACCCGTTGCGCCGCCCGCAAGCTGTCTTGTAACCGTGCCAGCGCGGTGGCGTCGGTGCGGGCACTGGTGTGCTGCAGGTCTTGCAGCAGGGTGATGACTTCTTGGCTCCACAACTGGCGATCGCACCAGTTGCGAAAACTGTCGTCTTGCTCGTAAAGCTTGGCCCACAGCTCATCGGAGATGGAGGCAGCCGTGACCGCATCACTGGCGATCAGGTTTTCGCAGTTGCGTCCGCAGAGCAGGCTGGCGGCACCGAGCACGGCGCCGGGGTCAAATTTTCCAAGGGAGATCAGCCGGCCTTGATGCGTGCTGACCAGGCGCGCCTGCCCCTCGAGCAGGATCAGCACCCGGCCTGGGATCACTCCAGAGTCCACCAGTTGCTCTCCCAGCTCGAAAGAGAGCAGGGTGATGCCATCGCGCAGTTGCTGGCGGGCTGGTGCGCTCAGCTCGCGAAACGCTTCATGCTGAAGCAGTTGATCAAGCTTGATCAAGCTCATGATGCTCCCGAACCGTTGTCAGCGTTGCTTGCAGGGTTTGGACCCGTTGCTCAGTGGTGTTTTTAAGCCATTCTTGCAGTAATTCCATGCTCATTTGAGCGCCCATTCGCGCATCGAAACTGGCGGGTGAGAAGCGCTCGAGCCGGGCCACCACCCACCAGCGATCGATGGAAAATGGTTCGAGCAGCATGCCGGGTTTGGCGGCCCGCAGCTTTTCAGACAGAGTCGGATGGGCTTGGTTGAGGGGTACCGGACCAACAACACCGTTGGTGTTGCGCTCCACGCCCTCGGAAAAGCGTCCTGCCAGATCGCTGAAATTGGCTTCGCCATGGGCGATTCGCAGGTAAAGCTCCTGGGCCTGCGATTGGCTCGTGAGACGCAGCAGGCTGTAGACGACACGATCGAGCCGTTCTTTCTGGGCCAGGAAGCGTGCTTCCGCTTTGGCGCCGAACTCCTCCTGGGCAATCTGCGCCATGCGGGCTGGCCGGAAGAGTTGCTCATAAAAGGCGTCTTCGCTCAAACCGCTGGCCTGGATCAGGTCCCCAAGAGCTTCAGGCGAGCCAACGTTGTGCTGACGCAAGAAGTCGCCGATGGCCGCTTGTTGGCTGGCGTCTGTTAGCTCGATGCTGCGCGTGATCTCGCGCACTAGCATGCGTTCAATGAGAGCTGCCAATAGGCCGTGTTGGGCCAGGAGCTCCAAACCATCTGGCCCTAGTCGTGAGCGCAGATCGGGCAATGTGGGTTCAATCACAGGCTGGGCCAGCTAAAACACGAATGAATCGAGAGAGTTGGAGGGTTCCATCTCTCCCGCAGTCGTTGGTTGCTCTAGTCCTTGTTGAGAGCGATGGTGCTGCGCAGGAGCCAGGGGGTCAGGTCGATCTTCGGTTTTTCAGCTTCAGGTGCCGCTGGCACAACCTCTTCCATCACGGCCTGCCTGGCTGCCTTGTCGTCGACGTCATTGAGTGCATTCGGTTGGGCACTGTTGTCGTCTGTCGCGACTGCAATCGGCTTTAATGCAGGGTCGGCCTGAGCGAAGGTTGGTGCGGAGTCGGCAAGTTTGCTGACCGGACTTGCATCACTCAAACTGGTGGCATCGGCTTCATTATTGCTCAACCATGGAGTCGCTGATGTCGTGGAGACAATCGTCGCCGTCGTGTCGACCACTTCAGGTGTGATGGCAGGGGTCGCGGCAGTCGTTGTTGCTGCTGCAGTCGCAGCTGCTGAGTCAAGGAAGGGGTCGTTGGTCAGTGACAGCCCTGGGTCTTGCGCTTGATCCGCATTTGGGTCTTGTGCTTGCTCGGTGCCTTGCTGTGCACTTGGGTCTTGTGCTTGCTCAGTGTCTTGCTGTGCACTTGGGTCTGTCTCTGGATCCGTGCTTGGTTCGGTGTTGGATTCAGGGGCAGGGTCTGGTTCCACGTCGATGCTCGCAATCCTGGCCTCACAGCGCTCAACACCCTGTTCTGCGAGATCACGCAGGGTGTCGGGCGGCTGGCTGTCTAATGCCAGCTTGTAATGGGTGAGCCCTTGTTCGGGCTGATTGAGACCATGGAAGTGAATGTGTCCCAGCAACAAGGTCACAAAGGCCCGCCACGCGAGGCGCACTTCTTCCTCTGCCTCCTCGGCGCTGCTGCTCTCTTCCAGATGGGCCAGCAGGGTGCTGGCAATGGACTCGGCCTGCGCGAAATCCCCTTCGCCATAGGCCTGTTCAGCGTCGAGATAGCGCTGCTGAACGTCAAGGTCCATAAACCCTCACTGCCGTTGCTTTAGTTGTAATGATATTTCGTCCCAGTGGAGTCGCCAGCCGCTAGGTAAATCCCGTCCTCCGCTCGGATCGCCCTCGCCCGTTGCCTGTGCCAGCTCTTCCAGCAGCGACGCTTTCAGGGGTGGTGCACAGCACAGTTGCAACCAGCGAGCCAGCAGGTCACGACGTAGCGCATGGGGGAGTGCTGCGAAACGCTGACGATGGAGGCCATGGTCATGGCTTAAGGCCTCCAGGCTGAGAGTCAGCAAGATCTGTTGACTGTCCTGCACTTGGGACAGTCGTTCTGACAGGGCAGCGATGCGTTTCTCACAGCCGGGATGCAGTTCGTTCAGCACAGGTAGGACCTGCTGGCGGATGCGGTTGCGGCTGAAACGCAGGTTGGCGTTGCTGGGGTCCAGCCAGATGGGCAGGTTGAGATCGCGGCAAATCGATGCGGTGTCTTGACGGCTGAATCCCAAGAGGGGCCGCACCAGATGCACCTCGGGGTGTTGTGTTTCCTCGAGCACTCGCTCGCGTCGCATGCTGCCAAGACCGGCAAGGTCCGTGCCCCTTGTGAGATGCAACAGCAAGGTTTCCGCCTTATCGGTGGCGGTGTGGCCGCACACCACCCGGCACTCCTGTGCAGCAGCGCAGGTGGCCAGCTGCTGATAACGCCATCGACGCGCTTCGGCTTCGCTCCCGGTGGTTTGGCCCGTTGAGGCGATGCTGTTGTTGCGGTCGATGGTGATGGGTAGCCCCTGCTTCAAGCTCCACGCCCGCAGTTCGGCGGCGATCACCGCCGAACCTGCGTGCCAGTTGTGATCGCCATGCCAAAGCTGTAGCTCCCAGTGGTGCAGTCGCTGGAGGCCGAGTAACAGGGCTGTGAGAGCCATCGAGTCTTGGCCGCCGGAGACCGCGAGCAGCAGTCGTTGCCCAGGGGGAAGTCGCTGCGGATGCTGGAGCAGTTCCCGGTGCAGGCGGTCGTGCCATGCCGACCAGCAGCGCGTTAGGGGCGGATCGAGCGCGGGATCCATGCGGTGGGAGAATCAGCCGATATGACTCTGGCCTGATGACTCGTCTCGCTCAGTTGCCCACCGCGTTACGTCAGCGTTTCGAGCAACGCTCGGTTTTGAAGGTGATCGCCGGCCTGATGAATTTTGATGCAGCGTCGGTGGCCCGCGTGGCCCGTGCTGCTGGCCATGGTGGTGCTGATCTGATTGATGTGGCGTGTGATCCCGAGCTGGTGGCTCTGGCGATCCGCGAATCCGGTGGTGTGCCCGTTTGTGTCTCGGCGGTGGAGCCTGCGTTGTTCCCTGCTGTTGTGGCTGCCGGTGCCCAAATGGTCGAGATTGGCAACTTTGATGCGTTTTATCCCCAGGGCCGCATCTTTGATGCTGCTGAAGTGCTTGCACTGACCCGTCAGACCCGTGCGCTGCTGCCCAACGTGGTGTTGAGCGTCACCGTGCCCCATGTGCTGCCAATGGACGAGCAGCAGCAGCTGGCGGTGGATTTGGTGGATGCTGGAGCGGATGTCATTCAGACCGAAGGTGGTACGAGCGCCAAGCCCTTTAGCGCCGGCACCCTTGGCTTGATTGAAAAGGCTGCCCCCACCCTGGCTGCGGCCCACAGCATTCGTGCTGCTTTGCAGCAAGCCGATGTGGCAGCGCCCGTGCTCTGCGCTTCTGGCCTTTCTGCCGTCACTCTGCCGATGGCCATTGCTGCCGGTGCAGCTGGTGTGGGCGTTGGCTCTGCTGTGAACCGCCTCAATGACGAATTGGCCATGGTGGCGGTGGTGCGTGGTTTGCGTGATGCTCTCGCCACTGAGGCACCTGTGCGCGCCTGAGCTGCTCGTTGAGGAGCCGAAAAGCCTCCCCATGTGGGGGGCTTTTTTTTGTGTTGCCCTTCTAGCCTGAACAGCCTTCACCGACGGCGTCGCTTTCACGCCCATGCCCGCCTTCGATCTTTCGGCGCCTTACACCCCCAAAGGAGATCAGCCCACGGCGATCGCCCAGTTGGTGGAAGGAGTCAACGGCGGTCAGCGCTATCAAACCTTGCTTGGTGCCACGGGCACGGGCAAGACATTCACGATGGCCAATGTGATTGCAACAACCGGTCGTCCGGCTTTGGTGTTAGCGCACAACAAGACCTTGGCGGCCCAGCTCTGCAATGAGTTGCGGGAGTTCTTCCCCCATAACGCCGTTGAATATTTCATCTCCTATTACGACTACTACCAACCGGAGGCTTACGTTCCGGTTAGTGACACCTACATTGCCAAAACTGCGTCGATCAATGAGGAGATCGACATGTTGCGCCACTCGGCAACCCGGTCGCTATTTGAGCGTCGTGATGTGATCGTTGTGGCCTCAATTAGTTGTATTTATGGCCTTGGTATTCCGAGCGAATACCTGAAAGCCTCTGTGAAATTTCAGGTTGGGGATAGTTTGGATTTGCGCGGTTCCTTGCGCGATCTAGTTAACAATCAATACAGCCGCAACGACACCGAGATCACCAGGGGGCGCTTCCGAGTGCGTGGCGATGTGCTCGAAATTGGCCCCGCCTATGAAGACCGCTTGGTGCGGATTGAACTGTTCGGCGATGAGGTCGAGGCCATTCGTTATGTCGATCCCACCACCGGCGAAATCCTCCAGAGCATGGACGCGATCAATATTTATCCCGCTAAGCACTTCGTGACCCCGAAGGAACGTCTTGATACCGCCATCAAAGACATTCGTCATGAGCTCAAGCAGCGGCTGGATGTTCTCCATACCGAAGGCAAGTTGCTGGAAGCACAGCGGCTGGAGCAGCGCACCACCTACGACCTGGAGATGTTGGGTCAGGTGGGGTATTGCAACGGTGTTGAGAACTATGCCCGCCATTTAGCTGGCCGTGCGCCAGGCAGTGCACCGGAATGTTTGATCGATTATTTCCCTGACGATTGGCTGCTCATTGTTGATGAGAGCCACGTCACCTGTTCGCAGCTGCAGGCGATGTATAATGGCGATCAGGCTCGCAAAAAGGTGCTGATCGACCACGGTTTTCGCCTTCCCAGCGCTGCTGATAACAGGCCATTGAAGGGCGATGAGTTTTGGACCAAAGCCCGGCAAACCGTGTTTGTGAGTGCTACTCCCGGCAACTGGGAGATGGAGGTGAGTGGTGGGCAAGTGGCGGAGCAGGTGATTCGGCCGACGGGGGTGCTCGATCCGGTGGTGGAGGTGCGGCCCACAACCGGTCAGGTGGATGACCTACTCGGTGAGATCCGCAGCCGGGCCAAGAAGCAGCAGCGGGTGCTGGTCACCACCCTCACCAAACGAATGGCGGAAGATCTCACCGATTACCTGGCGGAGAACGAGGTGCGTGTGCGCTACCTGCACTCCGAAATTCATTCGATCGAGCGGATCGAGATCATCCAAGATCTTCGCCTCGGTGAATATGACGTGCTCGTTGGCGTCAATCTGCTGCGGGAAGGTCTCGACCTGCCAGAGGTGTCGTTGGTGGCCATCCTCGATGCCGATAAGGAGGGCTTCCTGCGGGCTGAGCGCTCGTTGATCCAAACCATCGGTCGTGCTGCCCGCCATGTGGAGGGCGTGGCGCTGCTCTATGCCGACAACATGACCGACTCGATGGCCAAGGCGATCGAAGAGACCGAACGCCGTCGCAAGATTCAGCAGACCTACAACGACAAACACGGCATCGTGCCCACGGCCGCCGGTAAAAAGGCGAGTAATTCGATCCTCTCTTTCCTGGAGTTGTCGCGGAAGCTCAAGACCGACGGCCCTGATGCTGATCTGGTGCAGGTGGCGGGTCAGGCGGTGAAGGCCATCGACGATGATGGCGAAGGACTGGCCCTCGATGCCTTGCCGGAACTGATTGATCAGCTGGAGGTGCGCATGAAAGAGGCCGCCAAGACGCTGGATTTCGAAGAGGCTGCCAACCTGCGTGACCGGATCAAACAGCTGCGTCAGAGACTGGTGGGCAAGGGTTGATTCCCATCGCTTGACCTCATCCTTTGCCGCTGCGGTCACCACCTACGACGCTGCCGCACAGCCCCAGCGCCTTGCCGCGATGCAGCTGGCGACAGAAGTCCGTCGACGCATCACGGTTGGTGGCACCAGCGGCGCAACGGAGTTGCCGGCTTGCGTGCTTGATCTAGGTTGCGGCACCGGATTGGCGACCCGTTCCTGGTTGGATGTGCTCCAGGCGTCAGGCCAGGGGCTTCCTGAACGGCTGCTGTTGGTGGATCAGGCCGCCGCGATGGTGGAACGGGCTTGCGCGCTGCTTGCGGAGCGTCATCGGGCAGTGACGGGTGTGGTGCTTGATGCGTTTCAGCACGACGCCATCGATGTGTTGCAGGCTCAGTTGCCCTGCCATGGTCACCGCCTTGTGCTGTCTAGCTATGCGCTGCAGTGGAGTCCCGCGCCGCTGAAGGTGCTGCAGAAGGTATGGGCGCCATTGATGCGTGCCGGGGATTGGCTAGCGCTGGCTGTGCCGGATGCCAGCAGTTTTCAGATCCTGCGTCAGGCCCTCGTGGCCGCGGAGTTGCCGTCCCATCTGCTGGAACTGCCCGACCCGCAGGCCTTAATCGGTGTGGCGGCTCAGCGTGCTTTAGCTCCCCAGTTTCAATGGGTCGCCGGTGGATCATTTCCCAATGGTGTGCCGGTGCCGTCAGCGGTGGCTTACCTGCGTCATTTCGCGTTGATTGGTGCCCGGCCACAGCATTCGCCCTACTCCCGCAGCCAGTTGGTGCGTTTGCGTCGTTGCTTGGATCAGCAGCTCAGCCTTGGTGTGGCTGCGCTCGACTACCACTCCACCTGGATGCTGTTGCGACGTCGCTGATCCCTCGAGGCCATTAAGCCTCGAGGGGGGATTCGCTGCCTTGCGCTTTGTGGATTGTCGTTCCGCCCAGCTCGAAGCCGGCATGCACCGCCCGTAGCGCTGCGACCCCATCGCTTTCCGCCACCACGCAACTGGTGCGGATCTCACTGGTGGCAATCAGTTCGATGTTCAGCCCCGCATCGGCCAGAGTTCGGAACATGCGGGCGGCTGTGCCAGCCGTGGCTGGCATGCCTGCGCCCACGGCACTCACTAAGGCGATGGCTGGTCCGTCTTCCAGTTGGGCGCCGGGCCATTGGGCCAGCAGTGGTGCCAGGGCCTGATCGGTGCGGGCGCGATCCTCACGTTTGAGTGTGAAGCTGATGTCACGGCTGCCATCGGCGTGTTGCCGTTCCGATTGCACGATCGCATCCAGGCTGATGCCGGCATCGGCAAGGGCTGTGCAGAGCGCTGCGGCAGTGCCGGGCTTGTCTGGCACATGGCGCACGCTCACCTGCGCTTGGTCGCGGTCGAGGGCGACACCGCGCACTTCGGGTTCCCCAGTTCCTGCTGTCGGTGGGTTCAGATGCACCTGCTGGTCGTGCAGTTCGAAGGCCGCGCTCACTGCCCGCAGTGCTTTTCCGCCCTGGTCTGCAGCGATCACACAGCTCACTTTCACCTCGCTGGTGGCGATGAGGCGAAGGTTGATGCCTTCTCTCGATAGGGTGTCAAACAGCCCGGCGGCGATGCCGGGGCGACCCATGATGCCTGCACCATTAATGCTCAGCTTGCTCATGCCGCCTTCGGCCACCAGCTGTCCGCCCCAGTCCTCCAGTAGGCCGGCGCAGATGTTGCGTGCCCGCTCGAGATCCGCCTGGCTCACCGTGAAGGTGATGTCGTTGCTGCTGCCTTCATGGGTGGCTTGGATGATCATGTCGACGTTCACATCACCGACCGAGAGCGCTTCAAACAACTGAGCCGCGACGCCCGGTTGATCCGGCACATGGGAGAGCGCCAGCACCGCTTGCCCTTCCACGAGGTCTGCACCATCCACGGGCCGGCTGAGCTCTAGGCCTTCGCGGCCAATCGGTCGGGCATTGCGGCTGGTGAGTGTTGTGCCGGGTTCATCGCTCCAGCTGGAGCGCACCACCAGCTTCACTCCATAGTTGCGGGCAATTTCCACGGCCCGGGGGTGCAGCACAGCGGCTCCAAGGCTGGCCAGTTCAAGCATTTCATCGCAGCTCACCTGGGGCATCAGCTGGGCATCCGCCACCTTGCGTGGGTCGGTGGTGAGCACCCCCGGCACATCGGTGTAGATCTCGCAGGCATCCGCTCCGAGGGCTGCCGCCAAGGCGACGGCGGAGGTGTCGGAGCCGCCTCGGCCCAGCGTGGTGATCTCGGCTGTGCCACCGCTGCTTTGACTGGTGCCTTGGAAACCGGCCACCACCACCACCTGGCCTTCACTGAGGCGGTTGCGTAGGCGATCGGTGCGCACCTCCAGGATGCGGGCCCGGCCATGGGCGGATTCGGTCACGATTCCCACCTGAGGTCCGGTCATTGAGATGGCCGGAATGCCCAGAGCGTTGAGAGCCATCGACAGCAGGGCGATTGACACTTGCTCGCCCGTGGCCAACAGCATGTCCATTTCCCGCTGGGGTGGGTTGCTGTTGATGGCGCGCGCTTTGCTGGTGAGTTCATCGGTGGTGTGGCCCATGGCCGACACCACGATCACCAAGTCGTTGCCGTCCTCCTTGCTGGCCGCAATGCGACGGGCCACCGCCTGGATGCGCTCCATGTCCGCGACGGAGGTGCCGCCAAACTTCTGCACCAGCAGGGCCATGCCAGCCGTTTCATACCGTTGGCGATTGTCTCACTGGGCTTCCCCGGTGGCGGCTATTCCCAGAAGGCCGTCCCGGAAGGCGGCTGCCGGTTGGGCTCCGCGTTTTAGAGCAGCTTCCACGTCCAAAAGCCGGCCCAACAGGTTGAGGCAGCGGGTCGGAGGCCGCCCTTGCAATTGTTTGCGCATCACGTAGATGCGTTTGGGATTGCCGATGCCTGCGGCTTTGGCAATCACCGCCACATCCCGTTCGCCCTGTTGGTCCATCAGGCTGACCCACAGCCATCCGCGGATCTGGCCAGTGAGGGTGGCCACGATGCGTAGGGCTGGCTCCCCCGCATCGATCAGCGCATCGAGGCGGCTGATGGCGTCCCCCACCTGGCCCTCCAGCAGGGCGTCTCCCACCTGCAGGGCATTGCTGGCCTGGCCATCAATCAATGTTGCGACCGCCTCTGCCTTGATTCGACTGTTGCCGCCGCTGGCGGCGTGCAGTGCCAGTTTTTGCAGTTCAGAGCTCAGTCTGGCGCTGTCGTTGCCGATGGCGTCGATGAGCGCATCAATGGCGTCGGGGTCGAGCTCGAGGTTGAGATCACTGGCGGTGCGTTGCACCAGTCGGCGCTGACCTGTGCCGTCCCAGATGGCAGGCAGTTGAAACGATTGCTCGGCTGCCTTCTCGGCCTTGATGCGTTGTTGCAGCGCTTTGGTGGTTCGCAGGCGTCCATCCGGTTTGGCGCTATGGCTCAACACCAGGTGGCTGTTGTCTGGGATCAAGTCCAGGGCGTCTTCAAAGCGGTTGGCCAAGTCGCTTGGGCAGGCATTGCAAAAGGGTGAGCGTTGCAACAGCACCAAGCGGTCACCACCACCGAAGGGGGGAGTGCGGGCGTCGTCGAGTGCCTGCAGCGCCTGAGTGCTGTCGGCACCATCCAGCCGGCTGAGGTTGATGCTGCTCCACGCCGGGTCGATGACCCGATCGATCAGCGTGTTGATGGCCCGTTCCAGGGCGGCGCTGTCATCCCCCCAGAAGAGATGCACGGGCATGGCCGGGACGACGGCAAAGGATGCTGAAGTCTGTTCCCTGCCGTCAGCCCCTGTGAGCCGTGAGGTTGTCAGTGATCACCCGATCTTCACGGAGAGCATTCGCCGCATCCGCTTGTTGTTGGGCGACACCGGTTTGGATCCCCTGCAGCAGCAGGTGTTGGAGCGGCTGGTGCATAGCAGTGGCGACCCTGGTTTGCTGTCTTTGCTGCGCTTTCGCGATGGCGCTTGTGAGCAGGGGATAGCAGCCTTGCAGGCGGGTGCTGCGATTCTCACCGACACCGCCATGGCTGCAGCGGCGGTGACGCCGATGGCGCGGCGCACGGGGGGGACGACCGTTCATTCGTTGCTTGCTTGGGCGCCGGAGCATGCACCGCAGGGATCGACCCGATCGGCCGCGGCCATGGCGCGGGCTTGGCCCGTGTTGACGACTGAGGCTACGGTCGCCGGACAGCCGATGCCGCTGGTGTTGGTGGGGAGTGCTCCGACCGCCCTGGAGCAGTTGCTGGATCAGTTGGCGCAAGGGGCCCCTGCCCCCAGTCTGGTGATTGGGATGCCGGTGGGGTTTGTGGGTGTGCCCCAGAGCAAACGCCGTTTGGCCGCCACTGATCTCGCTCAGATTCGTTTGGAGGGCACCCGCGGCGGTGCTGGTTTGGTGGGTGCTGCGTGCAATGCGTTGCTGCGAGCGGCGGCATCGGACTGATGCACGTTTAGGTGGCTAAGCGGTCGAGCACCTGTTGCGCCCGTTGCACCACCGCGATGGGCACACCGGCCAGGCGGGCGGCCTCGATGCCGTAGCTGCGGCTGGCACCACCTGGGGCGACGCGATGCAAAAACACCAGGTCATCGCCGGTTTCTTTGACCAAGACCTGAAAATTGGCCACGTTGGTGCGCTGCTCCGCGAGGGCGTTGAGCTCGTGGTAGTGGGTGGCGAAGACCGTGCGGGCCTGGAGATCACCGGCGAGATGTTCACTCACCGCCCAGGCAATGGAGAGGCCGTCAAAGGTGGCTGTGCCCCGGCCGATTTCATCGAGCAGGACCAAGGAGCGATCACTGGCGTGGTGAAGGATGTTGGCCGTTTCTGCCATTTCCACCATGAAGGTGGATTGACCTGCGGCCAGATCATCGACGGCCCCGACACGGGTAAAGATCCGATCGGCGATGCCGATTCGTGCTGATCGCGCTGGGACCCAGCTGCCCACTTGCGCCAGGAGTTGAATCAGCCCGATCTGGCGCAGATAGCAGCTTTTACCACTGGCATTCGGTCCAGTCAGAACCACCAGGTCAGTGCTGTCGCCGAGCTGCACGTCGTTGGGGGTGAAGCGTTCCTCCACAAGCAGTTGTTCCACCACTGGATGGCGACCTGCCTCCACGGTCAGGCTGCGGCTGTCGTCCACGGTTGGTGCACACCAGCCTGCTGTGGCGGCCACATCGGCCAGGCTGCTGAGGGCATCGAGACCAGCCACAGCCCTGGCGGCGCACCGAATGGCTTCGGCGTGATTGCCCACTTGCTCGCGCAACTGGCAGAACAATTCATATTCCCGTTGAGCGGCCCGGGCTTTGAGTTGGAAGATGGTGCCTTCCCTCGCTTTGAGGTCGGGGGTGATGAAGCGCTCTTCATTGGCCAGGGTTTGCCGACGGATCCAGTGATCCGGCACCGCTGTTGATTTGGCTTTGCTAACGGAGAGGAAATACCCGAAGGTGCGGTGGTACTGAAGGCGGAGATTGACGTTGCCGCTGCGTTGGCGTTCCTGTTGCTCCTGGTCCGCCAGCCAGCTGTCTTGATCGTCGAGTTGGTTGCGCAGGCCATCCAGGAGGGGGTCGACGCTGTCGTGAATTAACCCTCCCTCGCTCAGGCTCAGTGGTGGGTTGTCGATCAGTTGGTGCCGGATTGCCTGCGCCAGGTGCACCAGGGCGGGATCAGGCGCAACGAGATGGGTGAACCAGTCAGGCCCGCCTGTGAAGCGGTCGTGAATCAGCTCGGCCAGCTGGGGCAGCCGTTCCAGGCCATCGGCGATGGCCACCAAATCCCGGGCACCGGCTTGGCCAGCTCCAGCGCGACCCGCTAAGCGTTCTAAGTCTCCCATCGGTCGCAGCAACCGTCGCAGCGCTTGGCGCAGGGGTCTGCTCTCCACCAGGGTGCTCACACTCGCCTGACGTTGCTGGATGGCGCAGGTCTGCACCAGTGGAGCCTCAAGCCAGCGGCGTAAGCATCGCCCTCCCATGGCGGTGAGGGTGCGGTCGATGGCCCACAGCAGGGAGCCTTGAAAGTGCCCGTCCCGTTGGGTGCAGGTCAGTTCAAGATTGCGGCGCGTTTGTGCGTCGAGCACTAAGGCGTCACCACGCGAGCGCAACTGGGGCCGGTCGAGGGGTGGGGCATGGAGAGCATCGCCTTCCAGGGGGCGGGTCTCCTGGAGGTAGGCCATCAGTCCGCCCGCCGCCTGCATGGCCAAAGGGTGCTCATGGAGACCAAGACCATCGATGGTGCTGAGCTTGTAGTGGTTCAGCAGCGCCTGTTCGGCTTCTGGCCGGCTGAAGGGTGTGCTGGCCATGGCTGTGAGCTGGAGCCGGTCCGGACACCAGGCCGGCCGGACGTTGGCTTCTCCGCCCCACACCAGTTCGGCGGCCTCCAGCCGCGCCAGCTCCTGATGCAGGTTGTTGCTCTGCTCCATCTGCTGCAGCACCAATTCGCCGGTGCTCACATCGGCGCTGGCTAGGCCCCAGCGGAAGGGGCGTTTGCCTTCGGCGGGTTCCACCACGACGGCGGCAAGCCAGTTGTTGCGGCGGGCGCTGAGCATGCCCTCCTCAAGCACGGTCCCCGGTGTCAGCACCCGGGTGATGTCGCGCTTGAGCAATGCGCCTTTGGCACTGCCCTTCGCAGGGGCCGCCTCCAGCTGGTCACAGAGGGCCACGCTGTGGCCCTGACGGATCAGATCGGCGCAGTAACGCTCGGCTGCGTGGTGGGGAATGCCCGCCATCGGAACGCGTCCGATGCCCTTGCCTCCCTCTTTCCCGGTAAGGGTTAACTCCAGCAGCCGCGACAAGGCGATCGCGTCTTCGAAGAAACATTCGAAGAAGTCCCCCAACCTGTAAAGCAGCACCCGTTCGGGGTGGGCGGCTTTGAGTTCAACGTAATGACGCAGCATCGGTGTGAGCTGCAGAGGATCCACCAGGTTGTGATGGCTCCAGGCCGGCAGGTCGCTGTCGGCCCGCTGCTCTTGGGACGCTGTTGTTGGCGGTGGGTCTTCGCTGACGTCGTGCGTCGTTGCTGCTTGTTGGCGTTGCCGTGGTCGGCTCTCGGCATCGGCAGCGAGGGCGGCGTCATCGAGCGTTGGGTTGCACGCCGTGTTGCCTTCAGCACGCCGCCGCCCATGGTCGTTGCGCTCTGGCTCGCCGAATAAATTGCCTTGCAGGGCCAAGTCCAGTTGGGGCACGCAGGGGACTGGCGGGGGAATGATCGTAGGGGGCTCCGGCTGGCGCCATCACCACAAGCTGTAAAGGTTGGTCGCATTCAGTCCATGCCCACCGGCGCCAGCGTGTGAGAATCCCTTGCACCGACCTGGCGTCGACCCAATCCATGCAGATCCTCAACACCCTCACCGTTCTGGCCCTGGTGGTGATGTCATTCGCCCTGATTGTGGCTGTTCCTGTTCTTTACGCATCCAGCGAAGACAGCGGTCGTTCCAATCGATTGATTCTTTTGGGCGGCATTGCCTGGGTGGCGCTGGTGCTCCTCAATTGGGGCGTGAGCTTCTTTGTGGTCTAGACCAGGCCCTCGGTCCTGTCATTCCGTCTGGACGCTGATCACTGCTGTGGCTCCCACTGGAGTGGGAGCATGTGATCAGTTTTTGCCGATCTCATGACCACGTTTGAGGGTCGCTTCACCGATGCCCAGGGGCTGCGGATCGGTGTTGCGGTAGCGCGTTTCAACGATCTCGTCACCAGCAAGCTGCTGAGTGGTTGCCTTGATTGCTTGTCTCGCCATGGTGTGGATGCGTCACCGACCAGTGCCCAATTGGATGTTGCGTGGGTGCCGGGATCCTTTGAGTTGCCGTTGGTGGCGCAGACGATGGCCCGCAGTGGGCGGTATGACGTCTTGATCACCCTCGGTGCTGTGATTCGCGGTGACACCCCACATTTTGATGTGGTCGTGGCTGAAGCCAGCAAGGGGGTAGCGGCTGTGTCGCGTGACACCGGCGTGCCGGTGATCTTTGGGGTGTTGACCACCGACACGATGCAGCAGGCCTTGGAGCGCGCCGGAATCAAAAGCAATTTGGGCTGGAGCTATGGCCTGGAGGCTCTTGAGATGGGCTCGTTAATGAAAGCGTTGGCTTGATTGCCGGAGGGCACCCTTGTGGTGCATACTTTCTTGGTCGCGAGGGAAACAACCTCACGGCCGACTTGCGGATGTAGCTCAGTGGTAGAGCATCTCCTTGCCAAGGAGAGGGTCGAGAGTTCGAATCTCTTCATCCGCTCTTTAATTTATTGCTTTCGAATCAGCAGTTGCTGAGAGTTGGCATCTGTAAATCCCAACTGTTTGTAAAACCCCGAGCTGTTGGTGGTCATTAAATAAACCCGTTCCACGTTGTGAATCGCGGGCGCCGACAATAGGGCTTCCACCACCCGTCGCCCCAGGCCTTTGCCTTGAAGGTCTCCGGCCACCACCACATCCCAGAGCACTGCACGGTGAATGCCGTCACTGTGGGCGCGGCCAAAGCCCACCATGCGCTTGCCCCGCCACAGGCTCACCACCACGGTGCTTCCCGCCAGCATGCGCCTCAAATCACTGTGGGTGCGGTGCGTTGCCCAGAAGGCATGTTTATGAAACAGCCGTTGCAGTTTGAGTAACCCTCGGCTTGGCCTGAGGTCTGGGCCGCAACCCAGCCAGCGCAGGCCGGGAGCTCCAGGGGCGTGTTCAACCAGGCGAATGCGGGCCATGGCAGGGGACGTGCACGTTCATCATCCGCCCCAAAGCATGGCCCCAGCGTTGTGTCTGTGGGGCTGGTCGGGAGTTTCTCGCGTTCTCAGTAGGCTGGCGCCCAGATGATCCACCGCTTCCATGCTCAAGCTCCTGCTGGGTGACCCCAATACCCGCAAGCTGAAGCGCTACCAGCCGATCGTCTCTGATATCAATTTGTTGGAGGAGGAGATTGCTCCTCTCAGCGACGACGAGTTGCGGGGTAAGACCGCTGCGTTTCAGGAGCGTCTCGCCAATGCCGGCAGCCTGAAGAATCAGGGCCCGATCCTTGATGAAATTCTGCCGGAAGCCTTTGCCGTGGTGCGTGAAGCCGGCAAACGGGTGCTGGGGATGCGTCACTTCGATGTGCAGCTGATCGGCGGCATGGTGCTCCATGAGGGCCAGATCGCCGAGATGAAGACCGGTGAAGGCAAAACCTTGGTTGCCACTCTGCCCAGCTACCTCAATGCCCTCACGGGCCGTGGCGTGCACGTGGTGACGGTGAACGACTATCTGGCCCGTCGCGATGCGGAGTGGATGGGCCAAGTGCATCGATTCCTGGGCCTGTCCGTCGGCTTGATCCAGCAAGACATGGATCCCTTCACCCGACGGGAGAACTACGCCTGCGATATCACCTACGCCACCAATTCAGAGCTGGGATTCGACTATCTCCGCGACAACATGGCGAATGACATCAGCGAGGTTGTGCAGCGGGAGTTTCAGTATTGCGTGATTGATGAGGTGGATTCGATTTTGATCGATGAAGCTCGCACCCCGTTGATTATTTCTGGGCAGGTGGAGCGCCCCCAGGAGAAGTATGAGCAGGCTGCTCAGGTGGTGGCTGCCCTGCAGCGGGCTGCGGATATGGGCAAAAACGGCATCGATCCAGAAGGGGATTATGAAGTGGACGAAAAGCAGCGCAGCTGCACCCTCACCGACGATGGTTTCGCCAAGGTCGAGGAGTTGTTGGGTGTCTCTGATCTCTACGATCCCCAAGATCCCTGGGCCCACTACATCACCAACGCCCTTAAGGCGAAGGAGCTATTCGTTCGGGATGTGAACTACATCGTTCGCGATGGTGACGCGGTGATTGTAGATGAGTTCACTGGGCGGGTGATGACTGGCCGCCGCTGGAGTGACGGTCAGCATCAAGCGATCGAAGCGAAGGAAGGATTGCCGATTCAGGCGGAGACCCAGACCCTGGCGTCGATCACGTATCAGAACTTCTTCCTGCTGTATCCCCGACTGGCTGGCATGACCGGCACGGCAAAAACCGAGGAAGTGGAATTCGAGAAGACCTACAAATTGGAGACCACGATCGTGCCCACCAACCGGGTGCGGGCGCGTCGTGACTTGGCTGATCAGGTGTATAAAACCGAAATGGCCAAATGGCGCGCTGTGGCCAAGGAAACTGCGCAAATTCACCGCGACGGGCGGCCTGTGCTGGTGGGCACCACCAGTGTGGAGAAGAGCGAACTACTGAGCACCCTGCTGGCGGAGGAATCCATCCCCCACAATCTGCTCAACGCCAAGCCCGAAAATGTGGAGCGGGAGGCCGAAATTGTGGCCCAGGCCGGTCGCTCTGGTGCCGTCACGATCGCCACCAACATGGCGGGTCGTGGAACCGACATCATCTTGGGCGGCAATAGCGACTACATGGCCCGTTTGAAGTTGCGGGAAGTGTTATTGCCCCGTCTGGTGAAACCGGAGGAGGGTCATCGTCCACCGGTGCCGTTGCAGCGCAGTGCTGAAGCGTCTGGTTTTGCGGCTAAGGCAACACCGCCAGCGGCCTCCCAAGGCCATGCCCCCAGCGAGGCTCGTGCCATCGGCAGTCTTTACCCCTGTCAGCTCAGCGAAGACACCGACCAATCCCTGGTTGACCTCGTCCGTGATCTGGTGAAGGCCTGGGGTGACCGCTCCCTCAGCGTGATCGAACTGGAAGATCGCATTGCCACCGCTGCTGAGAAAGCTCCCACCGATGATGCTCAAATCGCTGCGTTGCGTGCAGCCATCGCCCGTGTCAAAGCTGAATACGACGTGGTGATCAAACAGGAAGAGGCCGTTGTGCGCGACGCCGGCGGCCTCCATGTGATCGGCACGGAGCGCCATGAATCGCGCCGGGTTGATAACCAACTGCGTGGTCGTGCTGGCCGTCAAGGAGACCCTGGCAGTACCCGCTTTTTCCTGTCGTTAGGCGACAACCTGCTACGAATTTTCGGCGGTGATCGTGTGGCCGGGCTGATGAATGCCTTCCGCGTTGAGGAAGACATGCCGATTGAGTCCGGCATGCTCACCCGCTCCTTGGAAGGGGCGCAGAAGAAGGTCGAGACCTACTACTACGACATCCGCAAGCAGGTGTTTGAGTACGACGAGGTGATGAACAACCAACGGCGTGCTGTGTACACCGAACGCCGCCGTGTGCTGGAAGGCCGTGAACTGAAGAAGCAGGTGATTGGCTATGGCGAGCGCACGATGAATGAAATCGTGGAGGCCTATGTGAATCCTGATCTGCCGCCAGAGGAGTGGGATCTGGGGCAGCTGGTGAGCAAGGTGAAGGAATTTATTTATCTCTTGGAGGATCTTGAGCCCGACCAATTGGGTGGTTTATCCATGGAGGACCTCAAGGCTTTCCTGCAGGAGCAGCTGCGCAATGCCTACGACCTCAAGGAGGGCCAGATTGACCAAGACCGTCCGGGACTGATGCGCCAAGCTGAGCGTTTCTTCATCCTTCAACAGATCGACACTCTCTGGCGCGAGCATCTTCAAGCGATGGATGCCTTGCGTGAGTCCGTGGGCCTGCGGGGTTATGGCCAGAAGGATCCGCTGATTGAGTATAAAAACGAGGGTTACGACATGTTCTTGGACATGATGACGAACATGCGTCGCAACGTGATTTATTCGATGTTTATGTTCCAGCCGGCCCCCTCTGCCGCGGAACCGACCACAACGGCCTAAGGCTGTTGTGGTCAGTCTCCCAGGAACTCAACGATTTCTCGATCCTTGAGATTCTGGGACTGACCCGACTGCACTTCCTTGATCTTGAGGCCCGTGGCAACTGCTTTGAGGGTCGACTGCAGCGTGGTGACTTGGCTTTCCAGTTGATCGATCCGCTCCATCAGATTGCGGATCACATTGGCTTCCGTGTCTGGCAGTGCTGAGTGGGCCAACGGATTGACCCGTACACCGCTCTGGTGGATGACCCGCCCGGGGACGCCCACCACGGTGCAATTGGCCTCCACGTTGCGTACCACCACAGAGCCAGCGCCGATGCGGGTGTTGGTGCCGATCTTGAGGGCGCCCAGCACCTTGGCACCCGCTCCAACCACCACATTGTTTTCAAGAGTGGGATGGCGTTTCCCGCATTCCTTGCCGGTGCCCCCCAGGGTGACGCCTTGATAAAGAAGGCAATGGTCTCCCACTTCGGCGGTTTCTCCGATCACCACGCCCATGCCGTGGTCGATGAAGACGCCGTTGCCGATCCGGGCTCCGGGGTGGATTTCGATTCCCGTGAGGCTGCGGCTCAACTGGCTGAGCAAACGGGCCGGTAGTTTCAGGGGAAGCTGTGAATGCCACAGGCGATGGCTGAGGCGGTGCGCCGTGATCGCTTGAAATCCTGGATAGCAGAGCAGGATTTCAAGCGCGCCCCGGGCTGCCGGGTCCCGCTCACGGATCAAGGCCAGGTCGGCTCGGATTTGCTTCAACATGGCTCCGACGGGACTATGCGCTTGCCTGGTTGAGGCATCATCACCTGCCGCCGGTGCCGGCGGTGGCCTTTCAACTGGTCTGCAGACCGATTTCCTTTCGCAGGAGTTCGATCGTGTCGCCGCTGAGGTAACTCTCGGCGCAGTGCACTTGCGGCATCCGCATCAGTTGGGAACGGTTTTGGCGCAGGCTTTGCTCCACCAGGGGCAGGCTGGGGCGGTCGCAGAGAACGTGGCTTGAGGCCCGTAGTAGAGCGAGTAGCCGGCTGCCCACATCCGGCGTGGCCGTCATCAGGAGCAGTTCGTTGCCCCGCATGCTGTGCAGGATCACCTCGGCAGCACGCAGGATGCCGGGGCTGATGCTCACCAGGCCGACGCAGCTGCCTGGCCGCAGTTCTTTGAGCAGATTGAGCTCGTCGCGAAAGTCATTGAGATCCACGGCGACGGCCCGCACCCCGTGGCGCTTGGCCAGGTCTTCCACGGGTTGGAGGAAGTAGCGGCTGGTCACCACCGTGCCGTTGCTGGCGTTCTCCAGCACGCTTTCCAGCTCTTCCATGGGCACCACCTCCACGGGAACGTCGAGACAGGGCTCCAGCTCCTCTGCGATCAGCATCGAGGCGCCGATGTCTTCCCTGGGGGTGCTGACCAGCACGCGGGCTCCGCAGCGCAACCGCCAGTCAATTTCTCGCGTGAGCAGTTCCCGGGTTTGTTGCAGTGTGCAGCCGGCGTTGAGTAGGCCATCGACGCATTTGCGCACTTCGCGATCGAGGTCGGTGACGCCACGGTTGCGGATATGTACCGGGTTGCGGACTTCACGGGGTTTTTGCTGGTCACGCACATAGATGCCGGAGCCAGCCATGGCTTCCACCACGCCGTCAGTTTCCAGTTGGCGGTAGACCTTGCTGATCGTGTTGCGATGCAGACCCGTCTGCATCGCCAGTTGGCGCGTGCTGGGGAGGCGGTGGCCAGGCGGGTAATGACGCGCCGCGATGGCGAAGCAGATTTGGTTGTAGAGCTGGGTCGACGCCGGAATGTCGCTTTCCTGCTGAATGTGGAATCGCACGCCGGTGGACCGGATCGGTTTGCGGCCACCCTAAGAAGTGATCGGTCGGGTGACAATTGATTGGCTGGCACTGATACACTGATGCCATCAGGCGATGGGTGCAGCGGTCCCCGCAGCGCAGGATCCTGTTGGGATCCAATGCACCACGGGGCCATGGCCGCCACGGGGGAGACGCTCAGGTCTTCCGGCTTGCGGCTCTGGCGTTACGAGGAGGCGCTGTGATCGTGCGCACTGCTTTGATCGCAGGTTGGTTGTCGTCTTTGTCTTTCTTCACCAGCGGCGTTTTGCGCGGTGTGAGGAACATGATCATGTTGCGACCTTCCCGCTTGGGTTGTTGCTGGATCTCGGCCTGCTCTTCCAGATCCTTGGCCATGCGGCGCAGCAACACTTCCGCGAGGGCGGTGTGCTGAATCTCCCGACCCCGGAAGATCACGGTGCACTTCACCTTGTCGCCCGCCTTGAGGAAGCGCTGCGCTTGGCCAATGCGCACGTCGTAATCATGCTGGTCGATTTTGTAGCGCATCTTGACCTCTTTGACTTCGGTCTGATGCGACTTTTTCTTCGCTTCTTTGGCTTTCTTTTCTTGCTCGAACTTGAACTTGCCATAGTCCATAATCCGGCAGACGGGCGGGTCAGCTTTCTCGCTGACGAGCACCAAATCCAGTTCCCGTTCCTGGGCGACCGAGAGAGCTTGTTCCCTGCCAATCACACCCAGCTGGGTGCCATCGGCATCGACCACACGCAGCTGCGGATAATTAATGCGATCGTTGATGTTGGGAAGCTCCCTGACAGGAGCGCGTCGATCAAACCGGGGACGTGGCATTCAGGGTGTTGAGGGAACAAGTGAAGGACAACGGTGCAGCAGGTGCTGACACAGTCACTTCTCGTCTCACACTAGACCTCCTTTGATCAGTGTCATCGCTTCCTTGAGCGGGTCCGCACTGTGCAGCCAGTGGGGCTGATGCTGGCGGCGGAACCAGGTGCGTTGGCGTTTGGCGAATTGTTGGGTGCGTTTGGTCGTGGTGGCGATGGCCTGCTCGCGACACAACTTGCCATCGAGCTCTTGCAAAGCCTCGCCATAGCCGATGGTTTGGAGCAATGGCAGGTCTGCTCCATAGCGATCCCGCAGTTGTGCTGTTTCGGCAACTAAGCCCTGTGCGTAGAGCTGACGGGTGCGTTGGGCGATCCGTTGGCGCAGATCTACGGGATTGAGGCCGAGCTCCAGCACGCGCCAGGGGGGAGGCGTCGCGCTCTGCTGAGCCGTCATGGTGCGGCCTGTGGCGTACAGCACCTCTAGAGCCCGTTGGGTGCGCACCGCGTCGGCCGGAGCGATCCGCTGACCGGCCGCTGGGTCGGCCCGGCGCAGGAGGCCATGGCAGATCGGTTGCCCCAGTTGCCCCAGTTGGCTGCGCAGGGTTGGTTGGGGTGGCACCGCTGGGGGATGGAGCCCTGCTGTCAGTGCTTTCAGGTAGAGCCCACTGCCCCCCACCAGCAGGGCGCTGCCGTGGGTCTGGATGGATTGATTCACCGCCTCCATCGCCAGGTTTTGAAACTCCTGGAGCGTGAGCGGAGCATCGGGGGGGCGGAGATCGAGCAGGTGATGGCGAACGGTTGCTTGCTGCGTCGGGGTGGGCTTGGCTGTGCCCACAGTCATGTCGCGATACAGCTGACGGGAATCCACGTTGATCACGTCCAGCCGCAGGGCTTGCGCTAGGGCGATCCCCAGGGCGGTCTTGCCGCTGGCGGTGGGACCCAGCAGCACCACCACCAGGGGGCGATCGTCGCCGCTGTCGGGCTCAGCGGAACGGTCGGTGGGCGGGCTGGTGTGGGCCATGGGGTGAAGGCAGGGGGGTCCACCCCCTCAAAAAATGACGCCTCAGAGGCCTCTGCAAGCGTCTCTGTTGCGCCGGTGGTAGATTGAGCCTGACAGGAGGCCTGGCAGACCACGCACGCATGAGCGAAGCCTCAAAGGTTGAAGCCGCCTACGGTGCCGAGCAAATCCAGGTCCTGGAGGGACTGGAGCCGGTCCGCAAGCGTCCCGGGATGTACATCGGCTCCACGGGGCCGCGCGGTCTTCACCACCTTGTTTATGAAGTTGTCGACAACTCGGTCGACGAAGCCCTAGCCGGCCACTGCTCCGAGATCCAGGTGGTGCTCGGTGAAGACGGTTCCGCGTCGGTGACCGATAACGGTCGTGGCATTCCCACCGACGTGCACCCCCGCACGGGAAAGAGCGCCCTGGAAACGGTGCTCACGGTGCTGCATGCCGGTGGCAAGTTCGGCGCCGGTGGTTACAAGGTGTCTGGCGGTCTGCATGGTGTTGGCGTTTCCGTCGTCAATGCCTTGAGTGAGTGGGTGGACGTCACCGTTCGCCGTCAGGGCCAGGTGCATCGGCAGCGCTTTGAGCGCGGTGCGGCGATTGGCAGTTTGCGTTCAGAGGATCAACCTGCTGAGGACAACGGCCTCACCGGCACCAGCGTGTGCTTCAAGCCCGATCGTGAGATTTTTACCAGCGGCATCGTTTTTGATTACGCCACCCTGGCGGCCCGTCTGCGGGAATTGGCCTATCTCAATGGCGGTGTACGGATTGTCTTCCGTGATGAGCGTGAAGCGGCCCGCACGGCTGAGGGAGAGCCCCATGAAGAGATCTATTTCTACGAAGGTGGCATTAAGGAATATGTCGCTTATATGAATGCGGAGAAGGATCCTCTTCATCCAGAAATTATTTATGTCAACGCTGAAAAGGATGGCGTTTCTGTGGAGGCAGCTCTGCAGTGGTGCGTGGACGCCTATTCCGACAGCATCCTCGGCTTTGCCAACAACATCCGCACGGTGGATGGCGGCACCCACATTGAGGGCTTGAAGACGGTGCTCACCCGCACCTTGAATACTTTTGCTCGCAAGCGTGGCAAGCGCAAAGATTCTGATTCCAACTTGGCGGGTGAAAATATTCGCGAGGGTCTCACCGCCGTGCTGTCGGTCAAGGTGCCCGAACCCGAATTTGAGGGCCAAACCAAAACCAAGCTTGGCAACACCGAGGTGCGGGGGATTGTCGACAGTTTGGTGGGCGAAGCTCTGAGCCAATACCTGGAATTCAATCCAGGGGTGATCGACATGATTTTGGAGAAGGCCATTCAGGCCTTCAATGCTGCTGAAGCAGCTCGTCGGGCCCGCGAGTTGGTGCGCCGTAAAAGCGTGCTTGAAAGCTCCACCTTGCCCGGCAAGTTGGCGGACTGTAGTTCCCGTGATCCATCCGAATCGGAGATCTACATCGTGGAGGGTGACTCGGCTGGTGGTTCCGCCAAGCAAGGGCGCGATCGTCGCTTCCAGGCGATTCTTCCTTTGCGGGGCAAAATTCTCAATATTGAGAAAACTGATGATGCCAAAATCTACAAAAATACTGAGATTCAGGCCTTGATTACGGCCTTGGGTTTAGGGATTAAGGGTGAGGATTTTGAGCAAAAAAATCTTCGTTATCATCGTGTTGTGATCATGACCGATGCTGACGTGGACGGGGCACACATCCGTACATTGCTGCTCACCTTCTTTTATCGCTATCAAAAAGCCTTGGTTGAAGGTGGCTATATTTACATTGCTTGTCCGCCTCTTTACAAGGTGGAGCGTGGCAAGAATCACACCTATTGCTACAACGAAGGAGACCTTCAAAAAACCCTGGCTGGATTTGGTGAAAAAGCCAACTACAACATCCAACGTTTTAAGGGTTTGGGCGAAATGATGCCGGCTCAGTTGTGGGAAACCACGATGGATCCCACCACCCGCACCATGAAGCGGGTCGAAATCGACGATGCCATTGAGGCCGATCGCATTTTTACGATCCTGATGGGCGACAAGGTGGCTCCACGCCGGGAATTCATCGAAACCCATAGCGCCGAGCTCGATATGACTAGCCTCGACATCTGATGCAACGACCGGCGTTCATCGTTTTGCGTTGGAGTTGGTTGCTCGGCATTGCGTTGCTCGCTCCAGCAACCCTTCCTGCGGGTGGTGCTGACCGCCGTCAGCCGGAGGTGCGTCGCCGTTCAGCTGGAGGGCCATTGATCAGTGGTGGGCAGGATCTTCTTCAAGCAGCGCCCCATGTTCATGCCCCAGCACTGCGCCGCCTTGATCTCGGCACTCCCCTGCAGGTGTTGCGTCGCTGGCGTGGTGAGAACGGCCAGGAGTGGCTGCAGGTGCAGGTGACTGCACCAGCGGGAGCCGACCACCCCGCCAAAGCGCGGCGCGGTTGGGTGCATGGCTGACCCACTGGTGGTGGTCCGTCAGGGGCTTTTGGTGGGTCTTGGTGCGATTCCCGGTGCCTGGCTGCGGTTGCGGGTGATGAATCATTTTGAGCCGGTTGTGCC
Source organism: Synechococcus sp. (assembly GCA_049889555.1). GTDB lineage: Bacteria > Cyanobacteriota > Cyanobacteriia > PCC-6307 > Cyanobiaceae > Synechococcus_C. Next base: position 3,027 of record JBMHDE010000025.1, on the reverse strand, counting down.
CCGCAAGCACTGGGGCACCTTGGTCGTCAACTTGGTCGCAGCCTTTGGCCTTGGCTTGGTGGCTGGTTTGGTGGCCCCTGGTGATGGCCAACCACCAACGGCCCCTGCACCAACAGCTGTGGCCTCAACAGCCAATGGCCCGCTGCTGTTGTTGATTGCCACAGGCTTTTTCGGCAGTCTCAGCACCTTTTCCACCTTTGCCGTGGAGCTGCTCAATACCTTGCGTGAGCGTCAATGGCTCGAAGGCGTTGTGCTGGCGCTGGGCTCGATTCTGGGTGGCTTGCTTGTGGCCGCTGCCGGTTACGCCCTGGGCTCGGCGTGATGACCAACGAGACGACGGCTCTCACCTTGCGCCAGGAACTGATCGAATTGGCTTTGGTGGCCCTTGGTGCCGTTCCTGGAGCGGTGTTGCGCTGGCAGTTGGGGTTGCACTGGGATGGCCAAGATCTGATCGCCAATGGCACTGGTGCCCTGGTGCTGGGGTTGCTGGCGGGATTGCCCAGTCGCCCGCGTCGTCAGTTATTGGTCGGTGTTGGTTTCTGCGGATCGCTCACCACCTTCAGCAGTTGGATGGTGAAAACGGTGAAGCTGTTGGCGGCTGGCCACGGATTTGCCGCTTTGGGTTTCCTTGGCCTCACCCTGGGCTTGGGGTTGGGAGCTGCGGCGTTGGGATTTGGGCTTGGGCGGGCCCTCAAAGGACCCGCACCCTGCCGTTAAGGCTGTGAGCCGTTGAAGGCCGTTTTTAAGCGGCCAGGGCTGCCTCGATGGCTGTTGTCAATTCGGCGGCTTCAGGCTCAACGCCGCTCTTGAAACGGGCCAGCACCATGCCGTCTTTGCCCACCAGGAACTTTTCGAAATTCCAGGCCACATCACCAGCGGGATCAATCTGGTTGAGGGTGGTGTAGGGCTCGGTGGTGGTGCCCATGGCGTGCACCTTGTCGAACAGCTCGCAGCTGGCGCCGTAGGTGGTGGAGCAGAAGGTTTTGATTTCCTCCAAAGTGCCGGGCTCCTGGGCGCCGAAGTCGTTGCAGGGGAAGCCCAAAACTTTCAGGCCTTTGGCGCCGTAGCTCTGGTTGAGGGCTTCGAGGCCGGCGTATTGCTTGGTGTAGCCACAGCGGCTGGCCACGTTCACGATCAGCAGCACATGGCCGGCGTAGTCGGCCAGGCTTTTGTCGCTGCCATCGGCGCTGCGCACCGTCACACCGTTCACGCTCGGGGCCATGATTTTGAAGGAAAGAGCGCAGACCTTAGCTGGGAACTGTTGGCTGCAGGTCTGGGCCCATACACTGGGCAGGCCCAGACCACAGGCCGATGGACGAGGCAACTGGGTTGGTCGCTTCTGTCGTGACCCAGCAGCTGGAAACGATGCTGACGGCGGGCAATTACGACGCCGTCAAGTTGTTGTTGAAACCGGTGCAGCCGGTGGATATCGCGGAGGCGATTGGCAATTTGCCGCGCACGCTACAGGCACTTGCCTTTCGTCTCTTGAGCAAAGACGAGGCGATTGAGGTTTATGAGTATCTGGATGCAGGGGTGCAGCAAAGCCTGCTGGAACGGTTGCGGTCTGGGGAGGTGTTGGAACTGGTGGAAGAGATGTCACCCGATGATCGGGTGCGTTTATTTGACGAGTTGCCCGCCAAGGTGGTGCGGCGTTTGCTTGCGGAGTTGAGTCCGGCTGAGCGTCGGGTCACGGCTCAGCTTCTGGGTTATGAGGCCGAAACGGCCGGTCGCCTGATGACGACCGAGTTCATCGATCTGAAGGAGTTTCACAGCGCAGGCCAGGCCCTCACAATCGTGCGTCGCCGTGCTCGCGACACCGAAACCATCTACAGCTTGTACGTGACCGATGGGCAGCGTCACCTCACCGGGATTTTGTCGCTGCGGGATCTGGTCACGGCAGACCCCGACGCTTCCGTTGGGGATGTGATGACCCGTGATGTGGTGAGCGTCGGTACGGACACCGATCAGGAGGAGGTGGCGCGAGCGATTCAGCGTTACGACTTCTTGGCTGTGCCGGTGGTGGACCGCGAACAGCGGTTGGTGGGGATCGTCACTGTCGACGACGTGATTGATGTGATCGAGCAGGAGGCGACCCGTGACCTCTATGCCGCCGGTGCTGTGCAAGCCGGGGATGAAGATGATTACTTCCAAAGCGATCTGTTCACCGTGGCCCGCCGCCGGGTGGCCTGGCTCGCTGTGTTGGTGGTGGCCAATGGGTTTACCTCTCAGGTGATCGCGATGAACGGCAGCGTTTTGAACGATGTGGTGCTGCTGGCGGCGTTTATCCCTTTGCTGATCGGCACCGGTGGCAACGTGGGTGCGCAGAGTTCCACGGTGGTGATCCGCGGCCTGAGCACGCAGCGGATTCAGGCCTTGGGGCCTGTGCAGGCCATTGCTCGCGAAGCGATGGCTGGCGCATTGCTCGGTTTGTTGATGCTGGTGCTGGTGGTGCCGTTTGCCTGGTGGCGAGCGGGTGGAGATGGTGCCTTGGTGGGAACAGCCGTGGGCATCAGCCTGATGGCGATCACCACGCTGGCGGCCACCGCTGGTGCGGCCCTGCCGCTGCTGTTCAACCGGATGGGCCTGGATCCTGCCTTGATGTCGGCCCCTTTCATCACGACGGCTACGGACGTGGCGGGGGTGTTCATTTACCTGCGCACGGCCCATTGGCTGCTGGGCCACCTGTCGATAACGAGCTAAGGGTTTTTACCTAATCTCCCGTTTTCGGGCTTTCCTGAGAGCCTGTTTACACTTCTTTAGGGGTAGGCTTTACATAACGCAAAGGAGCACGCATGGTCGTTGCCACCGCTGTTGCCACAGCCCCCACCGTGACTGCAAAGCCCCGTCGCCTTCAGTCATCCCGTTCTGTGGTCGCAGATGTCGACCTGGTGCGTTCCTATTTGCGGGACATTGGCCGTGTGCCCCTGTTGAGTCACCAGCAAGAGATCACGCTGGGTCGTCAGGTGCAGGAGCTGATGGATCTAGAAGCACTGGAGTTGGAGCTCAAGAGCCAAAGCGGCGATGAGG
>JBMHDE010000024.1:0-61120 GCA_049889555.1 Synechococcus sp. | reverse complement strand
AGGATGCTCGCGCCGATACATGTGGAAAACTCTGGGCGGCTTTTGGGCTCAAAAGAGCCCGTTTCGACACATTTTAGCCCCAGAAATCGCTGAGATTCACTGCGCCGCAGGGGATCTGATCTTATTCAGGAAGCCCTAATTCATGAGATCATTGTCTGTATGAAGTAGTTTGGTCATCTGCTGCTGAGCGAATTGTTTTTACTTGATAGTATTGCTATATTTCATTGGCCATGATGCAGCATGCAGTTAGCCTCTGAAGAGGCGCGTGGTTAGGTTTCGTCGGTATCTGCTGCGGCGTTTTCGGCCGCAATGTTGCCTCCGGTCGTGGTTTCCGGCATCGATGCTGGTGGCTGTTGATGGCTGATCGTTTTCGTTGCTGCTCGATCAGCCGTTAATCGTCATCGGAATAGGTCATTGGTTTAAAATCCCATTGAGGATTTTTATCACGAATAAAATCGGCGACGCGATCAGAGCAGAAGAATTCGCTGACGCCCGTTTCATAGGTGTTGCGCCAAAAGTGGCGATGTTTTGCTTTTTTAGCATCCATCACAATCGTGGGGTTCATATCATTGTCAAAAGAGAAGTCAAACCCGCAGGATTTGCCTGCTTCCCATCCAAAATCTTTTCTAAATCTTGTACGCTCAAAATCTAGTGTATCTGCGAAATGATGCACATAATGCATAAAGCGGGTGCCATAACTTTTGTTGTTTTGATCGAGCACCTCCATAGGGATAAAGGTATGCAAATCAGGCTCTAGTGATTGAATTAAGTCTTTGAATTCTTCATCAACACATCCATCGCCAGGTGACAAAAACCAATTTGGCAAGGTTGAAATGTTGGTTTTTTCCAGCTGAAGCCGCAGCACTTTCGGTGCATTGCTGATCATTTCGGCCGTTGCCGGATAATGTCCAACACTTAATCGAGCTTCATGCATTCCATTCCATTTTGGTTCAAAAGTACACCTTGACCAGAAGGATTGAGTTCCGTGTTCCACTAGATAAGGCATTGATTTTGGCGTGTGTAATTTATTTTTTGGCTGTGCAGCGTGGAAGGGATGAGGTTTAATTTAGCCCTAAAAACTCTCTGGGCGATTGCAATGGCTTCAATGCTGGTCCCCATCGGCCATTGATTCAACGTGAGCCCTGCGATCGGTTTGGTGCTGATGCGCGTGGCTGGTCGTGGCATCAAACAAGAAATCCATGGGGTCGCCGCTTGCCTTGCGCGGCCAATGGCTGGGGTCCACGTCATAGGTTCAGCAAGGTTCAGGCTGAATTCTGATGATCCACGGTTGGGAAGAACGCAAGCGCCCCATGCGTTTAGAGCGTCGATTTGAATTTGAAACCTATGGCGCCACCCGTGACTTTCTTGATCGTTTGGGTAGCTTCAGCGAAGCGCAACAGCGCTTCCCTGACATCAGCTTTGGGCGCACTTACGTGAACATCACGCTGCGCCCCCTGGATGAAAGTGACGCCGCTCTGCTTCAAGACGACGACCACGCCTTTGCGGCGGGGGTCGATGGCTTGCTCGACTGACGGGTCGACGCGCCTGGCCGATCGCTGGCACGCACAGCAGTCGGCCATTCCATGCTGAAGGGAACGGTCAGTCCTTCGGTGCTTCCAGGTCGCGACGAATCAGGGCCAGCAGGTAGGAGGGGGCTTTGTATCGACTCGGGAGGCAGCGGTTGAGGGTTTCGAGGTGGCCCCAGCAGACGGTTTTTTTGATGTCGTCCACGCTGCGCCCCTCCTTGAGCAGTCGCCTCAGGGCCTTGCAATAGAGGGGATAACCCGCTTCGAGTTCACCGATGGTGAGTTTGGCCTGGGCCATTGGGTCTCGCAGCGCAACACTCAACCTATGCAACCGTTGGTCGCTTCCGTGCTTTTTGGGGCCCTAACCCAGATAAGCGACACAGTCAATTTCAACTTTGGCTCCCAGGGGTAACGCCGCCACTTGAACGCAGGCCCGGGCCGGACTCACACCCTCGCCAAACATGCCTGCATAAAGCGCATTCACCTTCTGGAAGTCGTTGAGATCCGCCAGGAAAACCGTTGTTCGCACCACCCGTGATGCATCGGCTCCAGCCGCTGCCAACACGGCTTTGAGATTCGCCAGCACTTGGCTGGTTTCTGCTTCCACATCGCCGTTGCCCACCATCGTGCCGGTGGATGGGTCGAGCGGGATCTGCCCGGAGCAATACAGCCAATCACCCGCCTTCACCGCTTGGTTGTAGGGGCCGACTGGAGCCGGTGCCGCAGCGGTGGTGATCGCTTGAGTCGGTGGGGTCGACATGGTGGGGACGCACAATGGATCAGCATCATCGCCTTCGGTGACCATGGCGGGGAGCCATTTGCTTTGACAGTGTCTGGAGACACGCCTTTTGAGATGTCCCCCGCTGAAGTGGGTGATGCCTCCGCAGTTCCGCTCCAAGCGCCCGTGGATCTGCGGGGGCTGTGGCATCGCTATTCCTCTGCCAATGCCGATTGGACATTGCAGGGAATTGACCTCACCCTCCAGCCTGGAGAATTGGTGGGTCTGCTCGGTCCTTCCGGGTGTGGCAAAACCACGTTATTGCGTCTAATCGCTGGTTTTGAAGTGCCTTCCATGGGGGAGGTGGTCATGCATGGCCAGCCGGTGGCCTCCGCCCAACGTTGGTTGCCGCCCGAACGGCGTGGGGTGGGCATGGTGTTTCAGGACTACGCCCTGTTTCCCCATCTCTCGGCTTGGGAGAACACCTGTTTTGGTCTGCGGCGCGGACAGGACACCAGTCGTGCCGCCTGGTTGTTGGAACTGCTGGGTCTTGAGCATTTGACCCAACGCTTTCCCCATGAGCTCTCTGGAGGGCAGCGTCAGCGCTTGGCCCTCGCCCGGGCCCTCGCGCCTGCTCCCGCCGTGGTGTTGCTGGATGAACCCTTTTCGAATCTGGATGTGGAAGTGCGGCTGCGGCTGCGCAGTGAACTTCCCGCTGTGCTCAGCCGTTGCGGCACATCGGGGGTGCTGGTGACCCATGATCCCGGCGAAGCCTTGGCGATTTGCGACCGTGTGGCCGTGATGAAGGATGGGATCCTCCATCAATGCGCTTCCCCCCGCACCTTGGTGGAGTCACCCGCAAGTTCGTTTGTGGGGCGGTTTGTGTTGCAGAGCAACCTTGTGCCGGCCCAGCAAGAGCCAGACGGTCGTTGGCGTTGTCTGTTGGGCCTGCTGCAGGAAGAGCACGGCCCCACCGATCTCCAGTGGGCTGGATTTTCAGAGGCGATCGATCAGGCACCTGCACTGCTGGTCGACCCAGCGGCGATCAGCCTGGAGCTCGACCCTGGGGGAGATGCCTGCGTGATGGGGCGCGAATTCCTCGGGCGCGAGTGGCTCTATCGTGTGGAAGCTGCGGATCAGCAGTTGCGTTTGCGCCTCCCTCTGGCCCAGAACCACCGCCGTGGAACCCGTTGCCGTTTGCGCCTCAAGGCTGGCGAATCGGTGTTGCTCTTTCCGCAACGCACCCCCCTCGTTGCCGCTGTGGAAGCGGCTCTGGAGACGGTGGATTAACGGCTCAGCCCCTCCACTGGTCCTTGTTTGCTCGCAGTGCCGCGAGCTCCTCAGGGGTTGATGCTTGAAGAAAGAGATTGGTGCACTGTTCAAGCTTCACCGTGCTGGGAAGGTTGCTTTTTCCCTGGCGGCGTAGGGCCTGCACGGCCTCCAAACGAGCGTTGATGTGCGGATGGTCGGGAGCGCGTTCCACCGCCCAGCGCAGATTGGCTTCGGTGTAGTCGTGGGCGCAATGCACGCTGGTGTCAGCTGGCAGGGAGCCAAGCCGTTGCAAGGCCGTGTGCATCTCTGAGGCCGTGCCTTCAAACAGACGTCCGCAGCCTCCGCCGAACAATGTGTCACCGCAGAACAGTGCCGCCGGATCCCCCGCTCGGCCACCCTCCGGCAACACGAAGGCAATGTGGGCGTTGGTGTGGGCTCGCACATCAATCACCTCGAGCTGCTGACCGAGCAGCGGCAGCCGGTCACCCCCCTGCACCGATACGGTTTGGAACGGGATGCGCTCGCGGTCGGCGGCCGCTGCAACCACAGCAGCCGTCGGCCAGTGCTCCAGCAGTTTGGGTGTGCCGCCGATGTGGTCCGCGTGGTGGTGGGTCTGCAGCACCGCATTGAGTTGCAAACCATGCTCCTTCAGCCAAGTGATCACAGGCGTTGCCACCGCAGGATCCACCACCACAGCCTGGTCGTCCCGCACCCAGATCCAAATGATGTTGTCGTTGAGAACGGGGAGCTGATGGATGCCATCCGCCACCGTGCGGGAGCCAAGGTCATTCGCCGGGGTCGCGGGCATCGTTAAAGTCCAGGTCGACGCATCAGTCCATGATCACCGTCGCTCTGGCCAAGGGAGCGCTGCTGAAGGAGTCGGTAGCACGTTTCAACGCAGCTGGCCTGGATTTTTCCCCGGTGCTCGACCCAGACAATCGCCAATTGATGGTGCCGTCTCGCTGTGGTCGGGCGCGCGCGCTTCTGGTGCGCAACGGTGATGTGCCGGTGTACGTGGCCTATGGCCAGGCCCAGCTCGGCGTGGTCGGTTACGACGTGCTGAAGGAACATCAGATGCCCGTGGCTCAGCTGGTGGACCTCAACTTTGGGGGATGCCGCATGGCAGTCGCCGTGAAGGACACCAGTGGCTATCGCTGCGCTGCCGATTTGCCGCCCCATTGCCGGGTGGCGAGCAAGTTCACCCGCTGCGCGCGCCAGTATTTCGATGCGTTGGAGTTGCCAGTTGAGCTGGTGCATCTCACCGGCTCGGTGGAATTGGGGCCGATCACCGGGATTGCAGAGGCCATTGTGGATCTCGTGGCGACAGGTCGCACCTTGCGCGACAACGGCTTGATCGCCATTGATGATTTGTTTCACACCACGGCTCGTTTGGTGGGTCATCCCCTCGCCATGCGCCTCGATAACGGTGAGCTCCGCGCCATCGTCGATGCCATGCGGGCTGCGACGCCTCAACCACTGGTGAACGCTTAATGGCAGGCTCCGATCTGCGACGCATCAAGCGGCTCGGTCGTTATCTCGGTCGCGATCGGCGTCGGCTGTTGCTCACCCTGGTCCTCCTGATCCCCGTCGCTTTTGCCGGAGCGATTCAGCCGCTCCTGGTGGGTCAAGCGACCGCCGTGTTGCTCCGGGTTGGTGGTGAAACGAAGGAGTCCGTCCTCCCGCTGCTGCAGGGGCTTGAAACACCTGTGGCCCTGCGCTGGATCGTGGCTGTGCTGTTGGTGTCGGTGTTGCTGCGCCTTGTGCTTCAAGGGGTGCAATCGTTCAACATTCAGGCGGTTGGTCAGCGGCTGACGGCCCGCATCCGCCAAGACCTCTTTGCCCATGCCATCAAGCTGTCGGTCCGCTTCCACGACCGCATGCCGGTGGGCAAGTTGCTCACCCGCTTGACTAGCGATGTCGATGCCCTCGCTGAAGTCTTTGGCAGTGGAGCCGTTGGTGTGTTGGGGGATCTCGTCAGCTTGATCGTGATTGCGGTCACGATGCTGCTGATTGAGTGGCGCCTCGGCCTGCTGCTGCTGGCCATGCAATTACCAGTCACCTCTGTGGTCCTCTGGCTGCAACGTCGCTATCGCAAAGCCAATTACAGGGTGCGAGAAGAGCTGTCGCAGCTCAATGCCGATTTCCAGGAAAACCTGCAAGGGCTGGAGGTGGTGCAGATGTTTCGGCGTGAGGCCGTCAATGGTGAACGTTTCAACGCCACCGGTTTGGCCTACCGCAGGGCTGTGAATGGCACGATTTTTTTCGACAGCAGCATTTCAGCGTTTATCGAATGGGTGGCCCTGGCCGCGGTCGCTTTGGTGTTAGCCCTTGGCGGCTGGATGGTGACCGCTGGTGCGATGGGTTTGGGAACCCTGATCACGTTCATCCTCTATTCCCAGCGTTTGTTTGATCCATTGCGCCAGTTGGCGGAGCGTTTCACGCAGATCCAAGGTGGCCTGACCGCCGTTGAGCGCATTGGCGAATTGCTCGAGGAGCCTGTGGAGATCGTGGATCACCCGGAGGCAACAGCTGATGGCAGCACGGGTCAGCTGGCCTCTCCGCGGACTCCCTGCGGTGAGGTGGTGTTCGAGAACGTGAGCTTTGCTTACCGACCCGACGAACCCATTCTGCGCAACCTCAGTTTTCGCATTGCAGCGGGAGAGCATGTGGCCCTGGTGGGGCCGACGGGCTCGGGGAAAAGCACGGTGATTCGTCTGCTCTGCCGCCTGTATGAGCCCCAAGAGGGTCGGATCCTTTTGGATGGTCGCGACATTCGCACCCTGCCCTTGCAGGAGTTGCGTCGCCAGCTGGGTGTTGTGTTGCAAGACACCTTTCTGTTTAGCGGCACCGTCGGCGACAACCTGCGCTTGGATGTGCCGATCGACGAGCACCGCTTGCGGGCGATTTGCCGCGATCTAGGCCTTGATCCCCTGCTGCAGCGCTTGCCTGATGGTCTCGACACCACCTTGCGGGAGCGGGGAGGCAACCTGTCGTCTGGAGAACGGCAGCTCTTGGCTGTGGCCAGGGTGGCCATCCGTAATCCCACGGTGTTGGTGATGGATGAGGCCACAGCCTTTATGGACCCTTCCACCGAGGCCACCCTGCAGCGGGATCTAGACCGTTTGCTCGACAAACGCACGGCCGTGGTGATCGCCCACCGCCTGGCAACTGTGGAGGCGGCGGATCGAATTTTCGTCTTACGCCGCGGGCAGTTGATTGAACAGGGCACGCACCAGGAGCTACGGGCGCTTGGTGGGCTCTATGCCGAGTTGGCGGAGCTGCAGGAACGGGGGCTTGCCAGGCTTTAGTTCAGCCCACCACCGGTCGTGCCCATGGTTCATACGCCAAGATCAGGGGCATGTTGCAATCACTGGGTGATCGGACCGCCTGCACTCACAGAGGAGACCTTGGCGCAGGCCTATGGAGAGAAGTCCCGCTTCTGCCAAACCCCCAACCCCCAGGTGAGTCTGGTGTTCAGTCAGTCGCGCCCCATGGACTTGGTGGAGCTTGAGCGTCTCTTGGAGTCGGTGGGTTGGAGTCGTCGGCCGATTCGCCGTGTGCGCAAAGCGCTCGACAATAGTTTGATCAGTGTGGGCTTGTGGCGGCACGATCCACGGCTTCCACGCCTGGTTGGGTTTGCCCGTTGCACCGGTGATGGTGTGCTCGACGCCACGATCTGGGATGTGGCGGTGCATCCCCTCTACCAAGGCTCAGGCCTTGGGAAGCAACTGATGGACTACGTGTTGGATGTGCTGCGGGAGATGGGAACGGAACGGGTCACCCTGTTCGCTGATCCTGGTGTGCTGCCCTTTTATCAGCGTCTGGGTTGGGAGCTTGAGCCCAATGGCCAGCGTTGTGGTTTTTGGTATGCCAATTGAACCGGCCTTCGCGTGATTGTCCGTAGTAGTCGGCAGCCAGTTGCTGGGCGCTAACGCCCTGTCGCCAGCGTTGGCGTAGGCGGGCATTGCGCCAGCTGCGTTCGAGAACGCCCATGCCATGCCAGCGGCGTCCATCACTCAGCAGGGCTTGGCCGATCGGTCGCAAACGGGCCAGTGGCGCAAGCTTTTGCACGAGATCGAGGTCTTCCATCAAGGGCAGGTGGGCATAGCCCCCGCAACGGGTGTAGAGATCGCGATGCAGCAGTAGGCCTTGATCGCCATAGGGCCGTTGCAGCCAGCGGCTACGCATCGCTACGGCGGCTTCCAAAATGCGCAGTGATGGGCGACTGGGCGTGAGCTTGAGGTCGAAATACCAGGCAGCGTGATGGGTGGAGGGATCGTGGATCAGGGGCACCAGTGCGTCGGCCCAATCGGTCCCCAGGCGGCTGTCGCTATGGAGAAACAGCAACCAGGTTCCCTGCGCTTGTTGGGCACCATGGGCGAGTTGGCACCCCCTCCCCCGTTGCGGTGCTTGCATCCATTGGGCTCCTGAGAGACGCACGACGTCAGCGCTGCGGTCGTGGCTGCCTCCATCCACCACGATGCATTCGATCGGACCATGCCAGCGTTGCAAGTCGGCCAGAAGTAGGGGCAGTCGCTGCGCTTCATTCAGGCAGGGAATGATCACGCTCAGGCTCGGTGGGGCGGATCTCAGGCCAGCCAAGGCTGCAGGTCCTCCACCCGGTCGATGTCGTTGCACTCCCGCAAGAGGAATGGCGTTAGCCCCCTGCTGAGCGCGCGCTCGCGCGTGAGCGACAACACCTTGTCGCTACCCCACGGCACGCCTGAGAACAGCCAGGTGGGGCACAGGCCGGCCAAGGTGGGGCCAAGACCCAACAGCCAATAGCCTCCATCTTGGGCGGGTCCCAACACCAGCTCATGCTGCTGCAACGCATCGATGGCCGCGCAGAGATCTCTGCGACAGAGATCGGGTAGATCTGTGCCGATGATCAGCAGTGGTGGGGAATTTGGACTGCGGCCTGCCTGAAGCAGTTGCCGGCGCATGCGTAAACCAAGGCACCCCTCCCCCTGGAGGCTTAGGCGATGGCGATGGCGATGGCGATGGCGATGGCGATGCGGGTGTGGGTGGCGATGCAGCCTCCGATGGGGGTTCAGCCCTGATCCACTGATGCTCAGCCGCAGATCCAGCACCCCCTCGTCGGCAAGGGCGGTGGCGACAGCCAAGCTATGCAAGCGCAGGCGATCCTGCACGGCAGCCGCTGCCTTGGGGCCGATGGTGGCCCCCAGTCGTCGCTTGCAGCGCCCAAAAGCTGGCCAGCGACTCATCATCACCAGCACGGGGCGTTGCAGGCAGTTGATGGTCGGCCGACTCAATTCCCTCGTGGCAGTTCGATGGGACGCACCGAGAGCAGTCTGCTGCTGCCGTTGCGTTCCACGGTGAGTGGCATCGTCTCTCCGACCCTGCCGCCATCGACCGTCAGCTGCACATCCGCGGAATCTTTCACGCGTTTGCCATCCACTGTTGTGATCAGATCACAGGCCTTGATGCCAGCCCGATCAGCGGGGCTGTTATCCATCACGTCAACCACCAGCACACCATTGCTCTCCGGCACACGGCAACGGGGATTGGTGGCGTTGTGCTCCCTCGCGAGTTGGGGGGTGATGTTCTTGAGCAGCACGCCAATGTAGGGATGGGATGCCTGGCCATTGGTGATGATTTGCTGGGCAATCCGCTTGGCCAGGTTGATCGGAATGGCAAAGCTGAGACCGGCTCCAGGGGCGTTGCGGATCGCCGTGTTGATGCCGATCACTTGACCGGATGCGTTGATCAGTGGCCCACCACTGTTGCCTGGATTCACGGCTGCATCCGTTTGGATGTAGGGCACGCGCTGGCCGACGCCAAGGGCGTTGGTGCGATCAACGGCACTGATGATCCCTGCCGTCACGGTGTTGTTCAGCCCTAAGGGGTTGCCGATGGCAATCGCCCATTCGCCGGGTTTGAGGTCATTGGAGTCACCGAGGGGCGCAACGGGTAGCTTCTCGGCCACCACTTTGACAACGGCCAAATCGGTGAGTGGGTCACCCCCCAACACCTTGCCCCTGAAGTTGCGGCCGTCCGGCAGGGTGACTGACACGCGATCGGCACCTTCCACAACATGGGCGTTGGTGAAGATCAGGCCGTCTGAGCGGGTGATGAATCCAGAGCCCTGGCCTTTCTGTTGCTGAGTGGACGGTGCCCGACCGAACAGCGTGCCCAGGGAGCGGCTCACCTCTTTGGCGGTGTCGATCCGCACCACGGCGGGGCCCACCCGCTCCACCGCCGACACAATCACGTTGCGACCCGGTTGGAGCGGTGGGGCGCTCGGCCCATCGCTCACCTTGGGTAGGGGTTCTGGACTGCTGGTGTCGGGGGCGATCTTTTGCCGTTGCTTCCAATTTGACCCGCAACCACTGAGGCTGAGGCCAACCAGGCTGATTCCTAGCCAGGAGAGGAGGCGCAGCTTGTAAACGCGAGCGGCGCGGGCCATGAGATTGAAGGGAATACTGACAGGGTCTCACGAAAGATCGGGCAAACCCAGGGGCATGCGTAGATTTCTGATCGACCAGGGGGATTCTGAACGTTGTTGAGCGGGAGTGAGCTGTGGAACAAGGTGCAGCACGCTCTACAGGGCAGCCTCAGTAAGCCCACGTTTGAAACCTGGTTGCGACCCGTGCGTTGCATCAGCTTTTCCGACGGTGAGCTGTGCCTTCAAGCACCCAACAGTTTTGCCAGCAACTGGCTCAGGAAGCATTACTTGAGCACGATCACCGAGCTGGCAAGCGACATCATTGGTCGGCCGATCCAGGTGACGGTGCAGGCTCGCCAGGACGATCAGGACGGCACCACACCCACCCCAACACCGTCGGTTTCTGCACCTGTGGCGACGGCCAGCCAGTCCAACGCCAGGGCTGTGGCATCCCCCTCGGCAGGGCAATCCCGTGCCCCTTCCCGGGGGCCTCGCCGCTTGCCGGGGTTAAACCGGCGTTACGTTTTCAATCGCTTCGTGGTGGGTCCCAACAGCCGGATGGCCCATGCGGCTGCGCTGGCGGTTGCTGAATCTCCAGGGCGTGAATTTAATCCTCTCTTTATCTGCGGTGGTGTCGGTCTGGGGAAGACCCATCTGATGCAGGCCATTGGCCACTACCACCTTGAGATCGACCCCGATGCCCAGGTGTCCTATGTCTCCACCGAGACCTTCACCAATGACCTGATTGTGGCGATCCGCAAGGACGGCATGCAGGCTTTTCGTGATCGCTACCGGGCCACGGATCTCATCCTTGTGGACGACATCCAATTCATCGAAGGAAAGGAATACACCCAGGAAGAGTTTTTCCACACCTTCAATGCCCTGCATGAGGCTGGCCGGCAGATCGTGATTGCTAGCGATCGCCCCCCAAGTCAAATTCCTCGGGTGCAAGAACGCCTGATCTCCCGTTTTTCGATGGGTTTGATTGCTGATATCCAGGCGCCCGATTTGGAAACGCGGATGGCCATCCTCCAGAAAAAAGCGGAGCAAGAGAAGGTGTCGTTGCCCCGTGATCTGATCCAATACATCTCTGGACGCTTCACCTCCAACATCCGTGAGCTGGAGGGGGCCCTCACCCGTGCTGTGGCCTTTGCTTCGATCACCGGCCTGCCGATGACGGTGGAATCGGTCGCGCCGATGCTGGATCCCAGCGGTCAGGGTGTGGAAGTTACACCGCAGCAAGTGATCGACAAGGTGTCCGAGGTGTTTGATGTCAGTGCCGACGACATGCGCAGCAGCAGTCGGCGTCGTGCGGTGAGTCAGGCCCGTCAGGTGGGGATGTTTTTGATGCGTCAGGGCACTGATCTGAGCCTTCCGCGCATTGGCGAAACGTTTGGTGGCAAAGATCACACCACCGTGATGTATGCCATTGAGCAGGTTGAAAAAAAACTATCGTCAGATCCCCAGCTCGCCAGTCAAGTGCAGAAGGTCAAAGATCTGCTTCAAATCGATTCCAGGAAAAAACGCTAAGTCGTGCTGTCCGTTAGCTGTTGCCAGTCCAGCCGGCCAAATGGGCAGCGCCTGCTGAGCGCACCAATCGGCGCGCAGCAGGGAGCGCCGGTTCCAATTGCGCAGAGCTGAACGGGGGCAGCGGGCGGCTGCGCAGCCAAGCTCCCCAGCGGAATTCATGGTAGGGAATGAGGGGTTGGGGTTTGATGGCGCGCTCTTTTTTCAGTTTCCAAACCAGGCTGCGGTAGGGGTCATCCTGAAGTCCCATCAGGTTCGACGACAGCGCCTCTGGGGCATGGGGTCCTTGGCCACGACCGTCAAAGAGATAAAGCCATCCGCGTTGTTGCAGGTGCTGCAGCACGCTGTGGCGGTCATCGACGTTGATGTCTTCGATGATGTAGCCAAAGGTGGTGACCGTTGGATCGATCTCCAGCAGAGCTCTCAACCGGTGGTGACGGTCGATTATCCACAGATCTCCTTGGCGATTACGCACGAGGGGAACTGGCTTCTTGCGTAAATAGCGCTCGCGCTCTGCCGGGCTGTCGTTGAGGAAATCCCGTTGGCGGCTCCGGACTTCGGCCAGTCCCACGCACATCTGCGTGGGTTGCAGCCGCTGCACATCAACGGCGAACAGCGTGAAGCCATCGTCGGGATCGGGAATAGGGTCGTAGTGAGCGAAGGGCAGAGGGCTGGGAGCTGAATGCGCAGCTACTATGGCCCGACTTTTTGACTTTCGTCCGTCAGATCGCTGGAATCATCTCAGCTTTGCTTGATGCCCCCATAGGGAAGAGTCCAGTGCGTCGATGATGGTGTTGCCGTCTTTGCTTTGCCAGTCGCCCAGTTCTTGCATCAAAGCGAGGCAATCGTCGCGGCGACCCTCACCGGCCAAGCGGTTGAGTTGTGCCCGCATGTCATCGGCTGTGATCGAGGCCACCAGCTCACGTCGCAACTGCACGCGCGACAAAGCTCCAGGCTTGTTGATGGGACGCTGACGTCGCTGCACGGGGTTGATAAGTCTTGGCCGAACGTTAACCAGTTGATCACCTTCTGACAGTGTTTCAGAGCACGTGCACAATGCCGGCATGTGCAAAACTCTGGATTTTTCGACCGTGGCGCACAACGTTGCTTCGACTGCGTTTGATCTGATCGTGCTTGGGGCAGGTTCGGGAGGTTTGGCGGCTGCAAAGCGCGCGGCGCGCCATGGGGCCCGTGTGGCGATTGTGGAAGGCGACCGGGTGGGAGGCACCTGTGTAATTCGCGGCTGCGTGCCCAAGAAGTTGCTGGTTTATGGATCGCAGGTGCAGGAGCAGCTTGCCGATGCAGCCAGCTATGGCGTCACAGTTGGATCCATCCAACAGGACACAGCTGTTCTGCTCGACCATGTGCGCCAGGAGGTTGATCGCCTCAATGCCTTGCACATTGATTTCTTGACGAAGTCGGGGGTGACCTTGGTGCCGGGTTGGGGGCGTTTCCTTGATGCCCATCGGATTGCTGTGCGCCATGGCAGCGATGGCGACCAGGAGGAGCAGGTGCTGCATGGCAAGCGGATTCTCATCGCCGTTGGCGGCCGACCCAGCCGGCCGCCGATCCCTGGGGCAGACCTGGCCTGGGTGAGTGACCACATGTTTCTCCAGGAGCGCTACCCGCAGCGGATGGTCGTCGTGGGAGCCGGTTTCATTGCCTGTGAGTTCGCTTGCATCCTCAGGGGGCTGGGTGTGGAGGTGACCCAGCTGGTGCGCGGTGATCACTTGCTGCGCGGATTTGACCGCGAGCTGGCTGATGCAGTGCAAGAAGGCATGGAGGCGAAAGGCGTAGACCTGAGCTTTGGCACGGCTCCGGCAGCGATCGAGGGCTCGCCGGGGGATTTGGTGGTTCGCTCGACCGGTGGTGACCAGTTCGCCTGTGGTGGTGTGCTGCTGGCGACGGGCCGTCGTCCGTTCCTGGAGGGCCTTGATCTCGCTGCGGCCGGTGTGCAGGTGGAGGGCCACAGGGTGCCTGTGGATGCCGATCAGGCCACCAACGTGCCGCACATTCATGCGGTTGGTGATGTGACCGATCGGATCTGTTTAACGCCCGTGGCGGTGGATGAAGGGCGCGCTTTTGCCGACGCTGCCTTCGGTGGACGTCGGCGTCAGGTCGACCATGCCTTAGTGGCGAGTGCCGTGTTTAGCCAGCCGGAGTTAGCCACGGTCGGTTTGAGTGAAGAGGCTGCGATCGCGCGCCTCGGCGCTGATCAGGTGGTTGTGCATCGCGCCCGTTTTCGCTCCATGGCTCAGGCGCTCCCGAAGCGAGGTCCCCGCTGTCTACTCAAACTGGTAGTCGATCAAGCGAGCGGTCGGGTGTTGGGTTGCCACATGGTGGGTGACCATGCCGCTGAAATCATTCAGATGGCCGCCATTGCCATCGGTATGGGAGCGACCAAAGCCGATTTCGATCGCACCATGGCCTTGCACCCATCGGTGGCCGAGGAGTTCGTCACCATGGGCTAAGGGCTAATGGGTTTGTTCGTTGCAGCGGCGTTCTCGTCGCAGTTGACGCCAGTAGACCAGCGCCTGGGTGGTGATGATCACCATCACAGTGGGCAGCACGAAGCACAGCACCACCAGGCGAAATTCATCGCTCCAACTGGCCAGCCCGGTTTTGGGAAGCACATTGTCGATCAGGTAGACGCCGTAAAGCCCCACCAGGAGTCCGCCCTCCAAGCGGGAGATCGCCCCGTGCGTCCAAAAGATGGGGAAGCAGGCCAAGCAGGTGAACAGCATCACCGGCAAGTCGTCGTTGATCAGTTCCGGACTCACCTGCAGGCCCTGGGCTCCGGTGGCAATCGCCCCACCTCCCAGCACCAGCAGCAGATTGAGCAGGCAACTCCCCACCACGTTGCCGATGGCCAGATCGGTGCGTCCGCGCAGGGCAGCCACCAGCGAGGTGATCAGTTCTGGCATGGAGGTGCCTGCCGAAACGATCGTCAGTCCGATCACGGCTTCACTGACCCCGAGTTGCTGCGCTGCTGTGCTGGCCCCTTGGACCAGCACTTGGGAGCCGACGCCAAGCACCATGATGCCGGCCATCAGACGAATCGAGGCCTTCACCCAGCCTTCAGCAGCGGTTTCAGCATCAATCTCAGGTTCCGCGTTTTCCATCTCTTCCGGTTCTTCCCGGGCGGTGCGGATTTCCCAGATCGTGTTGATCACCAAAGCCAACAGCAGAGCAACCCCCGACTGCCAGGTCACGGTGCCGGAGGAGGCCATGCCCCACACCGCGGCGGAGACGGCCAGCAAGAGGGGCACATCCCGGCGGACCAATCGGCTTTCCACCTTCAGGGGAAGCACCAGGGCACTGCTGCCCAGCACCACCATCACGTTGAAAATGTTGCTGCCCACCACGTTGCTCATGGCCAAGGCATCAGAGCTGCGGAGCACGGAGCTGATGCTGACGAACAATTCCGGTGCGCTGGTGCCCAGCGACACCACCGTCAGTCCGATCACCAACTGGGGGATTCCAAAGATCAGCGCCAAGGTGACGGCACCTTGCACAAAGAGCTCCCCGCCGCCAAAGAGCAGGCCGATTCCAACCAGCACTTCCAGGGCTGAGAGCAAGAAGGGTGGCATCGCAGATCTGCTGGATGCGCTGATTCTGCCCCCAGGCATGCATTGGTAATGCTGATCGCAAGCCGACTTGTCGCAGGCTGGAGCGGCTTAACATTCCCCAACTTTGTTGTTTCGGGGTTTAGTGCTTCTGAATCGCATTAGCACCCAGAACATTAAGGGCGATGCCTTTGGTGGACTGACGGCGGCGGTGGTGGCCTTGCCGATGGCGTTGGCGTTCGGTGTGGCTGCCACCGGTGACCCCGGCCCTGGCCTTTGGGGCGCCGTGATCATCGGCTTAGTGGCGGCTTTCTTTGGTGGGACTCCCACATTGATCTCCGAACCCACCGGTCCGATGACTGTGGTGTTCACCTCGGTGATCCTGAGTTTCACCGCCACGGCGCCCGATAAGGAAACCGCCTTGGCCATGGCCTTCACGGTGGTGATCCTGGCGGGCTTGTTCCAGATTCTTTTTGGTGTGTTTCGCCTGGGGCGTTATGTCACCCAGATGCCCTACACCGTGATTTCTGGCTTCATGTCGGGGATTGGCGCCATTTTGGTCATCCTCCAGTTGCCGGCGTTTTTGGGCCAGGAGGCCAAGGGGGGAGTGATGGGGACCCTTACCCAATTGCCCACCCTTGTGTCCAACGTTCAGCCCATGGAGTTGGCGTTGGCCGTGATCACTTTGGCGATTCTGTGGTGCACGCCGGCAAGCGTCAAACGATTCTGTCCGCCCCAATTGTTGGCGTTGTTGTTCGGCACCCTGCTGTCGCTCACCCTGTTCGCTGATGCAGGGTTGCGTCAGATCCCCGCATTCGAGGCAGGGTTCCCAACGTTGCACATGCCCACCTTTTCCGTGGGGCAATTGCGGTTGATGTTGGTTGATGCCGCTGTGCTCGGCATGTTGGGTTGCATTGATGCCCTGCTCACCTCGGTGGTCGCCGATAGCCTCACCCGAACAGAGCACAACTCCAACAAAGAGTTGGTGGGTCAGGGCTTGGCCAACATTGCTTCGGGGTTATTTGGTGGTTTACCCGGTGCTGGCGCCACCATGGGCACGGTGGTCAATATTCAGGCTGGCGGTCGCTCAGCCCTCTCTGGGATCGTGCGCGCAGTGATTCTGATGGTGGTTGTGTTGGTGGCGGCTCCTTTCGCCTCCAAAATTCCCTTGGCGGTGTTGGCCGGAATCGCTCTGAAGGTGGGGATTGACATCATTGATTGGGACTTCTTGCGGAGGGCCCATCACCTGTCGGTGAAAGCTGCCGTGATCACCTATGGGGTGATTGCCCTCACCGTTCTGGTGGACCTGATCACCGCTGTGGGCATCGGCGTGTTTGTGGCCAATGTGCTCACGATCGATCGGATGAGTGCATTGCAATCCAGGCGGGTGAAGACCATTAGCACCACCGACGATGACGTGGAGCTGTCGGCTGATGAACAGCAGTTGGTGGACCAGGCCTCCGGCCGGGTGTTGTTATTCCAGTTAGCGGGTCCGATGATATTCGGAGTTGCAAAGGCTATTTCCCGCGAGCACAACGCCA
This sequence comes from Synechococcus sp., assembly GCA_049889555.1. Taxonomy (GTDB): domain Bacteria; phylum Cyanobacteriota; class Cyanobacteriia; order PCC-6307; family Cyanobiaceae; genus Synechococcus_C. The sequence continues at coordinate 44,564 of JBMHDE010000024.1, read as the reverse complement.
TTGGCGAGTGTGAAGCGGTGGTGTTTGATCTTCATGAGGTGTCTCACCTGGGCGTGACGGCCTCCTTAGCCCTTGAAAATGCAATCAAGGAAGCCGTTGAGGTGGGGCGCAAGGTGCATCTGGTGCTGTTGCCGGGAGCCACCCGCCGCCGCCTTGAGAAGCTGAAGTTGCTCGAGCTCATCCCTGAAGACTGCATCACCACGGATCGCTGCACTGCATTGCGCCGTGCGGTTGCCGGCCTCAGCTGACCTTCGCTTCTGATGATGTGACTGACGTTCCGTTTCGCCTCACCCTTCGTCGTCCTGACGACTGGCATGTGCATCTGCGAGACGGGGCGATGTTGCAGGCGGTTCTTCCCGCCACAGCGCGTGTGTTTGCACGGGCGATTGTGATGCCCAATCTGCGTCCACCCATCACCACGGTGGAAGCTGCGGTGGCCTATCGCGATCGGATTCTTTCAGCCGTTCCGGATGGTGTGCAGTTCACCCCTTTAATGACGGCCTATCTCACGGATGATTTGGCACCGGCGGTGCTCGAGCAGGGGTTCCGTGAGGGGGTGTTCACCGCTGCGAAGCTGTACCCCGCCAATGCCACCACCAATTCCGCCGCTGGGGTCACCGATTTGTTGAAGATTGCACCCGTGCTTGAAAGGATGGAAGCACTGGATATGCCCTTGCTGATCCACGGGGAGGTCACGGATTCCGATGTGGATATTTTTGACCGTGAGGCGGTGTTTATTGAGCGTCATCTGATTCCTCTGCGGCGGCGGCATCCGGGTCTCAAGGTGGTGTTGGAACACATCACCACAGCCCAGGCCGTGGAGTATGTGTCGGGGCGCAGCCCCCTGCTGGCGGCGACGATCACTCCCCACCATCTGCACCTCAACCGCAATGCCATGTTTGTCGGCGGTTTACGCAGCGATTTTTATTGCTTGCCCGTGGTGAAACGCGAGACCCATCGTCGAGCCCTGGTGAAGGCAGCCACCAGTGGGGCGCCGTGCTTTTTCCTTGGCACTGATTCTGCACCCCATCCCCGAGCAGGGAAGGAAACCTCCTGCGGTTGTGCTGGCATCTTCAACGCGCTTCATGCCTTGGAGAGCTATGCCACCGTGTTTGAACAAGAGGATGCGCTCCCTCAGCTGGAGGGTTTTGCGAGCGACTTTGGTGCCCGTTTTTATGGCCTTCCGCTTAATCCAGACACTGTCACCCTGGAGCGCACGGCCCTTGCGGTGCCTGCCCGTTTGGAGGGCCCTTTCCCTTCTTCAGCGGATGAGGGCTCGCTGAGCGATGACCAGGCCCCTGTGTTGTTTCACGGTGGTGACACCTTGCCTTGGCGGGTGACAGCAATCACCTTGTCCCATCATCGACGGGCGTCTGAATCACCGGAGAACACTCCGTTAGAAGACGGCTATGGGGGCAGGGGGACTTGAACCCCCACAGGCTTTACAGCCCAAACGATTTTAAGTCGCGTGCGTCTACCAATTCCGCCATGCCCCCAACGGCTAGGACCCTGTCACTGTCCTCCGCGACATCTTAGATTTTGGCCTACCAGCGGAGTGATGTGTTGCCGGAAGCCCTCACCAACATGGTCAGTACGGAGACGCTGCTCGTGTTAGCGGCCTACGCCTTGCTCGGTGGTTTGTATCTGGTGGTGGTGCCTTTGGCTCTCTACTTCTGGATGAACAAGCGCTGGCACCAGATGGGCAAGGTGGAGCGCCTTGGGATCTATGGAATGGTGTTTCTGTTCTTCCCGGGGATGATTGTGTTTGCTCCCTTCTTGAATTTCCGCCTCCAAGGGCAAGGCGAGGTCTGAACCGTTGAACCGTTTGAACGTTCTCTTGATCGGCCTTGTGGTGCTGGTCTTGGGTTGTGTCGGTTACGGCGCCTTTCGCGCGGCTGGCTTTGAGGATGCGTCGGCTGGCATTGCCGCAGAGGCCGTGCTGATCGTGATCGTGGTGGTCTGGACGGGCTCCTATCTCTTTCGGGTTGTGACCGGAAAAATGACGTACATGGAGCAGCGTCGCCGCTATCGCACGGGCTATGACCAAGTGACGGATGCTGAATTGTTGGCGCGTTTTGAATCGCTGAGCCCTGCCGAACAGCAGAAGCTCCTTGAGCAACTCTCGCCTGAAGCCACCCCCGACCCGTAGGCTCCGGCAGTGCTTCTGCTTCGCTGACTCAGCGTTCTTGGCCCCATGACAACCCCTGCAGTGACCGCAGCCGATTCCCTGTCACCGATTGCGGCACGTTTCGCCAGTCTGCGGGAGCAAGGGCGAATGGCCTTGATGCCCTTCCTGATGGCTGGCGACCCAGACCTCAGCATCACAGCTGAGGTTCTCCTCAGTCTTCAGGCTCAGGGTGCCGACATGGTGGAACTCGGTATTCCCTACAGCGATCCATTGGCGGATGGCCCGGTGATTCAGGCCTCTGCCTATCGGGCCCTTACAGCGGGGACGACACCAGGCCGGGTGCTGGAGATGTTGGCCGGCCTGAAGGGCCAACTCACGATTCCGGTGATTCTGTTCACCTACAGCAATCCACTCTTGAGTCGAGGGGCAGAGGAGTTTTTCTCTGAAGCTGCCGCAGCCGGCGCCGCTGGTTTGGTGATCCCTGATCTCCCCCTTGAAGAAGCAGAGCGCTTGTCGCCTCTCGCGCAGGCTGAAGGTTTGGACTTGGTGTTGTTGGTGGCTCCCACGACTCCAGCCGATCGCATGCGCAGAATTGCCACCGCCAGCCGCGGCTTTACCTACTTGGTGAGCGTGAACGGCGTTACAGGGGAACGCACCAGCTTGGAAGGACGTGTGTCGTCCTTGGTGGCAGATTTGAAAGCCTGTTGTCCAATTCCAGTGGCCGTTGGGTTTGGAATTTCTGGTCCTGAACAGGTCACCCAGGTCAAATCCTGGGGCGCTGATGGTGCCATTGTTGGCAGTGCATTGGTGAAGCGAATTGCGGTAGAGGAGCCCAGCTCCGCTGCCGCACAAGCGGGTGAATTTTGCAGGCTTCTCAGAAGCGCTGCTGACTAAATCACTCCTCTTCTTCTTCGAGACCGCCGACGGGAACGAGACGGATTTGCTTGCGTCCGAGTTTGATTTCGAACTCGTCTCCGGTCTTGAGGTCGAGCATGGCGGTGTAGGCCTTACCGATTAGAAGGTTGCCGTTGCCTTGAACGGTGGCGACATAGGAGAGCTTGCGACCCCCCTTGCCGATGCCGGCATGACCGCCCATGCCCAGGTTGACACCTTTGGCTTCGAGGAGGGCTTCATAGAAAGCTGTGAAGTTGAGACGTTCTCCGCCATCCTTCTTGCCCGAAATGTAGCCGCAGGCCCGAACGAGATCAGATTTGCTGACATCGCCCAATTCTTTGACCTTAGTGAGCAGGTCACTTCCTGTGAGCATGATCGTGGAAAAGAAGATCTACGACCTGAATATAGCCTTCATTCATGGCACTGTGCCATTCTCAAGGAGTGATTCAACGCGTTTTGGAGTATTCAGAGTCCATGGCTCGTTTTGTTCTTTGGGGTACTTACTGCGAGAACGCTTTGGAAAAGCGCACCCCTTTTCGCGATCAGCATTTGGAGCGACTGAAGCGTCTTCAAGACCAGGGAACCTTGATTACCCTTGGCCCAACGGCAGCCAGCACCCACGTTTTCGGCATATTTGAAGGGTCTGATGCCGGGCGGATTCGTGATCTACTTGAGCAGGATGTTTATTGGCGCGAAGGAATCTGGACGGCTCTTGAGGTTTACCCCTGGATCCAGGCGTTCTGAGCTTGCTCCCAGATCCAAGCGGCGACGAGCTGGTCACCGTCTTGGCCGAGCACGTCGCTGTAGCCCGACATTTGTCCGATCCCTTCACGGGCGATGCGCGCGATGGCCTCGGGATCATCAAGACCGTTGCGCTTGAGGGCTGCGAGCTTGAGGGTGCGGCCGCGGCGAATGATGTTGCCGCCGTTGTGATGACATCCGGCGCAATGGTTGTTGAACAACTCTTGACCACTGCTCGCCCATGTGGGAGGTGTCCAAAGTATTGTCATCATGGTCGCCAGCACCATGGCCACTGGGGCCATGGTTTGCAGCACCTTGGTGATCAATCGGGCTAAACGACTTGCCTCACGGACCATGCAATTGGTGCGTCGAAGCGTTCATTCTGCTTGATCAGCCTGGAGTGAGCGTTGATAGCGAGTCAACAGGTCTGCTGGGGATCGATACTCCCGGGGCAGACTGATGTGTAACCGTTGCAGATAATCCCAGCAGCGCGTTTTCTCGATGCTGCGTTGATCATTCCCCTGAATGACGAGGGTGCGTAGCGCTAAGCAGTAACGGGGGAAGCCAGCCTCAAGCTCTCCGATCGATAGGGCGCTTTTGGTGGTTGTCATGATCTTGTCTCAACACACCTGTCACTGTCGCTGCTTTGCCCATCTGCTGTCCGTTGTCAGGATGACTGAAAGAGCTTGAGGTGTTGCGTGGCAGAAGCCGATCTTCAGCGTTTTCTGCACAAAGTGCAGCAGCTCAATGCATTGGTTTCCTTGTTGGAGTGTGATCCAGGCCGTCGCGATGCGTTCGCTGCTTGCTCTGACCACAATCAGGTGGTGCAGCTCGCCAAGCTCTGGGGATACGACATTGGCCGACGGTGGGGTGAGCAGCCTGCGCTGGAGGCGCCCTCACCGGCACAGCCCGACAGTTCAGCCCTGCCCTTGGGCAGCCTCAGGGTGGATCCTCTCTTCCGGGGTCGTCCTCCGTCGATGGGGGCGGAGCACATCAGAACGTTGCATTCCGGTGAGACGTGGCGTTTGGAGTTGATTCATTCCTGCGCAGCCTCAACGCCTGCTGATATCTGGTACGACCAGCAGGAGCATGAATGGTTGACGCTGTTGCGGGGAAGTGCCCGGTTGCAGCTGGATGATCCCTGGCAGGTCCTGGATCTTTGCGTGGGCGATGGACTTTATTTGCCGCCCCATCGGCGCCATCGCGTGGAGCGTACGGACCCGGATCCAGGCACCCTTTGGTTGGCTCTTTACTGGTGGGAGCTTTGATTGTTACGCCCTTGGGGATGGGAGCGAATCACAAGCCAATAAGCGCCAGCGAGGGCGATGGAGGCCAGGCCTAAACCAATCAGCAGTTGGGGTTTGTTTTCAGAGCCTGCGGGAAGCACGATCACCTTGCGTGCCACGGCCGTGAGTGCCGTCACCAACACGAGCTCCAATTGCACGACATGGCGGCGCAGGTAGCTGGTGACGTTTTGGAGCACTTCCAGGGCAATCAGCACGGTAAGCAGATCCCCCAGCACCTTGATCAAACCATCGCCAAGCCAGTTCGCTGGTTGGTGACTGAAGAGATCGTGAACAACGCGCAGGATCAGTTGGCTGAGGGCCGCCACGATCACAACGGCTGTGACCACTGTGAGGATTTTGGCGACGATTTGCTCGCCGTTGTCGACCAATTTCAAAAAGCTGGGCCACGGACGACGGGAGGAAGGCACGTTGAGGCTCAGGTGGTGAAGGGTTGATGGCCAGGGCGCAAGCGCGTGTCGCCTTGGGGGGTGTCGACTCTCCCAACAGACACGGTTTGCTGTTGTCGACCCACACTCTGCACGGGATTGATCTCAGCTGACGGAATCGTCGCGGATTTTCTGGAGAAGCAGGTCGAGTTGCCCGAAGGGATCCACCGCGTCGTGAGCTGTTGCGGGATTGGACGCACTCTCACTAACGGCCGCTGACTGTGCCCAGCCGGCTTCGATGGCACAAAGCCGTGCAGCGAGTTGGGGCAGACCGCCGCGGTCATGCTCTTGTTTCAGCACCTCCAGCAGTGCAGGCATGCGGGTGGAGCTGGCCCGCAGGCTGCGGCGTAGGTCCGCTTGCGTGCGACCTTGCTGTTTGAGCCAGTCCTTCAACACGACCACCAAGTCGTCTTCCATGGCTGCGTTCCAAACAGGCATCGATGGCATCGGCCAGGCTCGGCCGGGGGAGAAACCACCGATCCAGTTTGCGCTGTGCCGGTCCACGAACGCTGTTCGTGGTCTGGGCTCAGGCCTCCAGGCGCGCCTCGATTAACCCATTTTGGATGCCGGTCTTCCGCAGTTTGCGCAGTGCCCGTTGCACCACCTGACGGCAATACTCGCGGCTGCAACCCATGTGGCGGGCTACTTCGGCCAAGGTGCGCCATTCATTGGAGCCATCGAGGCCAAAGCGCAGCATCACCACGGTGCGTTCCTTCGGGGTCAGATTGGATTTGTCCAGCAAGATCCAGGCTGAGGCTGTGCGCTCGTCGATCTCCGCTTGTTCCATCGGCGGTAGTTCTTCGCTTGGGAGCACGTCGACGAGTTCGGAAGGGTCGGATTTCGACTTGACGACCCCCTGCAAGCTGACGGTTGCGCTTCGCAGTTCACAATTCAGGAGATCATCCACTTCGCTGCGGGAGATTTGCAGCAGTTCTGCCAGTTGCGCTGGTGTGGCGTTCTGGCCGTTGGATTGCATCAGGTGGGCCTTTGCCGCACGCAGTTTGGTGAGTTTTTCATTCACATTGACTGGAATGCGAATGGTGCGGCTTTGGGTGGAGAGTGCTCGGTTGAGTCCTTGGCGAATCCACCAGTAGGCGTAGGTTGAGAAGCGATGCCCCCTTGTGGGATCGTATTTCTCCACGGCACGGGTGAGGCCAAGATTCCCTTCTTGAATGAGATCAAGAAGGTCGAGACCTTTGCCCTGGTAGCGCTTTGCGAGATTCACAACTAAGCGCAGGTTGGCCGTAATCATTTGATTCTTTGCCTTTTCTCCCTTTTTGATTGTGCGTTTTTCTTCTTCGCTGTAATCGCAGGCTGGTCCTGTGCCGCCAGCAAGCATGCAACGTTCTGTGATCGTCACCATGGCTTGAACCTTGCGGCCCATGGTTAACTCCTGCTCAGGGGTTAGTAGTTGGTGTCGCCCAATTTCGCCGAGAAAGGCGCTTAGAGAACTCACCATCTTTACGCTCCGACTCTGTTGAACTTAGGGCGTAAACGATTGCGAATCGGGGGCGTAAGAAAGACTGCGGAATTCATGATTTGTACACGATTTATTTTGTTTTTGATCCGAATTCCCTGCGCTCGTCGTGATGGCTCGCGGGTTCCTTCAGTCCGCGGGTTCATGCTCGCCGCTACCCTCACTGCTGCACAGATATCGCCATGACCTTGGCCACGGTTTTGACGCCCGAGATCGCCAAGAGCGCTGGGGTTGCCTACGTTCACTACCTGAGCTTCATGCTCTGTTTCGCCGCCCTTGTGGTGGAGCGCCGTCTGATTCGCCCCGATCCCGATCGCCGCACCGCCACCGTGATGGTGATTACTGATGTGATCTACGGCATCGCTGCCTTGGCGCTGCTCGTGAGCGGAATCCTGCGGGTGCTTTATTTCGGGCAGGGAAGCGAGTTCTACACCGCCAATCCGCTGTTCTGGTGGAAAGTGGGCCTCTACCTATCGGTGGGTGGCTTATCGCTCTACCCCACCATCACCTATGTGCTCTGGGCGATTCCCCTGCGCAAGGGTGAGCTTCCGAAGGTGTCTGAGGCTCTTGCGTCTCGCCTGGGGTGGATCATCAATATCGAGTTGGTGGGCTTTGCGCTGGTTCCTTTGCTGGCCACCTTGATGGCGCGAGGGGTTGGGTTGCCTGCGGCTTGAGGTCCATGCACGTTTAAGGGCGTTGACATGACCCCTGACCCCTGCCCGCCGGCCCAGGAGATTCGTGCCGTCGATCTGCGGTTCGCGTCCATTGGGTCTGCAGAAGCTCCTGGGTATGGCCAGCGGCTGGCGACCACGCCTCTGGGGCCACCGGTTCTCCCCCATTGGTGCGTTTGGCTTGAACCGGCCCAGTCCGCGACACCGAACCGTTGGGAGCAGCGCTGGGCCTTGGGGGTCAATCAAGCTCTGCTTGCATGGGAACAGCTGCTTCCCGTGACCCGCGTTTTTGATCCGCAGCGGGCCCATGTGCGGATTGAGCGGCGTAGACCTCCTCGGCGTCAGCTCGCTGAGGGGTGGCGAGCGAGCAACGGCCGCAGCCTGCTCGAAACTCTGGATGTTCGTCGCGGCCAGCGTTGGCAATTGGAGGCCCGGGTCACGGTGCTGGTGTCACCGGAGTTGCGGGCGCCTGTGCTCCAAGCCACGGCCCTGCATGAATTGGGCCACGCCTTTGGTCTTTGGGGCCATAGTGATCATCCAGCAGACGTCATGGCGGTCTCCCAGGGGGGGGGGCCTCGACTTCGATTGAGTGCGCGGGATCGTCAAACGTTGCAGTGGATGCGTCGGCAGCCCACGCAATTCGGTCAACCCCGTACCCCGACATCTGCACCTGACAGCACGACGCCACGGTCTTGTTGTCCTTAATGTCGCCTCGGGGCCCCGCGACGTTGGGCCAGGACCTCTTGGACTTGTCGCCAGCTGACGCCGTGGTGGGCTAAGGCGACTTGCAGGTGAAAAATCACGTCTGCGGCTTCGCCGGCAATTTCTGCTGCGTTGTTGTCTTTGCAGGCCATCACAAATTCGACGCTTTCTTCGCCGATTTTCTTGAGAATGCGGTTGTCGCCCTCTGCCAGCAATGCGTTGGTGTAGCTGCCGTCTTCAGGGCGATCACGGCGTCCCTCAATCACCCGAGACAGTTCGGTGCACACGTCTGCTGGAGGAGGGGGGGCCGCTGCGCCGCCGTCGCTGGGCTGGTCGTTGTCTTCGTAGAAGCAGCTGCGGGCACCGGTGTGGCACGCCACATCACCCGTTTGCTCGATCGTCACTAGCAGCACGTCGGCGTCACAGTCGTAGCGCAAGCCTTTGAGGAGTTGGGTGTGTCCGCTGGTGGCTCCTTTATGCCACAACTCCTGTCGCGATCGGCTCCAGTAATGCACTTCACCACTGCTCAGGGTGCGTTCCAGGGCCTCGCGGTTCATCCAGGCTTGCATCAACACAGCGCCATCAAGCCAGTCCTGCGCGATGGCAGGAATCAGTCCGGCATCGTTGAAACGGAGATGGTCAATGAAGTCGGGACTCAGGGGCTGCATCAGGCCTCGGGGCACAGAGATCTCACCGTGTGATCCTCCCGCAATGCCTTCCCCCCATCGCTTCGGTCTTTGTGGATGTCACGCCTCGTCGATGTCACTGGCTTTGCGTCCAGGGGCTGCTGCTGGCTTGGGTCTTGGAGTGTGGAGTGCCAAGGTGGGAGTGAGGGACTGGCGCTGGAAGGCGCTCTTGATTCGCAGTGACTGGACATCAGATCCCAGATCAGCACAGATCATGCACCCCTGGTCTGACCTTCACCTGCAGCAAGCAGTTTGAGGGTTATCCCTGTTGTCATCGTCAGTGGAAGCATCCCGGTCATTGCCGTTTTGTGCACGGCTACAGCCGCAGTTTCACCGTGTGGTTTGCTGCCACAACCTTGGATTCCTGTGGCTTTGTGGTGGATTTTTCCAGCTTGCGTCCGCTGGAGCAGCAGCTGCGTGATCAGTTTGATCACACCTTTTTGGTGAATGCCGACGACCCCTTGCTCGCTGATTGGCAGCGTCTCCATCGGGATGGTGCCCTGGATCTGCGCGTGATGGAGAACGTGGGGATGGAAAGCACGGCCAAGCTGGTGTGGACGTGGGCCAACACCCTTCTGGCTGAGAGGGATGGAGGCCGCAGTTGCTGCTGGAAAGTGGAGGCTCGGGAAAATCGTGTCAATGCCGGCTGTTACGAGGCCATACCGGCGTGGTTTCACGGCACCTAGTCCGGATCAGCGCAGGATCAAGCGCTGGTGCGCCTCAGCATCTGAACCGATCTCCACATCCACCGCAACCGTGTCTCCTTCGCTGTAGCGACCGCCCAGGATCGCTTTGGCAATCGGTGTCTCCAGTTCGCGCTGAATGGCCCGCTTGAGTGGGCGGGCTCCATACACCGGATCATAGCCCGCATTGGCCAGCCAATCCGTGGCGGCTTCGCTGATGGTGAGGCTGAGTTTGCGCTCAGTTAGACGCTGCCGCAAGCGCTCCACCTGCAAACTCACAATCCGGCGTAGTTCGTCCCGCCGCAAACTGCGGAAGATGATTTGGTCATCCAGCCGGTTGAGGAATTCCGGCCGAAAATGGCCGCGCAAGGCCTCATTCACCCGCTGTTCCATCGCTGCGTACTGGCCGTCATCACCACCCAAATCGAGGATCGATTGGCTGCCGATATTGCTGGTGAGGATCAGAACGGCGTTGGTGAAATCGACTGTGCGTCCCTGTCCGTCCGTGACACGGCCATCATCCAGGATCTGCAGCATCACGTTGAACACATCGGGGTGGGCCTTCTCCACCTCGTCGAAGAGGATCACCGCATAGGGCCGGCGTCGCACCGCCTCGGTCAGTTGACCGCCGGCTTCATACCCCACATAGCCGGGAGGTGCACCGATCAGCCGGCTGACGCTGTGTTTTTCCATGTATTCCGACATGTCGATGCGCACCATGGCGTCTTCGCTGTCGAATAACTGCGATGCCAAGGCTTTGGACAGTTCTGTCTTGCCAACGCCGGTGGGGCCCAGGAAGAGAAAGCTGGCGATCGGCCGGTGGGGATCACGAAGCCCAGCGCGGGAGCGTTGGATCGCATCGGCCACAGCGGTGACGGCCTGCTGCTGCCCCACCACCCGCTCATGCAGTTGGTTCTCAAGGCTGAGCAGCTTGTCCATTTCAGACTGCACCAATTTGGCCACGGGGATGCCCGTCCACTTGGCGATCACCTCGGCGATGTCGTCGTCAGTCACCTCTTCACGGAGCAGGGATTTTTCGCCGCCCGTGTTTTCTGTTGCCAGCGCCGCTTCTTGATCGCTCAATTGTTGCTGCAGTCCGGCCAGGGTGCCGTATTCCAGTTCAGCCGCTTTGTTGAGGTCGTAGTTGCGCTTGGCCTGCTCCACCTGCAGTTGCACCCGTTCGATCTCTTCCTTGAGGTTGGAGAGTTCGTCGATGGCGCCTTTCTCTTGTTGCCACTGGGCGTTGAGGGTGCTTTGCTGCTCGGCCAGGTCCGCCAGCTCCCGGGTCAAGCGCTCAAGGCGCTCCTGGCTTGCAGCATCCGACTCGCGGCCAAGGGACAGCTTTTCCATCTCCAGCTGCAGGATCTTGCGGTCGATTTCGTCGATCTCTTCCGGCTTGGAGGTGATCTCCATCTTCAAGCGTGCGGCGGATTCATCCACCAGATCAATGGCCTTATCGGGAAGAAATCGATCGGCGATGTAGCGCGTACTGAGCACAGCAGCAGCCACCAGGGCGCTATCGGCGATGCGCACGCCATGGTGCACTTCGTAGCGCTCTTTGAGACCCCGCAGAATTGAGATGGTGTCTTCCACTGTTGGCTGGTCCACCAGCACCTGTTGGAAGCGGCGTTCTAGTGCAGGATCTTTTTCAATGTGCTGGCGGTGCTCATCCAGGGTGGTGGCCCCGATGCAGCGCAGCTCACCGCGAGCCAGCATGGGTTTGAGCAGGTTGCTGGCATCCATCGCACCACCGGTGGCACCGGCTCCCACCACGGTGTGGATTTCATCGATGAACAGCACGATCCGTCCCTCGGAGGCGGTCACCTCCTTGAGCACAGCCTTGAGCCGTTCTTCGAATTCACCGCGGTATTTGGCACCGGCAATCAGTGAGCCCATGTCAAGGGCGATCAGTTGTCGGTTTTGCAAGGCCTGGGGAACATCGCCGTTGACGATCCGCTGGGCCAGCCCTTCCACGATGGCTGTTTTGCCGACACCGGGTTCGCCGATCAGCACCGGATTGTTTTTGGTGCGGCGACTCAGGATTTGGATGGTGCGCCGGATTTCCTCATCGCGGCCAATCACCGGGTCGAGCTGGCCGTCACGGGCGGCTGCGGTGAGATCACGACCGTATTTCTCCAGCGATTCGTAGGTGCCTTCAGGGTTTTGATCAGTCACGGTCTGGTTGCCGCGCACGGCATCAATGGCGGTTTTGAGTGATGTTGCATTAGCACCCACCTGATGCAGGAGGCGTTTGCCGCAGCGGGCATCCTCGGCGAGGGCGAGCACGAGATGCTCAATGGCGATGAAGCTGTCGCTGTAGCTCCGCTTCAGGGCATCCGCGCGGTCGAGCAGCGTGCTGAGTCCTGTGCCGAGGTATACCGCTTCAGGACGTGTTTGCAGCGCTGGCAGTTGGCGTAAGTGCTGCTCGACGACAGCCTGTAGGTCAGGGGGTGAGACGCCTGCTTTTTCCAGAATTCGGCCTGCGAGCCCGTTTTGTTCCAAGAGGGCGAGGGCCAGGTGCTCGCTGTCGAGTTGTTGATGGCGATAGTTTTGGGCTATTTGTTGGGCCGCCACAATCGCGCCCCAGGCTTTTTCGGTTAACAGCTCTGCCGTTGGTTGCATTGGCTTCCTCGTGCGGTTGATCAAAACCGTATGCCGAGTCGCCGGCGTCACCCAGGGGAGAACCGATCCATGCCGTTCGGTCCCTACACCACTCTGCGGGTAACCGGCCTGAATCGGTAGGGTCTGCCGATCTGATTGGTTGTGATGGCAGAGGGGAAGCCTGTGGATGCCGCTTTGGTGAAGAGCCTGGTTGAACGGGTGTTTGCGCGTTATGGCGCGTCGCCCTCCGATCTGGAGCGCATGTGTTGGACCGTCGTGCACGACCATCACCATGGAGCGATGCCGACGGAGTACGACATTCGAGAGGTCGATGAAGACCTTTATCTGGCTGTGTTGGAGAGCTGCAGGCGTTAACTAACTGCCCGCGTCTTCCACATCGGCTCCCGACCCAATGGAGTCACCAGCGTCCTGGCCCGGTCGCCAGCCAGAGGTCCAGATGTCTCTGCATTTGGCGTTGAGGGTTTCGCGCTCGAGCCCCCAACCGTTGATCACGCGTTCCAGGTCGGTTTTGATATCGGGAGAGCCGGGAAAGTCGTCGTAGCGCATCAGCAGCCGGGCGGCGTGGGTCAGCTGGTCGGCCCCTGGATCTCCTTGGTGTCCCAGCAGGGAATCCACCACGTCTCGGTCGGTGGCATACAGGGGATGGGTCTGGGAGGTGTCGTCGCTCATCACGCCATAATCCAGCACTTGGATTTAGCACTTGGGCTTAACCGAAGCCCTTGGCTTGCGCTTGTGGGGTGAGGTTGTTGTGCTGCCCCCGCAGCAGCGCGGTGCGTTCAGCGGCTTCGCCAACATGGGGAGCGATCTCGACCCCTGCGCTGTGTAGAGCTTCCAGGCAATGGCGCTCGTGTTCTGATCCCGTGTCGCTCTGTAAGTAGGCCGTCACCAGGGCATGATTCGTTTCAGTGGCGGCGTAGTAAAGCGTGCCTGGCCCGCGGCGTTGTTGTGTCAAGCCACGGGCCCGTCGTCGCTGTTGAACGCCCGCCCACAGTTGCCCAGGGGATTGGGTCATGTAGGTGTTGAGATCCTTGGCGTCGGTGTCTTCGCTCAGGGCCATGCAGGTGCCATCCACGAAGTCACTGAGCAGAGTCACGACAGCCATGGGGATGGGGACGGCGACAAACCTCCAGTTTGATCACCAACCGTTTGATCACCACGTGTGCGAGCGTGGGCGCGTACAGTTATCTGTCCAATGCCGTCGAAGCCCCGCGACCGTGTTGGTGATGTTTATGGTCAGCTCACGGTGGTGCGGGCATCAGAGCGTCGCACCAAGAGTGGCAATGCGTTCTGGTGGTGTCGCTGCAGTTGTGGGCGGGAGCGGGAGGTGGCTGGCGACAAGTTGTCGCACAACACAGCCCGAAAAAAGCCAGTGGTGACGGCTTGCTTGGTTTGCTCTCGCGAGTTGCAGATTGAAGCGGTCTATGCCAAAAACGATCGGGAGGAGATGCAGCGCCGTGCTGATGCGGAGCGCCGTCGCGTTGGTTTGCAGGGGAAAGTTCCCGACCGTTGGTTGCAGCTTCCACTCACCGATGCCCACGCCAGAGAACTGGGTCAGGTGCTGTTTTTTCGGGGCACCCGTTGCTTACGCGATCACTTAGCGCCGTACCGCATCAATGGTGGGTGTTTGGCTTGCGCTGGCCAGACGCCTTCCGCTGATCCATCCACCCCCGTCAGCTCTTGACGGCTAGCGCTGCCAACCGCGCTCGGCTTGCTCTTCGACATAAGCAGCAACGTCAGCAATGTCTGCCTCGCTGAGTTTGCCCTCATAGGGAGGCATAGCATTTTTACCAAGCTCGATTTGATGCTCAATCGCTTCGAGGTGGTCTTGGCTGTAGGAATCGAGATGGGCCTGCAAATCGGATTGGCTCAACGTGCGGCTGGCGCGGATGACATTGCCTCCCCCCATATGACAGCCCGCACAATTCGTTGAAAAAATTTGACTGCCGTTCTCGAGATCGGCGCTCACAAGTGCTGCGCTGGCTGGTAGGACGCCGAGGACTCCGATGACCAGCGCGAGCACCATGGGAAAAATCCGTTCCGGTTGCGGCATAGCTGGTTGTTGAAGCTGATAGATCACACCCTATCCGCGTTGGCTGGGATGTGAAGGGGGGTCTTCAGTGTTCAGCAACTGTTGCTGGATGGTTTCACAAAAAAATCCCCAAGTGATAGTTGATCACCTGGGAAAATGTTATGCAATTGTGACGGATTCAATGATCGATCACTCGACAATCACCTTGCCAACCATGCCAGCACCGCGATGGGGTTCGCAGTAGTAGTCGTAGGTGCCAGCGGCTGCGAAGGTCTCTTCCCAGGATTCGCCAGGGGCGAAGGCCAGATCAGAGTGGCTCAGTTCGTCATGACTCTCAAAGACGGCATTATGAGGAGCCATCTTGTTATTGACGAACTTAACGGTATCGCCCGCTTGGATGGTCACAGTGCTGGGCTCAAACGCCAGCATGCCGGAGTCGGAGCCGAGTTTGACTTCAACGGTGGCGGCATTGGCGGATGCTACGCCCATGCCAATCACCAGAACAAAGGCAAAACACGCGAAAAGAAAGGAGCGCAGACGATTGATCATGACGTCAATGACACTAAACGTCACTTTAACGTCAATCAGGCCTTGCCCCGGCGGGGCAGTCCGGAGTCTTGAAGCACAGCTTCAAGGTTGGGGCCATGGCTGGTGAGACCAAAGGCTTCAGGTTGCGTCACAGGATCATGAATGAAATGTCGCTGGCGAATGCTGAAGCGATCCCAGGCATTCACCTCAATCGGAAGGATGCGGATGAGTCCTTCGATTAACCATGCCCAAAGGGGTATGC
This sequence comes from Synechococcus sp., assembly GCA_049889555.1. GTDB lineage: Bacteria > Cyanobacteriota > Cyanobacteriia > PCC-6307 > Cyanobiaceae > Synechococcus_C. The sequence goes on along the minus strand of JBMHDE010000024.1, from coordinate 29,409 downwards.
CCGGGGTGCGAGCCACCCCACGCCAGCGGCACAGGGTGGCCACCGTTGTATTCACGCTGATCGCTTGTTGACCCATCACAATGCGACGAATTGCACCCTGCCCCGGCGTGAGGTTCAGGATGTGCGGGCGGGTGGCAAGAGCACCGCAGATGGCGGCGATGTCTGCGGCATGGATGAAGTGGAAGCTGGCATCCGCCCGCAGGAAGCGGGCCAGCCAGAGCCATCGGCTGGCTTCAGCAAGCCCTTCGGTGAGATAGCTGGTCGGAAATGTGCTGGTGCCGTCCACCCGACCTCCGAAGACCAGGGTGGGAAACACAGCCACAATTCGTTCCGCCAGGGGATGACGTTCGAGATCCTTGAGGCATTGCGCCTTGGTTTGGATGTATTCCGTGCCGTAGGCCAGAGCTTCCGGCAGCGGTTGCAGATGCTTGTCGAGAATGCTTGCAGTGGAGAAATACACCACTTGCTGCAGCTTGTTGGGGTCAAGCAAGCTGAGCATTTGTTTCACGGCCACCACATTCACCTGGTGGGCCCTCTCGGGATCCCCCCAGGCGGTGGCGGTGTGAATCACCCTGGTCACAGTGGCCAAGTCTGAGGCGAATTGATCGCTGTTCCGCAGATCTCCCACCAACAGATGCACGCGGGGGTGATTCGGATCGATGGCCGACAATTTGCTGGGATCCCGCAGCCAGAGCACAAGCTCAGCGTCGGAATGCTCCAGCAACCAGGCGGCGGTGTATTGGCCCACGCACCCACTGGCACCGGTGATCAGGATCCGAGCAGATGCGGTGGTCAAAACGTCGCAGCGAAGACAGGGTCGGGCTCAGGCCAGGGCGCCGAGGCGATCCATCACGCTCTTGCCTGAACGGAAGAAAGCAGCACCATTGTCCTCAGGCGTGCCGGGAAGAATACCGTGGCCGAGGTTCAGAATGTGCTTGCGGCCACGGGCTTTGCGCACACAATCGTCGATCCGGGCCTCGATCGCTTCGGGGGAACCGAACAACAGGCCAGGATCCACGTTGCCCTGGACGCCGATATCTTCAGGCAGACGGGCCAAGGCTTCAGCCATGTCCACTGTCCAATCCAGCGACACGATGTCGACCCCTGTTTTGGCCATCCGTTCGATCACGCCGGCGCTGCCAGAGATGTAGAGGATGAATGGGGTGTTGGGATGGGTCTGTTTGACCAAATCCACCACCTTCTTTTGATAAGGAGCCGCGAAGGTGTCGTAATCCGCAGGGCTGAGCTGCCCGGCCCAAGAGTCGAACATCTGAACGACTTGGGCACCTGAATCGATTTGGTAGCGCAAATAGGTGGCAATCGACTCGGCGAAGTGATCCAGCAGCTTGTGCAGGATCTCCGGTTCGCGGAAGGCCATGGCCTTAATGACGGCGTAGTTTTTGCTGCTCTTGCCTTCAACCACGTAAGCGGCCAAGGTCCAAGGCGCTCCCACGAAACCGAGCACAGCGGCTTCATTGCCCACGCTCTGACGCAGACGCCCGAGCACTTCACCCACGAAGGGCATGGATTCGGCAGGGTTCAAGGGGCGAAGGGTCTCCACCTGCGCCATGCTCCGAATTGGGTCACCAATTTGGGGCCCTTTGCTCTCGATGATGTCGAAATCAATCCCCATACCGGGAAGGGGCGTGAGGATGTCAGAAAACAGAATCACACCATCGGGTTTGAAGGCGTTAAAGGGCTGCATCGAGATCTCGTAGGAGAGATCGGGGTTTTCCGAGCGCTCGCGGAAGCTGGGGTACTTATCGCGCAGATCGCGGTAGATCTTCATGTACCGCCCCGCCTGACGCATCATCCAGACCGGGGGACGCTCAACGGCCTCTCCGCGGGCAGCACGCAGCAGCAGGGGCAGGGAGTCGCTCATCGGGAGGTAGTGATTAAGCCGGCAACCTACCTGAGGAATCAGGGGTAGTAGACCCCGATCCCCCCGATGGCAACGGCTTCGTCACACGTTTTGGTCTGAATCCTGCGCTTCAGCCATCCCCTGGCTGATGCTGCGCTTCGGATCGTGCTTGAACACCATCAAACTCAGCGGTGGCAGGCAGAGATCCAAGGAATGGTCATAGCCATGAATGCTCCATTCATCCGTCGGCTTGCCGCCCATATTGCCCAGATTGCTACCGCCATAACGGGAGGAGTCAGTGTTGAACAGCTCCTCGTAGAAGCCTGCTAGGGGGACCCCCACGCGGTAGTGGGAATGGCTTTGTGGCGTGAAGTTGGCCACAACCACTAGCCAGGTTCCTTCCGTACTTTCACGGCGCATGAAGCTGATCACTGAATGGCGATTGTCGTTGCAGTCGATCCACTGGAAGCCATATTGATCGAAGTCATCGCGCCAAAGGGCCGGTTCGGCCTTGTAGAGCACGTTGAGGTCATCGACCAGCCGTTGAACACCCTGATGGGGCTCGTGCTGCAGCAGATCCCACTGCAGATCTCCCCACACATTCCATTCAGCCCGTTGGCCGAATTCCATCCCCATAAAAATGGTTTTCTTGCCCGGATGCGTCCACATGTAGGCCAAGAGGGCTCGCGTGTTTGCATATTTCTGCCAGTCATCTCCAGGCATTTTGTGCAGGAGGTGGCTCTTGCCATGCACCACTTCATCGTGGCTCAAGGCCAACATGAAATTTTCGGTGTAGGTGTACCAGATTGAGAATGTAATGTTGTTCTGGTGGAATTGCCGGAACCATGGATCGAGCTCGAAGTAATCGAGCATGTCGTGCATCCAACCCATGTTCCATTTGAGGTTGAAGCCCAGACCACCGATGGCTGTGGGCTGGGTCACCATGGGCCAGGTGGTGGATTCTTCAGCAATGGAGAGAGCGCCGGGGTAGTGCTGGAACAACACATGGTTGGCCTGTTGCAGGAAGCGCACAGCTTCGGTGTTTTCTCGACCCCCGTTTTCATTCGGGATCCACTCACCGTCGGGCCGCAGATAGTCGCGATACAGCATCGAAGCCACCGCATCCACGCGAATGCCATCGATATGGAATTGGTCAAACCAAAACACCAGGTTGGCGACAAGGAAGTTGCGGACTTCGTTGCGGCTGTAGTTGAAGATCAGCGTTCCCCATTCCTTGTGCTCGCCAATGCGGGGGTCCGCATGTTCATAAAGATGGGTGCCATCGAAGAACGCCAAGCCATGGCTGTCTTTGGGAAAATGGCCTGGCACCCAGTCGATAATCACGCCGATACCTTCGGCATGGCAGCGATCCACAAAGGCGCGGAATTCATCGGGACTGCCGTAACGGCTGGTGGGGGCGTACCAACCCGTGACTTGATAGCCCCATGAACCATCAAACGGATGCTCCGTGATTGGCATCAGTTCGATGTGGGTAAAGCCCCGTGCCTTCACATAGGGAATGACCCGATCAGCGAGTTCGGGATAGGTCAGTAACCGGGCGCCAGGTTTGAGGTCAGCAGCCGGAACAGGCGCACGAGGGGTGCCGTCGGCTTCCAGAAAAGGTTGGTCAGCCGCTGCATGAATCCAGCTGCCCAGATGCATCTCATAAACGGAGATGGGCTGGTCGAGCGCGTTGCGGCTGTCGCGCTCCTTGGTCCAATGGCTGTCGCTCCATTGGAAGCTATCGAGTTGCGCCACCAATGAACTGGTGTCGGGACGCACTTCGTGGCGGAAGCCGTAGGGATCCGCTTTTTGGTAGCAGTGCCCTTCCTGGGTGCGGATCTCGTATTTATAAAGCGCCCCTTCCTGCAAGCCTGGAATAAAGAGTTCCCAGATGCCGCCAGTGCGTTGCTGCATCGGGTGGTGGCGACCGTCCCAGGAGTTGAGATCCCCAATCACGCTCACACTGCGGGCGTGGGGAGCCCACAGGCAAAACATCACACCCTCCACCCCGGCAATGGTGGTGAGGTGGGCGCCCATCTTGCGCCAAATGTGGTGGTGATTGCCCTCAGCAAAGAGGTGGCGATCCATTGCGCCCATCCATTCATCACGGAAGGCCCAGGGATCGTTTTGCTCGTGGTTGATGCCTCCGCGACTCACCTGCAGGCGGTAGGCCTGACCTGGGTCTTGCGTCAGTTGCGCCTCAAACACCCAGGGATGGTGGGGTGTTTCCGTTTGGACAACCTGGCCACCGGCCACCAGGTTGACCTGATCGGCTTCGGGCATCCAGACACGCACCGTCCAGCCCCCATCCGTTGGTTGAGGACCGAGAACGGCGAAGGGATGATCGTGGCGGCATTCTGCGAGACGGAGACCATCCTCAATCATCCAGTCGAGGACCGCGGCAGCCATGACCAAAGTGCAGTATTGGCCGGGAGCTTAAGCGGAAAAACCCGGCTTCTTGTTGTCTATTTCGACCACTTGGTGCGAATGGAGATGACTTTCACCGTGCGATCACCGATCGTCGAAGGGGACGATCAGGGGCAAAATCCGCAAGTCAGCCTCTGCGACGCGAAGGTGGACGTTGATGACCCGGCAGTCCAGGGTTGGTGGACCACAGGTGTGCGATCCAGTGCCCGGGTTGATGGCAATGGCGGGCCAGCATGCTGCCGCAACCGAAAGCCGCAGACGATCACCGGGGACTAAACGGGCTTCCAGGCCTTGCAGCGTGATGGTGTAAGTCGAAGTCGCGAAGGCTTGGTTGCCGATCACACGCATGACGCCGGTGCTGAGTTGATGACTCTCTCCACTGCCCGCCGGACAAACCGCAAGGGAAATGCAGAGGTCGAAGCCGGGTTGGTCGGCAGAGGCCGGTAGGGAGAGAACGGGGCGCCCTCGCAGTTGAAGGGGTTGCTCCAGTGGTGCTGACGTAAACGTCGCAACATCAGTGCGGGCATCCACAGAGGCTCGATCACAGGGACCAGGGGTCGGACTGAGATGGCCACCGATCGCGGGTGTTGGCCGCCAGGGGTCATGGACGATCACCACATCGTCGCCACCGTCATCAGCTTGGAGTGCCTGCCATCCCTTCGATGAGGTCACGATTAGGCGTCCGTCGTTTGGGTCGTGGCACGCCAAACTGCTGCCGGTCAGGCGCCAAGTTCCTCCGTTCGCATCGCTCGCTCCAATGGCAGTCCAGCGCTTGGCCCGTTGATCCCACACCTGCACCGCTTGGTCCGTGGTGGCGGGTGGTGGAGCGTTGCAGGGGCTCTTGAGCAGATGGCGCCGAAAAAAGTCGAGGTGCAGCTGTTGGGCTTCAGGCCACCATTGCAAATGGGTGGCGGGGCCGATGTGGAGTTCCGGTTGCCCTCCGGCGGCAAGGCTGCGGCGATACAAGTCCAAAACACCGCGTAGGTGGGGATCCCACCAACCGCCGATTAGCAGCATTGGGCGCTGGATCCACGCGATTGGCGGCTGATGCTGAATCCACCCGTCGTCATCGGCAGGCGACTGTTCCAGCCATCGCAAGGCCATGCCATTGGGATCATGCCGACGCAGGAGTGCGAGTCCATCCCGCCAGTGGCGGTTGTGCTCCAAACAGCAGCGGATCTCATCCCAGGCGTCTTGTGCCTTGCGGCGTTGGGCCTGCAGGGCCGCCAATTGCAACCCCCATCCCAACCCAAGATGCCACCAGTGGGCTCCGCCTTCACAGCTCCAGTGGTCCCGTTCATCCAGGCCTGTCATCGCCGGGGCTAAACAGTCAGGCGGTGTCGTGCCGGGTTCAGCCATCACTTGGGTAAAGCCCTGGTAGGAGAACCCGTAAAGCCCAATGCGACCGTTGCAGTCCGGCTGTTGGCGGATCCAGGTCATCGTGGCGCTGGTATCAGCTGCTTCTTGGCTGAACCCCCGGAACTTCCCCTCGGAGTCGCCCTGGCCCCGCACGTCCTGCACCACCACCAGGAATCCCTGCGTGGCCCACCAGCGGGGATGGGCGTAGGTCACAGTCGAGGCAATGCTGCGTCCGTAGGGCTGACGCATCAGCAGGGCAGGCCACGGACCATCGCCGCCTTGCGGCGTCCAGATTCGGGTCGCCAGCTTGACCCCATCGGGCAGGATCACATGGCGATCATCAGGTAAGGCGTGGCCTGAGTTGTGCCGATCTTTTGGGGATGGATCAGTGCACATCCGGGCAATGAAGTCCGATCACGTAGGTGGCGAGAATCTCGGCGTCGTTGATGCTGAGGCCTCGTTCCTTGGCCAAGGCACGAATGGAGACCTCCGCAAGGGCGGATTGGTCCTCCTGATTCAGTTGTTGAAACGCGTTGCACATGGCCTTGGCTTCCTTGGGGTTGCTCTTCACCCCCTCCAAGAGGGCCGACGACGACTGAGTAAAACCCGCCGATGCTGTGGCCAGCAGGCTCAACATCGGCAGCAGCAGGGCCAGATGTCGCATGCTCTCTCTCCCGATGATCTGCCTGCATTTGAGGTCCACGATCGAGAGGATGACAGGTGGGAAGGGTCAGTTCCTCAGTTGCCATGCTTGGGCGGCGAGGATCCAACGCCGGGCCACAGCGAGGTCCACAACGGCAGGTCTGCCGCTGCGCAATTGCCGTTCCAGCCGTCCAGTGCGGGTGACGACATCGTGGGGTGACGCAGTTGCCAGGGCTGAAATGGTGGCGATGCCGGCATGCATCAACAGTGCTGCATCGGCTGGAGCCAGCTCCAGGTGGCAGACGAGCGATGCCATCCCCCGCAGTCGCTTGAAATTGCGGGCACTGGCCCGGCCGCTGCGTGATAACTGACTGAGCTGTTGGTCACTCAGGGTCAGTAAGTCACCCCAGGTGGTGATTCCCGCGGCCTTCAGGATGGGTTGCTCATCACGGAAGCTCTGGGGGAGGTTTCGGAGCGGCGTTGCGCCACTCATCCCTGCACCCCTGTTGCAGCCGTGGAGTGGTTCACTTCCGTTTGGCCGAGAATCACCGGCTCACTCACTCCCTCGCCGGCTGATCGAAGCTGCCGGAGACGGATCATCACCACCTTGCTGCTGCGTCCGCCGGAGCGGAGATTGCCCGCCAATTGCTCCAGCGTGGGCGTGACCGCCGCGGCGTCCATGGTCGCTGGTGCCTGGGCGATCACCAGATCATTGCCGTTGTCAAACACCACAGGGACCCGGACTGCACCCTCAATCACCACCGGTGGGGTGTAGCTCACGGTGAAGGCCCAGCTGCTCACCGTTAGCAACAGCGTGAAACTGGTTACGCCCACCAGTCGGAAGCGCAGTCCCCAGCGGGCAACAAAGGCGATGACCGTCAGCACGGCGAAGCCAAGTCCGCTCCATGCCAGCCAACCTGCGGAATCTTGAACCAGCTGGGGCAGAGTCATGGGTTGGTCATTGGCGGATGTGCTCTTTATATTGCGCTGACCTCAGCCTGGACTGACGCAGCCGATGGGCAGTGGGTCACCTCAGAAGCCCCGCTCACGTCGGATGTGGCGCGTCGCAATCCCATTGGCCCTTGTTGGGGCTGGCGGTTGGTTTGCCCTTGATCGCCTTGCGGGCGCATGGGTGTCCCAGATGCGTCCTGAGGTTGAGCGTCAAGTGTCCCAGCAGCTTGGTCACCCCACGCGCATTGGCGCTTACCGAGGGCTGCGTTTCTGGGGGATTGCGCTTGGCCCAATCACGGTGGCCCCTGGCCCCAGCGATGCTTCCACGGCCTCTGTGCGCTCTGCGGGGGTCGTTTTTGATCCTGTGGCCAGTCTTTTGCGCTGGAAGCCGGTGGCTGTGGTGCGCTTGCAGGGCCTGCGCCTGAATTTGCGTCGCAATGCCCAAGGGACCTATTGGGTCCCTGGCGTTTCAGGGGGCGCAGAAGATCCACCGCTCCCGTCCGTGGATCTCTCGGTGCGTCTTTCGGACCCCGCCCATGTGCGGATCGAACCAGTCGATCTTCAGCTGCAGGTGTCTGGTGAGGCGACGTTTCATCTGGATCAGGCCAGGGGTGATGCCGCTGTTCGCGTGATGTTTCCCGAGCAGGGCCGGCTTGCTCTGCGCATGACGGGCGGCTGGCGCCAGCCTCAGTTGGATGTTCAGGCCCGTGTTGAGCGCTTGCAGCTGCAGGCTCTTCAGGGTTTCTTACCCGCTTCAAGTCCATTCTCTCTGGACGGACAGCTTGCAGGAGATCTGCGCTTGGGGTGGCAGGCGGGACAGGCCCAGTGCAGCGGTGGTCTGTCGTTCGTGAATGTGTCGCTACAAGCTGATGGCGAACGGGGGGCGCTGCGCAGTCCTCGACTGCAGGTCAGCTGCCAAGGTGATCGTCTCCAGATTCCACGCAGCACCTGGAGTTATGGCGCCTATCGGGCCACCCTCGGCGGTGATGTGGCCCTGAATCGCACGGTTGATCTCAGCGTCAACTTGCAGGAGCCCGGCCAGGACCGTGAACTGCGGGCTGCTTTAACGGGGCCCTGGCGCCAACCCCGCCTTGCCATTGATGGCCGCTGGCGTGTGCCCGATGGCGTGCCTCTGGCAGCACCCATTCAGTTTCGGGCGCAGCTGACTGGCGATTGGCGCCACCAGCGCCCGGTTCGCGCGCAACTCGATCACCTTGCGCTCAAGGCTCCTGGGTTGGTGCTCACGGCCAAGGGTGGGATTTATCCCGCCCTCAACATCAACACCGAGCAATTCGAGTTGGCGGGTTCTGCCTGGAGTGGCTTGCCTGTCATCCCAGACCTGCTGGGACAACGCGCACCGGTGCGAGGCAGCGTGCAGCTGCGGGGCGCAACCCAGAGTCCGGAGATCAGTCTTGCGCTCTCGCAGCAGGTCAATCCAGTCCTTCAGGCCTGGTCCTTGCAGGCTGACTGGACTGCAGCGGAAGGAATCGCGCGGCTTCAACATCTCCGTAGCGCCGAGCTGCAGGCCCATGCCGCTCTACCCCTGCGTTGGACGGGTGGCAGCGCTCAAGTCGGAGACCTCAACGCTGCTGTGCAGTTGCGTGCATTTCCTCTCGACCGTCTTGGTGCGCTTGGGTCCACGCCCCTGGGCGGTTTGTTATCGGCTTCCGGCGGCTTGACGGGCCCCTTGGGTGGTTTAAGGCCAACGTTCGGTCTGCAGGTGGAAGCTCCGCGGGTTGGTCCATTGCGGCTGGCAGAAACCTGGAGTGGTCGGTTTGACGGCCGAGCGGGTGGCGGTGGTCAGGTGCAGATGACAGCGACCAGTGGAGCCAGGGTTGGCGCTGTCGCAGCCAGCTTGGGACCCAATTGGTTGCCGACTGATGTGACGCTTCAGCGGCAGCATGGTGAGCTGACCCTGGTGGGTTCCCCGCAGTCCTATCGCTGGCGTGCCCAGCGGTTGCCCCTCGATGGTGTGGAGCTGGCGCTGCCACCGAAAGGTCGTTTTGAAGGGCTTTATGGGCATTTAACCGGTGAGGGCACCCTGGGGTTGAAGCCGATGGAGATGGCGGGTGCCATCACCCTCGAGCAACCCGGGTTGTTGGGTCTTCAGTTGCGTCAAGCCCGTTTGGAGGGTGCCTACCGCGACCATCGCTATCAACTCACCGGAGAACTGCTCCCACCCAGGAGCGGACAGGTGTTAGTGACGGCCAGCGGTCGTTTGGGCGCTGGGCTTGAGGCAGATCTCGATGCTCAGGGTCTCAGTGCCCGTTGGTTCACCGACGGACTACGCAAGCTGTCGGACCTCAACCGAGATCAACGCGACCCCCATGGCCATGCGGCCGATCTCGGCACGCTGCTGGTGGACACCTTTGGGGGGTCGATCAATGGTCAATTGAAGGCTCTTCGCCAACTCAAGACCGATTGGGCTGCCAAGGAGCAGCGCGGTTCTGCGCGTTCCCCGTTCCACCCCGACGATCTACGCGGCCAGATGGATGCGGTGATCAAGCTGCGTGGCCCTTCATTGGCGGATCTCAATCTTGCGCTGCAGGCCCGTGGACACCTCTGGATTGAAGGAGAGGACGTTGATCACGCGTTGCAGATCCAACCGTTCGTGGCCACGCTGCGTGGCCCGGTCCATGGGGGGGTGGGCGAGTTTTCGCTTCAACATCTGCCTTTCACGTTGTTGGCACTTGTGGTGCCGGTCCCTCCTGCCCTGGTTGGGGCGGTGGGTCTTTCCGGCCAATACAGGTTGGGTGAGTCGCATGGTCCTGAGTTGACCATGGAGTTGGTGCTTGAAAACGCCAGCATCGGCTCCCATCGCCTCAGGCTCAACAAGGGTCAAATCACCCTGACCGGCAAGACCCTGCTGTTGGATTTGGCCTTGAAAGATGAGGCCGCTAGTGAGTCTGTTGTGCTCACCGGTCAGGTGCCTCTTGAAGCATCGGGTGCGTTGGATCTGCGCCTGCTTGCCCAGGGGGATGGCCTGCGTTTCCTCACTGGGTTCACCGACGACCGTGTGGCTTGGACCGGGGGAGATGTGCGCCTGCGTCTGATTTTGACCGGCACCCGTCAGGCGCCCCAGGCCAATGGTTTCTTGGTGGTCGATCAAGGCGGGTTCGCGCTCGAGCAACAGCAGATCAGTGAGGTCAATGCATCGGTGGTGTTCGACTTCAATCGTCTGGACGTGCAGTCCCTGCAGGCCAGGGTGGGAACGCGGGGACGCCTCCAGGGCAAAGGCGGGCTTGGATTGTTCCGATCCACCCGAGAAACCGAGCCCCTCACCTTGGCGCTGACGCAGAGTCGCCTCAGCCTCCCGGTCGCCGACGTTGCCGTGACGGCTGATCTCACCGTTCAGGGTGCGTTGGTTCGTCCGCGCTTAGGGGGCAAGGTCGAGATCAGCAATGGCACGATTCGTCCGGCTCCGGTGGTCTTTGCCCGACGCGACAGCACGGCATCCGATCCCAAGGCGTCCGGTTCGCCCAAGCCTGTGGCGATGACCACCCTGCTGGAGGAGCAGTGGGATTTTGAACAACCGCTGGTGCTGTTGGGGCCAGAGGTGGAAGCCGACACCAGCCGTTCGTTAAAAGCCGCGATTCCCCAGCTCCCGGCCCTCAGGTTTGACAATTTGCGGGTGAGGTTTGGCCCCAAGTTGGCGGTCACCGTTGCTCCGGTCGCCGCCTTCACCACCCAGGGCCTGCTGACGCTGAATGGTGCGTTGGATCCCAGTCTCCAGCTTCAGGGCGTGGTGCAGATGCTGACCGGACGAATCTCCTTCTTCACGACCACATTCCAGTTGGATCCTCGCGTCGCCAATGTGGCTGTGTTCACCCCATCCATGGGATTGGTTCCCTATGTCGATGTCGCCATGGTGAGTCGGGTGTCCGACAGCGTTCGCGATGGGGGAGGCAACAGTGCAGTGTCGGGCGATGTGTTTCAGAGCAATGGCACGGGCTCGCTTGGTGCAGCCGGTCAACTGCGTCTCGTCAAGGTGATGGTGGATGCGACTGGGCCCGCGGATCGTCTGGCGGACAACCTTGTGCTCCGTAGTGTTCCTCCCATGCCTCGCGGCCAGTTGCTCGGGTTGATTGGAGGCAATTCTTTGGCCGGAGTGTCCCAGTCCGGTGGTGGGGCAGCCTTGGCCGCTGTGCTGGGGCAGTCGTTGCTCACGCCCGTGATCGGGACGCTCAGTGATGCTTTTAGTCAGCGGTTGCAGTTCGCCCTTTATCCGACCTATGTCAGCCCGCAGATTCAGGATGAGCAAGAACGGGTGTCGGGGCAGGTGCCGCCACAGTTTGCTCTGGTGACGGAACTGGGGCTGGATCTGAATGAGCGGTTTAATTTTTCGGTGTTGGTTGCCCCCAATCGCAACGACATCGCACCGCAGGGAACGCTGTCGTATCAGATCAACAACAACCTCGGCCTTTCGGGATCGGTTGATAATCAGGGCACTTGGCAAACCCAAGTTCAAGTGTTCTTCCGCTTCTGACGATGCCTGCCGCTGCGGACCAAGTGATCGGCGTCGACCTTGGTGGCACAGCGATCAAGTTGGCTCGATTGAATAGCAAGGGTGCGCTGCTGGCTGAACACCAGATCCCGACGCCCCAGCCGGCGATGCCTGGTGCTGTTTGCATGGCGATCTGCGAAGCAATCGAGGGGCTCGACCCTGCGCGCAGGGCAGCGGTGGTGGGGATCGGTCTGCCGGGACCGATGGATGCAGCAGCGCGTGTTGCCCGGGTGTGCATCAACCTGCCGGGTTGGGAGGAGGTGCCTTTGGCGGATTGGCTGGAGCCACGCCTGCAGCGACGCGTCACGCTCGCCAATGACGGCAACTGTGCCCTCATGGGTGAAGCTTGGCAGGGCGCTGCCCGTGACTGCTCCGATGTGGTCTTGCTGACGCTCGGCACCGGCGTGGGTGGTGGGGTGATGCTGGGTGGCCATTTGTTCACCGGCCATAACGGCGCGGCCGCTGAGCCTGGTTTGATCAGCATCGACTACCAAGGCTTGCCTTGTAACAGTGGCAATCGCGGCAGTTTGGAGCAGTTCGCATCGATCGCGGCCTTGCGGCGTCTTTGGGATGGTGAACCGAAAGAGTTAGCCCGACGAGCGGCTGCCGGTGATCCCGAGGCGTGCCAGGTCTGGGAGCGCTACGGCATCACCCTTGGCATTGGGATCAGTTCGTTGGTTTATCTGTTCACTCCCCAGAAGGTGTTGCTTGGTGGGGGCCTGGCTGCAGCGGCGGTGCATTTCCTTCCTGCCGTGCGGCGTGAGGTGGAGACGCGTGTGCAGGCCGTCAGTCGGGAAGGCGTGCGGATTGAGGCCTGTTCCCTTGGCAATGGTGCCGGTCGCCTGGGGGCGGCGCGTCTGGCCCTGGATCGCCTGGCCCATGGGACGGGATGATGCTGCCTAGATGTCTCCCCTGACGATGACCAGCCAGGCCGCGCCCGAACCGTCCGCTGAGCTCCTGCGTCTGGCCCAGGGGGTGCGTCGTGCGGCCCTTGATCTTGGTCAGACCACGGATCAACAGCGGCAGCAGGCCCTGGAGATGATGGCTGATGCCCTTGAGCGCCATCGCGAGCGGATTGCAGCTGCGAATGCTGCCGACCTGGAGCAGGCCTTGGCCGATGGCCTTGCATCTGCTTTAGTCGCCCGTTTGAAGTTGGATCAAGGCAAGCTGGCCGGGGCGATTGATGGTGTGCGCCAGGTGGCGGTCTTGCAGGATCCCCTCGGTTCTCGGCAATTGCACCGCGAGCTCAACGAAGGCCTGGTGCTGGAGCGGATCACCGTCCCGCTTGGGGTGGTTGGTGTGATCTTTGAAGCCCGGCCTGATGCGGTGATTCAGATCGCTTCCCTGGCGATTCGTTCCGGTAATGGCGCGATTCTGAAAGGGGGGCGTGAGGCCAATCGCACCAATCAGGCGGTGATGGATGCCCTCAAAGATGGCTTGACCAACACGGTGGTGCGTGCTGATGCGCTGGCTTTGCTCACCACCCGTCAGGAAAGCCTTGCCCTCCTGCGCCTGGATGGACTTGTTGACCTGATCATCCCGCGGGGTAGTAATGCGTTGGTGCGCTTTATCCAAGACAACACCCGCATTCCAGTGCTTGGCCATGCGGATGGGGTTTGTCATTTGTTTGTCGATGCAGAGGCCGACTGCGCCCAGGCCCTGCGCATCGCCATCGACAGCAAAATTCAATACCCCGCTGCGTGCAATGCGATCGAGACCCTGTTGGTGCATGAAGCCATCGCCGAACAGTTTTTCGCTGAAGCAGTGCCCGCTTTTGCTGCTGCGGGCGTGGAACTACGGGGTGATGCGGCCAGTTGTGCCCTCGGGGTGCCCCACCCTGTGACTGATGCCGACTGGAGCACGGAGTATCTCGACCTGATCTTGGCGGTCCGCGTGGTGCCCGATTTGCAGACTGCCCTTGATCACATTCGTCGCTATGGCTCGCGGCACACTGAGGCGATCGCCACCACCAATGCTGCAACAGCGAAACGGTTTTTGCAGGCCGTTGATAGTGCTGGGGTGTATCACAATTGCTCGACGCGTTTTGCGGATGGCTTCCGCTATGGCTTCGGTGCTGAGGTTGGCATCAGCACGCAGACCCTTCCACCACGGGGTCCGGTGGGGCTGGAAGGTCTGGTCACCTACCGCTATCGCCTCCGGGGAGAGGGGCATTGTGCCGCTGACTTCACCAGTGGTGAGCGCCAGTTCAGTCACTGCAATTTGCCCCTGTGATCGACGCCATTCACATCACCGATCTGCGCGTCTGGGCCCATGTGGGTGTGTTGGACCACGAGCAGCGCCATGGTCAGTGGTTTTCCCTCGACCTGACCCTGCGTCTTGATCTCACCAAGGCGGCGAGAACCGATGACTTGGCATCCACTGCGGATTACAGCCTGGCGGTGCAGGAACTGCAGTCTTTGGCCGCCAGTTTGCAGTGTCAAACGATCGAACATTTCAGTGAACGGGTTTTAGACCGTTTGGAGCATCTCTACGGTCCTGTGGCGATGCGGGTGTTGTTGCGCAAGTGCGCAGCTCCCATTCCTGGATTTACCGGTACGGTCGCGGTGGAACGTCATCGCCATTGGATGGTATGAATCCCCCCAGGCCCCTGGTGTTGGTGCATGGTCTTGGTGATACGCCGCAGGTGTTTCGACGTCTTGAGCAGCGCCTCGATCAGCATCGAATCGCTCGCCTTGCGCCCCATCTTCCCCATCGTCTCGGCGCAGTGCCCCTGCGGGACCTGGCCCGGTTGTTGGAAACCCACATCAAGGCCCGTTGGGGACGGGAGGAGATCGATCTGCTCGGGTTCTCCATGGGTGGCGTGATCGGCCGGATCTGGCTCCAGGAGCTGGGGGGCGCGCAGCGTTGTCGCCGTTTTATCAGTGTGGGTAGCCCTCAGCAGGGCACCTACACGGCTCAGCCGGTCCCCCGTTGGTTGTTTGCGGGCATTGCCGATATGAAACGGAACAGTCCGCTGCTCCAGCACCTCAACGCGGAGTGTTCAGCCCTGCAAACCGTTGACTGCGTCAGTTTGTATAGCCGCTGGGACTTGATGGTGGTGCCAGGGTGGGAGGCGGTGCTGCCAGTGGGTGATCGGCAGGAGGTGCCAGTGGTCACCCATGACCAACTGATGGGGCATCCCAGGGCGATCAATCAATTAATCCGCATCATTTTGAAGCCACTGTTTTGAAGCCACAGTTTTGAACCCACTCTGATGCGAGTGGGCCTGTCAGGAGCATGACGCTGCCCGTGGTGCTCAGGCGGCTGCAGCGAGGCCGGATTGACGAATCAGCGCGTCAGTGCTGGCGGCTCGCCCACGGAATGCCTTGTAAATGTCCCCAGGAGCGAGGCTGCCACCGAGGCTGAGCACGGTGTTGCGGAAGCGCTGACCAGTGGCTTGCACCTGGTCGGCTTGATCCAAACCAACCTCTTCGAAGGCGGCAAAGGCGTCGGCACTCAGCACTTCTGCCCATTTGTAGGAGTAGTAGCCCGCGGAATAGCCGCCCGCAAAGATGTGGCTGAAGGCACAGAGGAAATGATCCTCAGGAATGGGTGGGATCACGGTGGTCGCGGGGGCGAGTTCACGTCGCATGGCATCCGGGCTGATGCCTAGCTCCGGCGTCCACTGACTGTGGAGGCGTAGGTCGGTGAGGGCGAAATGCACCTGACGGAGGGTGGCGCTACCCGCCATGAAGGTGCGGGCACGCAACAGTTTCTGGTAGTCGGCTTCCGCAAGGGGTTCACCGGTTTGCCAATGGCGGGCCATCCCCATCAGGGTTGCCCGATCGAGGCACCAGTTTTCCATGAACTGGGAGGGAAGTTCCACGGCATCCCATTCCACGTTGTTGATGCCTGCGGCCTGGGGATAATTAATCGTGGTCAACATGTGCTGGAGGCCGTGGCCAAACTCATGGAAGAGGGTTTCCACCTCGTCGAAACTCATCAGGCTGGGCGCCTCTTTGGTGGGTTGGGTCTGATTGCAAATCAGATAGGCCACCGGCAGCGTCATCGTCCCGTCCGCATTGCGTGAGCGAATGAGACATTCATCCATCCAGGCCCCGCCCCGTTTGCTGGCTGGTCGGCTGTAGGGATCGAGGTAGAAGGCCGCCAATGGGGTGCCATCGCCATCGCTCACCCGAAAGAAGCGCACATCGGGGTGCCAGACCGGCGCCTCGCCGTCGGCAGCATGAATGGAGATGCCAAACAGGCGGGAGCAAAGGGCAAAGAGACCATTCAGCACCTGGGGCAGGGGAAACCAAGGCCTGAGCGCTTCTTGGTTGAGATCGAATTCTTCCTGGCGCAGTTTTTCAGCCCAGTAGGTCACATCCCAGGGTTGAAGGTCGTTGGCTTCCGGTGCTTGATGGCGACTGGCGCAGGCCCGGAGTGCTTCGATTTCCTGCTCAGCTGTCGGCTTGGCCGCAGCGCGGAGCTCCTCAAGGAGGTCTTCGACTGCCTCCACGTCATCGGCCATCTTGCTGGCCAGGCTGCGTTCGGCCCAGTGGGAGTAGCCCAGTCGGCTGGCCTGCTCACCCCGCAGGCGGAGAATGGATTCGATCAGTGGGCTGTTGTCGAGGTCGCCACTGCTGGCCCGGCCCACGTGGGCGCGATAGAGCGTTTCCCGCAGGCCACGGTTGTCGGCATGGGTGAGGAAAGGGAGATACCGCGGCATATCCAGCCCCAGCCGCCAGGGGCCTTGCTCAGCCGTGGCTTCCGTACCGTTCTGATGGCGATCTCCAGCGTCGCGGGCTGCTGCCGCAAGGATCTCGAGTGCTCGTGCCGGCAGACCCGCGACCTCGTCTGCGTTGTGCAGCACCAGGCTCCAGGCTTGGGTGGCATCCAGCACATGGTTGCTGTAGGTGGTGGAGAGCTCTGCCAGTTGTTCGCTGGCTTGGTTGAAAGCGGCCTGGGTCTCCCCCTGCAAGCCCACGCCCCGCTGTCGCATCGATAGCAGCTCGGCATCGAGGATCCGCAGCTGGGCAGGATCAAGGGTCGCCTCGGATTGATAGCGGAGGTGCTCGAGCGCCTGGTGCAGCACTGCGCTCTGGCCCAGCCGGTTGCTGAAACGCACCACATTGGGCTGTTGAGCGGCGTGGGCTTCCCGCAGCTCAGGTCCGTTACAGACAGCATTGAGATGGCTGACGACACCCCAACTCCATCGCAGTCGTTCGCTGATGGATTGGAGCGGTGGCATCACCGCATCCCACAGGAGGGTGTCTCCTTGGTTCAACCGTGCCTGAAGTTCATGCTCCAGGGCCACAAAGTCGGCCTCGAGGGCGTTCAGTAGCTCCGGCATCACGGCCCCCACTTGATCGGGAGTGATGGATGCGTAGTCGGGGAGGCCCTGGCCCTTGAGCAGGGCTGGCTGGCTACTGATGGTCATGCCGTCTCACTTCAGCCCAGGGGCAGAAGCGTGTGAAGTGCGATCAGGCTATGGCTTGCCAGCGTGTTGGCGAGGGCGTCGGTGGACGCCTCATAGACGTCCATGGCCACCCTCGGCCACACACCAATGGTGAGCGTGGGTACCAGCAGGGTGAGGCCGATCACCAGCTCGCGAGAACTCATGTCGCCCACGAAAGCAAGCGCAGGAATCCGTGGACCGAAGAAGACCCGTCGACACATGGAGAGTAGGTAGATGGGCGTCAGCACGAGGCCAATGGCCGCCACCACGATGGTGATGACGCGGAAGCCGGTGGTGAAGTCGGTCTGGTTGGTGACGCCCAGGAAGATCGTGATCTCGCTGATAAAGCCGCTCATGCCCGGCAGAGCCAAGGACGCCAGGGAGCTGGCCAGAAAAAAGGCAAAGGTGATCGGCAACACCTTGGCCAGGCCACCCATGTTGGGAATGGAGAGGGTTTTGGTGCGTTCGTAGAAGCTGCCGGTCACAAAGAACATGGCCGCGGCGATCAGTCCATGGCTGATCATCTGCAGCATGGCGCCACTGATGCTCAGCGCGTCAATGGCCCCGATACCCACCAGCACAAAGCCCATATGGCTCACCGAACTGCAAGCGATCCGACGCTTGACGTTGTCTTGCGCAAAAGCGTTTAAAGCGCCGTAGATGATGTTGACGATGCCCAACACGATCAGGGCCGGTGCCAACACGAGATGGGCGTCCGGCAGCATCTGCACGTTGAAGCGCAACAGGGCATAGCCGCCCATCTTCAGCAGCACACCCGCCAGCAGCATCGACACCGGTGCATTGGCTTCGCCGTGGGCATCCGGTAACCAGGTGTGAAGGGGGAACATCGGCAGTTTGACCCCAAAACCCACCAGGAAACCCAGATAACAGAGCAAACCGAAGGTGCCCCCTGGCGAACGGGACGCCAGTTCGCTGAGATTGAGGGTGAAGGAATCACCCGATAGGGCCAACGCGAGGCCACTGATCAGAATGAGCAGAGACGCTAGGGCGGTGTAGAGAATGAATTTGGTGGCGGCGTATTGACGGTTCTGACCACCCCAGATGGCGATCAGCAGATACACCGGCACCAATTCCAACTCCCAAGCCAGGAAGAACAGCAGGAAGTCCTGGGAGAGGAACACCAGAGCCTGGGCGGCGGCCTGAACCAGGAGAAGACCGAAATAGAGCTTGGATTTGTGCTGAACCTTCCAGCTGGCGGCGACTGACAGCATCGTGACCAATCCGCTCAGGACCACCAGGGGCATGGAGAGACCGTCGGCACCGACGGACCATTCCAGGCCGATGGCGGGGACCCAGCTAAGCCGTTCCACCAGCTGCAACGACGCGTCTTGTGGATCGAAATGCTGGCTGAAGGCCACCAGCATCAGGGCGAAATCAATGGCTAAGACCCCAAGGGCCAAGTTTCTGGGCCAGGGCGACGGATTGTCTTGGTCCCCTGGCAGCAGGGGCATCAACAGGGCAGCTGCTGCGGGCAGCAGCACAATCACAGAAAGCCAGGGGAAGCTTCCGCTGGACGCAGCAATCAGCGGTAGATTGGCGTCCATGGCGTTCATCAAGTTGTAATCGAATTTATCAGGGGCTCACCCTGGATTGAGTAGATCTACTCAGCGTCCGTGGGTTGCCAATGGCTGCCCGTGGTTTGGAGATTGAGAAGCGGAGCCCGACTCGCAACGCCCGCACTCTCCCAGGCTCTCACCATCGCTTGGCTGACAGCTGGGCCCCTGTCTTCTGAGCACAACGCCAGGATGCTGGGCCCCGCGCCACTGATGGCGCAGCCCCATGCACCTGCTTGAAGGGCAGCGTTTTTCACCTGCTCTCCACCCTTGATCAGGCGCCAGCGATAGGGCTCATGCAGCCGATCGTGCATGCCATCGGTAATCAGATCGCCATTGCCGGTGCGCAGTCCCTGCAGCAACAACGTCAGAGCACCCAGGTTGACGACTGCATCGCCGACGGGAATGGTTTTCGGCATGGCCCGTCGGGCTTCGCTGGTGCTCAGACGGATGGCGGGAATGGCGACGACGGCCTTGATGGCAGGCATCCATTCACAGCGCACCACCCGCCAGCGCTGGGATGCCGCCTTGGCGGTCATGCACAGACCCCCCAACAAGGAGGGCACCACATTGTCGGGATGCCCCTCGATGTCGATGGCCAGCTCCAAGAGCTTTTCTCGGCTGAGGGGCTCGCCAACTAACGCATTCGCTCCCACCAGTCCCGCCACGATGGCGGTGGCACTGCTCCCCAGACCACGCGCCGGTGGAACCGCGAGGCGAACGCGAGCTTCCAAACCGACGGGTTCTTCCCCAGCGGCCTTCCAGACCCGTTGCGCTGCGCGATACACCAGGTTGTCGGGCCCACCACGCAAATGGCTGCCCTCCTGCCCCTCGATGATCAACTCAAAACGCTCACCATCGCCTTCGATCCGGCGCATGGTGAAGCGGTTATTGAGATCAAGGGCGGCACCGAGGCAGTCGAAGCCTGGGCCGATATTGGCTGTGGTGGCAGGAACATCAACAACCACCGACTGGCCGATGCGCGGTTGCACCATTCCTGCTGTCCTGTTCAAGCTAGTGTCTCACTTGAGAGGCCAGAGGCTGCACTTCTTTCGGAACAGTTCTTAGGACGCAGCAACACCTGCGGCCAGGTCACGGGCTCGGCAGGCGGCGCTGAACAAACCGGCATTGGGATCGATCACCGCTCGCACAGTGATGCTTTCAAGAAAAGGACGGAACCGCCCTTTGCGTCGCATGGGCTCAAGGAACGTGGCTGATTGCAGGCCACTGAGTTGTTTGGCAGCGGTGCCACCCCCAATCCAAAGCCCCCCTGTGCAGAGCTCCTGGAGAGCCAGATCACCGGCCACGGAGCCGTAGGCACCAAGCCAGAGGTCAAGGGCGCTGCGGGCCAGCGCATCACCCTGTTGGGCTGCCTCCCCCACCAGCGCCGGCAAATCCACGTAACCGTCTTCATCCATGGTGCGCGTCCGCCAGGCATCTGCCGCTCCCTGTAGGGGGTGACCAGCACCGTCGTGGTGTTGCAGTCGCCAACGCATCACGTGCCCGAGTCCCGTGCCGCTGACGATTCGTTCGATCGAGAGGCGATCGATATCGAGATCGGCTTTGAGCCAGCTTGCGAGATCCCATTCATCAGTCGTGCGAGGGGCAAATTCGCGATGGCCCCCTTCACTCGCCAAGGCGACCCAATGCGGTGTCATTGGGGTTGGGATCCCACGGGCCATGCCCAGGCCCGTGCCGGCACCCAGAATGGCCACCGGTCCAGGGTTGTTATTCGCGCTTGTTGCCTGGTCAGTTTTGGCCACTTGCAGCGTGACCTGTTGCTGTTGATCGAAATGGGGTAGGCCATGGATCAACACGGCGAAATCGTTCACCAGTTCCAGCCGATCGAGCCCCGTCGCAGCCACCAAGGCCTCGTTGCTCAGGGTCCAGGGGAGGTTGGTGAGTTTGGCGTTGCCGTTGTTCACTGGCCCAGCAACGGCAATACAGCTGGTGATGGGCTTCGGGTGTTCGCACGGCACGTCCCTGAGGAACTGGTGCAGCATGTCTTCGAGGCAGCGCCATTCGCCCGAGAGGTAGCGCCGACTGAAGAGCGGCTGAAGGTGGCCGCCGCAGTCGCCGTAGACCGAAAGCAGGGTCTTGGTACCCCCCAGATCGCCAGCCAGATAGGTGCTCTCGACCATCCTCTGGTGTGTTGTGCTGATGCCCTTCAGGCTGCTAGCCCGTGGTGAAAACCGCAAGGGATCAGCACGCGGGATCAGGCGAAAAAGTCGAGGGGCAGGGGTCCCCAGGTGGTGCCGGGCTGATCGGGGCTATTGGGTTGGCCGCTTATCAGGATTCCTTCTCCCAGGCCATGTTCAGTGCGCATGCGGATGAGGCCACTGGATTGGTTGGCTTTGAGAAACACGGGTCCAGCTGGTGCGCTTTCCTCGTCCATCACCATCGCCTCCCAACCGAGGGAGCTTTCGAGGGCTCGCAAGGCAATCAGGGCATCGGTGCTCGCTGCAGCCATCACCCCCACTGTGAACCAAGAGAATTGCTCCATGGCCGAGACCAGTTCAGCCCTGAGGGCGCGGTGCTGATCCTCCGTTAGGGCTGGTGCGGTGCGCAGCTGGTTGAAATCGGCCAGCGATTGGATGGTGATCGTGCTCATAGAGATAGTCCTGCACTGCGGTTCTGATTGGAGTGACGCGCTGCAGCGATCAGAGCATCAGCATTGATCAGCCCGAGATCACCATCGCGGCGACTCCGCAGACTGGCCGAGGTCTGTTCAGCCTCTTTGGCACCAATCACTGCCAAAACGGGGATTTTCATCTTTTCGCCTGTGCGAATTAATTTGCCGAGGCGTTCACCACTACGGTCCACTGAGGCCCGAACACCGGCAGCTTTGAGTTGCTCACAGAGCGAGTCGGCATAGCTCCGCACCTCATCGGTGACGGGCAACAGACGGATTTGCTCAGGGGCTAACCAGAAGGGGAAATCGCCGGCATAGTTCTCGGTCATGATTCCAAAGAAGCGTTCCAGCGAGCCAAAAATGGCGCGGTGGATCATGATTGGCCTCTGTTTGCTGCCGTCGGCAGCGACATAGTCGAGTTGGAAGCGTTCGGGCAGGTTGAAGTCGAGCTGGATTGTGGAGCATTGCCACATGCGCCCGATGGCATCTTCAATCTTTAGGTCGATTTTGGGGCCATAAAAGGCACCACCACCTTCATCCACTTTGTAGTCCCAGCCCTTGCGATCAAGGGCTTCGATCAGGCCCTTGGTGGCGAGCTCCCAAACGTCATCCGTGCCGATCGATTTGTCCGGACGGGTTGAGAGATTGATCTCGTAGTTTTTGAAATCGAAGGCGGAAAGAATTCGTTCGGTCAGATCGAGAATGCGAAGAATTTCATCGCTGATTTGTTCAGGAAGGCAGAACACATGGGCGTCGTCCTGCGTGAAGCCCCGCACCCGCATCAGACCATGCATCACCCCGGGGCGCTCATAGCGGTACACCGTCCCGAGTTCTGCCCAGCGAATGGGCAACTCCCGATAGCTCCGTAGGGTGCTCGCGTAGGTGAGCACATGGAACGGGCAGTTCATCGGTTTGAGCTGGTATTCCCGCTCATCAACCACCATGGGGCCAAACATGCTTTCGCTGTAAAAGTCGAGGTGGCCGGAGGTTTTCCAAAGGCTGATATCAGCGACGTGGGGGGTGTACAGCAGCTCATAACCGCCCTCGAAATGGGCCTGGCGCCAGAAGTCTTCGATCAGGAGCCGCATGCGGGCACCACGGGGATGCCAGAACACCAGTCCTGCGCCTGCTTCGTCTTCGATTGAGAACAGATCCAGGTCTGTTCCGATGCGGCGGTGGTCGCGGCGGAGGGCTTCCTCTTTCCGCCGTTTGTGTTCCGCTAACTGCTCAGGCGTCTCCCAGGCGGTGCCATAGATCCGTTGCAGTTGCGCGTTGTTTTCATCACCACGCCAGTAGGCGCCAGCCACGCTCTCCAGTTCAAAGGCCTTGGGATTCAGTTCACTGGTGTTGGTCACGTGGGGGCCAGCACAGAGATCCCACCACTCCTCTCCAAGGGTGTAAAGCGTGATTGGCTCTTGGATGCCGGCGAGGATTTCGAGTTTGTAGGGTTCGTTTTGGGCCTTGATTTTGGCTTCCGCTTCAGACCGACTGACCTCAACCCGTTCCAGTGGTAACTTGCGGTTGATGATTTTGATCATCTCTTTCCGAATCGCCTTGAGATCGGCCTCCGAGAAGGGATCTGGATTGTCGAAGTCGTAGTAGAAGCCGTTCTCTGTCCACGGCCCGATGGTGACCTGGGCCTTGGGGAACAGCTTTTGCACCGCCATTGCCATCACGTGGCTTGTGGAGTGACGAATCCGTTGAAGTGTGTCGCTTTCGCTGGTTTTCGGCAGCACCACCGTTGGGTTGGCGGTGGTGGTAGTCACGGCAGCGCTGCTCACCGGTTTAAGCACATCAACCGCCATTCTATTGGCGTGTCCTTTTGGTCTATGGAATCGCTTCCTTCCTATGACGGCGATCGGCCCCGTGATCCAGAAGCTGATGCCCTACTCGGCACGTTGCTCGATTCACTGCTCAACGATTTCACCTATTGGTTTCACCGTGGCGACGAGCTGTTGGCGGTCTGTCCCGATCAGGTGATGGCACCCGAACAGCGCCAGGCGATGGCAGCTCGTCTTGCCCAGGGACGCCAAGCGATTACGGCCACGCGCGCCTTGATTGATGCGTCCCCGCAAGCGATGGCCGTTTCCACGGGGGCGATGGCTCCCTGGCATCAGCTGGTGACCGAGGTGTGGGCCCTGGCCGCTAGGGTTTCTCAAGCATCGGGCTGAGAGCGTGTTGAGGTGTCGCGTCGAATTTGGCGCAGGTTTTCGGAATAGAACGCTGCTAAGTCAGCGGGTCTTTTGGCTGGCTGGCCGTAGGCGCTGAACCCCCGGTAGGTGGGGAACGATGCCCACTCTGGCGACAACTTGTGCATGGCCAATCGGGTCAAACCGTTGCGGTCGACTTCCGTAAGAGCTCCTCGGCGCTCCACCAGTCGCAAGGCGGCTTGATCTTGCTGCCTGGGTTCAAAGCTGCTCAGGTTCAATTCATGGGCCACTTGTCGCCAGGTGCTGGGCAGGAATTGGTAGGCACCTGCTGCCGCACTGGCGTAGCGCCTCACCACCACGCGATCAGGGTGACGTGAGAGGTCGGCAAATTGCCCGCCGCCGTAGAGCGTTTGGTAGCCGAGGTCGGTGCCGTCCTTCCAGGTGCCTTCCGCATAACGGATGGTGTTTAGCAAGGCCCGTCGCTTAGGCGTGATCCGGTAGTGGTCGTCGCTGTGCTGCCCCTGGGGAGCTCCTCCTGCGTTCAGGTGCCGATCGACTAAATCGCGTTGCGCGAGTCGTTCAACGGAGCGCTCTGCATGGAGGGCTTGCCCTGTCAGCAGCGCAGCACCCACTCCCATCACCCCTGCGATGGGAAGCATGGTCCGACGGGATCGCGTCTGCACCATGCGTCGGCGAATGCTCGACGTCCACTGTTGTTTCTGAGCAACGGGCATGCAGTCCGATCGAAGAGTCCATCACCATGACCAGCCTAGTGAACCCAGCGCGAGACCCTGGTGACTGGCCTTGACGCGGGACTGACGATGTGTTTGCCCCAAAGCATTCTCACTAGCAGCGGGACTGAGACCAGTGAGACTAAAGGGACTCACGGGTGTTTGCTGCCGCAAAAACGACTGGGTGTCAAGACTCCTCTCAAGGTTTAAGGATTAGAGCAGCTTTTGTGAACGGTCTTGATTGATTAGTGCCAGTTGGATGAATGGATTGTGCTTAGCAGCTGCGCAGGAAGCCCAGGCTTGAGCGCATCCGTTCCATCGTTGCTTCGGCAACGGTGTTGGCACGCTCGCGACCTCGCGACAACACACGATTTAGTTCGGTGGGATCAGCCATCAGCTCGTGGTAACGGATCTGAATAGGCTCCAGTGCTGCCACGGCGCTTTCTGCGAGCAGGGGTTTGAATTGGCCCCAGCCCATGGCTGCGCACTCTTGGGCAGCAGCCTCCCGTCCCTTGCCGCTGAGAATGGCGTAGAGGCCCAGCAGATTGTCGGTTTCGGGCCGGTCAGGATTGCCAAACTCCAGCCCCATCTGGGGATCTGTTTTGGCCCGTTTGATCTTCTTGGTAATCAGCTCGGGAGGGTCGAGCAACGTGATGCGACTGCCTTCGTTGGGATCGCTTTTGCTCATCTTGTTGCGACCGTCAGTGAGGCTCATCACCCGCGCCCCCTCTTGAAGAATCAGGGGCTGCGGCACTTTCAGCACAGGAGTCTCGTCGCTCCCGAAGCGCGCATTGATGCGCTGCTGTGCAATGTCGCGAGCCAATTCCAGGTGTTGTTTCTGGTCTTCACCCACCGGCACGAGGTCGGCGTCATACAAAAGGATGTCGGCCGCCATCAGCACGGGGTAATCCAGCAGGCCCACCGAAACGTTGTCGCCCTGCTTCACCGCCTTTTCCTTGAACTGAATCATCCGCTCAAGCCAGTTGAGCGGAGTGACGCAGTTCAGGAGCCAGCACAGTTCCGCATGGGCCGGCACGTGGCTTTGCACAAAAACTGTGCTCTTCTGCGGGTCGATGCCGCAGGCCAAATACAGCGCTGCCGTGCTGAGGGTGTCTTCAGCTAGACGGTTGGGATCACGGGGAACCGTGATCGCGTGTAGGTCGACGACACAAAAAAACGTGTCGTGTTCGTGCTGAAGATCCACCCAATTGCGGATCGCCCCCAGCCAGTTGCCGAGATGGAGGGCGCCGGTGGGCTGAACGCCTGAAAGAACCCGCGACTGACCCATTGGTTAGTCCTGGGTGGGGGTGGTGTCGGCAGCAGCGTCGCTCACCACCGCTTCAGAGGAAGCCGCATCGGCTGCTGTCACCTCGTCCGTCGTCTCTAGGGGCGCAGCTTGAGGCTTGGCAGGTCGGGCAAACGGATCGGGGCGCTGACCACGACCACCGCCATCACCACGGCTGCCGGAACGATTGCCGTCGCCGCGACCTTCGCCGCGGCGGCCGCCGCCGCGGGGGGCTTGGGCTTTCTGCTGCTCGATCAACGCATCCAGCTGGCCGTCTTCCAACATCTGCCCAAGGCTGCGCACAGCAAAACCGAGCACCGCCACGGTGGACCGCAGGTTGAAGGCGTCTTGCAGTGCTCGCACTGAGCGCATCTCGTTGTCACTCAGCCGGATGCGAAATCCACCCCCTTCCCGTTGGCCAGGACCTCGACGACGGGCCCCAGATCGGCCCCCCTCCCGTCCAGCGTCACCCTGTCCCCCGAATTGCTGGGGATCTCCGTAGGAATCAGTCATGGCCTGGGGCCTGCAATCAAGGGGCAATTTTGACGCATCACAGGGGGGGAGTCGGGCCAGGGTGGCGCCGCCCTGACGACCGGCCCAGTCAGCCGTGCGTGCCCCGAAATGTGATGGATTGCTCCGCATAGTCCTTGGGCTCCAGGTGGATGGTGCAACGCACCGGTCCAAAGCGTTGTTCGAGTCGTTGCTCCACCCGTTCGGTGATGGTGTGGGCGGTTGGGAGATCATCGGTGTCCACCACCATGTGCATGTCGATAAAGACCCGCTGGCCCAGCACACCGCGACTGGCGATGTCGTGGCAATTGAGAACACCAGGAACGCCCATGGCCTGCTCATGGATCGCTTCTGGGGCGATGGCGATGTGATCGACCAGCCAGGGGAGGTTGGTGCGCACCACGTCCCAGCACACCCGGAACAACAACACCGCTAACGGTGCAGCGAGCACCACATCCAGCCAGTTGATTCCCAGCCTCCAGGCACCGGCGAGCCCCACCAACACGATCACGGTGGTCCAGATGTCGCTGGTGGTGTGGCGGGCATCGGCCATCAGCAGT
This sequence comes from Synechococcus sp., assembly GCA_049889555.1. Taxonomy (GTDB): domain Bacteria; phylum Cyanobacteriota; class Cyanobacteriia; order PCC-6307; family Cyanobiaceae; genus Synechococcus_C. The sequence goes on along the minus strand of JBMHDE010000024.1, from coordinate 2,822 downwards.
TGGCTCTTCAGGCGTTTCCCTTGGCGTTGCTCGTACAGAGCCAGCCCAAGGTTGAAGCCAAGCACCAGCAGCAAGAGCAGCAAGTCCTGGCCGTTAATGCGCAGCGCAGGACTCCCTTCCATCAAGCGCTCTCCGGCTTTGATCAGCAGTTCGATCGCGGTGAACAGGATGAAACCGGCAATGGCGAGGGCACCGATTCCTTCGTACTTGTCGTGTCCGTAGGGATGGTCGCGATCGGGCCTTGGATCCGAGAGCCCATTCGTAATCAACCCCATCAGGCTGGAGAGGGCATCGGTCGCGCTGTGCATGGCGTCAGCGATGACGGCTAAGGATCCACTCATCAGGCCGATCACAAGCTTCAGCCCGGTCAGGGTCAGATTGATCACCAAGGCGGTGACCAGCACCCTTTTCACCTCTCTGCGGCGATCGGTTGCGGCGCGGTCGCTGGCCATGCGGCACTGCACTGTCAACGTCACGTTATGGAGCCATGCCCGATCCGTCTTGTCGATGGGGTCGGCGTGCACTTCGCCTAGCGGCTTTGTGCTCTCCCTGGTCGGCTCTCCTGGAGTGAGCTAGGAAGGCCGAGACTTCCTGACTGATTCGCATGCTTCCGGTGCCGTCACTCGGCTCCTTGATCGCTCAGCCGAAGGCGCTGCGTCCGGTCGTGATCGCTGGAGCTGGCCTCGTGGTGACCCAGTGGGCCCTGGCCGACCTACTGCATGTGCCCGGAGGGGGCATCGCTTTTGTGGCGCTTGGTGGTGGTTTGTGGTGGCTGAGCCGGCCAACGAAACCCCCTGGCTTTGAAAGCCCTTCCTCCCTTCAGGGTTGGTTGAAGCGTTGCGATGTGGTGATGGATCACTTTGATGAATTCGAGGCTCAAATCGGCACACCGCCCAGCCGTCTCCAGCGCCAACAAGCACTGGATCGTCTACTCGATCGCAGCCATCCCCTCAGTGTTGGCGTTGTGGGATCTGAGGGTGTCACCCTTCCTGAATCGGACCGGCTGCAGCAGGCGCTCAGTGGTCCCCATGCCCTCAGCCTTTGCGTGGGTCATGCGCTTCCCAGCATCAGTGACACCTGGGCATGGCCTCAGGCGCTCCAGGAACAGGACGCTTTGATCTTTGTGCTGCCCTTGCCGCTGCGTGCAGCCGATCTGTTGCGACTGCAGCAGGTGCCGGACCGTCAGCCCGTCTGGTTGGTCGTGCATCAGAGCCAGTTGTCAGCTCAATCGGGATCGACCCATCAGGCGTTGCTCACGCAGTTGCCCGAACGCTGGCATCAGCGGCTGCTGGTGTGGGATGGCACTGCGGAGCAGCTCAGGTCTGTGTTGATGCCGGTTCGCCAGTTGTTGTTGCAGCCTCAGCAGGGGCGTGACCTGACGCGTCAACGCTTGATTGAGACCCTCCACTGTCAGTGGCAGGCGGAGCTGGAGTGCCTGCGTCGCGACCGCTTTCGTGCTCTGCTCCAACGCAGTCAATGGATCGTGGCCGGTGCGGTGGTGGCGTCGCCCTTGCCGAGTACGGACCTCTTGGCTGTGGCGGTGGGCAACGGTTTGATGCTCAAGGAGATGGGTGTGATCTGGGGGTGTCGTTGCACATCCGATGTACTCCAGGTGGCAACGAAGCACCTTGCGGGGGCTGCCTTGGCGCAAGGAGTTGTGGAATGGAGTGGGCAGGCGTTGCTCGGTTTCGCCAAGTTGGAGGGCAGCACTTGGTTGGCGGCGGGTGTGATGCAGGCCCTGAGTGCGGCCTATCTCACCCGGGTGGTGGGTGCCTCGATGGCCGATTGGTTAGCCCTCTACGCGGGAGTTGCCGAACCGGATTTGGCGTTGCTCAAACGGCAGGCTCCGCTGTTGGTCGCCCAAGCCGCCGAACGTGAGCGCCTCGATTGGCAGGGATTTCTCCAGCAGGCTGGCCGCTGGGTCCAAGACCAGGGAGCCGCAGCACCCGCTTGATTGACACAACTTCATGAAGCCTTGATGAAGCTCTTCATGAAGTCAGATTGCGCAATGACTCGAACTTTTTAATTTCTGGGTCAGAAAATAATCTCTCCATAATCTTGAGTCCTGTCTTGGTGTCTTTCGGGGCATGTAGGGCAGATTCCTTAGTCCTTGTTTTGTTATGGCTACTGCTATTCGCAGCGGTCGCTCCAGTACCTGGGAAAGCTTCTGTCAGTGGGTCACCAACACCAACAACCGCATTTATGTGGGTTGGTTTGGCGTGCTGATGATTCCCTGTTTGCTGGCCGCCACCATCTGCTTCATCGTTGCATTCATCGCAGCTCCTGCGGTCGACATCGACGGCATCCGTGAGCCCGTTGCTGGTTCGCTGATCTATGGCAACAACATCATCTCTGGTGCTGTTGTGCCCTCCTCCAACGCCATCGGCCTGCACTTCTATCCCATTTGGGAAGCTGCAACCCTCGATGAATGGTTGTACAACGGCGGTCCGTACCAGCTGGTTGTCTTCCACTTTCTGATTGGTATTTCCGCCTACATGGGGCGTCAGTGGGAACTCTCCTACCGCCTCGGCATGCGTCCTTGGATCTGCGTTGCCTACAGCGCTCCGCTGTCTGCCGCCTTCGCCGTCTTCCTGGTCTATCCCTTCGGTCAGGGTTCCTTCTCTGATGGCATGCCCCTGGGCATTTCTGGCACCTTCAACTTCATGTTGGTGTTCCAGGCTGAGCACAACATCCTGATGCACCCCTTCCACATGCTGGGCGTCGCAGGTGTTTTCGGCGGCAGCCTGTTCTCCGCCATGCACGGCTCCCTGGTGACCTCCTCCTTGGTGCGTGAAACCACCGAGGCTGAGTCCCAGAACTAC
>JBMHDE010000023.1:0-15753 GCA_049889555.1 Synechococcus sp. | reverse complement strand
CAAGGAGGGTTTCACCCTCTTTTGATTGCGGCCTGCATGCTGCCGCTTCAATGTGCTGCGCTGGTCTGGGCCTGGCAGCGCAAGCCGAATTAGAGGCTGCTGAGGCGCCCCAGGTTGGATGCCTCAAGCCAGAGGTCGATGTTCTCTGGAAGCGGGCAGCGCTTCCTGGTGGTTGAAGAGATGGCCAGATGGCGGATCAAGCCACGGGCCACGTCGGCATCGTTGAGCTGGAATCGGGTGCGCACCTCAAAGCTCCCAGGGTTGAGGCGTTGCGGTTCGATCAGCACGTGCAGGCAATCACCACCGTGCACTGGCCGGAGAAAGTCGGCCTCACAGTGCACCACCGGTAGGGCGATATCTGGCCAGCTGTCTTGCCCTCGGCAGCCTGGAAATACCGCATCAGTGGCAATCCCATAGCGCTGAAGACTGTCTTCCCAGGCTTCATGGCACCAGCGCAGCAGCTGGTGGAAATGCATCACGCCGGCGGCATCGGTGTCGCCAAAGCGCACGGGGCGCTTGAGCTGAAGCCAGTGGCTGGGGTGGGAATGCGATGGTTTCAAGGGGTGATTGAGCTGATGAACCAGCTTGCAGCGTGCACGGGTGTCGCAAGACATTGATCGCAGTTAAGCCACAACCGGTGCACCAAGAGGGATCGGTTGTTATCGCTAAAAAGTTTGCAGCAAGCAAGAATTTCCAGAAATCAAGGTGGCCAGCAAGCGCATCAGGGCGCCTATGGCATCAATCCAAGGCATCAATCCATGGAGCCAATGGGAGAACAATGCTGTGGTCGCTGTCTGTCGATCGATGCGGCGCGAATGTGATCAGTGATCCTGTAAGTTCTAAATAAGCTGGAATTTTTAAGCGATCCATGGTGACACTTTGGAAGGGCTCGCTTGAGGCTATTGCGAAAGGTTGTGCTTTTCGTGAGGTGGCGGCTGGTGTGTCCATGCCGTGAATTGTTGTCGCCTAGGGTTGATTCAGTGACTGGTGTTTATTTTGCCCGCACCGTTGAAGGAACGTGCCTCCTGGCGTGTCGCCTGGGCTGACACGCTGGCCCATGCCCCCGCGCTCCTTTCGTTTGGGCTGGGCTCTGTTCTGCTTGGAGCAATCTCTGAGTTGATCGGGTCAGTTGGTGGAGTCGACGCTTGGCTCGATTCTCTGGATCAGGTTTGGGGTCAGGATTGGGCTTTTGACGCTGTCTATAGCGATGGCGCGGGTTCTGTTGTGATGCCGGATTCGGCGCCTGGTGTCATCCTGGCGCTCGCTGTTCTTTTCATTCTTTTTGTCTTGGAGTGCCTGACTCGCCTGTTTATTGCAGTCAAGGAAATGCGAATGGTCCACTGAGACCATAGGAAGTTCCTAGGAAGCGCACAATCCAGTAGAGCAAAAGTGCTAATAACCCCCAGGCGATGGTGCTCAACGGCACTGCGGGTGGCATGAATTTTTTGGTGCGCAACGCTCTGATGCTCCACACCAGGAAGCCTGCAGCCACGATGGGCCCGAAGGCATGGAGATCAACGGATTGCTGCCATTGCAGATTGAGTGCCGCTGAAGTCGCGCGGGTGAGATAACAACCTGGGCAGGGAATGCCAGTGATCGCCAAAAACGGACATTCCCACCCGGGTAAGTGGTGCCATTGACCTTTAAGCCAAAGATATCCAGTGAGAGCGCTTGGGACGAGATAGCCCGAATGGCTGATCCAGCGAAGAAAACGATTCATTCAAAACGCCGATCGTCTTCATCCAGAACGAATGAGATCAGCGGTCGACTGATCCCATGATCACGTCAATGGATCCAAGGATGGCCATGATGTCGGCCACCTTGTGTCCCTTGAGGATGTGGGGAAGGATCTGCAGATTGTTGCTATCTGCAGCGCGAATCTTGAAGCGCCAGGGGGTGACGTCGTTTGTGCCCTGGATGAACACACCGATTTCACCTTTGCCCGATTCCAGGCGGGTGTAAAGCTCGCCATTGGGGATCTTGAAGGTGGGTGCCACTTTCTTAGCCACGTATTGATAATCGAAGCCAGCGAATTCACTTTTCTTCCCGTCCACCATGCGCTTGGCTTCCAGGTTTTCCGTGGGTCCCCCTGGGATCATGTCGCAGGCTTGGCGCAGAATCTTGAGTGATTGACGCATTTCTTCGATGCGCACGCGATAGCGGGCAAAGCAATCCCCTTCCTTCTCCCAGGCCACAGTCCAATCAAAGTCGTCGTAGCACTCGTAGTGGTCGACTTTGCGTAGGTCCCACGGCACCCCAGAGGCACGCAGCATCGGCCCTGAAAGGCTCCAGTTGATCGCTTCATCCCGGGTGATGGTGCCCAGTCCTTCGATCCTGCGCCGGAAGATCGGGTTGTTGGTGATCAACTTTTCGTATTCGTCGATTTTGGGACCGAACCAGTCGCAGAAATCACGGCATTTCTCCAGCCAGCCGTAGGGAATGTCGGCTGCAACACCACCGATGCGGAAATAGTTGTTGTTAATTAATCGCTGACCGGTGGCGGCTTCCCACAGGTCGTAGATCATCTCCCGCTCGCGGAAGATGTAGAAGAACGGCGTTTGGGCTCCCACGTCCGCCAGGAATGGACCAAGCCACAGCAGGTGGTTGGCGATGCGGTTCAGTTCCAGCATCAGCACGCGGATGTAACTGGCGCGCTTGGGCACGGGCACATTGGCCAGCCGCTCAGGGGCATTGACCACAATCGCCTCGTAAAACATGCCAGCCGCATAGTCCATACGGCTCACGTAGGGCACAAACATCACATTTGTGCGGTTCTCTGCGATTTTCTCCATGCCCCGGTGCAGGTAGCCGATTACCGGCTCGCAATCCACCACGTCTTCGCCATCGAGGGTCACCACCAGCCGCAACACCCCGTGCATCGACGGGTGATGGGGGCCGAAGTTGACCACCATGGGCTCCGTGCGCGTTTCCAGCTGCGTCATGGGACCCGTGGCAAAGCGTTCGCTACAGGATCTTAGGAAGGACCGATGCCCGATCAGCCCCAGACCGCTTCAGATGCCTTCGTTCATGTGCCAGTGCTGGCCTCGCCACTGCTTGATGCATTGGCTGCAATCCCTGATGGGCCCTGGCGCGATGGCGTTTGTATCGATGCCACGCTGGGTGGTGGCGGCCACAGCGCGCTGTTGCTGAATCGCTACAGCCAGTTGCGGGTCATTGGCCTGGATCAAGACGCCACCGCACGGGCAGCTGCCCGTGAACGGCTTGCAGGCTTTGGTGATCGGGCGGCGATTGTGGCCACCAACTTTGCGGATTACCAGCCTGAGCAGGGGGTGGATCTGGTGCTGGCCGATTTGGGCGTCAGCAGTCCGCAGCTGGATGTGGCGGCTCGGGGCTTCAGCTTTCGCCTGGATGGTCCGCTCGACATGCGCATGAACCCTGCAGGGCCAGGCGAGACGGCTGCAGCGTTGCTGGAACGTCTCGATGAAACGGAGCTCGCCGATTTGATCTATGCCTTTGGTGAGGAACGCCTGTCGCGCCGGATTGCCCGTCGGATTAAAGCCGACCTCGCAGCGCGGGGTGCGTATGCCGGAACCGCCGATCTGGCCTATGCCGTGGCCGGTTGTTATCCACCCAAAGCCCGTCGCGGTCGCATCCACCCGGCCACACGCACATTTCAGGCGCTACGGATTGCTGTGAATGATGAGCTGGGGGTGTTGGAACATTTGCTGCAGCAGGCCCCTGATTGGCTCAATCCCGGCGGTGTGCTGGCAATCATCAGCTTCCACTCCCTGGAAGATAGGCGCGTTAAAACCGCGTTTTTGCAAGACGAGCGGCTGACGCGCATCACGCGCAAGCCGCTGGTTGCTGATCAAGCGGAGCAGGACGCCAATCCCCGCAGCCGCAGTGCCAAATTGCGGCTCGCACGCCGCCAATCTGCAGGTTGATGCCCATGGCATCACTGCAAAAAACCGGTGCTGCCTTCATCGCCAAACAATTGGCGGTAGGCGGCTGTGGAGATGCAGATCATCACCGGATAAGCGGCTAACAGGCCGACGCAACAGAGCAGTAGGCCAACCAAAAGGATCAGCAATTCCACCAGAATTAGCGCCGCCACCGATATCCCAGACGGGTCAACGCCATTGCATCCCCGTTGGATGGCGTCCAACGGATTGCTCGTCTGGAGTAGGACAATCTGGTCAAAGAATTTCTGGTTAACGGCGAAGTAGATCACCCCCCGCCCCACCAGATAATGTTTAAACTTATTACACTGGTTTGTGTAAGGTTGATGTCGAAGATTTTCTCCGCAAGTCCAAAAAAGGTGAATCCGATGATAAAAAAGATAATGAATAGTACCAGCTTGTTGCATAACAGGCGCCCAATGGCTTCACCGTCGAAGCGAGCGAGGTCACTAAAGGTGGGCTTGCCATAATCAAGGGCCTTCCAGGCCTCTCGAATTAGGCCACTGTTCATCCAAACGCCAACAATCGCGATGCCGGCGTAGGACACGACGCTGCCCACAATCGCCGGTGGGCCCATCGCCTGCGATAGGTTTTGCAAATTTTTCAATACTTGAAAAAATTACTAGCAGCACGCCTGCGAGCAGCGTGAACAGCACAAAAGGCCAGGGAGTGCAGGAGAATGCATTCCAGCCGTCAAAAACGGCTTGCATCACCCGTAGCCTGGGGCGGCCGTTGGAATGGCTCATTCGTCCGTCCTGGCGAGGTGGGATTTAGCCGGAAGGTAGCAATCAACTCCCTAAATCTCAGGTGATCTGTCGTAGGTGCCCCACGGCATCGCGGATCAATGCGATCGCGGCCTCGATGTCGTCGTTTTGTGTGGACCGCCCGAGGCTGAGGCGTAGGGAGGCATTGGCCTGATCGCGGCTGCGACCGATCGCCTGCAGCACGTGGGAGGGTGTGCCCGCACTGCAGGCCGACCCGCTGCTGCACAGCAAGTGCGATCGCAGGCGTTGTTGCAGATGCTGGCCATTCACGCCCCCCACGGTGATGTTGAGGTTGTGGGGCAAGCGCGGTTGCAGCGCTCCGTTGAGGTGCACATCTCCCACCTGCTGTTGCAGGCCGTGCCACAACCGGTTGCGTAAGTGCTCGAGCCGGCTGCAGCGCTCCTGCTGATCAGCGAGCGCCAGCTCCGCTGCCCGCGCGAAGCCCACAATCAGCGGCACCGGCAGGGTGCCGGGGCGCAACCCTTGCTCTTGCCTGCCGCCAAACTGCAGCGGTTGTAGTGGCACCCCGTCGCCGACGACCAGGGCTCCGATGCCCTTGGGGCCATACACCTTGTGGGCACTGATGCTGGCGAGGCTGACGCCCAAGTTTGTGGGGTGAAACGGCAGGTGCCCGAAGGCCTGGGCTGCGTCGCTGTGGAAGCGGATGCCATGGGTCTGGCAAAGGGCTGCCAGCTGCTCCACGGGTTGCAGCACACCGATTTCGTTGTTGGCAGCCATCACGCTCACCAGCAGCGTGTCGGGTTCGAGGGCATTCTCCAGCTGGGCTGGCTCCAGCAGGCCATCGCTGCCTGGGGCCAACAGCGTCACGCGGAATCCCTCTCGCCGCAGCTGATGCAGGGGATCGAGCACTGCGTGGTGTTCGCTGCTCATGCTGATCAGATGCCCACGACGGCCTGTTTGTGCAGCCATCGCCCTGGCGTAGCCCAGCAGGGCGAGATTGTTGGCTTCGGTGGCGCCGCTGGTGAAGATCAGTTGGGCGGGCTCCACCTGTAAACAGGCCGCTAAGCGCTCACGGGCATCACTCACCGCCGCCGCTGCAGTCAGCCCAAGCCTGTGTTGGCGGCTGGATGGGTTGCCCCAGTGCTGTTGCCACCACGGTTGCATCGCCTCCAGCACCTCTGGTGCACAGGGTGTTGTGGCCTGGAAGTCCAGGGCCACAGGGCTGGAGCGCTGGGGCAGGGAGTGGTCAGAACTTGTCAGCATGGTGTGACCTCAGCCCCCGATGCGATGCAGGCCGCTCAACGTGTTCTCAGTCTGGTCGCTTTGGCTGCTGGAGTGTTGACCACTCCCATGACTGCAGTGGCAGTGGACCGTGAGGCGGTGCTGGAGCAGATGCGGCGGATGCGGCCCCCCGGTATCACCACGTTGGAAACCCGTGCCGTCGCTGGTGGCACCTACACCCTGGGGATTTTTGCCATCACCAACGATGCGGCAGATCCTGACCTGCGGCGCTACAAGCTCTGGAAGGAATACCCCGATGATTTGGTGGTGCCCACCGAATCGGTGAGTTGCAGCCTGGACACGCCGCTCCGGGTCACCCGGGATGCGGAGGCGATTTATGTGCGCCGCCTCAATCCCGGCGGTTTGATCACCAAGGCCAATCGGGAAGACCATTTGGTGTGGTGGGCGGCCTGTGTGCCGGTGTACGCCGGTGTTGATCCAGTCACCCTCACAGGCCAAGCCATCGACCTTGGTTATTCCACCGTGCTGGTGGAACGCACGGAAACGTTGCGGCTGCCGTGATCGACACCCCTCCTAGATTTTTGGTTAGTTCATGAAGGGCCATGACCGCCACTCCGCCTGTGGACGCAGACCCCCAGGGTGCAGCTGATGCCAACCGGCCGGCAGCGCGCCTGCTATTGGTGGATGACGAACCCGGCCTGCGCGGAGCTGTGCAGGCCTATCTCGAAGACGAGGGTTTTCTGGTCACCACCGCAGTGGACGGTCTGGATGGTTGGGACAAGGCCCAGCAGTTGATGCCCGATGTGGTGATTAGCGACGTGATGATGCCGCGTTGTGATGGCTATGGCCTGCTGGAAAAGATGCGCGCTGATGAGCGACTCGGCGGCACCCCCGTGATCTTTCTCACCGCCAAGGGCATGACCGCTGATCGCACCCAGGGGTATTTGGCAGGGGTGGATGACTACATCCCGAAGCCGTTTGATCCCGATGAGTTGGTGGCCCGCGTGCGCAATGTGGTGCGTCGTCAGGATCGTTTGCTCACGGAAGCGGCCCGGTTTGCCGATGCCGATGTGGGGCAAATGGCCAGGCAGATCAGCGAAATTCGCTCGATGCTCACCGGTTCGGGGGAGGCTGCGGCCTCTCCTGAGACGCCTCAGATCAACTTCACACCCCGGGAAGCGAGTGTGTTGCAGCTGGTGGCTGAAGGCCTGATGAACAAAGAAATCGCCCGACAGCTCCAAACCTCCATTCGCAATGTGGAGAAATACGTGAGCCGTTTGTTTATCAAGACAGGCACCTCAAGCCGCACGGAGTTGGTGCGTTTTGCGTTGCAGCACCACCTGGTGGATTGATGGCCGCTCCCTCGGGGGGGCGCGTCGCGGGTTGGCGGCCGCCGACGTTGAACCACGGCTGGACGTATCACGATACGATCACTTCCCCTGAAGTCGGCCAATCGTTCACGGCGGTGATGGCCCGGCGTTACCGCCATGCGTCAGCGGAGCAGTGGCTGCAACGGCTGCAGCGGGGTGAAGTGCTGCGCAATGGTGCTGTGCTGCGGGCGGATGTCGTGCTGGAACGGGGGGATCGGATCCGTTGGCAACGTCCCCCCTGGTTGGAAGCGGCGGTGCCTGATCAGTGGCAGACCATCCACGACGACGGCGATCTGCTGGTGATCAACAAACCCTCCGGGTTGCCGGTGATGCCTGGGGGAGGGTTTGTGCTCCACACCCTCACGGCCTTGTTGGAGCAGCGCAGCCAGGAGCAAGGGGAGGCCCTGCCGCCCAAACCTGTGCATCGGCTTGGGCGATACACCTCGGGCTTGCAGGTGTGCGCCCGCCAAGCGGAGACCCGCGCTTGGTTATCGGCTCAATTTCGTCCGCAGGGTGCTTGCCGCAAGCTTTATCAGGCTTGGAGTCAGCCGGTGGTGGGTCTCGACCACGGGGCACCGTTGGCTGTTGGCACCGATGTGGTGGAACGTCCCCACCCCTTGTTGGGTTGGGTTTGGGGCCCGGAGCCGCCCCATGACGCTCGGGCAGACGCGACCACCGTGCGACGGCGACGCAAGGCCCACTCTGAGCTGACCTTGTTGGAGCGCGGCGATCAGGGCGATCGGCTCCAGGTGGCAATTACCACCGGGCGGCCCCATCAAATCCGCATTCATCTGGCCCAGCTGGGTAGCCCCCTCTTAGGTGATCCGCTGTATCTCCCTGGTCGACGTTTGAATCCTGGTGCCACGCCTGGTGATGGCGGCTATCGGCTCCATGCTTGGCGGCTTTCGGGTCTGGTGGTGTCGGGTCGGCATCCGGGGTGGCTGGAGGCACCACTACCGCCTGCCTTTGTGCGCCCCTATCCCCTGGGTTGATGGCCTGAATGAGCACCAAAGCCTGCAATCCCCATGGCTCGATCGCTTAGGTCAAACTCCTAGTCGACTTCACGGACCAGTGGTTTGTGGATATAGCCATACATGTTGTCTGAGGTTTTTGCTGGCAGCCAGTCGCCAGCACCTTGTGGATCCACAAAAAAAATCTCACCTGGCTTGATGCGAGCAACAATTTGATATGTGCTTCCCGGTCCATTTCGCAGATTTGTTGGTGGGTTTGGATCGTTCGTTGTTGCGCGGATGTATTTGGCGTGAAGTGCGGTGGATTCTGCGCTGATCGCCCCACCGTTGGGATCGTCAACGACGGCAGGAGGAACGCGCAGGCTTAAGACAAGTCCCACTGTCAGCACCAGAAGGCCAATCGGAATGGTGAATCTCTTCTGCTCAGGTGAAACCTCAATGAATCCGCCGAGCTTATTCACAAATCCAAGCAGCAAAAAAAGAAGCCCGGCTGCAATTAAAAGATTGGGAATTGGGGTAGCGTGAATCGCCTTAATAATATCTTGCATTGATTGAAGCTTGCCTAGAGATAGTTTGACTCAATCATTGAGGCTGGATCCAGTGCAAAGCAAGCGCTGATACTGATCGTTGCATGATGCAAGCCGCTGAATTTCGTGGCCAATAGTCAGCACAGTCCCGTCCGTTTCTGCTGTTGGCTACTGCCCAATGGCGTTTGCTCAATGGCATTCAGGCTTTGCGGAACTCGATCAAGCGGGAGAAATAAAACGGTGCTTGGTTGAGGCTGCGCCGCACCAGCTTGAAGCCACAGGCTTCAGCGGCTTTGACGATGCCGGCTTCCTTGAGCGTGTAAGCCCGGGTGGTTTTGCTGGGGCCGGGGAACAGCTGGCCGATGCCTTTGAGCAAGGCCAGCAATGGCGTGTAGGGAGCAAAACTCACGATCAGGCGCTCTTCTGTGAGGCTGCAGAGGTGTTTCACCATTTCCTCCGCTGCGGGCTGGGGGTAGTGGATAAAGACGTCCAAACAGCACACGGTGTGGAATGAGCCGCTGATGCTTTCCAGATCCGAGGCGCTGAAGCTGAGTTTGCCCATGTCCAGCCCGGCGTCGCGGGCGCGACGCTCGGCCTCTTGGGCCATCGCTTCTGAGATGTCGCTGGCGCTAATGGAGCCGGCCCCGAGGGCCGCGAGGGGCAGGCTCAGGCTGCCGACACCGCAGCCGGCATCACAGAAACTCACATCGCTCAGTTCGCCACTCTCCTGGATCCAGGCCAGCACTTCATCCACGGTCTTTTGGTGGCCGATGCGGATGTTGCGCTGCACCTTATTCACGTCGTCGCTTTCGCTGTAAATGCGGTTCCAGCGATCGAAGCCAGTGGTTTCGAAGTACCCCTTCACCTCCTGCTTTTCGGTCTGCTTGTCGTTTAGCAGCTGCTCGGGGGCCATGGGCAGGGGTGGAGGTGAATCGGCGGGATCCTAGGCAGCGTGTTGCCAATGGAGTTGGTTCTCGGTTGGATCCCAGTGCCAGCGCAGCAGGGCATCCAACGAGCACCCCAGCATCTGGTCTGCCGCATCCAGGGGTATGCCGGCAGTGATCACGGCCCGTGGCGCCATGGTGGCGGCCCAGATGGATGCCTCCGGGTTGTGGCCCCAGGCCGCCAGTCGGCAGGCGCCCTCCAGTTGGGGCAGGGTTACTCCCGCCAGGGTGCCGTCGGCCAACCGGCAAGTGCCCTTCTCCACCAGCAGCACCCGCTCATCCCAGCGATGCTGTCCATCCGCAAGGCCATAGGGCGCCAGCGCATCGCTCACCAGCACCAGTTGATCGCCCGCGAGCTGGTGCAGCAGCACCGCCATGGTGGGATGCACGTGCACGCCGTCGGCAATCAAACCAAGGGCAACTCCCCCGCGTCGGCACGCTTCTGCCAGTGGGCCTGGAGCGCGGTGATGCAGGCCTGGCATGGCGTTGAACGCATGGGTGATCATGCCCACGCCCGCAGCAAAGGCTTGGCTGGCTTGCTCGGCATTGGCGTCGCTGTGGCCAAGGGCCACGGTGATGCCCAGCGCGTGAAGACGGTCGATCACTGCCGCTGCACCCTCCAACTCCGGGGCCAGGGTCACCAGAGCAATGGTGTGCTCATAGCCGTTGATTCGAGCGTGGAGGGCCTCCAGGCTCGGCCTGCAGAGGTGTTCTCGCGGATGGGCTCCACGGCGAGCATCGGCCAGAAATGGACCTTCCAGGTGGGCACCCAACAGACGGCAGCGCCGAGGTTGGGCAGCGGCCCGGGCTGTGTTCAGCACTGCTAAGGCTTGGCGTAGCGGTGCGATTCCGCAGGTCACCAGGGTGGGGCTGATCGCTTCCACCCCGTCCTCCCACAGCCGGTCGAGTAATGCCAGCAGTTGCGGTAGGTCGCGGTGTTGCAGTTCAGGGAAGGCCAGGCCGAGCCCACCGTTGATCTGCAGATCAACGCCCATGGGGCTGAGCCAATCCCCCTGCCAGTTGTCCCCCGCCACCGATGTCCCCACGCCCATCGGTGTCAGGGCTTGAAGGCAGCCATCGTCATCCACCAGCGCCCACCAGCGTTCCGCTGGAGTTTTGGTGCCAGCGCAGCGGCGGGGAAGACGGATGTTGGTGATCCGACGCATGGCAGGGGACCGGTCGATGGCGGTGCGGGACGATGGCAGTCTCGTCAGTTCGTCGTCGCCCTGTCAGAGCCGTGACCGCATCCCCCGCATCAGCGTCAGCCCATCAGCCCAGGGTGGCGGTGATTATGGGCAGTGATTCCGACTTGCCCACCTTGCATCCGGCGGTGCAGGCCCTTGAGGATCTCGGGGTGGCGGTCGCCGTGCGGGTGCTGTCGGCCCATCGCACCCCGCTGGAAATGGTGGCGTTTGCCCAGCAGGCCCGGGAGCAGGGGTTTGGTGTGATCGTTGCTGGTGCCGGTGGTGCTGCCCATCTGCCCGGCATGGTGGCGTCGCTCACCACCCTTCCGGTGATCGGGGTGCCGGTGCAGAGCCGGGCGCTGTCTGGGGTGGATTCGCTGCATTCAATCGTGCAGATGCCCGGCGGCATACCCGTGGCCACGGTGGCGATCGGGGGTGGACTGAATGCTGGTTTGCTGGCCGCTCAGATCCTGGCGGTGGCGGATGCGCCCCTGGCGGCACGCCTGCAGGCCTATCGCCAAACCTTGCACGACACCGTGGTGGCCAAGGATGCCCGCCTGATGGATCTTGGTGCAACGGCCTATCTGGAGGGCATGCCTCGCCCTTGAGCACTGGCGTCTCTGGGGGCCTTGAAGGGCTGCCCACAATGAAGCGACGTTGCGTGTCGCCATGGTCTGGCCCATTTGGCTGCGTTGGGCCTTGGCCCTGCCACTGCTCACCCTCAATCTCTACGTCTGCCGGCAGCTGTTGCTGCCGCTGGCGCCCTTCCCTGGGCTGTTCTTAACGGCAGCGTTGATCGCATTTCTGCTGGATAGTCCCAGCCGCTGGCTGATGCGTCGTGGCCTACCGCGTTGGGTAGCGATTGTGTTGGTGACGCTGCTCACCGTGGGGGGTGTCCTGCTCGCTGGTTTCACGCTGGTGCCTTTGCTGATCCATCAGCTGGCCCAGTTGATCAATGCGTTTCCCAGTGGGTTGGCGGATGCAGAACGCTGGATCAACCAGGTGGAGGCGTGGGCTTTGCAGCGGGGGCTACCCAGTGATTTTGGTGATCTCAGCAGTGATCTCCTCACCCGCCTGAGCCAGGTGGTCAGCCAACTCAGTCAGCGCCTGCTTGGCATCCTTGGTGCCACGCTTTCCAGCACGATCAACACCGTGATCGTGCTGGTGCTGGCGGTGTTTTTTTTGCTGGGTGGCGACGCAATCACAGCCGGGCTCGCCCGCTGGCTACCGGCCTCCTGGCGCGACCTGGTGGTGTCGACGATCACCCGCACCTTCCGTGGCTACTTCGCCGGTCAGGTGTTGTTGGCGTTGATCCTCACCCTTGGGCAAATCGTGGTGTTCACGGTCCTGGGGATTCCCTATGGCGTGCTGTTTGCCGTGTTGATCGGGTTCACCACGCTGGTGCCCTACGCCAGTGCCCTCACGATCGTCGCTGTCAGCGCATTGTTGGCCCTGCAAGACCCGCGCACTGGGGTGGCCATTCTTGCGGCGGCCATTGGGGTGGGCCAAGTGGTGGATCAGGTGATTCAGCCCCATTTGATGGGCAACTTGCTCGGCCTTCAACCGGCTTGGTTGTTGATCGTCCTGCCGTTGGGCGCTAGGGCAGGTGATCTGTTTGGCTTTGGTTCGCTGCTGGGTTTGCTGCTGGCGGTGCCGGTCGCCAGCTGCGCAAAAACCTTGATCGATGCCTGGCAGCAGTCCCTTAGGCCTGGTCCGGAATGATGCCGCGTTCCACCAGGGCGTTCACCACCTGCGCCACGCAGGCGTCCAGGGCAGCGGCGCCGGTGTCGATGGCCAGCTCGGGGGTTTCGGGTGCTTCATAGGGGCTGGAGATGCCCGTGAATTCCTTGATCTCGCCGGCCCGTGCTTTGGCATACAGCCCTTTCGTGTCGCGCTCCTCACACACCTCTAGATCCGCTGAGCAGAACACCTCGATGAAGTCCCCGTCGTCCACCAGAGCACGGGCTTTGTCGCGGTCGGCGCGGAAGGGGGAGACAAAGGCGGTCAGCACGATCACCCCGGAGTCGAGGAACAGCTTGGCCACTTCGCCAATTCGGCGGATGTTTTCCTCACGGTCGGCATCCGAAAACCCCAGGTCTTTGCAAAGGCCATGCCGCACGTTGTCGCCATCCAGCACGTAGGTGGCGAGCCCTCGGGTAAACAAGGCCTGGTTCACCGCATTGGCCAGGGTGCTTTTGCCGGCACCGCTCAGGCCTGTGAACCAGAGGATGGCGCTGCGATGACCGCGCTGTTCCGCCCGGGCAGCCCGATCCACCGAGGCATGGTGCCAGGCGATGTTGGTGGAAGCGCCCTGGTTGGTGAGCTTGCTGTAGGTGGGGGAGGCGGTCATGGGTGTCGGCGTTCTCGTCGCGCCATTGTCTCCCACCCCGTTGCGTCAGCCGCCAGCGCGTTTGGGGCGATAGCCCTCCTTGGTCAGCAGCTCCAGGGTGAGATCCACCTGGTCCCCCTGGAGTTCCACCACACCGTCCTTGGCGGTACCACCGCTGCCGATACGGCTCTTGAGTTTTTTGAGCAGGGCCTTGAAGCCGGCGGCGTCCAGTTCCAGTCCGCGGATCACGGTGACTGTTTTGCCACCGCGTCCTCCGCGGGTGGGTTGCACCCGCACCACCTGCTGCGCCTTGGGCGTGGGCTCGGATGCCGGGCCGCTCGGGCGCTGCAGACTGTCAGCGCTGCTGAATTCTTGCCAGCCTCCCTTCGGCATTGCTCACCCGCAATCCACTCCATCCTGCCGTTCCCCGTCGCTTCGCTGATGACTGCTCCCACCGCTGCACCTGGTTGGGCTGACTCCAGTCAAGGTTTGGGGCTTTGGATCGAACGACTGATCCGGATTGGCATTCTGCGCCGGCCGTTGTTCTTTCAGGCTCGGCAGTTGATCATTCGCACGGCAGAACGGAACGGCATTCCTTGGCGCCAGCGACGGGCGGAATTGCAGACGGCTGCAGGTCCCCTGCTGGCCCAAAGCACGAGTGCTGAGGTCGAAACTCCCGAGTATTACGTCGCGCGGTTTCATGCCTATGAGCAGGGCAATCTCTGTTGGCAGGCTGCGGCTGAAGCTGAGCAGGCCACGGACGCTATGGCTCTGCGGATCTGGCCCGACGAGGATCTTTCCCCAGATCAAGCTCAGAAGCGGCTCCGGGACGCAATTCACGCGGCTGTCGAGCCTCTCCTCACTGGCTCGTTGCACCACGTGCTGGATCTTGGCTGTTCTGTTGGGGTGAGCACGCAAGCCTTGGCGGAGTGGTTGCGCCAACGGGCGGAATGTCAGGGGGAGGCTTTGCCCAGGGTCATGGGCCTTGATCTGTCTCCGGAAATGTTGGCGGTGGCACGGGTTCGTGACCGGAGCGGGGCCGTGGCGGAGTGGCGCCATGGAGCCGCGGAGCACACCGGCCTGCCGAATGGTTCCGTCGACTTGATCAGCCTGCAGTTCGTCTGTCATGAGCTGCCTCAGGCAGCAACCCGGGATGTCCTGGCCGAGGCGTTTCGTGTGTTGCGTCCGGGTGGAGCGCTGGTGATGGTGGATCAAGATCCGGCGTCATCGGTTTTGCAGCGGTTGCCGGCACCAGTGGCCACGTTGCTGAAGAGCACAGAGCCCTATATCGAGCAATATTTCGCCTTGGATATGGAAGCTGCTCTCAGGGATGCGGGTTTCCATGCACTGCAGGTGAGTGCTTGTGATCCTCGGCATCGTGTGATCGCCTGCTTACGCTGAGTCAACGCTTCAGCGGCCGCACGCGCGGTCAGACGCTCTGTGACCAGCACCTTGCCCCCTAAGCCCACCGCTCAGGATCTGGCCGTGAGTTCACGGCCTGCCGCTTCGGGCCGGTTCGGTCGCTTTGGTGGGCAATACGTGCCCGAGACCTTGATGCCGGCGCTCGCCGAGCTGGAAAAAGCGGCGGCCCAAGCCTGGAGTGATCCTGCGTTCACATCAGAGCTCGACCGTTTGCTCCAGTCCTATGTGGGGCGTGCGACACCGCTTTATGAGGCGGAGCGATTGACGGCCCATTACCGCCGGGCTGATGGCGGTCCCCGCATCTGGCTCAAGCGTGAGGACCTCAATCACACCGGTGCCCACAAGATCAACAACGCCCTTGGCCAAGCGCTGCTGGCCCTGCGCATGGGCAAGAAGCGGATCATTGCCGAAACCGGTGCTGGTCAGCACGGCGTGGCCACCGCCACCGTGTGTGCGCGCTTCGGCTTGGAGTGTGTCATCTATATGGGCGCTGAAGACATGCGCCGTCAGGCCCTCAATGTGTTCCGCATGCGCTTGCTCGGAGCCACCGTGCACCCGGTGACGGCTGGACCCGCCACCTTGAACGCCGCCCCCAGCGAAGCGATCCGCGACTGGGTGACCAACGTGGAAACGACCCACTACATCCTTGGTTCCGTTGCCGGGCCGCATCCCTATCCGATGTTGGTCCGCGATTTCCATGCGGTGATCGGCAGAGAAACGCGCCAGCAATGCAGTGAGGCCTTCGGTCGCTTACCGGATGTCCTCCTGGCTTGTGTTGGCGGTGGTTCCAACGCCATGGGCTTGTTCCATGAGTTTGTGACCTGCCCTGATGTGCGCCTGATCGGCGTTGAGGCCGCAGGCGATGGGGTTGAGACCGGTCGCCATGCCGCCACCATGACCGAAGGGCGTGCTGGCGTGCTGCACGGTGCGATGAGCCTCCTCCTGCAAGACAAAGACGGCCAGATTCAAGAGGCGCATTCCATCAGTGCGGGCCTCGACTATCCCGGCGTTGGCCCAGAGCACAGCTACCTGCGCGAGATCGGTCGTGCGGAATATGGGGCGGTGACTGATGCGGAAGCACTCGCAGCCCTGCAACTGGTGAGTCAGCTCGAGGGCATC
>JBMHDE010000022.1:0-35602 GCA_049889555.1 Synechococcus sp. | reverse complement strand
CGCACTGCTGAATGCTTGCCTCGACCGCGTCACCGAAGTGACCGACGAGCTGAAGCGTTTGATGCGTGAGTTCGATCGCGAACTCGCCATGCTGAAGGGCCGCGTGAATGGCTTGGAAGCACGTGTGGGCGAAATGGAAGCATCCTTCTTCTCCACCACCACCAAGCTGAAGGGCAAGACCACCTTCATCATGGGTGCTGTCACTGCTGGTGGTGACGAAACGACATCTGACGCATTTAATCAGGAGGAAGGTGCTTTTACTTTCTCCTACGATCAGCGACTGACCTTCGTCACTAGCTTCACCGGTAAGGACAAGCTGACGACCCGTCTGCGCACGGGCAACATGAAGAACAACGTCTTCAGTGGCAAGTCAACTTCGTTTAATCTGACGGGCCTGGATACGGCATCGGATAAGGCTGACAACGAAGTTTTTATCGATCGCCTTGGCTATAAGTTCCCGGTCGGCAAGGAATTTATGGTCTTTGTTGGTCCTTTGGCTCGTAATACCGAGTCTCTGGCGATGTGGCCCTCCAAATACAACAAAGGTGGTGTCAAAGTTCTCGATTTCTTCTCTGTGGCTGGCGTTCCTGCCATCTACAACAAAGAAACTGGTACTTTGATTGGCGGTTACTGGAAGCAAAAGGTTGCCAAGGGTGATCCTGCCTTCAGCATCAGTGCCAACTATGTGGCCGATGATGGGGAAGGCAACAACTCCAATAGCGCAACCGACGGCTTCCTCACCGATGGCTCCAAGGGCAATTTCCTGGCCCAGTTGGGTTGGGGCAATGGTCAATCAGGTGCTGCAGTGGCCTATCGCTACGGCCAATGTGATTCCGGCATCCGTAGGGCTACGGAATTCGTCGGCTCCACAGCAGTGTCCTGCTCCAGCACTGCGGGTGAATCCCGTTATTCCAATGGCGTTGCGCTCAACGTTTATTGGCAGCCTGAAGAAGTTGGCTTCATCCCTTCCATCTCCGCTGGATGGGCTCTCAATGTTGTCTCCGGCGATAATCTCGCCATGGGCACAATCACTGAAACCCAGAGCTGGTTCACTGGTCTGAAGTGGGATGATGTGTTTGTGAAGGGCAATGCTTTGGGCTTTGCTTTTGGTCAGCCCACCTTCGCGACAGCCCTGAAGGGTGGCGATACACCTTCTGATGGCAACTACGCATTCGAGGCGTATTACAACTTCCGGGCAACCGACAACATCACCATCACTCCTGCGTTGTTCTACTTGTCCCGTCCCAAGGGGCAGCTCACCAACGCTTTGGTCGACGACAGCTTCAATGTGTTTGGTGGTGTAGTTCAAACCACCTTCAAGTTCTGATCTGAACGGTCAAGTGCTGCGATGGATGCCTGGCATGCGCTGGGCTCCATTCAGCCATGGTGTCGTCTCAATCATCACCAGGCCAGCCAGGTTGCTGCCCCCCGTGATGGGGGTTTTTTATGCCTTGACGCAAAGCGCCACTGTCGACCCGCGCAAGCGGACTTGTTCTGGTTGGATAAACACCATGGTGATTGCTTCTGATATCACCGCCCTGGTCGGGCGGACGCCTCTGGTGCGGTTGAATCGTCTGCCCGCGGCCTGTGGCTGCCAGGCTGATGTGGTGGCCAAGCTGGAAAGTTTTAATCCCACAGCGTCGGTGAAAGACCGAATCGCCGGGGCGATGGTGCAGGCGGCAGAAGAGGCGGGCACCATCACGCCGGGGCATACGGTGCTGGTGGAGCCCACCAGTGGCAACACCGGTATCGCGCTGGCGATGGTGGCTGCCGCTCGGGGGTACCGGTTGATCCTCACCATGCCCGACACCATGAGCACCGAGCGGCGGGCGATGCTGCGGGCCTATGGGGCGGAACTGCAACTCACGCCCGGTGTGGACGGTATTCAGGGGGCCATTGATTTGGCTCGCGAACTCGTGGATGAGATTCCCGATGCCTACTTGCTGCAGCAGTTCGCTAACCCTGCCAACCCAGCGATTCATGCCTGCACCACCGCTGAAGAAATCTGGGCTGATACCAACGGCCAATTGGATGTGTTGGTGGCAGGGGTGGGGACTGGAGGCACGATCACTGGTTGTGCACGGTTGCTTAAGCAGCGCCATCCAGGCCTGAAAGTGGTGGCTGTCGAACCCGCAGCTAGTGCGGTGCTCAGTGGTCAGCCCCCTGGCCCCCATCGCATTCAGGGCATCGGTGCTGGCTTTGTGCCGCCGGTGCTGGATCGGGAGTTGATTAATGAGGTCATCGCCGTGAGCGATGAGGAGGCCATGGTCATGGGTCGTCGCCTGGCCCGCGAGGAGGGTTTGCTCAGTGGCGTGAGTAGTGGTGCAGCAGTTGCCGCTGCTCTACAGGTCGGTCAGCGCCCCGAGCTGGCGGGCACGCGAATCGTGGTGATTCTCGCCAGCTTTGGTGAGCGCTACCTCTCCACGTCAATGTTCAGCTCGGCTACGCCCTTACCACTGCGGTTGGACGGTCAGCTGTGAACAATCCCTATGCCGAGTTGGGGGTCACCGCCCAGGCCACCCAGGCAGAACTCAAGGCCGCTTACCGCCGTTTGGTGAAGCAACATCATCCGGATGCTGGTGGGGATCCGGAGCGCATCCTTGCCCTCAATGCTGCCTGGGAGTTGCTTGGGGATGCGGAGCAGCGACGCCAATTCGATCGTCAGCGCGGGCTAGGGACGAAAACGTCGCAGGCAGAAGGCGTGGCGGAAGCTCGCCGCCACGGGGTTCGCAATGCCAGGGCCAGTCAGGCAGCTCGTGCGGCCAGTGGTCAGGGTGCTGCGGCAGATGATGCGTTGCTGCATTGGCTTCAGGCTGTGTATGCCCCAGTTGATCGCCAACTCGGTCAGGTGATCAATCCGTTTCCTGCCCAATGGCGCGCCCTTGCGGCCGATCCCTACGACGATCGCCTGATGGAGGCCTTCTGTGCCTACATCGAAACCAGTCAACGGAAATTGAAAACCGTCAAAGCGCTGTATCAATCTCTGCCAGTCCCGGACGGTGCTCGCGGATTCGGTCTCAGCCTCTACCACTGCCTGTCAGAGGTCGAGGATGCGGTGGCAGAGCTGGAGCGCTACACGATGGGCTACGTGGACAGTTATCTTCACGACGGCCGCGAGATGTTGCGGCAGGCGAAGCAGAGGCGCCAGCGTCTGCAGCAGGAACGTCGTCGCTTGGAGCTGGTCTGATGGCCGTCTGGCTGTTCCGGCTGTCGTTGCTGCTGGTCTGGTTGTTGTCCACAGTCGCGGATCGTTGGTGGTGGAAGCACGGCAACGCCATCCCCGCCTGGGATCAAGCGGACTATCTCAACAGCGCCATGGACCACGGCCGTGCCCTCGGTTTGCTCCCTGGTGGCGGTTGGCAAGGCTGGGAGGCTCTGCTTGATCTGTCCCCCAAGATTCCTCCCTTGGCCTCCTTGGTGAATGGCACCGTGATGGCCCTGGTGGGGGATGCGCCGGCCCAGGCCGCTTGGGCCCTCAGCCTTTGGCATGGCGTCGTGTTGGTAGCGGTTGCCGCGTGGGCCCTGGAGTTGCGTCGGCCCCGTGCCGATGCACGCTGCTTTGCACTCTTGGCCGTTGTGCTGGTGGCCATCGCGCCGGCGTTGCTGGATCTGCGGAGTGATTACGTGCTCGAGCTACCGCTCACCGCCTGCATCACCTTGGCCCTCTGGCGCTTGGGCTGTTGGTGGAATCCAGAGCGTGGTGGTCGTTGGTTTCAGGCGTTGACCGCTGCCTTGGCCTGTCTGTTGGCGTTGTGGGTGAAACAAAGTGCCCTGCTGGTGTTGTTGCCCGCCCTGGCTTGGGTGGCGGTTCAGGCATGGCGACGGGGGGCTGGTCGTCGTTGGCAGTTGTTGGTTGGTGTGGCAGTCATCCTGGCGGGTGTGCTGCCTTGGTTGCGACACAACTGGATCACCACCCTTGGCGGCACCAACCGAGCTGTGTTGGAATCTGCGGCCCGCGAGGGGGACCCGGGGCCCTTGTCGTTGGAGGGTTGGCTTTGGTACCCACGCCTGTTACCAGAGCAGCTGGGGGGTGTTGTGCTGGTGGTGGGGTTGTCAGGATTGCTGCTCTGGGGCTGGCAACACTGGCATAAGCGTCCGTTGCCTGCTTCCCAACGACTGGACGCTGATGCGCAGGATGATCGCTTGGCCTGGTGTTGGCTGTTGATCAGCCTGGTGGCGGGGTGGGTGTTCACCGGCCTGAGCCCCAACAAAGACGACCGCTACATCGCTCCTTTGCTGCCAGCATTGCTGCTGCTGCTCACCCGGGGTTGGTGGCAGTGGGGGGTGTGGTGCCAGCAGCGCTGGCCCCAGCGTTCGTCCTGGCTTCCAGCCCTGCTGTTGCTTCTGGGGGTTGGTGCTGGCATGGAGGCCGGGTTCGCTGCTCAGCGCAGTCGCTTAAGGGATCGACACCATGGACCGCTTGAGGCGATCGTGCACCGGGCTGGTGGTGCGATCGCTGGGGGAGCTCCCACCACCCTGATCGTGGTGCCGAGCACCGCCGATCTCAATCAGCACAACGTCAGTTATTACGGCCGTCGCGGCGGTGGGCAACTGGTTGGACGGCAATTGGGTAGTCATCGCCGCGATCTTGAACCCGTGATGACCCGAGCCCAATGGGTGGTGCTGGCGGAGGGTGACCAGGGCTCGGTGCGCAAGAGCGCCCGCCTGCTGGATGAGGCGGTGCGCACCAGCGGGGTGTTCGCCCGGGTGGAGCAATTCCCCCGCCCCAGTGGGGGCAGCTATTCCCTCTGGAAGCGCCGGGCGGAGTTCCCCACTGCTCCAGGGTTTGTCGAGCGTTTTCCCGCATTGGCCCAGGGGCTGGCCGCTGGGCCGGAAGGCCTCGATTCCTTGTTCAGCGCTGTGGCGATTGAGCACATGCTCGATGGTCACTTTCTCTATCGCCAGCCTCTGCACCGTCAGGCCCAGGCCCAGCTGGCGCGCAACCCCGATGATGCCCAGGCCCGTTGGACCCTGGCGCTGCTGGCGGTGCTGGCCAATCGCCCGGCTGAAGCCTCAGTCCAATTCGCAGCTTTGGAGCAGATTCTTCCCACCAATCCCTGGCCCAGTGCCTATCGAGCGGTGGTCACCCTCGCCGGCTGGAATCCCTGGCGGGCCGTCACGATCACCTCGACGGCCCGGCAGTGCCATGGTGAGCAGCCTGTATTGATCGCTCTCGATGAACTCAGCGCTGTGCTCTCCGGTGCCCTGTGGCGGGTCCCGGCGGCTCTGCACGCGATTCCCGATGCGGTGCAGAGCGTCGAGTCTGAACTTCAGGAATAGGCTTCCAGCTGAGCCAGCTTGAGCCACACATCCGGCACCGGCCGGCGCCAGCGCACTTGGGCGCAGTCGCCCTTGACCAACAGGATCTCTCCGGGGCCTTCAAAGATGTAATCCGCAGGGGTGGGATCACTGGCGCAGGCCTCCACACTGCCGGCATAGGCTTGGCGGCTGACCCGCACGAGCGCACCTTTCTTGAACCTGGCTGGTTTGGCCTTGGCTGGCGCCGCAGTCTCGGTCTCTGCCATCAAGAAAACTTGTGCTGACGATCAGGCTAAGACCAACCCGCTCCTCCTTGGTTGTCTTTGAGGGGCTTCGCTTCATGCCATTGGTGCGTTGCCACAAGCCCACTGGTCCAATCCCTGATGCGGAATCATCGCTCGACACGCTGGCTCCTCTTAACGTGGCGCCCTCTCGCCCGTTCTCGATCCCATGCGTCTGCTCCTGCTCGGCTGCACTGGTTTGGTGGGAAGGGAGTTGGTGCCCACGCTTCTCGACGCAGGTCATCAGCTCACGCTGGTGAGTCGACGTCCTCGCATGGCCGTGCCCTGGGCAAACGATCGGCAGCTCGACTGGGTGCAGCAGGATCCTGCGCAAGCCAGCAGTTGGGTGCAGGGTGGTGCCTTGCAGCAGGCTTTGGCAGCGGCGGATGGGGTCGTGAATCTGGCGGGTGAACCGATTGCTGAGCAGCGCTGGACGCCCAATCATCTGCGGCTCCTCCATGACAGTCGCATTGCCACCACAGGTCATCTAACGGCCGCGATGGGTGCCTTGGCCACGCCCCCGTCCGTGCTTGTGAATGCCTCCGCTGTGGGCTTTTATGGCACGAGCGAAACCGCCCGTTTTGTCGAGTCGAGCGAGGCCGGCAAGGATGTGCTCGGCTCTCTGTGTTGCCAGTGGGAAGCTGCCGCAGGCGGGCGGCCGCCGGCAACCCGTTTGGTGGTGGTGCGCATTGGCATTGTGCTGGCACCGGATGGTGGGGCGCTGGGCAAAATGTTGCCGGTGTTTCGGGCTGGTTTTGGCGGCCCGATCGGTTCTGGTCGTCAGTGGATGAGCTGGATCCACCGCACTGATTTGTGCACGTTGATTCAGACGGCCCTCACCGATAGTCAGTGGAACGGGGTCGTGAACGGGGTCGCCCCGCAGCCGGTGAGTATGGCCAGCTTTGCATCCACCCTCGGCCGTTGCCTGGGTCGCCCAAGTTTGCTGCCGGTGCCTGGGCCGGTGTTGCACCTCTTGTTGGGTGATGGGGCCCGGGTGGTGCTTGACGGCCAGCAGGTGCATTCGGAGCGTTTGTCCCAGCTGGGATTTAGCTTCCGCTACCCCGATGTGTCTGAGGCCCTCGCCGCTGCCACCACGACGCGATCCCGCTGACGAGAGCTGATGCGATCAACAGTCCAATGGCTGGGGTGAACAGGGGATCCCACAGCTGTTGGAACAACCAGAGTGGCGCTTTGATGCCCTGGCTGTTGGCCACAATCGCTGCTGCAAACCAAGCGGCACCCGCGAGCACCAGGAAAACATCCAGCACCAGCAAGCGGTCGAGCCAACGTTTCCAGGTGGGCTGATCAGCAGTGGACGGCATCGCTTGAGAGATGGGTCGGTGGGTCAGGGCTTCTTGATCAGGGCCGTCAGAGCCGCGGCCATGCGTTCAGCCCCACCCATGCTGCCGAGACGTTCCTCCGCCTGTTGACGGCAACGTTGTTGAAAGTGCTGATCCGTGCGGGTGCGCTCCAGCAGGTGCAACGCCATTTCAGCGCTGGCATTGAGAGTGTCGGGAGCTCCGCTTTTCCCCTCAGCGCAAAACACGGTTGGGCCCAGCAACCGCCGCTGGGCTTCCGCAAATGCTGGTGTGAATTGGGGGCCCGCTCCGGCGAGCTGCAGCACAGGCTTGGCGAGGCCGACGGCTTGTTCGGCCGCTGTGCCGGCCATGGAGATCACCAGATCGGCAGATTGGAGCACGGAGCTGAACTGCCCCCGGCGCACGGCGACATTGTGGGATCCCTTCACTAACACCATCTCCGTCTTGGTGTTTTGCAGCTGCCAACCAAGCGGGGCCATCAGATTGGCGAGTGCGTCATCATCCAAAGCGCGAATTAATGCGAGGTCAATGGCGAGCTCGTTGCTGCTGATCAATGGTGCCGGCAGGCGCTGAATCACGGCCAACAGCAGCTGCAGATTGTGTTCGAGTTCTGGTCTGCGGCTGCCGGGGAGGAGAGCAATGCGTTGGCGGCAGTTTGGTAACGGTGGCGCCGTTGCCAGCACCGGGTCCATAAATGGGTTGCCGAGGAATTGCACCGGCCGTCCCAGTTGGGTGCTGAGGTCGTCGCCTGTCAGTCGATCACGGCTATAGACCGCTTTGAAGCGGGGATGGCGCAAGCAGCTACCGCAGGGCCAGGGAAGGTTGAGACGCCCTTCGTAGTGGCTGGAGTAGGCCACCAGGTAAGTCGCCGTTGGTCTCGCGCAGAGCCAAGCTGCCACCACTGGGAGCACATCGCCAATCACCACCACCAGGGCATAGCGCTTGCGGAGACGCAGTAGGCGTAGCAAGGCCTGGAGCAGGTGCAGCACCTGCCCTTGGATTAGCTCTGTGAGGCGGCCGCGCAGGCTGGTGTAGCCGAGCCCTCCGGTGCTGTATTCCCGGGTGTGGGCCACGACGGGGATGGCTGCGTCCCGGTAAGGATGGCCTCCACCCACGAGGGGCAGTGCCTCCACTTGATGCCCGCAGGCTTGGAGTGCTTTGCCTAACACCGCACCGGAGAGGTCTTCCCCGTGGCCGTTGCTCAGCAGCAGCAACCGTGCCACCTCAGATCTCCAGCCAGCTCTTCACTTTGGTGAGGGCAGGCCAACCGGGTTTGCGCGCAAGCCCATCGGCGATCGAGGCTTGCAGTTCTGGGGTTACTTCCGGCGCTACTGCAAGGATCTGCTGCACCACTTGCACGTGATCGCGCACGCCTTTGGCTTGGGTCTCGAGCATGGCCACGCTCAAATTGATGCGGGCCTGGGGATCCTGACCGTTCAATTTGACGGCACAGCGCGCCGATCGCAGTGCTTCTTCCGGCTGATCGCAGAGCAATTGCAACCAGGCCAGACACGTCCAACCGGCGGATTGACGGGGGGCAGCGTGAGTGATGGCGATGAAATCGTCCAGCACGTCACTAGCTGCGGCCCCATCCTGATAGCGAGCCATGGCCTGCTCGAACAGGCTTTCCTCATGCGAGTCGGTCACCGTGCACTTGCTGTTGCGGTGTGTTCAGATTCCCATGCAGGCGGCTTAGACGGCGAAGGAGCTGCCGCAGCCACAGGTTTGGCTGGCGTTGGGATTGGTGAAATTGAACCCGCCGCCAATCAGCGCAGTGCTGAAGTCGAGTTGCATGCCGTAGATGTAGAGCAGACTTTTGGGGTCACAGACCACCTGAAAGTCAGCGCCATCGGGGGCGGTGTAGTCGTACACCTCATCCCCGTCTTCAATGTCGCTGCTGGGCACGAAATCCATCGTGTAGCTCATGCCGCTGCAGCCTCCCGAGCGCACACCCACCCGCAAGACCTGGTGGTCGCCCTGCTCGCGGCAAAGCTTGGCCAGTTGTTGCATGGCCGGGTTGGTGATTTGGATGCCCTTGCCGTCTCTTGCGGTGTGCGGCGCGACCGCGTCCGACCCGTTGGCAGGGCTGATCGAGGTGCCGCTGGAAGGAACGGAAGCGGTCATGGGGTGGGTATCAGTCCGTTTTCCGTACTGTATGAAGGCTCGTTCCAGGTTGCCGCATTTATAGAGTCCTAACGTTTTTGGCGGGAGCAGCCGGTGCAGGTCGCGATCGTGGGTGCTGGTCTGGCTGGCTTAGCCGCAGCTGTGGATTTGGTGGATGCCGGCCATCAGGTTGATCTCTATGAAGCTCGTCCCTTCATGGGGGGCAAGGTGGGTAGCTGGGTGGACGACGGCGGCAATCACATTGAGATGGGATTGCATGTGTTCTTTTTTAACTACGCCAATCTGTTTGCCTTGATGCGTAAGGTCGGAGCGATCGACCATTTGCTTCCGAAAGATCACACCCATCTCTTTTGCAACAAGGGCGGTGATCTGCGTGAGCTCGATTTTCGCTTTGCGCTCGGCGCTCCTTTTAATGGCCTCAAGGCCTTTTTTACGACCCCGCAGCTCACGTGGATCGACAAGCTGCGCAATGCGTTAGCCCTTGGCACGAGCCCGATTGTGCGTGGTCTTGTGGATTACGAGGGGGCAATGCGCACGATTCGCGCTTTGGATGCAGTCAGCTTCCAGGATTGGTTTGTGGGCCATGGCGGCAGCATGGAGAGCATCCGCCGGATGTGGAACCCCATTGCCTATGCACTGGGGTTTATTGATTGCGAGGCGATTTCGGCCCGCTGCATGCTCACCATCTTCATGATGTTTGCGGCCAAAACGGAGGCTTCGAAACTCAATCTGCTCAAGGGCTCTCCCCACCGTTGGCTCACCGGCCCAATCCTGGCCTACATCCAGGAGCGTGGTGGCACTCTGCACTTGCGTCATCGGGTGAAGCAGGTGCACTTCACTGACGATGATGCTCCTCATGTGACGGCCCTCACCTTGGGGACCCCCGATGGGGACATTGAGGTGCAGGCCGATGCCTATCTCGCGGCCTGTGATGTGCCAGGCATTCAGCGTTTGCTGCCTGACGCTTGGCGTCGTTTCCCCCAATTTGATGCGATCCACAGGCTCGAAGCGGTGCCTGTGGCCACCGTGCAGTTGCGTTATGACGGCTGGGTGACCGAGTTGGGTGAGGATCCAGTGCAGGAGCAGCGGCGCCGCGACTTGTCCTCTCCCGCAGGTCTCAATAATCTGCTCTACACCGCCGATGCCGATTTCAGTTGTTTTGCTGATTTGGCCTTAGCGAGCCCTGAGGACTACCGCAAAGAAGGGCAAGGCTCGCTGCTTCAATGCGTGCTCACTCCGGGTGATCCTTGGATTCCTCAAGGGGTAGAGGCGATCGTGGCCCATACCGATGCCCAGGTACGGGCATTGTTCCCATCGGCTCGGAACCTGAAGCTCACGTGGAGCCATGTGGTGAAGCTGGCTCAATCGCTCTACCGCGAAGCTCCTGGCATGGAGCCATTCCGGCCCGATCAGCGCACGCCGGTGACGAACTTCTTCTTGGCGGGTAGCTACACCAAACAGGACTACATCGATTCGATGGAGGGAGCCACCATGAGCGGTCATTTGGCGGCTGCTGCCATCCTGGGTCGGTCGGCCAGCCTGGCGACCAATGCCGCTGTTGCCTGAGTAAACCTATGGGACGTTGGCTTGAACACACCGTCACCACCCGGGTGAACGCTCCCGTTGCGAGGGTCTGGGCGGTGTGGAGTGATCTGGAGGCGATGCCGCAGTGGATGCGTTGGATTGAATCGGTTCAAACACTCGATGATCCCGATCTCACGGATTGGACCCTGGCGGCTCAAGGCTTTCGTTTCAGTTGGAAGGCACGCATCACCACGCGGGTGGAGGGCCAGCAGCTGCATTGGGAATCCGTGGGGGGCTTACCAACCAAAGGCGCTGTTCGGTTTTATTGCGAAGATGCCGAGCGCACGGCCGTGAAGTTAAGCGTGTCCTATGAACTCCCCAGGGTCTTGGCACCTTTGATGGAACCGACCATCCTGGGAGGGGTTGTCACAAAAGAGCTGCAGGAGAACCTTGATCGATTTCGGAATCTGGTGGAGAGCGACTATGCCGTCTCGGCCTAAGTTGGTTTTAGGGCTGTTGTTGCCGCTCCTGTCGCTTGTGGCGGTGGGCTGCGGCAGCCCAGAGGTCAGTTTATTTAGCGAGGAGCCTGAGCCTTTTCTGCCCTACGAGCAGCCAGAGACGGATCTGGAGCCGGAACCCGCCCCGTCTCCACTGGCCACGCTCACGCCTTTGCCGACCACGACTCAGGTGGAGACAGCTGTTGCTCGCGGTCGGGTGGACCCCTTTGCGCCCCTCGACGCAAAATCCTCCGACTTCACGCTTCAGGGGGTGTTGGCAGTGGGTGAGCAGCTGCAAGCACTCGTGTCCACCACATCGGCTTCTGGCGCGATCTGTGTGGGGCCATCCGGTCGCTGCACTCCCGATCAAACGCCTCTGCTGCCGAAGGATTGGTCTGTGTTGTCGATTGATCCCCAGCAGGGCTGTGTCACCTATGCCGTTAATGGCATACCTCAAACGCCTGTGTGTCTGGACGGTTCCAAGGCTTGAATGCAGGCCTTCACCAGCCCTGCCATGTCGTGGGGCTGGGCTTCTGTATCGACTCGGCCCAGCACGCTTTGGCAGCGTTGACTCGTTTGTGGGCCGATCGAGACAATTTTTGTGGACGCTAGGTAGTGGCGCCAGTTGGGCCCAAAGCGGCCTTCCAGTAACTGGGCCGTGTGGCTCACGGTTTTGCTGCTGCTGAAGCTGATCGCCGCCACCTCGCCCGACTCCAGAGCAGAGGCCGCAGCATCAGGCATACGCTCTGGACAGCGGGATTCATAGGCGGCCACCTCCACAACCCGGGCACCAGCATCCCCAAAGGCTTCCGCGAGCAGGGTGCGTCCGCCGCTTTGTACTCGCGGGATGAGCAGTCGCAATCCCCAGCCCGACACCGGAAAGTTGTCAATCAAGCTGTCGGCAACAAAATCGGGTGGCACAAAATCTGCTGGTGCCCCCAGTTGCTCCAGCAGCGCTGCTGTCTTGCGGCCCACAGCAGCAATGCGCAGGCCTCCAGGACGTCTTGTCAGGCTGCGTCCCAGATGGCGCAGCCGCTCTTCAACAAAACGCACACCGTTGGCGCTGGAGAACACCACCCAGTGGAAGTCGTCCAGTTCTTGGAGGGCGTCGTCCAAGGGGCCCCATTCATCCGGCGGGCCAATCGTTAGCGCTGGGAGATCGATCACCTGCGCACCGAACTGTTCCAGTTGTTGCCGCCCTTCCCCCTGTTGCTCCTGGGCTCGGGTCACCATCACCGTGCGGCCTGCGAGGGGGCCTGTCATGCCCCCACCTCATCGAGTTTCACCATTCCTTGCACTTGCCCATAGAGAGCTTGCGACTCTTGCTGTCTGCCCTGCTCTTTCAGCAGGCCAATGGCGACGCGGAAGCCCTTGCGGGCTCCGTCAATGTCACCCCCTAGTAGAAGGGCCACAGCCATGTTCTGGTGTGTTTCTGGGTGGGCAGGATCACGCTCGAGCGCTGCGGCATAGGCCTTGATCGCAGCGGCGATGTCGCCCTTGCGCCGATGCATGAGGCCAAGGTTGTACCAACAAAGGGCAACCTCCGGAGCTTGTTCGGTGGCAGTGATGGTCAGTTGAATGGCTTCGTTGAGCTGATCCGCCTCCATCAAGAGGGCCGCCAGGTTCAAACGGGCACCGAGGCTGAGTCTTCCGCCAATGGGCAGATCCAGGGCCTGGCGGTAGGTGGCGATCGCTTGGGTTGGATCGTGAGGCCGCTGGGCCATGGCGAGGTGCAGGAGCAGCTCATAGCGTTCTGCAATGCGCCCGCT
This sequence comes from Synechococcus sp., assembly GCA_049889555.1. GTDB lineage: Bacteria > Cyanobacteriota > Cyanobacteriia > PCC-6307 > Cyanobiaceae > Synechococcus_C. Next base: position 22,829 of record JBMHDE010000022.1, on the reverse strand, counting down.
CGCGTCGCCGAGCGTGGCAAGGCCTTGCTGCAACAGCGCCACGCCTTGCTCCCACCGACCCGAGGCCACGTCAAGGGCGCCGAGCTTGGCGCAGGCATAGGGGTCGCCGGGGTGCTCCTGGAGCCATTGCTCCATGGCCTGTCGGAGGCGTGTCGCTTTGTCGCTAGCTGCCAGTAAATCGGGGCGATAGCCGTCGTGCAGGAGGGCAGGGGTCCCGCACGTCATGATCTGCCATTGCGGCTCATCACGCAGCAGCGCATCGACGCTGTCATCGATCATGGCGTGATAAGGGCGGCTCCACCGCAGGCGGGGATGACGACGGAACAGTCGGCTGACACTCGAATAGGGGGCCATGGTCGCGCCTCGTTCGAAGCGCAGCAGGTTGATCACCAGCACATCCGGTTGCGCCATCAGCTCCTTGAGGGCAGGAATCGCTTCAGGGATCAGCTGTTCATCGGCATCGAGCACGAGTACCCAGTCGCCACGGACCAGCTCCAGAGCTGCATTGCGTGCGGGGGCGAAATCACCGGGCCAACTGTGCTTTTCCACGCGGGCACCCGCAGCTTGGGCCCGTTCCACGGTGTCATCCCGCGAGCCCGTGTCGACGACCACCATTTCGTCCACCAGATCACGCACTGAGGCCAGGCAGGTTTCGATGCGCTCGGCCTCATCGCGAACGATCATGTTGAGGCTGAGCATGACAACAGCACCGTTGGCGCTGAGGTTACGGCCCTTGCCGGGACTGTGCCGGCCCGGGGGGTCAGTCAGTGAAGCCTGCACCGGGGCCTGCGTCCATGCCGGTGGTGTTCAAGATGGTGGTGTTCATGCTGTTGATCAGCCCCCGCAGCACCATGGCTTGGGCATCGGGCATCTGCCCTGGGCAGTACGCCGCTGGAATGGATGGGGCAAGCCTGGTGCGAAGAGTGTCCCAGGCGTAGGGACTGCCGTAAATCACGAGCCCGGCCAATCGCCCTGCGGCTTGAAGCTGATCTAAGGCTGCTCCCCAAGGTTCGTTTTGCTCTTGCCCGGCACGAAATGGGTTGCCGCGTAGAAAGAGCTGCACGAGCACGGGCCCTGTGCCGAGTCGTTCGATCGCGAGCGGTGTTGTGGGGTTGTGCTCATCCCAGATCGATACTGCCAGTGGGTGGGTGATCAGTGGGCGGAACCCCGCCTGTTCTGGCTGTTGGAGGGCGGGTGCAGTCGCAGGGAGCTGGGGGCAGGCCAGCACGCTGTCGATGCGCACCAAATTGATGCCTTGGCCGGATTTCAGAGGCTGAAGCCGAGGGCCTTGATGCTCCCAGCTTGCTTGCAGGAGTGCGTCATGCAGGGCCCGTTCCTCAGGGGTTTCTAGTTCCAATCCCCCAGAGTGCAAGTCGGGTTCGGACTCCACCTTGGCTAGCGCGTTGCGCCGTCGCTCCATGCTGTCGTTGAGCCGTTTCCAGGGAATCCTTCCACTGCGTAGACCGTCGCAGATGGCGGTGATGGCAGCGTCGGCGTCTTCTGGCATCAAGATCAGATCCGCTCCCGCTGCAAAGGCCAGCACGGCGGCCTCACCAGCGCTGTAGTGGGCCCGGATTGCTTCCATCACCAGGGCATCAGTCACGACCAGACCCTGGAACCCCAATTGGCTGCGGAGTAGATCGTTGAGCACCACGTTGGACAGCGTGGCTGGATGGTTGGGATCCAGCGCCGGAATCTGCAGGTGAGCTGTCATCACACTGTCGACGCCGGCGGCAATGGCAGCGCGAAACGGAGCCAGTTCCAGTTGCTCGAGGCGGTCCCGGTTGTGAGGGAGCACTGGCAGCTGCAGATGGGAATCCACCGCTGTGTCGCCGTGCCCCGGGAAGTGTTTGGCGCAGGCCAGCACCTTGTGCTGAGCCAGTCCGCGTTGGAAGGCCAGGGTGAGACACGTCACTGTGGTCGGGTCCTCCCCCCAGGCCCGCACGTTGATCACCGGATTGGCTGGATTGTTGTTGACATCCACGATCGGTGCCAATACCCAGTTCAGCCCGCAGTGGCGAGCCTGGCGTCCAGTGCAACGGCCGTAGTGCTCTGCCAGGGTTTCGGCATCGTCGGGGTTGCTGGCGTGAAGGCGGGCGAGGGCCATGGGCGGCACGAGCCAGGTGGCGCCTTCGAAGCGTTGACCGACCCCTTCTTCCACATCTGCGCAGAGCAGAAGAGGTCCTCCAGCCCAGTCCCGCAGCTGGAGGCAGCGTTGTTGCAACTCCACACTGCTGCCACCTAGCAGGATCACCCCACCAACACCGTTGGCCAGCAAGCGCTTGAGCTCAGCATTGGTCAGCTCCCAACGGGGATAGCGCCGTTGCCGGTCTCCCGCATGGCCGCTGGCTCGCACCACCAGCAGGCTGGCCACTTGCCGACGCAGCGTTGCTTCGTCAAGCGTCCTCGCCATCGCTGCCAGGGGGGATTTCGCCCCGCTCCTCACGCTCCTCTTCTAATTGGTTCAGCAGGTGGAGCACAGAGGTGCCCTTTTCAATGCCACGATCCAGCTGGAACACCACCTCAGGAGCCCGGCGCATCTGCAGTCGTCGTCCCAACTCCCCTCGCAGGTAGCCCTGGGCTGCGTGCAAGCCTTCCAAGACCTCCTGGCGCTGCGCCTCTTCGCCGTAGATGCTCACGAAGATTTTGCAGTGTTGGAGATCTCCGCTCACCTCCACTTCGGTGATGCTCACCATGCCTTGATGCACCCGTTCATCACGGATGCCATTGATCAATAGTTCACTGGTTTCGCGCCTGATCAGGGCCGCGACCCGCTCCACACGCCGTCCCGGTGCCATGGCGATTTAAGCCAGAGGTGATGACGTCACCATGGCACGCAACACCAAGCCCATGGTGATCAGTCCACTGATCAAAGCGCTGGTGAGGGCCACAGCGGTGACGGGGTTGCTGCGTCGTCGCGCGAGGGGTTCGGCGATGGAGTTCATCACCCCGAGGCTAAAAGCAATGAGATAGCGCGGATAGCGCGTCACGTTGACGAAAAATTCGCGCATGCAGCTGGCGACGGTTGAAATCTGCTGGCTACTCTGCCGGTCTTGAGGCGATGCTGGCCATGTTGGAGCTCCATCAGTTTCGTCATTCAGCTTTTTGCCTGAAGGTGCGGATGGTGCTTCAGGCAAAATCCCTGAGTTATCGGGTTGTGGATGTTGTCCCTGGCGTGGGGCAGCTTGATGTGTTCCGCCTCTCCGGTCAACGTCAGGTGCCTGTCTTGGTGGATGGCGACATGGTCGTGGCTGATTCCAGCGCCATCGCCCGTCATCTTGAGGTTCTGGAACCCAACCCGGCCTTGATCCCCTCCGACCCCCTGCTGCGGGCCCAAGCGCATCTGATCGAAGATTGGGCTGATACCACCCTGGCTTCCGCCGCTCGCCATGCCCTCGCGCAGGCTGCAGTGGTCGACAACACCCTCCGGGAAGGGTTGCTCCCTGATGCCTTGCCCTCACCCTTGCGCCAGACCGTGGCGGCCCTTCCTGGCGGGTGGTTGCAAGGGATCGGTGAGGTGATTGATCAGGGGGAACGCGCCGAGATGCTGGCCAGCTTGATCGCCTTGGCGGAGTCTGTGGCGGAAAAGCCCTGGTTGGTGGGTGATGCCCTCAGCCTGGCCGATCTTGCGGTGGCTGCTCAGTTGTCGTTGCTGCAGTTTCCAGCGTCTTCAGGGCCGCTGCTGGCTGGGCAAGGGGTGGCGGGGCTTTGTGATCACCCCCGTTTGCAGCCATTGTTTCGCTGGAGGGATCAGCTGGAAGCGCAGTTAATGCAGTCAGATCCGGCTGCCGTTTGAGGGTGAGTCGGTAGTGGTTGACGTGCAGTGGTGTGGCTGCGATGGCCTCACCAGGCCCGCCGTAGCGTCCTTGCCACTGGTCAGCACAGATGGTGTCCGCGTCGTTGCTGCCATCGCAGCGTCGGTAGCGGCTGAGGGTTTCGATGCGACTGATGCGGGGAGCACCTGGGCCGTGGAGGATCTGGAGCACCAGTTCATCGCTAAGAAAGTGGGGCTGATCCAGGGCGCTGGTCTGTCGACCGATCACGGTGGTTTCCAATTGCCGGTCTTGTGACAGCCGAGCTAGCTGGCGGTTCACCTGCCCCGGTGCTTGGTCCACCGCTAAGAGCTGGTCTCCCAAGACTGCTTTGCCAATGGCAAGGGCGTTGAACGTCCGATCACCCACCACGGCGTCACCACTGGAGTCGCTGGGCCCGAAGCGGGCGGCATGGGCCAGTTGGCTTTGGTCATCGAGGTCGATGCTCTCCACGATCCAGGTGCCGTTAAACCAGCTCGGATACACCAAATCTTGCTGCGACCGTGGCCGCGGCAGTGGAGCAGGAAGTTCCCAATTGGGCCAGGCGTTCAGTCGCTCCGTCAGCCAGCGATCGGTCCGGTTGGCGGTCCAGCTGGCGGTGGCCCAAACCTCCGCCACGGGGCCCATGACCAACACCTGGAGGGCCAACAGGCCGATGATCACCGTCTGCAGTCGTCGCCCCATGTCTGATCCCCTGATCCGTGCCTGTGATCACTACGTCGTTCTGGAGCCCGGCCAGCCGGAGCAGCTGCTCAGTGCCCACGACACCCTGGCATGGCTTGAACGGCACCTGCAGGCTCTCGAGTCTGTGCCGGAAGACCTCAGCGGGTTGCCTTCCTTGGCCGCTGCGGCCCAACGGTTGCTGGAAACAGCGTGTGATCTGGAGTTGCAGCCGGGCCTCAACCTGCAGTGGTTTGCCGTCCGCCTGGACCCTCCGACGCAGGGGTAAGGATCGAGGGCAAGGTGTCCAGCACCATGGCTGCGACTTGGTCGGGTGATTGGTCCCCCACCTTGAGGTGTAAGTCCGCTTCTTGATAAAGCGGTGTGCGGGCCTCGATCAAGGCATCGAGGCTCTCCACCGGGTTGTTGGTCTGCCACAGCGGCCGTTGGGTGGTGTCGCTTTGCAGTCGGGCCAGAATGCGGTCGCGTCCAGGGTTGAGCCAGATCACGATGCCCTGATGCAGAACACCCCAGTTTTGGGGTTGGGTGATCACACCGCCTCCGGTGGCCACCACGAGCGAATGCCGCTGCCCAATGGCCTGCAGCACCTGCGCTTCAAGGGCACGGAAGCCGTCTTCGCCACGCTCCGCAAAAATTTGAGGGATGGGCTGACCAGCGAGCTGTTCGATCACGGGGTCGGTATCCACGAAGCCATAGCCGAGTCGCTGGGCGATGGGGCGTCCACTGCTGCTTTTGCCGCTGCCCATCATTCCCACCAGATAGAGGTTGCGGCCCCCAAGGCGGGAGCGCAGGGGGTGGGGCTCGTTTGGGGATTGGTCGGTCATGACTGGTCGGTCGCGCCGCAAGACTCTCTAGGATGCTCCCTGTACTGAGCACGCCATGACTGAAGCTCCCCATGGGCGTGGCCGCAGCTGTGTCATTATGCGTCGAGCTTGTTTCAGCGCCAGCCATCGCTATTGGCTGCCTGAGCTCAGCGCTGATGACAACGCCGCCCGTTTCGGCCCATGTGCCTTGGCCCCCGGCCATGGTCACAACTACGAGCTGATCGTGTCGATGGCCGGTGCCCTCGATGCCGATGGCATGGTGCTGAACCTCTCGGATGTCAAGCATGCCATCCGCTCGGAGGTAACAGGTCAGCTGGATTTCCGCTTCCTCAATGAGGCATGGCCAGAGTTTGACCTCACCCAGCCTCAGGGGTGTTTACCCACCACTGAAGCGCTTGTGCGGGTGATCTGGCAGCGGCTGTCTCCTCACCTCCCTTTGGTCGCCCTGCGGCTGCATGAATCCCAAATCCTTTGGGCTGACTACCTAGGACATGGCATGGACGCTTACGTAACAATCCGCACCCATTTTGCTGCTGCCCACCGGCTGGCGCGCCCTGAGCTCTCGCAAGAGGAGAACGAGGCGATTTATGGCAAATGTGCCCGTCCCCATGGTCATGGCCACAATTACCTCGTTGATGTCACTGTGCGGGGTCCGATTGATGCGCGCACGGGCATGGTCTGCGATTTAGCGGCTCTGCAGCGCTTGGTAGACGATCTCGTGGTGGAACCTTTCGACCACACGTTTCTCAACAAGGATGTGCCCCATTTCGTGGATTGCGTCCCCACGGCGGAGAACATTGCTCTGCATATCGCTGATCAGTTGTCGACCCCCATTCGAGCCATCGGTGCCCAGTTGCACAAGGTGCGCTTGCAGGAGAGCCCCAATAATGCGGCTGAGGTGTACGCCGAAGTTCCCCAGCTTGAGACCCAGCCCGCTGCCCTTGAGGCGGTGATGGCCTCCTGATTCAGGCACCACCGCCACCGATTGTTCGACTCGTCTTGGCTGTCAGTCTTGATGGCCGTTTGGCATTTCCGAGTGGAGGCCCAGCCCAGTTGGGTGGTGACGGGGACCGCCTGGTGTTGGAACAAGCCTTGGCCTGGGCTGATGGTTGCCTCATGGGAGCGGGCACGCTCCGAGCTCACCGCTCCACCTGCCTGATTCATGATCCTGTGCTGTTGGAGCGCAGGGCTCAGGAGCAGCGCTCTCCTCAGCCGATTGCTTTGGTGGTCAGCAAAGGAGCGACGTCGACCTTTCCTTTGGCGTGGCCCTTTTTTCAGCAGCCCTTAGAGCGTTGGCTGCTCCATGCGGAACCAGTCCCACAGCCTGCGGCACCTCCAGCTGGCTTCTCTCGGCGCGTGGTGATGAGAGCAACATGGTCACAAACCCTGGCCCACCTGGCTGCCCAAGGGATGCAAAGGCTGGTGCTGTTGGGTGGAGCCTCCCTCGCTGTCTCATGCCTTCGCGATGATGCGGTGGATGAGTTGCAGCTCACCTTGACGCCGCGTGTGGTGGGTGGACAGCACAGTTGGGTGCCGTTCACTGCAGTTGGTCTCCCCCCCGGCTTGGCCACTGCCGATGCCTGGATCTTGAACGGCGCTGAGCGGCTGCAAAACGATGAACTGGTGGTTCGTTATCAGCGTCGCGTTTCATTCCGCAGCTGACGCAAGAACTCCTCGACACTGATTTGGCCCTGTCCTTGGCCAGTGTTGGGTCCGCCCACCAGGGAACTCACGCAGCGCTGGATCACCAGGGTTGAATGCTCACCCACCTTGCTGCTTAGCACTTCGCTCAACACTTCCAATTCCTTGCCACTGCGGTCTGCTTCGCGGATGAGGCATTCGCTGATTGGTTTGGCGGCTGATCGGCAAGGCCCTTCCGCCAGGATTCCGAGCGCCTCAAGGCCTCCGGTGGTTTCGCGCACCAGAGCACTGCAACGTTCGCTGAGTTCGGCCTCAAGACGCGGTCGCAGGATCTGCAGCAAGGGTTGCAGGAGTCCCGCTCTGGCGGTCTGATGGTGTGCCTCAAGCCCCAAGGCGAGCATCGTCAGCACGAGGGCAATCTTGACGGGCTTGGTCGAACCATTCACAGCGGTGATCTCTGCAAACCACCACTCTGCGCCCACCGGTGCTTTCGCTGGTTAAGGTCGCCCCACCATCTCCCTCAACGCTGGCCATGACCGCGCTGTCTGCCCGCTGGCACCGTTCGCTGCGGGAGCTCCCCGAAGCGGACTGGCAGGCTCTGGTCGGTGAACAGGTGATTCCTTTTTACCGCTGGGATTGGCTCGTTGCCCTGGAGGAATCGGGCAGCATCGTGCCGGATCAGGGTTGGCAGCCGTTGCACCTTTCCCTTTGGCGTGGAGACCAGCTGGTGGCGGTGGCACCGCTGTATTTGAAGGGTCATAGCTATGGCGAATTTGTGTTCGATCAGGCCTTTGCCCGTCTCGCTGCGGATCTTGGGGTGCGCTATTACCCGAAGTTGGTGGGGATGAGCCCGGTGAGTCCGGTGCAGGGGTATCGCTTTCACATCGCTCCGAAGGAAAACGCTGGGGAGATCACGGCTTTGATGCTGCAGGTGATTGATGCATTCGCGGCCCGCAATGGCATCCTCAGCTGCAATTTTTTGTACGTCGATCCGCAGTGGCAGCCCTTCGCTGAAGCCGCAGGTTGTGCCACCTGGGTGAATCAGCAAAGTTTGTGGACGGCGGATGGACAGCGGACCTTCGCGGATTATTTGGCCGGCTTCAATGCCAATCAGCGGCGCAACATCAAACGAGAACGCCGTGCTGTGCAGCAGGCGGGGCTCACGGTGACGGCACTAACTGGAGAGGCGTTGGATGTGCGGCTGCTCCAACGTATGCATGGCTTCTACGAACAACATTGCGCCCGTTGGGGGATGTGGGGCAGCAAATACCTGGAAGCCGCTTTTTTTAACCAGTTGGCTTGTGCGCCGCTCCGGGATCACGTGGTGTTGTTTAGTGCGCACCGTGGTGATCCCCGGGACCCCGTAGCCATGTCACTTTGCGTGCACGACCGGCACCAGCTTTGGGGGCGTTACTGGGGCAGTGAGGAAGAGATTGATTGCCTCCATTTCGAGGTTTGCTATTACGCCCCGATCGCCTGGGCGTTGCAGAACGGTTTGCAGAGCTTTGATCCCGGTGCCGGTGGGAGCCATAAGCGTCGTCGCGGTTTTGTGGCCCGACCCCACGCGAGTTTGCACCGTTGGTACCACTCCGGGATGGATGAATTGATTCGTCAGTGGCTACCGCAGGCCAATGGCCTGATGGCAGACGAAATCGAGGCCATTAACGCGGATCTACCGTTCAAAGCCCAGCCGTCAACCCTGGGCTTTGTAGGCTGAAACGATGATTGATCTTGCCCCGAGTCCTACGCAAACCAAGGCTTGCAAGGCCTTGGATGATCGCTTGTCGCAGCGGTTTATTGCCCTGGATCCCGCCGGTTATTTCTTGATCAAGCTCGACCGTGAACGGGCTGAGCTGGTGGTAGAGCATTTTTGCAATGCGATTGATGAACGGGGGTTGGCGACCGACCCGGACACCGGCGAGGTGCTGCGTTGCCGAGGTGGCGGACCGCGAACTCCAGCAGCTGTGTATCGCGCCCGCACCGCCAAGGAGATGGGCATCCAGCTCACGGAGGGGGACGGTCCCCATCCCCTGAGTTGCCTTGATCACGCCCTCTACCTAGGACGGGAATTGCAGCGCGCAGAATTTGCGCTTCTCATGGGCCACGATTACCTGCAGGATTAACGCAGATTTGCGGGATGGGCAGGCGTGTGTGCTCAAACCGGCTGCAATTCACGCATGTTGCGAGGTTCTTCCGGGGGTAGGGATTCCAGCTGCTCGCGAATTTCCCGTTGGACGATTGCGCGGTATTCCAAAAAGTGTTCGTTGTGGGCAAGCACCACCAAGAACTGTTCCAGCAGGGTTGGATTTCTGCGGGCCATGCTCAGCATGTAGCGCCAGAAGCGGGTGCGCGTGCTGCGTTTGATGCCCTGGCGCCAGATCACGGTGGAGAGGGCACGGAGGTCGGTGAAGGTGGGTAATTTCGCCTTCGCTTTCCAGCGGGGGGCACCCATTTTCAAGTAGTAGGAATACACGCGATCCATGTAGGCATTCGGTTCATAAAGAGCGCAAAATGCCTCCACGTATTCATTGGCGATGTCGCGGATCGGACGAGTGGGTTTGAAATTGAGCAGGTTGGTTTGGTTAACACCTTTGGCGGCGTCTTTGTCTTGGATCAGGCGCCCTTCTTTTTCGAGTCGGTGCCAAAGCGCGGTGTTTGGCAACGCCTGAAGCATGCCCATCATTGCGGCGGGAATGCCAGTGCGCGTCACGAATTCAACGATGCGTCGTCCTGCACCATCTTGTTCGCCATCAAAGCCGATGATGAATCCGGCCATCACCCGAATGCCATTGGCGGTGATCCGATCGACCGCCGCATCCAAGGGATTGCGGGTGTTTTGCAGTTTGCGAGCCGTTTCCAGGCTCGATTCGTCAGGGGTTTCAATGCCGAGGAACACGCTCTCAAATCGGGCGTCGTGCATCATCCGCATCATCTCGTCGTCATCAGCGAGATCAACGGAGGCCTCGGTGGTGAAGCTGAAGGGATAGCCCCGTTCTTCCTGCCAGGTTTTGATCTGAGGGAGCAACAGCTTGGCGTTGCGTTTGTTGCCGATGAAGTTGTCATCCACCAGAAAGATGGAGCGCCTCCAACCCAATTCATAAAGCCGTTGAAGCTCGGCGATTAACTGTTCGGGCGTTTTGGTTCGGGGTTTACGTCCATAGAGCACGATGATGTCGCAAAACTCGCAGTTGAACGGACATCCCCTGGAAAACTGCACGCTCATGGAGTCATAGGCATCCAGTTCGAGCAGGTCAAAGCGAGGCACTGGCGTGGCGGTGACGTCGGGCTTGTCGCCTTCGGCACTGAAGCGTCCGCTGCGGTCGCCGCGTTTCAGGGCTTCGACAAACTGAGGCAGGGTGATTTCGCCCTCATCCAAAACTTTGAAATCCGCGTCCGCAATCTCTGGAGCGTCGGGGGTCGAGCTGGCGTAGGGGCCGCCAACAGCGACCAAAAGACCACGGCGTTTCGCTTCTTGGATCTGCACTTGCATGTCGTCCTTCTGAACGATCATTCCGGAGATCACCACCAGCTCAGCCCACTGCCATTCCTCCTCGTTCACCTCTCGCACATTGCGGTCTACGAGTTTCATCTCCCACTCTTGGGGGAGCAGGGCTGCCACAGTGACCAACCCCAGCGGTGGCAGCAGCACCTTGCGGTTGACTAGCTCAAGGATTTTCTCGTAACTCCAGAAGGTCTTGGGGAATTGGGGATAGAGAAAGAGAATGCGCATGGGGAGTCGCGACGGGGCTGGACTTGAGCAGAAGCAGGTCGCCGACCGTGGGCGCAGACCCGACCGAATTTAAAATTTTATTTGCATCAACCTTAGGGCGTATTTGGCAGTTACTGGCCCTGGGTCTGATCTAATGGATCAGTCTTGCCATCACTGCTGTGGGCGTTGTCATCTATCTAGGTCTCGTTGGTGCCGGTCTGGTGGCCGCCGCTGTGATCAGTGGTGTGCTGCGCGGCGTCAAATTGATCTGAGAGCGGCGCAGACCGGTCTTGGAGCCTTTGTGGGGATCAGCTTTGCTCCTGGAGGGCAAGGTGTCCACGCCTCCACGGTTCGCTTCCGGCCACAAGCACGCCTAAACCGCCAGCAATCGCAAACATCTGATTAAGGCCAATACTCATCGTGAGCATGGCTGCAATCAGGCCGCTGAGTTTTCCTCCGCCAAGAAATGCGATCTGACTCAGTCCTGCCATGCGGCCACGGATTCTTTGTGGAGAACCCACTGGGCTGATCAGGTTGGCGCTGCTGAGCAGCCCAGCTGTCCCAAGCCCAATGAGAAACGCCATGGCCAGCACAATGGCCCTTGAATCGCCATGGGCCATGCCTAATTGGCCGATGGCAGTCACCAGCGCGAAGCAACCCAGGGTGCGTGCAGGACGATGACTGAATCGGTGGCTGTTGCGCTGCAGCACGATGCCGCCGGTAATGCTTCCCGCCGCAAGCACGCTGGTGAAGAGTCCCAGATCCCTCGGGTCCGGCTCCAGGGTGTCCGCGGCGATCAGCGCGGCTAGTGCTGGGTGGAAGAAACCCACCACACAAATCAATCTTGTGAACCGCAAAACGTGGCGCAGCACTGGGCCGCACGCCTTCCATGCCGTCGTCAGGCTGGCGCCTTGGGTGCTGCTGCTGCGTTCTTCCAGGTCTCTGTTCGGCTTGAGCAGCCAGATCACGCTGGCGATGGGCAACAGATAGCTGAGGGCATCGAGGCCCAGGCGATGGCGGGTCCCGTCAGGGCAACGAGCCAGCCTCCGATCGGTGGACCCACCGATTTGCCCACGTTAAAAACGACCGAAAAGCTGGTGAGGTAGGGGCCGAGCTGTTGGGGGGAGTCCACCAGCAGCGCGCAGTATTTGTTGCGAGCCGTGAGTTCATAGGCACCAGCAATGCCCGTGAGCAGGGTGCTGCCCAACAGCATGGCCACCTGTGCTTGGCCAGAGAGCAACGGAATGGCCAGGGCTCCGAGGAGGCCAGCTCCAAGCAGGGCCCATTGCCCCTGCACTAGCACCCGCTCGCAGCCGAGTCGGTCGGTTCTCACCCCAGCGGGGCCGCTGACCAGCAAGGTGGGCAGCGAGAGAGCCGCAAAGTGCAGAGCCAGCAGCATGGCGTTCTGCGTTCCGTCCATCAGGATCCAGCCTTTGGCGGTGAGTCCGGCAAAAGACCCTGCTGTGCTGATGCCGGAAGCGAGAAGGAAGACGTTGCGTTGTCGTTGATGCCAGTTGGGCTGCCCTCTCACGAGGCATCGCGGGCTGCTGCCACCATGTCAGCGGCGCCCACAATGCGCCCTGTGAGGTCGTAAACGTCGGCGCCTGTAATTAACACCGGAACCATCGCGCCGGGCCCGGCCTGGATGCCGTTGGCGCCTGGTTGCACAAACACCTCTCCATCCACCTCCGGCGCAAAGCGGGCACAACGGCCAATCATTTCGCCCGTGCTGGGGTTGTGTTGTTCGATCAACACATCAACTGTGCGCCCCACCCAGCTGGCGTTGCCTGCTGCCGCAATGGGCTGCTGCAGGCCCATCAGTTTGTCCTTGCGAGCGATGGCCACGTCTTCAGCAACGTGGTCTGGAAGGGTGGCAGCCGGTGTTCCGTCTTCAGGGGAGAAGGTGAAAACGCCCACATGGTCGAAGCGCTGACGCGTGATGAAGGAGGCCAGATGTTCAAATTGCTCTTCGGTTTCACCTGGGAAACCCACAATGAGCGTCGTGCGCAAAACGGCATCTGGCAGTTGCTCACGGATTTGATCCAGGAGACGTTCGTTCACATCGGCCTGCCAGGGGCGATTCATGGCGCGCAGGACATCGGGGTGGCTGTGTTGCAGGGGAAGGTCGAGGTAGGGCAGCACGTTGGGGACCTCCCGGTAAGCCGCCAGCACCTCTGGTGTCAGCCCGGTGGGATAGGCATAGTGCACACGGATCCAGGGGATTTCCACTTCGCCAAGGGCCCTGAGCAGATCCGCCAGTCGTGGTTTGCCGTAGAGGTCGAGACCGTAATTGGTGGTGATCTGGCTGATCAGGATGAGCTCTTGCACCCCCTGGGCCGCTAGCTGATGGGCTTCAGCCACAATCGATTCAATCGACCGTGAGCGCTGGTTGCCACGCAGGTGGGGAATGATGCAGAAGGCACAGCGGTAGTCGCAGCCTTCAGCCACCTTGAGATAGGCCACGGCTTCGCCAGTGGTGCGGTAGCGGGGCAGATGTTCATCACCCACAAATGTCGGGGTTTCACTGACCTGTTTGACCCGCTCTCCCGCTTCAACTCGCTTGAGCACCTCGACGATGTGTTGATAGTCACCCGTACCAACGATCGCCTTGGCTTCCGGTAGCGACTCGAGTAATTCGTCTTGGAAATGTTGGGCCAGACAGCCCGCAATGATCAGTTCCTTGCCCTGCTCTGCTAGGCCCACCAGGGTGCGCACCGATTCTTCACGGGCGTCCTGGATGAAACTACAGGTGTTGACCACCACCACATTGGCGTCGTTTTCATCACTGCTAACGCCGTATCCCGCCTGCGCGAGCAGCCCGAGCATGTGTTCGGTGTCAACCCTGTTTTTTTCGCAGCCCAGATGCGCGAAAGCAACCGTGGGTCGCGCGGCCTGAGCGCCTGCGGTTGTCGCGTCGCCGGCCATGACACAGACCTCGTAATTCTTCACCTTACGGTTGCGCCTTGAGCGGGCCGCCAGCCCTGGGGTTGTTTGCGGCTGGGTGACAGCCTGTACGCCGTGGCAATCCCTGGCAGAATCGTTCATATCTGAATCGCCTGTATGGCCACAACGCGCCTCACCAGTCGCCGCCGCCAGGACCCTGGATCGAAGTGGGTGCGGATTGCTATGGCGGTTCTGGCCACCGTGGGGGTGATCGATACAGGGTCGATCACGCTTGAACGTTGGGGGGTTTTCGGACAACTCACCTGCCCTGTGGGTGGTGATGGTTGCGACAAGGTGCTGAACAGCGCTTGGGGAACGCTTTTTCAGGGCGATGCATTCAGTATTCCCCTGTCTTTTGCCGGTTTGCTTGCCTATCTGGCTGTGCTGGTGATGGCGATTGTGCCCCTCCTCCCCGGCCTGTCAGAAAACAAGGCAGACCTCTCCCGCCGCACCTGGTGGGGCCTGTTCACCGTCTCCGTTGGTATGGCTGTGTTCAGCCTTGTGCTCATCGGTTTGATGGTGTTCAAGATTGAGGCATTCTGTTTTTTCTGCGTCCTGTCGGCCGCCATTTCGTTGATTCTGCTGGTGTTGGCAGTGGCCGGTGGTGGTTGGGATGATCCCGTTCCTTTGTTGTTCCGAGGAGTGCTGTTGGCAATCGCTGTCTTGCTCGGCAGTTTGATCTGGGCGTCGGTTGTGGATCCTGATCGGCCTGCGGTGGACCCTGCAGGGCTGCGTACTGCTCCACCCGTCACCACAACCAGCTCACCGGCCAAGGTGGCTCTCTCTGAGCACCTGAACGCTGAGGGTGCATCCCTTTACACCGCTTATTGGTGCCCGCATTGCCACGAACAAATGGACTTGTTCGGCAAGGAAGCCGTCGAGAACCTCAATGTGATCGAATGTGCTCCTGATGGTTTGAATAGTCAGGCCAAACTCTGTCAATCCAAAGGCATTCGGGGTTTCCCCTCCTGGGAGATTGATGGCACGCTTGATTCCGGTGTGAAGACTTTGGATCAGTTAGCTGAACTATCGGGTTATGAGGGGCCAGACGATTTTTGATCGTTGCAGATTTTGGTGTTACGGACTGACCGGGCGGGTGTGAATCAACCGCCCTTTTTGCTGGCGTGAATGGCATTGCCATTGCGGCATCGCCATCGGTGCATCACTGCGGAAATGGCCCCCTCGGCTTTCTTGCCGGAACAGACACGCCTCCATCAGCAAAGCACTGGTGCGTTGGCGGTGGTTTAGGTCGAGGAGCAGGTTGAGGTCACGGCGACTCGGTTCCTCCAGGAGGAAGGGCTGGTCGCTGTTCTGACCATTCATCAGCACCAGTGCTTGCTCCTGTTCAACCAGGGGCATGGCCTGGAGCGTTGCTTTTAGCACTGTGCGCATACCCGGAACAGAGCGGTCGACACCGGCCACAGCCCAGCATTGTTCGCGCAGGGCATGGATGGAGTGTTTGAGCTCTGTTGCGTTTTGGCTGCTGACCAGGTTTGTGCGTAGGGCTGGAGGTGCTGTCGTCAATTGGTTCAGGCTTGAACGGTCGCTTGGCGACCACAGCGGCAACTCGATGTCTCGCAGCTGCCTGGCATACACAAGACATTCCATCAGCGAGTTGCTGGCCAAGCGATTGGCGCCATGCACCCCCGTGCAGGCTGCTTCACCGACGGCATACAGGCCACGCACAGTCGTGGCCGCGTGCGCGTTGGTCGCGATTCCTCCCATCCAATAGTGGGCAGCTGGGGCGACAGGCAGCGGGCGCTCTAGCGGATGGAGGCCAAATTCCCTGCACTGCTCAAGGATTGTGGGAAAGCGGCGTTCGGCCTGGCTCCGCGGAATTGGCCGTAGATCAAGTCCCACATGGTCTGTGCCTGTGGCGTGCATGCTGCGCACCAGCGCCCGACTCACCTGATCGCGGGGAGCGAGGTCGCGTCCGGGAAGGCCAGCAACAGGGCTTTCGCCAGCGGCATTCACCAGCACGCCACCTTCACCACGGACTGCTTCGGAAATCAGGAAACAGGGTGCCCCTGGCAGGCGTAGCGCTGTGGGGTGGAACTGAACGAATTCCAAATCTTCAATGGCGGCACCGGCTTGCCAGGCCAGAGCGACCCCTTCCCCAGCGGCTTGGGCTGGATTGGTGGTGTTGGTGTAGAGGTGCCCCCCTCCACCGGTGGCGAGAACCACGGCCCGTGCTCGGATCCAGTGCAGCAGGGGTCCATCCAGCACCTGCACGCCGCAGCACCTGCCACCCTCCACCCAGAGCTTGCTGACCCGAACACCGCGCCGATGGAGAAGGCCTTCGCGTTGCTCAACGCGCTCCCGCAGCACATCGACCAAGGCACGACCGGTTTGATCTTGCACATGCAGCACCCGATGATGGCTGTGGGCGGCTTCAAGGGTGGTGGCCAGGCTGCCGTCACGGTTGCGATCGAATGCCATCCCGATTTGGAGCAGTCGCTCCACGCATTGGGGTGCTTGATCCACGAGCAACCGCACGGCGTCACCGTCACATAGCCCGGCTCCGGCTTGGAGTGTGTCCGTGGCATGGCTTTCGGCGCTGTCATCTGGGCGGGTCACGGAAGCAATTCCTCCTTGGGCCCAACGGCTGGAGGAGCGGCGGCTGGTGTTGCGATTGAGGAGCAGCACGCGTAACCCTGCCGGTAACTCAAGGCAGGTCATCAGTCCTGCAGCGCCGGCGCCCACGACCACCACATCCCAGGGGCCTGGGGGGATCGGCTCGCCGTAGGAAGGGTGGGATCGCATGCCGGAACTAAAAAAACCGCCGGGATCTCCGGCGGTTCTCTCCAATGTGATTAAGCGCGAAAGGCGTGATCAGGGCAGCCGATCAGCGGTACTGACCGTCGTTGATCCGGTCGAAGCCTTCATTAAGAGCGATGGAGGGAGCGGTGACCACGAAATTGTCGCGGTATTTGCTGAACAGCTCTTGCTGTCGCTCAGTCAGATCGAGATTCAGCACATCATCAACGCTGTCGTAGGGGCCACCCAGCACGATCTTGCCCGCAAGCGTGGGATACATGCCAGGGAACTGCTGGAAGCGGCGCACTGACGAGTTGTTCAGGTCCACCTTGTCGCCACGCTCAGCGATCTTGTCGTCGGCAACGTTGCGAATGTCGTCGGCATAGGCCGCTTGAGGGAGGATCAGCCCCAGCACCAAGCCGGTCATCACCACAACACCAGTCAGCCAGGAGACCAGCCGCTTCATCGGAACACTCCGTTAGGAATCGGAACGAGACTTCCGGCATTGCCGGTAGGGGCACCTTACAAGTGAGTCCTGGCCAAATTCCTGCTCTTGGTCCCAGCTTTTGCAGTTCGTTTCAGATCAGCCCACTGAAGTTTGGCTCGATCAGGGCCAGAAGCAGAAACAAGCCATCCACCAGCACGGTAGTGACCAGGACCGCAGCGGCAACCGCCCAGCTGTCGGCATGGATCCCGTGGTTGCGACTGCGAACGTGCATCCAACGGGCGGTCGCCAAGATCACACTGGCCAACCCTGCGATCACCACAACAGCGGAGGGATGGTGAAGGGACGCTGCAGCTGAATGGAGCCGTGGCCCTGCTTCATTCAGGGGGGCCTGCACGACTCCGGGCCAGAAGCGCATCACGCCAGTGAGCGCCATCGCTAGATCGGTCATGGCTGTCCCCACCAGGGAGGACAGATAAAAGGCACAACCCAGTCGCCAGCGGCTGCCGAGTCCGGTGATTGCGAGCGGAAGAGCGATTGCTTCAACCGGCAAATGCCAACTGGGATGTGCCCGGAGCCATCCCCAAAACAGACTTCCGGCCAACCAGCTGCCACTGAAGCCCAGCAGCAGGCTCCCTGCCTGACGTCGCCCTGCCGTGTCGTGCCATCCAAGAGGAATGGCGGCCGCTAGTAACACCGCGGTGAAGAGGCAGGCACTGAAGGGATTGAGGCGCACCCACGGCGCCTGGAGAAAAACTGGTAACACCACCAAGGCAGCGCCCCATCGCTGCAACTGACTGTTGGTTTCAGCTGTGGAGCGCAAGTCTTCCGCCTTCGGAAGGTCCCGTAGCAGGCGAGGATCCAGCACCTCGGTTTGGATCAGGCCGCTGGGCAACGGGAACGCCTCCTTTTGTGAAGAAAGAACCGAAACCTTAGAAGACCTTTGCCTGCGGATAGGGGGCTGGCGCCCAAGCGTCCAAGCGCATACCGTCGAGCTGCTTTGGTCTTGGCAATGACTGACGTTGTGGCAGCTCCTGATCTGCTGGAAGCGTGTTGGCGCAACTTCATTCTTGGGGTTGTGCAGGGCCTGACCGAATTTCTGCCGATCAGCAGCACGGCCCATCTCAAGGTGGTGCCTGTGTTGGTTGGCTGGGGTGATCCGGGTGTGTCGGTGACGGCGGCGATTCAACTGGGCAGCATTGCTGCCGTGATTGCCTATTTCCGTACGGATCTCAGCCACGTGATTCGTGGCATTCGCATGGCCCTGATGCGTGGTCAATGGCGTGAGCCTGAGGCCCGTCTCGGCCTGGCCATTGCCGTTGGCACAGTGCCGATCCTCGTGGCTGGTTTTGTGATCAAGACCTTCTGGCCTGGCTATGCCAGTTCGCCGTTGCGCAGCATTCCTGCGATCGCCATTGTTTCCATCGTGATGGGACTGCTCTTGGCTTTCGCTGAGAGACTGGGCTCCAGGGTCAAGCAGCTGTCCCAAGTGCAGGGTTGGGATGGCTTGATGGTGGGTCTGGCCCAGGTTTTGGCGATCATTCCTGGGGTTTCACGCTCTGGAAGCACGTTGACGGCGGCTCTCTTGGCTGGCTGGCAACGGGCGGATGCGGCCCGCTTTTCCTTCCTGCTGGGGATTCCGTCGATCACATTGACCGGATTGGTGGAACTCAAGGATGCCTTGGCGGACCCCAGCACCGGTGGTGCATTGCCTCTCATCGTTGGCATCCTCTCTGCTGCGCTGGTGTCGTGGTTGGCGATTGATTGGTTGATCCGCTACCTCCAGCGCCACAACACCGTGATTTTCGTGGTGTATCGCCTGGTCTTCGGTGGGCTATTGCTGGCCTGGTGGACAACTGCCGGATCAAACTGAATGCAGCAGCGCTGTCCGCGTGTGGAATGAACCCTCTGCCGGTGTCGCCGTCGCGGCCCTGGATCCCGACTCCCCATCCCGGCAGCCAGCCCCTGCCGTTGTCGTTGCGGTTGAGCCTGGTTCGATCGGAGAGGCGCTTGGATTTGAGCCGGGTGATCAGCTCCTCAGTATTAATGGCATCAGGCCTAGGGATCTGATCGATTACCGCTATCTGTGTGTGGAGGAAGAGCTCCATCTCGAGGTCAGAGATGCGGCCGGTGAGCTCCACGAGGTCGACCTGGAAAAGGATGCGGACGATGGCTTGGGGTTGGAGTTCAGTGAGGCCCTGTTTGATGGTTTGCGGCAATGCAACAACGCTTGCCCGTTTTGCTTTATCGACCAGCAGCCGCCTGGACGGCGCAGCAGCCTCTACCTCAAAGACGACGATTACCGCCTCAGTTTTCTTTACGGCTCCTATCTCACGCTCACCAATCTCACGGATGCGGATTGGCTGCGGATTGAACAACAGAGGCTTTCCCCGCTGTTTGTGTCTGTCCATGCCACAGATCCAGCGTTGCGCAGCCGGCTGTTGAAGAATCCTCGCGCCGGCCTCTTGATGGATCAAGTGCGCTGGTTTGCGCAACGCGATCTGCAGCTTCATGCCCAGGTGGTGGTCTGCCCGGGACTCAACGATGGCGACGCACTGGAACGCACGCTGCTCGACCTTGCCGGTTTTGCTGGAGGTGAGTGGCCCACGGTGTTGTCGGCGGCTGTTGTGCCTGTGGGCCTAACCCGTTTTCGGCCGGATGGAGATGGTTTAGTGCCTGTCTCACCCGCTGATGCCCGTGCAGTGATCGCTCGCGTCGAGCCTCTGCAGCAACGCTTCCAGGCCCAAGTGGGCAGTCGGTTTGCTTGGTTGTCGGATGAGTGGTACTTGATTGCTGGCTTGGCTTTGCCACCTCGGGCAAGTTACGAAGACCTGCCCCAACAGGAAAATGGAGTTGGCAGTATTCGTGCCTTCCTGGAGCAGCTGGATTGCGCCAGCACAGCATTGCCGGCATCTATTGCTGTGCCTTTGCGTAGTAGCTGGGTGGTTGGTCGTTTGGTGGACAAAGCCCTAAAGCCGGTGACCGATCGGTTGAATGCGGTGGATGGCGTCACTCTGCTGTTGCATGGTCTACCGAGTCCCTACTGGGGACAGGATCAGGTAGTAACAGGACTGCTCACCGGCAATGATTTGCTGAAAGGCCTAGAGGGTCGAGAATTGGGAGACCAGTTGCTGCTGCCGGCGGTGACGTTGCGCCAAGGCGAACCGGTGTTTCTTGACGACATGACGCTGGCTGAACTGGAGCAGCACCTGCCGGTTCCCGTTCGAATTGTGAATGGGGCAGCTGACATCGTGTCTGCGGTGCTCGGCGACGTTCCTTCAAGTTCCTAAACTCCGACCAGTTTGTGCATTGCTGTGGGTCAGACTGCTGCGTGTTTTTGGCTTCTTGCAAGCACCCTCACGCTCGCCACGATGGGCGCCCCTCGGGTTGAAGCGATGCCCGGTGACGTGGGCTTGCCTGATCAGACCGCTTTGCCAACAGTCACCGCCTTGCCAACAGCCATGGAGACCCATGGATCAAGGCCGAAAGCCGATCCCACGGTTTTGCCAGCAGCTGCCACCACCCTTCCTGATGAGCTGGCGCCGTTGTTGGCGTCTCCAGCTCTGGCGTTGCCCAACCAACCCGGTCAGGTGACCGCGCGCGAGTTGCGCTCCCTCACCTTGGAGCAAGCGCAGCGTTTGATGGAGGTCAATAATCCCAGTCTCAAGGCAGCTGCCAGCCAAGTCGAACAAGCTAAATCGCAGCTTTTAGCGGCGATTTCCGCGTGGTATCCAACCGTGAATCTCACGGCGAACGGTCTGCCGCAATATCTCGCCGCTGATCAATACCGCAATCCTGATTTTTTGACGGATCGCAACCCTGCGTCGCCTGCTTTTGGTCAAACGCGCATTGATCCCAACACGGGCAACCCTTTAAGTCCCTACACCACCAGCAGTCAGTGGAGCACGAGCTTCGCGGCCCAAGTGCAGTGGAACCTGATTGATCCAGCCCGTGTCCCTCGGATCGCCGCCGCCCGTGATACTTACGAACAAGCTCGCGATACGTATCTCATTGCTTTGCGCGAGCTGCGTCTGACGACTGCGACGGCTTATTTCAACGTGCAGCGTCAAGATGAGCAGGTGCGGATTGCTCAGCAATCTGTGCGCGTTTCGCGGGTGAGTTTGAAGGATGCCCGTGCTCGCTTTGAGGCTGGTGTGGCCACCAAGCTTGAAGTGTTGGAAGCGAAAACACAGCTTGCGCGCGATCAGCAGTTGCTGAGCAATGCCCTGGGCAATCAAGACAAGGCACGACGCGCCCTGGCGGTTCAGCTGGATCTCCCCCCACAGATCATCCCGACCGCTGCATCTCCGGCCCGGGTTCTCGGCATTTGGCAGCCATCGCTGCAAGAGAGCATCGTGGCGGCCTATGCCTTCCGTGAGGAATTGGATCGCTTCATTCTCGATATCTCGATCAACAACAGCAATGCCAACGCGGCACTGGCGGCTGTACAGCCGATCCTCAGCCTGGTGAACACCTTTTCTACCTCCCGCACCCAAGGCGAGACCGCCGTACAGGCGCCCGTGGGCGTGGATATGGCCGATTACGGTTGGAGCGCCAGCAATACGGTGGCCCTGAATGCCACCTGGAACATTTTTGATGGTGGCCGGGCGCGCGCGGAGTACCGACGCAATAAGCAGAGGGCTGAAGAGAGCGCGTTCAACTTTGCTGCGGAACGCGACAGGATCCGCCAGGAAGTGGAAGACAGTTTTGTGGACCTTCGCACGGCCAATCAAGACATCTTCACCACGTCACGGGAGGTGCTGTCTGCTCGCGAATCTCTGCGTTTGGCCCGATTGCGTTTCCAGGCTGGGGTGACCACGCAGCGTGAGGTGGTGGATACCCAGAGGGATCTCACCCAAGCTGAGGTGCGTTACGCCGATGCCATCACCACTTACAACACGTCCTTGGCGCAGTTGCGTCGTCGCACTGGTTTGGATCAGGTAAGGGCGTGCTCCTCGATTCAGCAGTCTGAAGACCCATCGAGTCAAGACAAAGACCAGAGCGAGCTGATGGAATCGATGCCAAGCCATCCGGCCTGCCAAGCTTCTGTCGTGTCCTCCCAGGGGTAGTTCCTGAGCGTGGCAGTCGCGCTCTCGTCTCAGCAGCTCAATGCCATGCATCAGCTGCTTGATCGGGTTGCTGAACGGCAACGCCAGGATTTTGGCCATATCGCAGCTGATCTCAAGGCCGATGGCACCCTGATCACCACCTGTGATCGTTGGAGTGATGAAGCGATCACGGCCGGTCTTGATTTGATCGCACCTGGGGAAGGTGTCTTGAGCGAGGAGGGATCAACATGTGTGCCTTCAACACAGGCCTACTGGGTTGTAGATCCCCTGGATGGGACCACCAACTTTGCGGCGGGGATTCCGTATTGGGCGATTTCAGTGGCGCGTTGGGTGAACGGGGCTCCGTCTGAAGTGTTTATTGAGGTGCCGTCCCTGCGACAGAGAATTGTGGCGATCCGGGGTAAGGGCGCTTGGCGTAATGGCAAGCAGCTCACCTCGCAAACCCGTCTTGCCTCAACGAGTGCCTGCGTTTCGCTTTGCAGCCGATCAATTCGTGTCTTGCAGCGTCGTCCCGACCGACGCTTTCCCGGAAAAATCCGCCTGCTTGGCGTGGCCAGTTTGAATTTATTGAGTGTGGCGATGGGCCAGACCGCCGGGGCTTTGGAGGCTACGCCCAAAATTTGGGATTTAGCGGCTGTGTGGCTTGTGCTGCGTGAACTGGGGTGTCCGTTGATTTGGTTGTCTCGGGATCCAGGCAGCCTTGTGGTTGGAGACGATCTTGCGACAGCTGATTTCCCGGTGGTGACGGCGAGCAATGCCGAGATGCTGGAACGCCTGCGGGACTGGGGCGAGGCCCTATTGGATGCCTCAAGATCGAGTTGATGGCGAGCAGAGGAGTGATGGGTTATGATTGTGGACTGCGCAAGAGCCGAGAGGCGAGGGCGCAGGTCATAGGCAGAAGAAGCGAGAGCTTTGTTGTGTCTGTGACGCTTACGACAGACGAGGGGG
>JBMHDE010000021.1:0-75531 GCA_049889555.1 Synechococcus sp. | reverse complement strand
TAAGAAAGTCTCTCTCTTCTCCCATCATCTGGCTCAAACCAATTCAAGAGATTCAATCAGGAGGGTCCTGCACCTCCAGAAAACAACCGCAAGGACTTGAAATTTCCCTACCACCTTAATCAGCAGTGCCAGTGTAGATTCATGCGAGGTGAAGGCTAATCGCAAAGCCAGACATTGCTGACGCGGCAAGCCAAAGAGATAATCGTTAATTACCTCCCAAGTAGTCAAAGACCTGCTGAATACCAGAAACTGATCTTTTATAAAATTTAGTTAATCCGCATGAATTACAAGATACTGTATTATAACGACGGTTCCCAACATCGAAAAAACTGGACCAGAATCCTCAAGATACACGTATCTTACCGGTTTCGTATGAGGTGCATCCACACTCGGGACACTTGTAAGTGGATGTGGAACCGTAAACAGCCATTGAATAAATACAAAAGCCCTTCTATAGCCCGATCTAGCCATCACTGCATATTCTCTACGGCAAATAGCCGGATTTCTAATCTTTTAAATTTAGGATAAAGCACTTCGTAAAACAACAAAATCAACTCAACCACCACCACTCCTGATGAGCTGAAGTTGTATCAATCAATTAGTGAAGGCTTTATCTCAATCGCTTTGTTCGTCCGTACAAACTCATTCATTGCATCATCAAGGTCTGGTTCGATTGGAACCAACCGTCACATTCAGACTAATGATCATTCCCAAATTAATCCATAGTTTTGCCCGATTTCGTCGTTTCGTATCCCCCATCTGACGCAAAGCTCAGCCCACAGCTGCCAAGTCAGCAGCCTTTCCAGCACAAGTCCTCCATCACTGTTTCTCCCAGGTCCTGCCCCCCAGCAGATCGCCAACACTTGAAAGCATCTGGGTCATTGGTCAAACGTGACCGCAATGCGTATTCCTCGCTCTGCTCAAGCAACAAATACATGTGTTGCTCACTCACATGAGCTTGCTGCCCCCCAGAACCCAAGCCAAGAAGAGCAGAGCAATCCATGGCGTCATGAAGGAGCAATAGCTCTGGACTAACACCAGTACAACAACGGCTCCGATCACTGTCCGCACGTGGAATCCTTTCATTCGCTTGTTATCGGTTGAGTTCTTTTAGCTCCCCTCAGATGCCCTTCCGTCTGCTTTTGCCAGATGGGTGCCCGGAGCTTGGAACCCTTCTGCCTGAGATTCCAGACCCCATCATGAAGACGTGCTGATCGACGCCATCGGTGATGTGTTGACAGGTCGTGAAGACCACAGCGCCTTTCCAGTTCTGCAGGTCTCGATGGTCGGCAAATCCTCACCCCTCATCGCAAGTCCATCTGCTCCGGTAACGACGTGCTGCTGCCGTCACTCACCACTGCCACGTCTAAGCGGCACACAAAACGCATAAGTGGCAGAACAAAGGGGCAGCCTTCGCACAGCGCCGAGTTTTTGTACCCCCCTTTTGTGCCAAAACGTGGCTCGAGATCAAGCGGAGTTCGCGAGGTGAATTGGCAATAAAAAACCCAACCAGAGGCTGGGCTTTTCTTGAATGGAGCCAAGGAGACTCGAACTCCTGACCCCCTGCATGCCATGCAGGTGCTCTACCAACTGAGCTATGGCCCCATCTATGTCGGAAGTACCCTTGAGTATTTTCCGGCATTGCAATTAGTATACACGGCAACGATCAGCTATACGGGGGGAATGCGGTCAAACTTGACGCCAGACCGCCATCAATTTACCCTGCACCTGAACTTGATCGGCAGGCAATTCAATCGGCTCATAGGCAGCATTGGCCGCCTCGAGTCGCACCGTGCCGGCATCGCAGTGAAAACGCTTCAGGGTGGTGCCACTACCGGGCACCAGGGCGCTAACGATGGTGCCCTCACGCAAGCACAAAGGATCGCTAACTGGCTCCATCAACACCAAGTCGCCGTCGGCGATATGCGCATCCACCATCGAATCACCATTCACAGTGAGGGCAAAAAGCCCTTGCGTTTCGAGCAGGAGAGCTAAATCGATCCGCTCTTGTACATCATCAAAAGTTTCCACCAAACCACCCGCAGCAACTGCTCCCATCACTGGAACCCCTGACGCATTTCCGCCTAACAACTGCAGCGTTCGGGCCTGCCCTTCTTGCCAGGTGATCCATCCTTTCCGCTGCAAATGACGCAGACGGCTTTGCACAGGAGCCGGAGAACGCAACCCCATCGCTTGCATCATCTGGCGAATCGACGGGCTGTGGTGATGACTGCCGATGTAGTCGGTGAGCCAGTCGTAGAGCTCCCGCTGAGCAGATGTAAGCGGCTCACGCATTTCAACAGACACCGGCAGTGCAAATGCTCTTCAATACATTTGTACCTAAAAATCGGAGATTACGCAAGTATTGAAACACATGATCCAACCAATCAATGCCAATGCCTTAACGCAAAGAGACACCAGGATCCCCTGTCCTGCATAAGAATGCGACACAACCAACGGGGCACTGACACCTTTCTCCGTCTCGAAAACGCTTCAGCAACCACACCACACCACACCACGATAAGGTGAGCGATTGCGCCACTTCTGCAAAATCTGAAAGGAGGCCTAGAGCCCACCCATCAAGGCCACCAACAAAGCCTGCTGTGCATGCAAACGATTTTCAGCCTGATCAAAGATGCGGCTGGCAGCTCCCTCCATCGCGCCACCGCTGATCTCTTCGCCGCGATGGGCCGGGAGGCAATGCAGCACAATCGCCCGTGCGTCCGCCTCCGCCAGTAGGGCTTCATTGAGGCAAAAGCCCTGGAAGGCCTGCTCCCGCTCACGCTGTTCCTGCTCCTGTCCCATCGATGCCCACACATCGGTATAGAGCGTCTGTGCACCGCGGACGGCTGTTACGGGATCGCTGGTGACACTAATCGTTGCACCCCCCACAGCTAGCGCGCGAGCCTGATCCAAAACACCCGGCAGTGGCTCAAAGCCTTCCGGACAACCAATCCGCACATTCACGCCCAACAAAGCTCCACAGAGCATCAGGGAGTGGGCCACATTATTGCCATCGCCCACATAGGCCAGAGTTTGGCCTTTCAAATCGCCAAAGGTCTCCTGCATCGTGAGGAAATCAGCGAGGGCTTGGCAGGGATGCTCCAGATCTGTGAGTGCATTGATCACCGGAATCGATGCCCAGTGGGCGTAATCCACAAGCTCTTGCTGGCTGAAAGTGCGAATCGCTAGCACATCGCAAAAACGACTCAAAACCCTAGCCGTGTCCTCTAACGGCTCACCGCGGCCCAACTGAGTCACCTGAGGGTGGAGATCAACAGTCTGGCCACCAAGACGGGCCATCGCCACCTGAAAGCTGACGCGGGTGCGCGTGGAAGCCTTCGTGAAGATCAGACCCAACACCCGGTTGCCAAGATCAATGCGACGGTCGCCATGTTTGAGCTGGAGCGCAAGCTCAAGCAAGGCGTTGGTCTGGGCCGCATCAAGATCCGCAGAAGAAAGGAAGTCACGCCCGTTCAAAGAAGAGAGAACTGAGGCGACACCGGTGCTGATGGTGGCCATCACGTGCCCTGAAAGGAGTGTTATCGAGGATCAGCCCCCCTGACGTCAAGCCTCAGGCGGCAATGAGTGCCATTCCTGGCATCACGCAGGCACTAAGCATTTCCTTGAGCTCATCACCTTCAATCACCTCTTTTTCGAGAATTTTCTGGGCAATGGTCTCCAGCAGAGCCATGTTTTGGCGCAAGATTGCCAGAGCAATGTCGTGGGCGGTGTCCACCAGGGTGCGCACCTCCTGATCAATCGCCTGGGCGGTTGCGTCGCTAACAGTTCGGCGAGGATTGTTGCCACCACCAAGGAAGCGACCACCACCCTGTTTGTCGTAGGCGAGGGGGCCGAGAGTTTCACTCATGCCATAAGTCCCCACCATTTGTTCAGCGATGTCGGTGGCGCGCTGCAGATCATTGGCAGCACCCGTGGTGATCTTGCCAAACACAATTTCCTCAGCGGAACGTCCACCCAAGAGCGTCGCGATCTGACCCTGCAAATCTTCTCGCGAGTTAAGAAAACGCTCTTCCGTGGGCAGCTGCAAGGTGTAACCGAGGGCACTCATGCCTCGAGGCACAATTGAAATTTTAGCCACTTTGCTACCACCAGGCATGAGGTGGCCAACAATGGCATGACCCACTTCATGGTAAGCAACCACTTTCTTCTCGTCATCTTGCAACACTCGGCTTTTTTTCTGTAAGCCAGCAACCACGCGTTCAATCGCTTCGCCGAGATCCTCTTGCTCCACCTTGGTGCGCTTAGCCCGGGCAGCCAGCAGGGCCGCTTCATTAACAAGATTGGCGAGATCAGCACCTGCAAAACCACTCGTGGCCTGAGCAATTCGATCGAGATCCACACCTTCAGCCAATTTCACTTTATTAGCATAGATATCCAAAATTGTTTTACGACCTGAAAGGTCTGGGCGATCAACCAACACCTGACGGTCAAAACGACCAGGGCGAAGTAGCGCAGCATCTAGCACTTCCGGTTGATTAGTGGCTGCTAACACAATCACAGGCTTGTCCTTCGAGGCAAAGCCATCCATTTCCGTGAGCAATTGATTGAGGGTTTGCTCCCGTTCATCGTTGCCACCAACCACACCCATGGAGCCAGAACGGCTCTTACCAATCGCATCAAGTTCATCAATGAAAATAATGCACGGCGCATTTTTCTTGGCCTGTTCAAATAGGTCGCGCACGCGGGCGGCACCAGCACCAACAAACAGCTCCACAAACTCCGAACCACTGATTATAAAAAAGGGCACACCTGCTTCGCCAGCCACCGCTTTCGAGAGCAAGGTTTTTCCAGTACCAGGAGGACCAACTAACAGCACCCCTTTTGGAATTCTCGCACCAATGTCGGTATAACGTTCCGACGACTTTAAGAAATCAACAATTTCAGTGAGTTCATCTTTGGCCTCATCCACACCGGCCACATCGGCAAATGTGATGCGCGACTGCTCATCGGGAACATACACTTTAGCCTTACTCTTAGTAAAATTCAAAGCACCCTGAGCGCCACCAGCTCCCATTGATCGGCGAGCAAAAAATTGCAACACCAAAATGAAAATCAAAGGGGGCACCACCCAACTTAAAATCGTAGTAAAAATATTTGATTTCTTCGGTGGAGCAGCAGCAAACTCAACGCCCTTATTCTCCAGACGTTGAGGTAAATCCATGTCAAAGATCGGAGTAGTAGCCAGCACCGCTGGAGCCCCCTCATCTGGTGCGCTGAGCTCGTAACGAATCTGGTCTTGGGTGATGAAGGCCCGCTTTACTGCCCCATCATTCACCTGATCAATAAACAATGAATAGGGCACTCGAGGCACCTGTTGCATCCCCTGATTCGGCAAAAAGCTGCTGATCAACAGCAACACCCCGAAACCGATCAACACCAGGTTGATGATCCCGAATCGCCTATTTGGCTGATTCTCGTCCTCACGAATTGGCATGAGACAAACCCCGTCTTGGGAACCAATGTAGAGCCGCAATCTGAGCAGTGGCCGCACAGAGAGGGGGGAGAACCGAACGTTGATTCTCCCAAACCACCAGCTCAATCCGCGCCCCCCAAGCCTTAAGGCCCTACTCCGCAGGTTGCGTGGGCGGTG
This sequence comes from Synechococcus sp., assembly GCA_049889555.1. Classification (GTDB taxonomy): domain Bacteria; phylum Cyanobacteriota; class Cyanobacteriia; order PCC-6307; family Cyanobiaceae; genus Synechococcus_C. The sequence goes on along the minus strand of JBMHDE010000021.1, from coordinate 69,917 downwards.
CCGTTACCTCGGCAACGGCTGTCGGCAGCTGTTGAAGACCATCAGCCTGGGAGTACCCCTGCTCCACATATAGATGCGGCCGCACCTTTGGCCTCGGCCATCATCGTTTGGCATTCGGATTGGGCTAGAGGAATGCCATTGGCAAGCAGCTGCTGCACGGGCAATTTAGCCTCAATCTAGGCCAGTTCAGCGCCAACCTTCTCTTTCACTTCAGCCACCAGGACATCCCGACGGCATTGGCGTTGGCCACCGCCAACTCTTTATCGAGCCGCCGGAGCGCAGTCATGTAGGCATTCTCGGCTTGCTTCACCTCAGAAGGACCATCATCAGCGCATCGACTGAGCGCCGCCAACGCCTAAGGCATCAATCCATGCGATCCGGCTCCAGAACACCCTGCAGCAGCAGGTCATCCCCCAGCTGCTGCGCTGCTGCGAGGGAAAGGGTGGTGACCTGATCCATGGCCGTCAAGCCGAGGTCCCCCAGCGGCGTGCGCGCCAACGCCCCCCCCATGAGCTTGGGGGCAATCACCACCGCCAGTTCCTGCACGCAGCCTTGGCGCAGTGCGGCCGCCGCCAGGGACGGGCCGCACTCCCACAAGACGCGGTTGCAGCCACGGGTGGCGAGGTGCTCCAGCAAAGTTGAAGGCTCACAGGGCGCAAGGGGCTGAACAGCAACACCGCGCTGCTGCACCGCCGCCACCAGAACCAAGGCAGAGACTGGAGGGTTGGCCGCTAAACCGTGAGCCACAAGGGTGGAAGCCACAACCTGATCCCACAGCTGAGCCTGCTCCGGCAGATCGAGGCTGCGGCTGAGCACCACCCGCAAGGGCTCGGGAGATCGATGCCCGCGACTCGTCAGAAGAGGGTCGTCGGCGCGGACGGTGCCGCCTCCGACAATCACGGCATCGCAAGTCGCACGCTGCTGGTGCACCCAAGCCCGAGCCGACGGACCACTGATCCATTGGCTCGCGCCATTGGACAAGGCCGTACGGCCGTCCAAACCCATGGCCCACTTGAGCACGCCCCAAGGGCGGCCGGTCTTGACCCGATGCACAAAAGCCCGGTTTTGATGCGCCGCTTCCACCTCGAGCACACCAGTAACGACATCTAAACCGGCGTCTCGCAGGCGTTGAATTCCCCCACCAGCCACACGGGGATCAGGATCCGTCAGGGCCACAACCACCCGGCGGATGCCTGCAGCTATCACTGCCTCCGTGCAAGGTGGCGTACGGCCGTAATGGCAACAGGGTTCGAGAGTCACCAGGATCGTGCCGCCCCGGGCCGCATCACCGGCTTGAGCCAAGGCGCCCACTTCGGCGTGGGGCTCTCCAGCGCGGGCATGAAACCCCTCGCCCACCAACTGGCCCGCGCCATCGAGCACCACAGCACCTACCAGGGGATTCGGGCTGGTGTGGCCCTCAGCCAGGGCCGCCAACTGCAGTGCCCTGCGCATCCAAGCAATCCAGCGCTTCTGGCCTACAGCGTCAGCCGCCATCATCCCAAAGGCTCCGTTTGAACCTGACGCCACTCACCCACCACAAAGGGAGGCACCGGCAACTCATTCAACACACCATCGAGGTACAGCCTCAAGGGACGGTTGTTCTTGAGATCATTCAACAGGGGATCCAGGGAAAATTCCGCCGCCGCATCACGGCTGTCGCTGGCCAGAGCGTTGTTGTCGAGTGTGATGTCTGGCAGAGACCACTCCTTAACACCGGCTTGCACCACCAAGTCTGTGGGGTGATCAAGGCGCACCTTGCCGGGATAACCAACAATGCGCAGCACCACGGGATTGCCCGGTTGGCCGGTGCGATAGGCCACCGCCTGCCAGCTCTGGTCATCGAGGTCGCGCAGGCTCTCAAGGCTGCGCAGCATCGGTGCACCGTTGTCATCCTGGTGGTCATGCAGTTGAGCAAAGGCCGTGCCCGGGGTGGCCAGCAGCAACACCATGGCGGCCAGCACAGACAACAGCAAACGGCGCAGTCGACCCATTGAGATCCAGTTACAGGGTTCCCATCATCGGTGCTGTTCGCACGACCTTCTGGCCCATGGCGATTGATTGCCGGCCAGCACCTGATGCAGGGGCAACGTCGTGAGCGCTTAACCGCGCTCCGCCCCTGGAATCCTCTGCCAATTGGTGTGGGTCGCCCACAGGCCCCAAATCGCCATCGCCCTGAGGTAGTGACAGGCACGGAACGTCTTCACCGCCGTGATCGCCTCGGGAGTGCGGAACTGCAGGCCACCGGTGTACACCTGATGCACCACCGCAGAACAAATCGCTTCGGCTGTTTGGCGTTCACCCATCAAGCGGAAGTAGCTGGCAATGCCGAAGTTGATTCCCGTCCAAACCTCTAAAGGATGGGTGCCGTTGGGATCCAGGGGGGTGCCATCGCGGCGCAGACCATTGGCCACACCAAGCGTGCCACCCTCGAATTGTTCAAAGCAGGCGTCTTTCACTGCCTGCAGGGTGCTGCGACTGTGGGCCTCACACACCACGGGTTCAAGGCCCAGCAAACGCGCGTAAAAATCACCGCAAAGCTGATCAGCCATCACCACCGGCGTGCCGCTTTCCGCATCAATGTCGTAATACTCACCGTTCCAAAGCAAACGATCGAAATTGCTACGCGATTGCTCCAGCCAACCGCTGAATTCCCGCTGCTCAGTGGAAGTATCGAGACCGGTTTTGAACTGCAAGGTCTGGGCGATTGCCAATGCCGCTTCCAAAGCGGCAATCCAAAGAGCACCGCAATAGGTGCTCACTCCCTTGAGCGGCCAATCGTCAAAGGTTTGATCCGGTGCACCGCCGTTATCGGGCAGGCCGTCATCATTGACGTCAAAGGTTTTGAGGTGGCGCAGTGCTGCCACAGCCGACGGCCAACAATCGGCCAAGAAGCGCACATCCTCCCCACAAGGCGCCAACTTGAAGGTGCGCCACACCTGCAACACATAATCACTGCCCAAATCTTTCCAGAGGTTGCAGTCTTGATAGGCGGTGTAATTGGTGGCATCCCAAGGATTCTCATTGGGGGCCCCAAGATCATGGGGGGTGGCTCCCTTCACTTTGCGATCAGCATCCACCCTGCCCTTGCCTTGCGTGAAATACCAACCAATCGGCCGCTGGGTGGCATCAGCCGCTGGGATCGCCCGGGCAAAGCTGCGCAAGACTGCCTTATCAAGCTCCGGCCACAGCTGCAGCAGGGCAAACGAGCCATACAGCCGCACATCCAGGCTTTCATACCAGGCGTAATCGAGGCACTCGAGCACGCCAAAACGGCCGTAGGGATCCTCCGGTGATGCCGCACTCCAGAGGCTGCCGCCGCTGCAGAGGTCATAGAGCTCGTTAAACAACGCCATGCGCAGCAGCTCAGGCAGCTCAGTGCGTTGCAACACCGGCTGCTGCCAGGCCTCGATCTGCTCCCGCCAAGTCGTCCAATCGCGCAGGGCTTCAGCAGCAATCGCCGCGGCCTGATCACCACCGGTGCCAAAAAAATCGGTGTAACGGCGCAGGGCATGACGACCGGAGGCAAACGCCGTCACGGGAAGATCCCAGCTGATCACCACTGGAATCTCCATGCTCTGCCCCGGCGCCAGCTGGCATTGCAGCGCCATCGCCGCACTGAGGGGATCATTGGCGGCACTGCAGCGATCGTTGTTGCTGTGGGGGATGGAGCCATCGGTGCTGAAGCTGTTCCACAGCTCACTGCCATCACCGCTGGGATTCCAACGGCTGCAGCGCTGGATGCGCACCCCGGGCTGCTCAATGCTGGCGATGCACCACTGGCCTTCGCCTTCAGCGATGGGATTGGAGACCTTGCCCTCCAGCAGGACACCTTTGAGGGAGCCATGGTCGACCCAGCGATTGGACTGGCCAGCGGTTTGGCCGATCGCTGGGGCGTAGTTGTGCTCCGGACTGCCGTCATCACGGAAATGCACCTCGGCGGAGGCATCGGTGTTGGTCAACCAACCGGTGGTGTTGCGCCAACTCAGCAGCAAGGAGAGGTCGAGGGGCTTGGTCGTGGGATTGCGCAAAGTCCACACAAACACGGCCACTGGGTAGCTGGTGCGCTGGTAGTCGCCTGGAAGGATTGGGCTAAACGCTTGGCAGCGCACCTCGGCGTCAAACACACCTTCAAAATGCGACCAACTGAAGGGATAACGGGCGGCATAGGTGCCGGTGGTTCGCTCAGCGGTACTGGCGGGATACCAAGCCCATGCCGTCAGCGGTTCGCCAGCATCCGGGCGGGAAGCATCTGCCTTGGGCTTCACCGCTAGGGCATGGGCCCTGGAGGTGCTGCCATTGTTTTCAAACAGCGCGAACTGGCAATCGGGCACGACACCAAACCAATGCTCACCACCATCGAGGTGCCAAAGGTTGAAGGCACCATCTGGAGCCCGACCGATGCAACCAGCCCCAAAACCCCCGAGGGGCATGCCGTGGTTGGGGCCATCATCCAGATTGCTGGCATAGCGCACCGTGTAGGGCTGATCCCAGCCCTGGCCAAAGGCCCGACACCAACTCGCTTCAGGCCCTGGCCAGCCCGTGGCTTGTGTCCTGCGGCCCAGCAGGGATTGCAACGCAGAGAAACCGAGCGGAGCCATGCTGAGGCCAAGAGTGGGCCCAGGTTGGCAGAGCTGCGCCGTTCACGCCCCTACCCATGATCAGGGCTTGACCATGCTGTCGCCAAGGCTCTAGGCCTCGACCGCTTCAGGTTCGTCTCTCAGACTGACTGGTGCGCGATGTGTAGCGCTGGAGCCGTTTGCCCATGATCGATGTGATCGGCACCGATGCCGGTGCGCCGGAGAGTCTGCCGGCCGCCCAGCAGCAACTCCTGAGGGATGCCGCCCTGATCGCTGCACCCACCCGGCTGCTGGCGGCTCTCGAGCTGTGGTTGCCGCAGCCGGTGAAGCAACAGCGCGTTTGCAGCGACAACCCTGGCGATCTCTGCGAAGTGCTCAAAGAACATGATGCCGCCACCCCCGCCGTGGTGCTGGCCAGCGGCGACCCGCTCTGGTTTGGCATTGGCCGCAGCCTGCGGGAACGCCTTGGCGCAGAGCGGCTGCGCTTTTACCCGGCCCCCAGCTCCCTGCAACTGGCCTTTGCACGTCTGGGCCAACCCTGGCAAAACGCCGAGTGGGTCAGCTTGCATGGCCGCGATCCCATGCGTCTCAGCCGCTGCCTGCAACAACGCCCCCAAGCCCTAGCGGTGCTCACCGATCCTCGCCGCGGTGGTGTGAAGGAAGTGCGCCAAATCTTGCGCGCTAGTGGCCTGGAAGCCGCCTACGCCCTCTGGCTGTGCGAGGCCCTGGGCCATGGCGATGAACGCGTGCAGCAACTGCAGCCCGATGACCCCACCCCCAGCGACCTCAATCCTCTGCATTTAGTGGTGCTGCTGGCGCAACCTGCACCCGATCCCGCACCAGACGCCTTGCCCCTCTTTGGCCTCGACGACGGTTTGTTCCTGCAACATGCTGACCGGCCCGGTTTGATGACCAAACGGGAGGTGCGCATCCAGCTCCTCGCCGAACTCAACCTGCCAGCCGAAGGCGTGCTGTGGGATCTGGGAGCCGGAACCGGCAGCGTTGGACTGGAAGCCTTGCGCCTGAGGCCAATGCTGCAGTTGCTGGCGATTGAAAAACGGGGAGGAGGCGCCCGCCTCATCCAAGCGAACGCTGAACGACTCGGGGTGAAACCAGCGGCGGTGTTGGAGGGTGAGGCGCTGAAGCTGCTGCAGGCAGAGCGGGGCAACACCGATCCCCATCCAACCGATAGCCATTCAAAGGATGCGGGCGTGATTCCAGCGGCCCTGGCACGGGCCGATCGGGTGCTGATGGGTGGTGGCGGACCACAACGCGCTGCCCTGCTCAGCGCAGTGCTGCAACGGCTCAACCCTGGCGGGATTGTGGTGATTCCGCTGGCGACCATGGAAGCCCTGGCCGAACTGCGCCCGCTGCTGGAGCAATCCGGCTGTGGGGTGAGCGTCAGCCAACACCAAGCCTGGCGCGGACAACCACTCAGCGATGGGACCCGTTTCGCGCCAATGAACCCGGTGCTGCTGCTGAAAGGCACCGCCCGTTGCAATGAGCCGTCAGACTCAAGAGCAACCTCGCCCTAAGCAGCCATGCCCCTGAAGCAGAGTGAACAACAGGTGTCTCCCCTGCGTTTAAAAATCACCCTGTTGGTCGCTGGTTTTGGCCCCCTGGTTGCGATTGCCCTATTTCTGCAATCGAAAGGCTTTTTTCAATCTCCCGGCTGAAGTCAACCGGTGCCGCTGATCAGGGTGCGTGTTGGGAACGGCATGGACGCGCCATGGGCCTTCACCACCTCGCCGATCAGCAGCAGCAGGTTGTGCTGGAGGTGCAAGGCATCAATCCGCTGACCGCTCTGGCTATGGCACACCAGCTGACAATCCAAGCTCGAGTCGCCGTAGCCGGTGAACAACACCCAAAGCTCCTGATCAGGATTAACGTCCACCACCCCATGAAGAGCATCGGTTAAGTCACGACAAATGGGCTCGACCCGCTCGCGGTCGTTGTAGGTGACTGAAAAATCGATCGTCAACCGCCTGTGATCAACCTGGGTGATGTTCATCACCGATTGGGCGGCAAAGATGGCGTTAGGAATGAACACCGGCTGACGATCAAGGGTGCGCAATTGGGTGTAAAACCAGCCCACTTTCTCGACATGTCCTTGCAGACTTTGGGACGGGATCTCAATAAAATCGCCTACCACAAACGGACGATTGAGATAGAGCGACACGCCGGTGAGCGAATTCGACACCACGCTTTGCGCACCAAAGGCCACCGCTGCAGCCCCCAAACCACCCGCTGTGGCAAGCACCGTGATGGGTACACCAGCGATCCCCAAGACCACCAAGACCCACAACACAAACACACTGGTGCCTAGCACCTTGTCGATGATGTCTGCGAGAAATAGTTTTTCGCGACTCGCCAGAGACGCAGGCAACTGGTCGGTGAACAGGGCGCGTCGCTGACGAAAACAACGGCGCCAGCGCCTAACAGTCCATGCGGCACCACCGGTTAAGACGAAGCTGTGCAGGCTGTCCACCGACAGGATCGACAACTGGCCTGTTGGGGGGATCAGGCCAACGAGCCAGCTGGTCAATCCAAGCACCAGCACAGTGCTGCAAACGCTGAGGCTCGAACGCTGCACGAGCTCACGCCAAGGTTGGCGTCGAAACAAGGTGCGAGCCAGCAGCTGCAACACCAACCAGGCGAGCACCGCGAGCAGGAGGGCGATGAGGCCACGTTCCACTCGAAACAACAGCGCTGGGAGCTGCAAATCAACCATGGGCATCAAGCCTGGGCTAGGGGGGTGATGCCCATGAGGGCAGAAAACAATCAGAGCACCTGCACCACTTCACTCACCTCGGGGATGGCTTCCCGCATCTTGCGTTCGATGCCCATTTTTAAGGTCATGGTGCTGCTGGGGCAGCTGCCGCAAGCGCCTTGGAGACGCACCTTCACGACCGGACCATCAATTTCCACCACTTCCACATTGCCGCCATCGGCCATCAGAAAGGGGCGCAATTCATCCAGCACCTTTTCCACGTTGTCGCTGGTCAGGGGCAGCGTTTCAGTACTCATAACGAAGAGCGCTCATTGATGGAACGACGCCAACCCTAGAAAGGCACCGCATCAGCCGCCCCGACAGCCAGCCGCCCCAACAGCCAGTCGCCCCATAGCCTAGAGATCAGCCACTGCGCCGCCTTGAACCGCTACGACATTGTGCTGGTGGGAGCGGGGATCATGAGCGCCACCCTGGCGACCCTGCTGCACGAGCTCAATCCCGATCTGCGCCTGCTGCTGGTGGAGCGGCTTGAAGGAGCCGCTTTGGAGAGCAGTGCGGCAGGCAACAACGCTGGCACGGGCCATGCCGCCAACTGCGAACTGAACTACACCCCGCGACTGGCTGACGGCAGTGTGAGCACCGCCAAGGCCCTGACGATCAATGCCGCCTTTGAACGCAGCTTGGAACTTTGGGCGTCGTTGAGCGCGCAGGGGCAACTGGACCCCACCACATTTCTGCACCAGGTACCCCACCTCAGTGTGGTGTGGGGTGAGGGCGAGATCGATTTTCTGCGCCAACGCCATCAGCAGCTCAGTGAGCTGCCGGCCTTTGCGGCGATGGAATGGAGTGAAGACCCGGGTGAACTCGCCACCTGGATGCCTCTGGTGATGGCTGGCCGTGATGCCAAGGATGGGGTGGCGGCAACCCGAATCCAGCGGGGCACTGACGTGGACTTCGGCACCTTGACGCGGGCCTATCTCGCCCCTTTGCAGGCCAGTGGGGCCCTGGATGTGCTCTATGGCACCCAGGTGAGCGATCTCGACCGCCGCCGTGACAGCGGGATGAGCGAAGGCGACTGGTTGGTGGAGCTGCGGGGCCCCTCCGGCAAACGGCAGGTGGAAACCCCCTTTGTGTTTCTGGGAGCCGGTGGTGGCGCCCTACCGCTTTTGCAGCGGTCTGGCATCCCTGAAGCCGCCGATTACGCAGGGTTTCCCGTGAGCGGCCAGTGGCTGGTGTGCAACGACCCCAACCTGGCGAACGACCACCACGCCAAGGTGTATGGCAAAGCGAAGGTGGGTGCGCCGCCGATGTCGGTGCCCCATCTCGACACCCGCTGGATTGATGGCAAGCGATCGCTGCTGTTTGGCCCCTATGCCGGCTTCAGCAGCAAATTCCTCAAGCAAGGATCGTTCTTCGACCTACCAGCATCGGTGCGGATGGGTAATGTGCTGCCGATGCTGCAGGTGGGCATCAACAATGTTGAGTTGGTCGCCTATTTGGTGAACCAACTGCGCCAAAGCGCGACGGATCGGCTGGAGGCCCTCCAAGCCTTTCTGCCCACGGCCCGAGCCGACGACTGGAGCCTTTCCATTGCAGGCCAACGGGTGCAGATCATTAAACGCACCAAGGAGGGCGGCAAGCTGCAGATGGGCACGGAGGTGGTGGCCTCCGCTGATGGCTCCCTAGCGGCACTGCTGGGGGCGTCTCCTGGAGCGAGCACTGCTGTTGCCATCATGCTTGAGGTGCTGGAGCGCTGCTTCCCGCAACAACTGGCGAGCCACGCCTGGCAAGAACGCTTGCAGCAGTTACTACCCAGCTACGGCCAAGACATCAACGGCGATCAAGCGCTGCTGAACCACACCCGCAACCGCAGTGATGCGCTGCTGGGGCTTAGCCCTTGAGCGATCCAGCCCCAGCCAAATTGATGGTGACCGCCCCTGCGGTGACCAAGGCCATCCCCACCACCACGATCATCACGATGCCAAGGCCGCTCCAGAGGGCATAGGTGATGCCGAGTGGAATGGTTTGCACCACGCGAGAGAGCAGCAGCATGGAGGTGGCATAGGCCGCTAAGACCACCAAGGTTGGTAGAGGGCGTGAGAAGCCAGCCGTGAGCTTGAGGCACGAGGTGCCCAACACTTCTGCACTGATCGCCAGCAACAAAAGCAGCCAAGGATTGAGAGAAGGCACGGGATACTGATGGCTGCTCCCTAGGATCGCTTCACAGTGTTCTGATGCCCGAGCCGGGATTCCGCCAATCGCATGACCGACGCCCCCGTCTCACGGATCCGCAATTTCTGCATCATCGCCCACATCGACCACGGCAAATCAACCTTGGCTGACCGGCTCCTGCAGGACACCGGCACGGTGGCCAAACGGGACATGCAGGACCAGTTCCTCGACAACATGGACCTGGAGCGGGAACGGGGGATCACGATTAAGTTGCAAGCCGCCCGCATGAACTACAGGGCGGTGGATGGGAAGGACTACGTCCTGAATTTGATCGACACCCCCGGGCATGTCGACTTTTCGTATGAGGTGAGCCGTTCCCTCCAGGCTTGTGAAGGCGCTTTGCTGGTGGTGGATGCCAGCCAAGGTGTTGAAGCGCAAACGTTAGCCAACGTGTATTTAGCGCTGGAAAACGATCTTGAAATCATCCCGGTGCTTAACAAGATCGACCTACCGGGTGCCGATCCAGACCGCATTAAAGAAGAGGTGGAGGCCATCATTGGCTTGGATTGCAGCAATGCGATCCCCTGTTCGGCCAAGACCGGTTTGGGGGTGCCTAAAATCCTCCAGGCGGTGGTGGATCGGGTACCGGCACCGGCAGAAACGGTGAACGAACCCACCAAAGCATTGATCTTCGATTCCTATTACGACCCCTATCGGGGCGTGATTGTGTATTTCCGCGTGATGAGCGGCAGCATCCATTGCAACGATAAGGTGTTGCTGATGGCCAGCAAGAAAAGCTATGAACTCGATGAAATCGGGATCATGGCACCGGATCAAAAGAAGGTGGATGGACTCCATGCCGGTGAAGTGGGCTACTTGGCGGCATCAATCAAAGCGGTGGCGGATGCCCGTGTTGGCGACACCATCACCTTGTTGAACGCACCAGCAAACACCCCCTTACCGGGCTACACCGAGGCCAAGCCGATGGTGTTTTGTGGTTTGTTTCCCACCGAAGCGGATCAGTATCCCGATCTACGGGAAGCCCTCGATAAGTTGCAGTTGTCTGATGCGGCACTTCAATTTGAGCCTGAAACCAGCAGCGCCATGGGCTTTGGATTCCGCTGCGGTTTTCTGGGGTTATTGCACATGGAAATTGTGCAAGAGCGGTTGGAACGGGAATACGACCTCGACCTAATCGTTACCGCACCATCGGTGATTTACAAGGTGAACATGATCGACGGCAGTGAGGTAATGGTGGATAACCCTGCCACGTTGCCAGACCCGCAGAAACGGGAATCGATCGACGAACCGTATGTGCGCATGGAAATTTACACCCCCAATGATTACAACGGAGCATTGATGGGACTTTGCCAAGAACGACGCGGAGATTATATCGATATGAAATACATCACCACCGATCGCGTTACATTAATCTATGAGCTGCCATTGGCTGAGGTAGTGACGGATTTCTTTGACCAGATGAAAACCCGCACCCAAGGGTATGCCTCAATGGAGTATCAGTTAATCGGCTATCGCAACAACCAATTGGTGCGCTTGGATGTGTTGATCAATGGCGAGCGCGCTGATGCGTTAACCACGATCGTGCATCAAGACAAAGCCTATAACGTTGGCAAGGCGCTGGTGGAGAAACTGAAGGAACTAATTCCACGCCAACAATTTAAAATCCCCATTCAAGCCTCCATCGGTAGCCGCATTATTGCTTCCACAAGCATCAGCGCTATGCGCAAGGATGTGCTTGCCAAGTGCTATGGCGGCGACATTTCTCGAAAGAAGAAGCTACTCAAGAAGCAAGCCAAAGGCAAAAAGCGCATGAAAGCTATGGGCAAAGTAGATGTGCCCCAGGAAGCCTTTATGGCAGTGCTGAAGCTCAACAATTAACGAGTAAACCCCAACAGTCCAACAGGGGCATACAGAACATTACTATCGACTTGAAAAACTAAAAGCCCAAAAAATTCTCCCCAAATCTTGAAAATTTGAGATGTATTACTAGAAAGAGCAAGCAATAGCACTCTTTGCAACAAAATTTATTCCAATTAGGCTACAGCCTTAAAAATAAATTCAAACAAAAGCCGTAAATGCTTTAAGTTTTCGACAAGCCTAAGCACCCATGATCAATTTAAAACAAATAAGCAATTGCTTGTTTTGCGAGATTTTATAGTGCCACAATCCTCACTTTACTGTGCGATATATACCATTTCCTCTAACAGCAAAGTCCTCCATCCACGGGAAGCTATTTCCTAAAACCGTTGTGTTGACCTCTAGAGACTGGGGCTTGCCATTGTGTGTACGAGTTAGGTTCTTACTAATAAAGAAATCGATGGTTGGCGTCCAGTCATCCCTATCACCGCCTCCAAAGTTATCCCCAGTCCCCGGCGACGGCACTCCATCAGTCAAGAAATACAAAGTATCTGTTTCTGTATCAGCAAACGCGTCTGCTATAGCTGGCCAAGGATTAGTCCTTGTTCTAATCTCTAAGCTATCAACAAAGTCTATTGCATCTTCACGAACCTGTGAACCAGGAGGCCCGAGCTCAATGAGGCTATCGGTATCTTTAAATTTTGTTATTGTAGTTGAATAAGCCGTTATTCCAATTTTAACATCCGGATCCAAAATATTTAAAAGGCCGATCATTTCTTCTTTTAATGCCTCAAGCCTAGTCTTCAAGCAAGTACCATTTTGATCATAAATAGCACAACCAATAGATTCAGTAAGATCGGGTTTTCGGTGAAACCCCATTGAAGCCGACACGTCTAGAGCAAAGCGCACATTCTTACTCGTGACAGTCCCAAAATATATACCACTATATGGCGTACTTGTAAACAACGTTCTAGGTTCATCGGCACGTGCAAATGCAGTAAAATGCAATGGTCGACCAACGGCTCTACTATCAGCTATAGCGCGTTTGTTGACAAAGCTTTCATTGATATAATCATTCGCATCGGTCGGATCAATAAAGCTAATCAACTTATAATTTTCGTCAATTTCAACTCGGAGCGCAGGATCATATGGAGATCGAGATGGGGTTCTTCCTGAAGTAAAGCTAAAGTCAGCATTTACTACAGTTGCATTTCTTTCAGCGTCGGTTCTTTGGCCGCACTCAGTAAGAAGGCTTTGATCAGTTGTAAGATCAGTCCTACAAGGAATAGTGCCAATATTATTTATAACAGATGCGCCAAATAAGTTACCTGACGTATTGTATTCGCCATTTGCCTTAACAGGCAGACCGCAACGCTCTAAAGTAAAATTACCATTTTGTACACTCATCCCATAAAGGATTGGATAATCTAGACTACTGACCTTGGCACCAAAAATAGGAGTAAACGGGCGACCCTGAGCGGTGTATAGATCAGTACAATCTTTAACGAAGGCTGTATGTTCGGCAGCACTAAGATCAGATCTTGCTTGATCACCGACAAAAGCTTCGGTTTGATTCACCAACAGAAACTGAGCACCCTCAATTTCCGAACGCATCAAACGCAGACCAATGGCTGAATTTTCCTGCAGCGTTGTACGATCTTGAGACTTTCTAATCAAAGTCGCTGTCGACTGAAGCGCCAGCCCAGAAGCGACAATCAAGCCCGCACCAATACTTGCCGCAATTAACAACTCACTTAGGCTAATAAATCCATTAACCCTAAATTTTGAAGAAGTTCTAGAAGAAGAGCACTTTAATTTCATGACTCAGGTTACTGTTGAAATGGTTTTAGACGACTCTCTGGGCGTCAAGCCAAGTTAAGGCTAACGACAAATGAGAGAATCACAAGAAGTTATTAACTTATGCAAGCATTATTTTCCCAGCTTCCCCTTAAAATACTACCAGATGCCGAAAGCTCTAAACAACGAGTACGTGAATTCTGGCTTGGATTATTTGTCCTAACCAGGAAGAGTAAATTACTTGCGCTTGGGATTATACCAATAGGTGAAATCGTAAATTGATCCATATTAACCTTCACATTAACCCGCTCAGATTCAGGAGTTCTTTCGCGAACGAGCAGGCGAAGGCCAAGATCAGCTCCATCACCACAATTATCACTAGATGTATAGTCACTACTGCAACATTCCAGACGCTCTGGGTTTTGATTCATCTCTATAACATTAGCAGGGCTATTGAAGGCTGTGGTGGGAAAATTAAGCGTACAACTCGCCTTTTTTCGCATAAGCTTTCTACGAAAACTATACAATCCATCTTCAAGCTGTTGCGTAAAAAGATCAACTTCTGTTTGCTGGGCTCTACGCAAATAGGAAGGGATTGCAAATGACAAGCCAACCGAAACAATAACAACTCCCACAAGAAGTTCAAAAAGTGAAAAACCGTTTAAACGTGAATTCATTTCTAAAGGCCAAATGAGGTGATCAAGAAGGAAGGCAATCGGCAGAAAAATAGGGTGTCATCTCAATGACTCTTGTTTCATTTCCAATATTTTCTTCAGGAGCAGTAAAGTTGTACTCGACGCGAAGCAGATTAGGATTAAAGGCACTATTCGTAGATCGAGAAACTTTTATGGAATTTCCTGAGCCCAAGTCGACCGTAAGATCTAAAAAGGGTCCTAACTGTGTTGCTAATGTTGCGGCAGGAGTTACACAAGCCGTTCTCAACGCATCAGCGTCTCCTACATTCGCACTAGTGAAAGCAGCATTTTTACTTTGCAAAGTTAGAATATCTTCATTAATCGCTGCCTCAATTGCCCTACGTTGACCTAAAAGCCTTTGGCCATTAAGCGCCAACGACGAGATCCGTGCCACAGCCGCTAAAGAAGAAGCCAAAAGTACTGAAGCAACCAAAACTTCGACTAAAGAAAAACCATTACTCCAATGAGTTAAAGACTTTTTAGAATTGAACAAAGAATAATAAAAACTTAAAAGCATTTGATTAAATTCTGGTAGTGTCAGCTTGGCTATTAATTGTTTTTAATAAAAATTATTACCACTGTAGATTTGAATTAGAAGACAAACCACGAAATCCACGGGTAACTAAACGACCATGGCCAGGATAACCAAGATTTTCCCAATCCCATTGTTTAATCAAATCTTCAACAACGGCCTTGGGTGTAAGGGTAACATTATTTTTTGTGACTAGATTAAAATTACCTTTTTTATTACAAATATCATTAGCCCAAATCAAACCTCTAAAAGTCGTGGTCTCTGTTGGCAGTTGACTTGTCCGAACCGATCCATCTTGAAGGTGAATAGTTGCAGCAGGTATGCTATCTCCATAAAAAGATACAATCACTGATTTATCAGACTTACTGATAGTAAACGGATCCTGAGCACATTTACGGAATTTTGCAGCCAGTACACGCGCTGAAGACAAAATAATTAACTGCTCTGGCTTTTCATTGCAAACATTGCTATCTGGATCCACTCCACAAATCTGGGAAAGCGTTCCAGATGTCGGTTTCTCCAACCGAATACTTCCGGTAATTGTATTACCATCTGCATTCGCTTTGGCGCCAGGTGGAAGTTCGAGTCTCACGACTACAGGTTTATCTGCACTTGTTTCAATCAAAAGCCGCTTATTCTTTAATCTAATGTGCTCAACATATATATGACAGCTTCCCTTTGTTACTCCAATGCAAATATCGTCTTGAGCGAGTCTAATTATATCATCTGGCGAAGTAGTACTGCTAGATTCCAATACGTCAGAATTTTTTCGAATTGAAACAGGCTCACGATAATCACGAACACAAGCGAATGCATTGGCATTGCAAATTGTTGTCGGAGTTCCTACACTACTTTGGAATCCATTGGGGCCTGAATCATCAAAACTCCAAATTCTTACTTGATTTGTATCTGCATTAATATCCAGCGTCTTATCTAAATCCCACAAAGATAGTGGAGGTAGATTGACATTTTTTTTAATAGGAATGATATTAGTTTTATCTAAACTTGTATTACCAACTACTCCGATATACTGCCGCAATTTAATGGAGTTGCCACAATTGATTTCATCAAAAACTCTAAAAGACTTCTCTGAATCCTCTAGATTATTATTATGCAGAAAAATTAAGCCATCACCATTAATTGTTACTTTTCCAAGATCTAGTCTACTTCCTGCGAGCACAGCCCAATCTTGTGGTCGGTCGACTCTAGAATCTACAAAGATTTGACGCTGCAAATAAGTTCTTGCTAAAATGTCGGGATTTGCCTGTTGCCGTATACGCTGAGCAAAACCTTCAACTTCAAAAGTGCCAAGACCATTGGCTACTCCTTTATTACCACCGGCACTAGTATCATAGGATCGCAAACGGTAGTTTAATTGAATATTTCCATCATTGCTCGGATTCTGACTCTGACTTTTTCCATCATCTCGAAGAGTGGTTGAAGCATTTGTTATATCCTTGATCGCAGGCGCGTCTGAATTAGCAAGGACAGCCTGAGGCATAGGTGTACGATCCGTACATAGCTCACGTAGTTCAAAATTAGCCCGGTTATTCTCATTCCATCCCCATAGAGGCGTCGTTGAACCCGAAGGACTACCATCATTATGATT
Source organism: Synechococcus sp. (assembly GCA_049889555.1). GTDB lineage: Bacteria > Cyanobacteriota > Cyanobacteriia > PCC-6307 > Cyanobiaceae > Synechococcus_C. The sequence goes on along the minus strand of JBMHDE010000021.1, from coordinate 53,926 downwards.
TAGAGTAAACAAAAATCCCCTATAATTCGCTTGATTATTCTCATTAAGTTCCCCTAAAATTCGATTAAAACCATTTAATGCAGCAGCATCCGCCAATTGCTGGAAACTTTCAGAAGCAGCAGATTTTCTCGCTATCAAATACCGCTGAAGCAGTCCGGCCACGCCTGGTAGGAGCACCAAGGCCATCAGCATGGCAATGAATAACGTAATTCCTTGCTCTTGCTTACGCTTAGAAGCTTTAACAAGAGGCAAGTTATGGGAAGCTGATTTTGAAAGTTTCACGGAATAACACAGGGAAACTCAACTTAACAAGTAGGAGTAGAGGGGGCTTTAGCTTCAGAAGTACCTTCATTAATTATATTCACGCCGTTAGCAAGATTTAAACAAGCAACAACATTTAAGTTAGAAGCATTCAGAGTATTTGATTCAAATATGAATTGACCATTATTGGACTGTGATATCTGCAAATCATAGAAACCTCCTGCAAGTGTAACTTTATTTGTAAAATCTGTACCTGTTGCTACGCCCGTGGTCGTTAAAACTGGCTGTATCTCTTGAAGATCGCTCCAACCACTAGGAGGTACACCAAATTCATCCCCGTAAGCTGTAAACGCACTTGAAATTCCAGAGATAATACCTGTTACTTCATCTTGACGTGAGCGAACTAATTGATAATTATAAGATGGCAATGCCACTGAAGCAAGAACTCCAACAATAACAACAGCAACCATTAATTCAGAAAGAGTAAAGCCCTCTAAACCGGAACTTGATTTACAAGGAAAAAATTTCATGTGCCTTAAACTAAGTTTACTTCTAAAAATTCGCCATGGAAAACAAAGCTTTCCATGGCGAATACCTCTCATGAATTACAACTAGTAAGAGCGGCTGGCAAAGAATTGTTATAACTCACAGCATAACCTTTCCTGCCAGTATTATAATTAACGCAAAAACGAGCGCTATATCTATCATCAATAGCTGAATTTGTCTTTCCTACGGCAGTCATACTAAAGACACCGTTAGTTGCACTAGCATTATTGTCTGCTTCAAACGTACAGAACTCTGAAACTGAATTATTTCTCAGGATTGCTTCTTGCAATGTCAGTTTACCCGTAGCTTCACTTAAAAGAGCATCTGCACCCACCTGGCTCATAACATTGCCGCCTTTTGTGGCACATTCAGTTGCTTTTGCTTTAGCCGTTTGATCAATAAAGTTGGGAAGTGCCACAGAAGCAAGCACGCCAACGATCACAATCACGATCATCAACTCCACAAGAGTGAAACCCGCTTCAAGCGCGTTGCGACTCTTATTACGATTGAGAAGCGCCAATTGAAGGCGTGGATTCAGAGTCTTCATGTTCAGAAAATGAGAACGCCATGAGATTCTACCACTCAATTGTAATCCTGCTCTCAGTTGGGCCGTCGGAAAGAAGTCTAAAGATTCCCTAATGGACCTTTTAGAACCCATCGGCTTCGCCCGCCGTCAGCCCACCTCTTCCAAAGCCTTATCTCGAGGCCTGACTGTGCCGACACGGGCCGTGAACCCCACCCCCCGGGCGGTATGCAGCAATTGTGGTAGCCCAGGTCGCTCTAACTTTCGGCGCAAATAGCCGATATAAACGTCTAAGGCGTTGGGATCTCCCATGAACGGCTGGCCCCAGACCGTTTCCAAGATCTCTTTGCGAGGAATGACGATGCCGGCTTGCCGCACCAAACACACCAACAAATCGAATTCCCGCTTGGATAAATTGACCCCCGACTCGCCGCGCTTCACCTCTCGGCTGATCAGATTAATCGACAAATCGCCCAGTTCGAGGCGGCTCCGAACATCCAACCCATCCGTGTAGCGATGGCGACGTAACTGAGCCCGCACCCGCGCATGCAGCTCCTCCAGTTCAAATGGCTTGGTCAGCAGGTCATCAGCACCCGCATCAAGGGCCACAACCAAATCATCCAGCTCGTCGTGGGCCGTCAGCATCAACACTGGCGTGGTATCACCGCTGCTACGCAGTCGCCGGCATATTTCCACACCGTTGAAATCCGGCAGTTCCCAATCGAGCACCACAAGGGCAAAGGCTTGTTGGCGCAAATGCAGCAGAGCCTCCTGTCCGCAAGACACAGCCATGCAGACGTGACCGGCCTCTTCCAGCTCCTCGCGTAGGAACCGCAGCAGTTCAAGGTCGTCATCCACCAAAAGCAGCTGAGCTGTTACGTCGCCCACCCTGACTCCAATGCTAAGGCAATGGTATCCGCACCTTGGGGGGAATGCTCCCCCCAGTTGCATCACAACGATCCATGCTCCGCCGCCCGTTGGCCGTTAAGCGATCGCTCTGCACCAACCAAGGGTTCCTGTTGCCGCTGTCGATCGGTACCTCCCTAGTGCTCCTGCTCTCCAGTGCTTCCTTGCAAACCCTGGTACTCCATGGCCGCCTGCAGGCCCGCAGTCGCTGGCAAGCAACCGAACGGAGCGATCAACTGCGCTCCGCTGCGATGGCTTTTTTGGATCACGCCAACACTCCCCAACACGCCTGTCTTTTGGCCTGGCCCTTGCACCTCTGGCCCAGCCAAACCGCCGCATGCAACAGCACCGATGTGGAAACCCTCACGCAAGGGGCAAACGGAGATCTGCGCTGGACGCTGCTGGATTGGCAGCCCTCCCCCACAGGGGCGCAACTTCACCTGCGACTGGGTGCACAAGACCACACCGCTGCACTCTCCTTGGCTCGCACCCCGGGCGGCTTTGAGCTGCAAGACAGCCTGCAAGCGGTGCAGCCATGACCATGGCGGAACTCCTGATCGCTGGCACCATCGCCAGTTCCAGCTGCTGCGCTGCCATGCACGTGTGGATGCAGGCAGGGCAAACCGCCCGTTCGACCCGCGAACTCAATCAGGCCAGTGCCCTGCTCAATCGCCATTGGTTAGCCAGCCATCGCTGGTTGGCCACAGCACCCGCGCTCTGCTCCCCAGACTTGGGCAGCCTCGCAGCAAAGCTGGAGCTGGCATTGCCGCTTGCCCCTGAACTGGAACGATCGGTTGAAACCACCCACCAGCCCCTCGGCCTGTGGTTAATGCTCCACCACCCCGACGCGGCACTGAAACGACGTCAATTGGTGACGGCGTCCGGCCTCGGTGGTTGCACAGCCAGCAGCACACCGCTATCGCCTCCCGCTCACCCCTTGGCGTGATGCAACAACCAAGACATGCAGGGGGCTTTTCGCTGATGGAGCTGCTCTGCACCGTCGCCATCCTCGGATTAATCAGCAGCGTGGCCCTCGTCGATACCAAAGCCAACCACAGCCAGCAACACTTAAACGCCGCCCGTCTGCGCTTTCAGCTGGCGATCGACCGCGCACGCTTGATCGCTCGACGCCAACTGCAAGCCTGTGGTTTAAGCCTCCAGGCACCACCCGCGGGGAACGCAGGCGAGCTGGATGCAACCAGCAAGGGCTTGATCGCCTGTGCCTCCGGCCGCCACCCCCTGCCGGCATCAGAGTCCACCACGGACGTGGACGTACGAATCCACACCAACCTGCCCAGTCAACTGCGCTTTACCGCCAACGGACTGATGATCGACGGCGGTCTGGTGGTTTTTAGCCATCCAGACGCACAGCAACGCCTTTGCATCGTCACCAGTTTGCCTCTCGGGGTCAACCGCGCAGGCCTCTACAGCATCGATCCGGCGATGAAGCTCAGCAGTCAACACTGCCGGCCCTTGTCATGACCATTCACCCCTCACCACATCCACAAACTCCTACTCCTGCTGCAGGATTCACGTTGGTGGAGCTGCTACTCGCCATAGGCCTCGGCACCCTGCTCTGCGGCGTTCTGCTGCAAACGCTGCTGGGGGGATTTCGCATCACCACAGCCATGGCCCAACGGCTTCATGCACGACGGCAACAACACCAAGTGCTCAGCCTGATCGGTGATGAACGCGCCATGGGCCATGGCGCCATCGCCAATCCGGTGCCATCGCCCACCTGGCCCTGTTCCCTCGCTGGCCGGCGTCCTGTGTTGGCGATTGCCCTCTCGGCCTCTGATCCCGACGCCCGTCATCAAGCGATTATCTACAGCGTTGGCACTGCGCCCTCACCGATCTGGCGTGGTCAGGTGCTGATGCGCTGCGGTCCGGCCTACGGCCTCAATGGCCGCATCAATCCAACCAGCAAATTCCAAAACCGTGTTCTCCTCGACGGGCTACCCAGCGGTCATAACCAAGGGTTGCAGGCGACGGTCGATCCGCAATTGGCCGTGATCGATCTCAGCCTTGAACAGCAACTTCCTGTGAAGTCTTGGCACCGCAACAACCAAGCCGCACGCTTAACCAGCACCGCAACGATCTAATCAACGCACCAGCGATTCCTTGTTGCTCGCGGGAAACAGTTGAAAGGGCACGCTCGCTCTGGCTTCCAACAAGTAGTAACCCTCCACACTCAGGGAAGCAACGGCCAACAACAGATGGTCGAGCCAACCAAATTCGACCCCCATCCCCTGAGCAGCAATCTGGAGATTCACCACAGCCATCACCAACAAAAAAATCGTCAGCAGCAACGCCAGGAACGGTTGAACCACCCGGCGGTCACGACACAGTGAACGCAATAGCGGCAGCAACACCAGCACAGACACGCTATGCAGTAGGCGCATCGAAACAGCGGTGTGCAAATGGGGCTGAATCGCCGCCCAAAGATTGACCGGAATCAGTAGTGAGGTAAAAAACAAATAGAGAATCATGGCGATGCCACCAATGATTGAACGCCAGCCTCAGCGTGGCTGATCGGCAAGTGCACTGTGAAGATGCTGCCCTGGCCCAGCTGGCTGGTCACCACAACCGTGCCACCCATGGCCTCCACAAGCAATTGCACGATCGACAATCCCAAACCGCTACCACTGCTCACACTGGCATTGGAAGCGCGGTGGAAACGATCAAACACCTTGGGAAGATCCTTGGGGGGAATGCCAATGCCCTGGTCAACCACCTCCACCACCGCCATCTGCTCGACTTGACTGAGACGCACCGTCACCGGCTTTCCCTCGGGCGAATATTTGTGCGCATTCTCGATCAAATCCAACAGCACTTGCCGTAATCGATCTGGATCAGCCTGGGCAACGATCAGTCTGCTGTCTTCCTGCTGAAGGGGTAGCTCCGTCAACACCTCCCGCTTCATGGAGGAGCGGGCCATGTCCACCGCCTCCAACACAGCGATGTTCATCTCCACCTCCTGATGCTGCAACCGCAGTTGTCCGCTATCGCTGCGCGAAAGATCGAGCAGATCATCCAGCAAATGGCGCATGCGTAATGTCTCCTCCTCTGCAGTGCGCAGACCCTTACGCTGAGGCTCAGTCAAGTTGTCGCTACGATTGAGGGTGCGATACACGTAGCCCTGCACAATCGTGAGTGGCGTGCGCAATTCATGGCTGACCGCACTGACAAAACGGCGCTGATCACTCCATGATTTAGCCAAACGCGATCTCAAGCCGTTGTAGGTATTGGCAAGTTGTTCCACTTCCAATGGAGCACTTTCAATGCGCAAAACAGAGCTATTGAGAGTATCGGCAGTGAGCTGGCTTGAGGCCTCGTTGAGTTGACGCAAAGGTCGGATAATCCGCCGCACCAAGCGATTCACAATCAACAGTGACATCACGAGACAACTGGCCCAAATCACGATCATCCAGTTAAGAAACGCGGTCTGTGCCTGATTAATGCGGGTCACTTCCGCACTGCTCCACAGCTTGAGGCCCGATGGATAGATACGCGTCAGAATGGCGATGTGATCCTGTCCCTTCACTCTGAATGCACGGTTGATCCCGGGTTGAATGCCACTCCTGCTCGCCAACTTCGGCACAACGGGATCCAGCGGCAACGTCCCATCCGCTGGCAACAACAATTTGCCATCAGGCCGCTCAATCCATAGAACATGGCGACTGGATGAATGCCAACGCAACTGCTCACGAATGGCCTGCGTGCGGCGGGTCAGGGCCGCAGGGCTTTCCCCTGGGGGCACCTCCAACAGGCGATCAGCCAACAAACTGCGTTCCAAGGATTGGGCATTGGAGCGCAGGTCGCCTTCGCCCAACAAAGCCTGGTTACGCCGGGTGAGGATTAAGCCAGCGATGCTGGCGCTCGTAAATCCCAAAAACACGGCCAAATAAGTGGCCAACTGCAACTGACCCGGCAAGCTGCCGAGCAACCATTGGCGCCATGGGGAAGGGGTGTCCATCTCTCCATCATCAGCACCCGCACCGGGATCTGCAGCAACAATACCGTTAGTTTGCGTGGATCAATTCGGCGGTGCGCTTCAACGTCTCATCCCACGCCCTATCCTGCCCCACCCTCGCGGTGCGCATGGCCCGCTGGGGGCTGATGATCATCGCCGTCTACGGCCTGATCGCCGTGGTCACCCCCCTCCTCCTGGCCATGGATCTACTGCCTGATCCCAACGCCGGCCTCGACAACCCCATCTATGCAGCCCCCTCATGGCAGCACTGGTGCGGCACCGACCGTCTCGGCCGTGATGTTTGCGTGCGCACCCTCCAGGGCAGTGGTGTTGCTCTGCAGGTGGTACTGCTGGCTGTGGCGCTCGCCCTGGTGATTGGCGTCCCCTTGGGCATGGCCAGTGGATACTTCGGCGGGGCCGTGGATCGGGTGCTAGTGCTGGTGATGGACACCCTGTACACCCTGCCGGTGCTGCTGTTGTCGGTGGTGCTGGCGTTTCTGCTCGGACGCGGCATCCCCAACGCCGCTGCAGCCCTCTGTGTTGTTTACGTGCCTCAATACTTTCGTGTGGTGCGCAATCAAACCGCTCAAGTGAAAGCAGAGCTGTTTGTGGAGGCAGCCCGCTCACTCGGCGCCGGCCCCCGATGGATCCTGCGTCGCTACCTGTTACGCAACGTGATCACCTCAGTACCGGTGCTGGTGACCCTCAACTCCGCCGATGCGGTGCTCGTGCTCGGAGGGTTGGGCTTCCTCGGCCTGGGCCTGCCGGACACCGTGCCGGAATGGGGCAGTGACCTCAACCTGGCGCTAGCAGCCATACCCACGGGCATTTGGTGGACAGCGATCTTCCCAGGGTTGGCGATGTTTGTGCTAGTGCTGGGGCTTTCGTTCCTTGGCGAAGGTCTCGAAGCCTGGGTGAGCGCTAGCGAGCCCCCAGAGGGTGACAAGCCCCATTCACTCCGCCCCATTGGATCGTCAAACTAGGGACATCTGCAACAGGCCCAATGCCCTGGTGGACCACATTGGTGTTAATGACCCTCGGGACAGTGTTGTGGCTATCAGGCCGTTCCAATCCCGATGACGTGATCGGTTTGCTGGAGCAGATGTTGGCGATCGCGCTTGGCCTGGTGGTTTTGTTTGTGGGGCACAATCTGCTGATCGAGGGCCTGACACTCGCGATCGCCCTGCGTTTGCCGGGAGCACGACGTCATCCCCCAGTCATGGAACGCTCCAAAGCCGGCAACGACGTGCTGATTCCATTTTGATCATTGCTGAACTCTCTCAACAGCGCAGCTTGAGGGTGCGTGGCAACGATTCGAGGATTGCTCCTTCCGCATTCAGCGCTGGATAGGGGCGCCCCTCACGGCGACACCACTCCGCCACCTGCGGATAGGCCCATTCAAACAAGCGCTCGCCATAGAGCGATCCAGCCAGGCCTTCGCCCTGACTGGGCAACACACCGGCAGCACGGCGCTGCCGCACCGCTTCAAACAGCAAAGTCGCCGCCGCCACCGACACATTCAACGACTGCACCATGCCCGCCATGGGAATCAACACCGCCTGATCCATCAACTCGCGAGCGACATCACTCAGGCCCCACTTCTCGGCACCCAGCACAAACGCCGTTGGCCCCGTGAAATCACAATCGCGATAATCACAGGCATTCACTCCCAAATGGGTGCCATACAGCTTGAAGCCCTTCGCTTTGAGCTGCTGCACCGCAGTCTCCGTGGTCGGATAATCATGCAAGGGCACCCACTTCTGGCTGCCCTGGGCAGTGCTATTGAACATGCGTGGCCTGCCTTGAAGACTGACCGCATGGGCTTCAAGCACACCCACCGCATCGCAACTGCGCAGAATCGCCGACAAGTTGTGGGGCTTTTCCACGTGCTCCAACAACACCGTGAGGTTGGCCATACGACCATCCAACACAGCTTTCAAGCGTTCAAAACGGCGAGGGAGCAGAGGCATCGCAGCAGTTAGCGAGCTGCAGAACGCTTGCGCACAGAACGAGACGTGCTGCGGGCGTCTTCGTTGCTGGCCGCAGCTGTTTCAGATGTTGCCTCCACCGCCTTGCTGTCGCCCGCAGGCGCATCATCGGGGTCCTGATCGGCAATGATGCCGAGGATCATGCTGGCTTGCAGTTGGTCCTGCAGATCTCCGATCGTCATCAGTGCCTTGAGCACCAACTGAGAACGCACGATCTTGGGCAAACCCGGACGAAGCTTTTTGGTGGTGTTCCACAGCTCCTGAGCAACGTCTTGAAGTAGCGCCTTGTCAGCCGTCATTGTGTTTTGTCTGTCAGTCCCAGCACACCAGCATCCCACCACGCCGTTCCTGGCTTCGACCAAAGGGTCTATGCGGTCGTGGCCCTCATTCCCCAGGGGCGATTGGCCACCTATGGCCAAGTCGCCGACTGGATCGGGGCCTACGGCTGTGCCCGCCAAGTGGGCTGGGCCCTGCGACGCCTCAAACTTCCCTCTCCTCTGCCGTGGCATCGGGTGGTGAATGCCCGTGGCTGCATCGCCATGAGCCCAAGCCGCGAAGGCTCAGACTGGATCCAACGGGACCTGTTGTTGGCCGAGGGCATTCCCGTGGATCCCCAGGGCCGCCTGCCCCTCAAGCACTTTCTCTGGACGCCACAGCCAGCACCTGGCTCGACCGCAACGCAGGATGAGAATGACTTACCAGCGCGCCGTGCGTGATCGCCCCTCCCAAAACCCAGTAACGGCCATTGGGGTCGTGCCACGTCGACTGGCCTGGGAGGTGCTCGAAGCAGTTGGCGCTGGGGCCTATGCCGATGTTGCTTTGGAGCGCGCCCTGCGCGGCCAGCAGCTCTCGGGCGCCGATCGGGGTCTCGTCACCGAACTGGCCTATGGCGCCATTCGTCAAAGGCGCCGGCTGGACGGCTGGCTGGATCGCCTCGGCAAGGTGCCCGCCCGCAAGCAACCGCCCAGGTTGCGCTGGTTGCTCCACGTGGGTCTGTATCAACTGCTCTGCATGGAACGCATCCCGGCCGCAGCTGCCGTCTACACCAGCGTGGACTTAGCCAAGCGCCATGGGCTCAATCGCTTAGCGCCGGTGGTGAATGGGTTACTGCGCGGGGCATGGCGCGCCCATCAAGCAGGCGAAGAACTCACCCTGCCCGATGATCCAGCCCTACGGCTTGCGCTCCAGGAGTCGCTGCCCGACTGGTTCTGCCAAGGGTTGCAACATTGGTGCAGCCGCGAGCAGGCGCAGCAGGTCGCCCAGGCCTGCAATCAGGTCCCCAGCCTCGACCTACGGGTCAACCGGCTGCACAGCTCACGAAACGCCGTCCAGGCGGCCTTCGAGGAGGCAAACCTGACCGTGGTGCCAATCCCAGAATGCCCCGATGGCCTGCAAGTGCTGAGCCATGGCGGGGATCTGCGCCTCTGGCCCGGTTATGCAGAAGGTCATTGGTGCGTTCAAGACCGTGCAGCCCAATGGGTGGCTCCCCTACTGGCCCCCCAACCTGGAGACAGGGTGCTGGACGCCTGTGCCGCACCAGGGGGCAAAGCCACCCACCTGGCTGAACTGATGGGTGATCAAGGAGAAGTGTGGGCGATTGACCGCTCCGCTGGACGCCTGAAACGCGTGGCTGCTAACGCCGCCCGGCTCGGCACCCAATGCCTGCAGGCGATGGCCGCCGATGCCACCGAACTCCTGACGTTGAAACCGCAGTGGAAGGGATCATTTCAGCGCATTTTGCTGGATGCCCCCTGCTCCGGCCTTGGCACCCTGGCCCGCCACGCTGATGCCCGCTGGCGCATCAATGCCAAGCATGTGGAGGAGCTCGTGCCCCAGCAAGCCCAACTCCTGGAAGCGATGCTGCCTCTTCTCACCCCAGGTGGCACCCTCGTTTACGCCACCTGCACCATTCATCCAGCTGAAAATGAACAGCAGATTGCAAACTTCTTGGAGGCCCATCCCGAACTCATCCTTCAACATCAACAGCAGCGCTGGCCCGACCCTGAAGGAGGCGATGGCTTTTACGCCGCAGTGATCCAAACACCGCCTACTGCACCGGCAGCGGCCTAAAAAACTCATCCACCGGCGGACCTCCCGGAGGCACCACGGTCGGATTCGAGGGCACGGGAATCGCCGGTGTGCTGATATCCCAACTGGTGTCAGGCAGGGTCGAATCACCAGGCTTGGTCACCGGGTCAGCGTTTTGATCGCCCCAAGAGGGAGCCCCACGATTGGTGCCGCGTGCCTTCTTCTCCAGCTTGGGAAACAACGGCTTAGGAGGAAATTTCTGCACCGGAAAATTCTCTTTAATGCTGCCCATGTATTGCTTCCAAGCCCAGGCGGCCTCACCACTACTGCTACCGGTTTCACGGTTGTTGTCGTAACCGAACCAGACAGCCGTTGTGAGCTGGGGAATCGAACCAATAAACCAAAGATCGCGGGCGCCCTCGGACGTGCCTGTTTTCCCTGCAACCGGCCTGTCACCCAGTTTGGCGGCGACGCCCGTACCCCCCGAGACCACACGTTGAAGCATCCAATTCATTGTGTCGGCCACATCACGGTCAACGGCCCGTCGGCCCCTAGGGCCATCGGCACGACGGCTCCAGAACAGATCACCACCAGGGCCTCGAATCTCTTCAAAAGCTGTGGGCTTCACATATACACCCCGATTGGCCACGGCGGCGTAGGCCGCCGTCATGTCCAGAATGGTTTGTTCGTAAGCCCCAATTGCCATGGGGTAATAGCGACCCAAAGGCCTCGTCGTACCGATTGAAAGATTGTTAGCCATCGCGATGACGGCGTCAAAACCCACCCTGTCTTGCAATTGAACAGCAACGGTGTTGAGTGACTTCTGGAAGGCATCGGCAAGGGAAATGGGGCCAAAATATTTTTTGCCAAAGTTTTTCGGGCAATATCCCTTCCAACAGCGCGGAGAATCAATAAAAATGTCGTCTGGCCTCACCCCCGCCTGAATCGCAGCGGCGTAGGGAAAAAGCTTGAAGGTGGACCCTGGCGAACGAAGGGCTTGGATGGTGCGATTGAACTGACTGGATTGGAAGTTTTTACCGCCCACCATCACCCGCACCAGGCCAGTGCTGGGCTGCATCGAAACAATCGCGCCTTCACTCTGACCAGGCGCGTACTTCCGCACCACCTGCTGAGCCCGCTGTTGCCAATTGAGATTGAGGCTCGTACGAATCGTCAGCCCCCCCAGCTCCAATTGCTCAGGAGTGAGCATCTGGGGCAGTTGCTGCAACACCCAACCGGTGAAGTAGGGGGCAGCACTATTGAAATACTTCGGCGTGGCCGGTTTGAGGTTGAGGGGACTCGACCGAGCATCTTCCAAAGCATCAGCCGTAATGAATCCCTCTTTTTCCATCCGCAACAGCACCATGTCTCGACGCTTCAGCGCCACTGACGCATCCACAAGCGGTGAGTAGAGCGAAGGAGCAGGCGTTACACCTGCAATCAAAGCTGCTTCTGGAAGCGTGAGCTGATCGGGAATTTTGGTGAAATACACCCAGGCAGCATCAGCCACGCCATAGGCCCCAGATCCCAAATACACATAATTCAAATATTGCTCAAGAATCTGCTCCTTACTGAGCTGACGCTCCAACTTGTAAGCCAACGCCGCTTCCCGCAATTTGCGGGTGATCGTTTTGTCTAAGTTAAGAAAGACTATGCGGGCAAGCTGTTGGGTGATGGTACTAGCCCCTTGCTGCACTGAGCCCGACCTGAGATTGATCAGCAGTGCGCGGCCCATTCCCCAAAAATCAACGCCATTGTGGCGATAAAAACGACGATCCTCTGCTGCGACAAAAGCCTGTTTGACCAACTCCGGCATGGCACCGGGACTAACTTTTTCGCGGGTCTCAGGCCCCAACTTCTGGATCACCTGACCGTCACTGGAGAGCAGTGTGATCGTTCCTGGACGATGGAAAATGGCGATCTCACCAGCATCAGGCAGGGTGCCGTCGATGGCTTCCGTGATTGCGGTTTGCCCCAAGGCCAGACCGCAACCCACTGCAGCGGCGAAACCAGCGTGAATCACCAAGTAGCGGCGGGTGCGCTTCACGTCAATTGAGTGAGAGAACTATGACCAACCGCCAAGGCAGTAACGAGCATTCCAAGCACAAGAAAGGGCTGAGCACTAGCTTGATATTTAACATCAAATTCCACTGGATCCCGTAACAACCAAATATCTTGGAAAGTGATCTGAGGAACGATGAGAAGAATAAGAAGAACAGCAGCAAAGTGTTGACCAATCGCAATCAACACAGCAACCATCAACAATTGAAACAAATCAATCATTGCAGCACTAATCCAGCTGGCGCGTTGAATCCCAAAAACAACAGGAAGTGACTGCAATCCCAACTCACGATCGCCCTCAACACTTTTGAAATCATTAACGACGGCAATACCGAGTCCGGCCAAGCTATAAGCCAAGGTCAAAATCGCCGTTGCCCAAGTGAGTTGGCCAAACAGCGCTTGACCAGCCCACCACGGAAGAGCGATATAACTGGCCCCGAGGGCGTAATTTCCCAGCCAACCGTTTTGCTTGAGTTTTAACGGGGGAGCAGAGTAGATGTAGCTAACGAAAGAACCACCCAAGGCCAGCAGGAACACCACAGGAGTTGCGTGGCCAGCCCATCGATCTAAGGCGTAGGCGACACCCAAACCCGCCAGCAGCAAAACCCAAATCTGAAGCTTCACCTGCGCAAGGGGAATGGCTCCACTTGGGATCGGCCGATACGGCTCATTAATGGCGTCGATGTCGCGGTCGTAATAGTCGTTGATCGTTTGCGTGAATCCAGCAAGCAGAGGACCACTCATCACCATGCAGGCGACAGCAGCTGCAACATGATCGAATCGCCACAAATAATGACCACTCGCAGCAGCACCGCACACAACTCCCCAAATCAGGGGAATCCAAGTGACAGGTTTCATCAGCTGCAAGCGCAGCTTCCAAATATTGGAGGTGCCGCTGGCACCTTTCATGCCGAGCAGTTGACGCGCATCACTCACGAATTGAGGCCTCAGGCAGCAGCAATTTCATCTTCAAAAAACCAGTTGGTGGAACCATCACTGAGTTCAACCACCACACCGATACCTTTGCCATCAACGGTACGAAATTCCACCACCGTGCCAGTGGCGTCCTTCTTCAAGAGTTCCACAAGCGCATTGGGGATACGGTCGCGAACCCGCGCTACTCGTACCTTAGAGCCGATGTTGATCGTCGCCTGAGCCATGGCCTGCAAGGCTTGGAAAGTGGGCGCCACCCTAACAGCCGCGCCCCATAATCTCCGCAGTTCGTCATGGTTGCTCTTCGCCTGATCCCCTGCCTGGACGTTGCCGATGGCCGCGTTGTAAAAGGAGTCAATTTTGTTGGCCTCCGTGATGCCGGAGATCCGGTGGAGTTGGCGTGCCGCTACAGCCAGGCAGGAGCCGATGAACTGGTTTTCCTCGATATTGCAGCGAGCCATCAGGGGCGGGCAACGCTGGTTGACATGGTTCGGCGCACCGCTGAACACGTGACCATCCCCTTCACCGTGGGGGGAGGGATCTCTTCGGTGGACGGCATGACCGAATTGCTTCGTGCTGGTGCCGACAAGGTGAGTTTGAACTCCTCTGCGGTGCGAGATCCCGGGCTCGTGGCCCAGGGGGCAGAGCACTTCGGCTGCCAATGCATCGTTGTGGCCATCGATGCCCGGCGCCGCCAAACGGGCGAGCCGGGCTGGGATGTGTTCGTGAAAGGCGGACGCGAAAACACCCAATTGGATGTCGTGAGCTGGGCTAGCCGGGTCGCAGAACTCGGTGCCGGTGAAATTCTGCTCACCTCCATGGACGGCGACGGCACGCAAGCCGGTTACGACCTTGCCTTGACCCGGGCCGTCGCCCAAGCGGTGCCTGTGCCCGTGATCGCTTCCGGCGGGGCGGGGTGCCTCGACCACATTGCTGCGGCGTTGGACCAGGGCGTCGATGGAGGCCAGGCGTCCGCAGCGCTGCTGGCCTCGCTGCTGCACGACGGAGTGCTGACGGTCGAGCAGATCAAAGGCGACCTGCTGAAACGGGGAATGACCATTCGCCCCCCAGAAGGCTGAAAGAAGTTTCTAAAGTTTTGGTACTGCTTTCAACCGCTCACACAAGCGAGATGGCTGGCTTGCCCCTAATCAATCAATCCTGGGTGTTGCCGCTGGGCCTGAGCAGTTCGGTGATTGTGATCAGTCTCGTGGCCTGGGCTTTGTCGTTGATGCAAACAGCGATTGAGCAACAGGAATTTTCGCTGATGCTCGCCGGCTGCTTGGTTTGTTCCGCCGCAGTGGGACTCACACTGGTGATGGTGATGACCCTGAATGGACTGCCCGTGTGAGCGCAACGCTGCATTGATCTGATGGCTGTGCAACCAGGCGACGCCGCTGCCGTTGAGCAATTGTTTAACGATGTCGCGCCACGTTATGACCGTCTCAACGACCTACTGAGCCTTGGCCTCCACCGCCAATGGAAGCGCCAACTGCTCGCCAGACTCCAACCTCGCTCGGGGGAGTGCTGGCTTGACCTTTGTTGCGGCACCGGTGATCTGGCTCTCGATCTCGCGCGGATCGTTCGCCCGAATGGGCGTGTGATTGGCCTTGATGCAGCTGCCGACCCCCTAAGCCTCGCTGAACAGCGCCGTCAGCGCCAAGCTTGGTTACAGGTGGACTGGGTGCAAGGCGACGCCCTGAACACCGAACTCCCGACAGCCCACTTCGATGGCATCGTGATGGCCTATGGCCTTCGGAATTTGGCTGACGCAGCAGCCGGATTGAAGGAAATCCGCCGGTTGCTGAAACCGGGGGGCCGTGCCGGAGTGTTGGATTTCAATCGCCTGCCGGAGTCGAGCTGGTCGGCCACTTTCCAACGTCATTATCTGCGCCGCATCGTGGTACCGGCGGCTGCCATGGCAGGACTGGAAGCGCAATACGCCTACTTAGAAGCCAGTTTGCAGCGCTTTGCAACTGGCGTGGAGCAGGAAACCATGGCCATTCAAGCCGGCTTCCGTTCGGCGCGCCATCGACCTTTCATGGCCGGTCAAATGGGACTCTTGATTCTCAGCACCTAAACCAAAGCGTAGGCAGTGCCGCTTGCGAGATCGCCACACAGGGGTTTATAAATAAATTCTTAAGAATTCAGGGTCGCCCCATGGCATTCCCCCTCCCTTCCCTGCTGGCTTCCATTGAAGACCTGCTGCTGGAAGTTCAGTGGCTCGATGGAATGATCTTGGTCACCGACTCTCAACGCGCGACGTTCGTGTCGTTCTCGCAAGTGGACCCAGTGTTGCGTCGGCTGCGGGCCAGACCCAAAGGCATGGAAGTTGCGGAAAAACTGTGCAAGTCATTGCTGGAATCCCATGGCAAAGCAGCAGCGAAACCGGTGCTGGTGTTTCAGGGAGATGGCAGCTTCTGGCTGGGAATAATGGGTCCAAGCCGCAGTAACCCCCACCGCCATCATGCCATCGCTCACCTCCACCGCTGCTTGGCTCAAAGCGAATGATGACGCTATTAAATTGATCGATAGGGTGGAGAAGTGCTCAAAAAGAGTAATGTTATTTCTTAGAAGGTATTGCCTTATCGAGGCGACGCTGAAGCAATGTTCCATCTTCAACGTCTGCCTCTGAAGGAAGGGACTCACAGGCAATACTGAAGAATCCAGCGACTATTTTTCTTGCACCTGGGCTGGCATAAAGAAAAACGCAAACGAACACCAGGATCAAAATTCTCACCAGACTGCTGACCATCTCTCAGAAAATTCTCATTCTATGGAAGCGTGGATGGGAACCTGCTGCAAGGGTCACCCCATGGCCTAAAAAGTCAGGTCTGCGCAGTTGACCGTCTCCGTCACGGGTCAACCGTCACGTCCTCCCAGACCCCGCACCAGCACTCAAGACTGTTTGGCTATGCACTTCCAGGACATCATCAGCACCCTCAACCGCTTCTGGGCCGATCAGGGATGTCTGTTGCTGCAGCCTTACGACACCGAAAAAGGCGCCGGCACAATGAGCCCCCACACCGTGTTGCGGGCCATTGGTCCGGAACCTTGGGCGGTCGCTTACCCCGAGCCCTGTCGAAGGCCCACCGATGGCCGTTATGGCAATAACCCCAACCGAGCCCAGCACTATTTCCAATATCAAGTGCTGATCAAGCCATCTCCCGACAGGATCCAGGAGACCTATCTCGCCTCACTCGAGGCGCTCGGAATCCGAGCCGCAGACCACGACATCCGCTTCGTTGAAGACAATTGGGAATCCCCCACCCTTGGCGCCTGGGGCGTGGGCTGGGAAGTTTGGCTGGACGGCATGGAGGTGACCCAATTCACCTACTTTCAACAATGT
This sequence comes from Synechococcus sp., assembly GCA_049889555.1. Taxonomy (GTDB): domain Bacteria; phylum Cyanobacteriota; class Cyanobacteriia; order PCC-6307; family Cyanobiaceae; genus Synechococcus_C. The sequence continues at coordinate 37,361 of JBMHDE010000021.1, read as the reverse complement.
GGCGGGATCGACTGCCGGCCTGTCTCGATCGAAATCACCTACGGCCTCGAACGCCTGGCCATGTATCTCCAGGATGTGGAGAGCATCTGGGACCTGAGCTGGAATGCAGAACGGCACTACGGCGACATCTGGCTTCCCTTTGAGACGGGTCAATGTCACTACAACTTCGAAGCCTCCAACCCAGAACGGCTCAAGCAATTGTTTGCCATCTATGAGGCCGAGGCTGCTGACCTGATCGACAAACAACTGCCCGCACCAGCCCTTGACTTCGTGCTCAAGTGCTCGCACACCTTCAACCTGCTGGAAGCCCGTGGGGTGATCTCCGTCACCGAGCGCACCGCCACAATCGGTCGAATTCGAATCCTGGCCCGCAAGGTGGCGGAAGCCTGGCTAGCAGAACGCGAAGCCCTTGGTTTTCCCCTTCTTCAGCAGCAACAGTCCGTCATGGCGGGTTAACCACCGACCGCCACTGTCCTGCAAACCGCTGCACTGCCAGGGGAATGCTCTCCGCAGTCACTGCAACAACCCATGCCCGCCGCTCTGGCGATCGCAACGCTGATCCTGCTCAGCCTCTGCGGAGCGGCGCTGGCTGACGGATGGCTGCAATGGGGGTTGCTTGTGGGTGGCCTGGGGTTCTCGGCCTCCCATCTGACGCACAATCAGCGTTGGACGCAGCTTCAGGCACTGCTGCTCGTGCTGCTGTTGGTGGCAAGCAGCCTGCGGGCAGGACTAGGAGCCAACGCCGGGCCAGGCCCCTTGGATCCCGTGCATCATCAATCTCCGGCGCTGGAGCTGCAGCGCCTGGAAGGACGCTGGATCCACGATGCCATCCCGAAGGAAGGGCGCTGCAGGGGGCTGGTGCAAACCCAACGCCTTAACGGCAGGCGTGTGCATGGCACCACTGAAGTACAACTCAAGCCCTGCCGCCAAAGTCTTCGCGCAGGGGCATTGATTGACGCCCAAGGACGGCTGCAGAAACCCAGTCTGAGCAGCCATCCGCTGTTGCCTTCACCAGCCCAGCGACTCGCCAGACAAAACACCTGGAGCCAGTTCAAAACAGCCGACCTGGAGGTGGTCGGCCAACGCTGGAGTCCCTTAGCCGATGCCAGGCGGCGCATTCAAGAGCAATTTCAAGCCTTTCTCGGACCAGACCAAGGCTCCTTGCTAGCGGCCCTCGTGCTGGGGGGTGCTCAAGTGGAGCTGCCCGAGACTCTGCGCCAAGCCTTTCGCGTGACTGGGTTGTCCCATGCTCTGGCCGCATCAGGCTTTCATCTCTCGGTGCTTCTCGGCAGCGTGCTGTTGCTGACACGGGCTTGGCCAGCCTGGGGAAAGCTGGTTGCAGGCATCGGAGCCATGGTGGTGTTCCTGGCCCTGGCAGGCGCCCAGGCATCCGTCGTGCGGGCAGTGCTGATGGGGCTAGCGGGCCTCCTGATTCATCAAGGAGGGGGAAGAAGCCGACCCTTCGGCGTGCTGCTCGCCACTCTGGTGCTGATGCTATGGATCAACCCCGCCTGGGCCAGGGCCATCAGCTTTCAGTTCAGTGCGGCCGCCACCGCTGGCCTCGTGCTGACGGCACCACACCTGGAAGCACGCCTCAAACCCCACTTGCCTCCAGGAATCCAAGGACTGGCAGGAGCCTTAGCCGTGCCGCTGGCGGCCATGGTCTGGACCCTGCCTCTGCAATGGCTTCACTTCGGGGCCATGCCCCTCTATGCCCTGCTCGCAAACGTGCTGACATCACCCCTGCTCATGGTGCTCACCCTGCTGTCGATGGCGCTCGCAGTCCTGGTGCTGGTGCTACCACAAGGAGTCGTGGCCTTCGTCGCACCCTTGCTCGCCGTACCCATGAAGGCCTTGGCCTCGTTACTGCAGCAGGTGGTCACCACAATCAGCCACTGGCCTTGGGCTCAAGTGCTGACCGGACGACCCGCATGGTGGATGGTGCTGGTGGTGGTGCTAACCGCGCTCTCGTGCTCCAGTTCATCCGCGCGCCAACGGGGATTGCCCCGATTGCTGTTGCCGCTCACGTTGCTGACCCTTGGCCTACACGGGGCAGAGCTGATGGCCGATGCCGTGATCCATGTTGAGCAATGGGGACGTCAGTGGGTGCTGCTGCGGCATCGCGGCCGGGCCGCTTTGATCAGCAGCTCCGGCGATGCCTTCAGCTGCCGCGTGGCACAACAACTGGGCCATGGCTCAGGGCATGCCCGGTTTGACTGGGTCGCCGTCTTGGATCCGGTAGCCACAGAAGAACAGCGCTGCTGGCGCCATCAAGCACACACCTTGGTGGCCGAACAGCTGGGCCATGCTCCGCTTCAGACCGGCCAACGCATCGTGTCTCCAGGCCTCGAGATGCAACCGCTCCCCCCGAGAGGTCGACACTTCGCCCTTCAAGCCGGCCAACGCAGACTGCGGATGCAGCGCAAGGGTTTGCGGCTGTTGCCCGCTAGCGGTCTTGAGGCCGACCGCTAAGATAAAAAAACGTCTAAGGACGCTTGGAGAGGTGGCAGAGCCCGGTTGAATGCGCACGACTCGAAATCGTGTAGGGGTAATACCCTCGTGGGTTCGAATCCCACCCTCTCCGTTCTGAGAACTTCCCAGATGATCTGCTGAAGTCCCATTCTCCAGTGAGAGTGGGACTTTTCTTGTTGAGTGAAGCTGATGGATGTTGCGAAATCCCAACAGGCCATCCAGTGATGGCGCGGGATGCATGGCTGCAATCAGAAGCCAACAGAGCCACCTAACGATTGAAGCATCGAGCAAGGAGCCCTGCCTCAGCCAACCACGACCACTCAGAAGACGCTTTTCATGGGCAATGCCCAGGCGAAATGCATCACGCCTCTGCAGCCTGAGATAGCAAGCAGACTAGTTAAAGGCAGGAACAAATCAAGCAGTCAAGACAAAAACCAATTGAACCAAAACACAATCAGACAATGATCCTCAGTGATACAATAAAAACTTGATTCCAAAATCGATAGCAGTGACGGATAACACCAATCCAACCATTAGACAAAAGAATAGTCGCTACCGCCCAGAAATCGACGGCCTACGCGCGCTTGCCGTGATCGCAGTGATTGTCAATCATTTCAGTCAAGATATTCTCCCGGGAGGGTATCTTGGTGTCGATATCTTCTTTGTTATCTCCGGATATGTCATAACTTCATCCCTAAGTGAACGATCAAGCAAAGACTTCAAAGATTTCATCAGCAGATTTTATGAGCGCAGAATCAAACGACTCGTTCCGGCACTTGCAGTTTTTGTGCTGACCATGGGCCTTGCTATTTGCATTGTCAACCCAAAACCGGAGCTGTCTTTACTGACAGGAATATATTCACTTGCTGGACTATCAAATCTCTACCTTTTAGATCAGTCGACGGATTATTTTGCCCAATCTACTGAGCTCAATGTCTTCACGCACACATGGTCTCTGGGGGTGGAAGAACAATTTTACATCCTCTTTCCATTCCTAATTTGGCTTTCTGGATTTGGCCGCCAAACCAGGAATGGCTCTCGCAACCTTGCCCTGGTCATCGGGACGTTATCTATTGCATCATTGACTGGATTCCTTTTTCTCTATCCAACTAACCAATCAGCGGCCTATTTCTTGATGCCGACCAGATTCTGGGAAATGGCGGCAGGCTGCTTGGCCTTTCTTGGAGTGAAGGAATGTATTGCCATTGAACGAACACTCGAAAAAATTCCTCCACTGTTAACGATGGCTTTGATGGTTGGAGTGATGGTTCTTCCCGTCCCGTTAGCACCGGCATCAACCCTAGCAGTGGTTGGTCTTTCATGCATCCTCATCGCCTGCTTAAACAAGAAGACAACAGCCTTCAAAGTATTAACCCATCCCCGAATAGTCGACGTCGGCTTGATGTCTTATTCGCTCTATCTATGGCACTGGGGGGTGCTTTCCATCAGCCGATGGACGATTGGCATCCAATGGTGGTCTGCACCCTTCCAAATCGCCCTCATGCTTGCCCTAGCCATGGGCTCCTACCGATGGATCGAAACACCCCTTCGCCATGGAAGCTGGCGTGGACGGCGGTGGGCAACATTGATGATTGGCGGAGGAGTGTTAATGACGGCTTACGGGGGCCTGATGATCCTGCGCTATCCCCTTAAAGGAAAGCTCTACGCCTGGGATTCAAAAAGCCAAAAACAAGAGTTCAAACCAAAAAGATCAAAATGTAGCGCTAAAGCAACATCAATATTTCCAGCCTGCATCATCAACAACACAAATCAACCCACAAGCAATCCCGGTAAAGCCACCCCAAAAATCCTGATCGTAGGTGATAGTCACACTAAATACCATGTTCCCCTTGCCCACAAATTAAGCAGGGAACTACACCTTGAAGTTGGCGTCAACGCAGTACCTGGATACCCATTCCCTCCAAACAATCTGATCAGAATTAAATCAAGAGCCAAAGCTAAGCCTGGCTACGAACTCCAAGCCAAGGCCCGCAACTTAATGGGAGCTTACCTCAAAAGCGGCGATATCGTTTTAATCATCAACTCCGGCTCCTACACACGAGACCTCGACCTTGTTGACACCCTTGGTTTTCAATACCCCAACGATCAATGGAAGGGGAATAATCAAACGTATTTTCTGAGCCGTCTAGAGCATGAACTGCGCTCACTGGCAAACTCCCTAAAGAAAAAAAATATTTCAATCATTTACTTTATGCCCAATCCCTCCTTTGAGCCATACCTAATACCCCAACTTTGCGCAGATCCAAAGCCCTATCAACAATTCAACCCTATTCGCTCTGACTGCAAACAAACAAAACCGATCGGACAAGTCCGCGATTTACACAAAACCACATTAGAGCCCCTTTCCAGAGCAATGTCGGACATACCCAATCTCTACTTTTACGATCCACTAGGTGCCCTCTGTTCTGCAACAACATGCAGCACAACAATCGACGCAGTGCAACTTTTCACAGACGGCAGTCACTTAAACACCTACGGCAGCGAGCGGATCTATCCGTCTCTTAGCTCCTTGATGAAACGCCATCAAATCCTTTCAACACTGCGTGAAGGTGAGCATTGAGGGCAACAGTCATCAGATGCTGCAGCAAACCCCAACGCCTAGGGTCCTCCTTGGAACCCAAGCTGCCACGCTTTGACCATTGCCGATGGAAGCCAGGTGCTGATCAAATGCGGGGCCTAGCCGAATGTGGATTGGGCATTGCAAGCGGTTGGACCGACTGCGATCTCGCTTAAGAGTGAAATAGAAGCACCAGACCTTGCGTGACTTGGTGAAATTCCCGCTCTTCGCGGCTGAGATCCAAGCCCACAAGGAGACCTTCCTTGAGTGCATCGTCAAAGGGTGGTGTCGACGGTGGATGAGAATGACTCCACAAGGCCGCAATTCCCACAGGGGTTGCATGCCAACGGAAACAATCGGTGGTGCCGATCGCTGGTTCGTTGAGGGAATCCTCCAACAACGCATTGATCGGTAAGGGATGAGTCGCCATAACAATCAGCATCGGGATTTGCTCCTCGCCCTGCAATCAGCTGAGAGACTTCTTGATGTAGTTGCTGAGCCTTGGGATGAGTATCAAGCAGTCCCGGGAGTTGCCGCAGCGCGTTGCCCTCGTCCATGAGTGGTTCACCCCCCGCTCAGTGGGCGGTGCAGAGCAGGTGGTGGATGCCATCGATCAGTGGCTGACCGCCTGCGGTCGACCACCTGATCTCGCAGCTCTTGTGGATGGAGAAAGCCAACGCCCGCAAAGCCGCTGGTCTGGACGGCGCATCCTTACCAGTCCAATCCAAACATTGCCCTGGGGCGTCAGCCATGTGCAGCAGTACCTACCGCTGCTGCCACTCGCAATCGAGCAGATCGACCTCAGCGCCTACCCCCTCGTCATCAGCAGCAGCCATCTGGTGGCCAAAGGAGTGCTCACATCTCCCGAACAACTGCACATCAGCTACGTGCACACCCCGGTGCGTTATGCCTGGGATCAAATGCATGCCTATTTGCAGCGATCAGCCCTGGCACGGCGGGGCTTTGGGCCCTGGATCCGTTGGCAGCTGCATGCCCTGCGCCAATGGGATCAATTGAGTGCAGCCCGTGTGGATGTGTTGGTGGCTAACTCCCGCTTCACCGCACGACGCATTCACCAGTACTGGCGGCGTCAAGCGCACGTGCTTCATCCACCGGTGCAAGTGGAGCGATTCCGCTGGGATCAACCTCGCGACGACAGCTATCTCTGCCTCTGTCGTTTGGTGCCCTACAAGCGGGTGGATGTCGTCGTGGAAGCCTTTAATCGCTTGCGCTTGCCTTTGAAGGTGGTGGGCGACGGCCCCGAGCGGGCCCGACTGGAGCAACTGGCAGGACCAACCGTGCAAATTCTTGGACGCCAAAGCCAACAGCAGGTGGAAACCTTGCTGGCCCGCTGCCGTGCCTTCGTTTATGCCGGTTTAGAGGATTTCGGCATCGCACCGGTGGAAGCGATGGCATCTGGAGCACCGGTGATCGGTCTAGGCCGGGGCGGCCTCCTCGACAGCGTCCGCTGCGCAGCCGCGGGCTCCACTCAGCCCACCGGCGTGCTCTTCCCCGATCAAACCCCCTCCTGCGTCGCGGAAGCGGTGGCATGGTTTGAACAACAACAGCTGTGGCGGGATTTACCACCCGAACAACTACGCCTCTGGGCCGAACGCTTCCGACCAGAGGCATTCATCACACGCTTTGAGGCCCTGGTGCAACGCAGTTGGGAGGAGCATGGTCAAACGTGTGCCGTTGCAGCGAGTGACCCCGCAGGGATGCCGGAGTTAAGCCGTTGCGATTGAGTGGATTGAGACGCATGGGAGACAGAATGGTGAATGCGCCACGTCGCCTTGTGTTCCCCACCAGTGGTGCATCCCTGAGGCGACAAGCCAGCCGTCGCCATCTCGCGCTTCTCGCAGCACCTCCCTCCACGCTGACCGCCCGTGCCTTGGTGCGCCGGCAAAGCACCACCGGCCGCAGTCTCAAGCGAACGGGTGACGTGCTGTTTTCCCTGGCCGTCCTCGGGCTAGGGGCTCCAATCTTCCTACTCCTGGCGCTGCTGGTGAAAATCAGTTCACCAGGACCTGTGTTTTATGTACAACGCCGCGTGGGTAGGGGCTACCGCCATTTCGGTTGCATCAAATTTCGCACCATGCGTCCTGATGCCGACCGGGTGCTAGCCAGCGTACTAGCAGCATCACCGGAAATGCGCGAAGAATACGACCGCGATTTCAAACTCCGAGAGGATCCACGCATCACCCCCATCGGCCGATTTCTACGCCGCTCCAGCCTTGATGAATTGCCCCAGTTCCTCAACGTGCTGTGCGGTGAAATGAGCGTGGTCGGACCACGCCCCATCGTCGATAAAGAAATCGAGCGCTATGGGCCCTATATGGATGAAGTGCTCGCCGTACGACCCGGGCTCACTGGGCTGTGGCAAGTGAGCGGTCGCAACAATCTCAGCTATGCCAAACGGGTGCGCCTCGATGTGGCCTATGCCCGAGGGCAATCAGTGCTCCTGGATTGCGCCATTATCCTGCGCACCTTTGGCGTGCTGTTACTACCGATGGACCGTGGTGCCTATTGAGCAGCAATTCGCTGCTCAGTCTTCAATCAAACGTTGAGACAGCTGAACACCAACAACACAGGCAACACAAGCCACAAGGCTTCCAGGCGTCGGCTGCAGGCCAAGATGCGCAGAATTGCCGTGCGATGGGCGAACGGCTGCGCGCTAGCCAACAGTGGCTTCTCCACCCAGGAGTCGCCATAGCGATTCCGCCCGCCGAGGCGCACGCCCACACAGTGGGCATAAATTGCCTCAGCCCGTCCGGCATTGGGTGAAGGATCAGGTGCACCATCACGCTCTGCGGCTTGAACCAACCCCCACCACTTAGGCCAAGGCTGACTCACCAGTGGCAGGGTCAACATCACCAATCGGCAGGGGAGCCAGACCAGCAGATCATCCAATCGAGCCCCGGCGGTGCCCAACCAGCGCAACCGCTCTCGGCGATAGCCCAGCATGGAGTCGAGGGTGCTGGATGCCTTGAAAGCCCAGGCCAGGGCGAGGGGACCGGGCCATCCAGCCTCTCCCTGCCAAATCACCACCCCTGCAAGCATCCAAAACAACGGTGCAAACAACCCATCCACACTGTTTTCAGCAGCGGTTTCCGCAACAGCTCGCTGGATCTCGTCTTGATCCAACGGGGCAGTATCCCGACCAACGATCCACTGAAGACGCTGACGCGCCATCGGCAGATCATTGCTCTGTAGAGAACTGATGACGGCCATCACCGCCTGCTCAAGGCTGCGGCCTGCGAGGGCACTGGCCAAGCCCACCACCATCAGCACTTGGGCACTGGCCTGCAATGCCGCAATCCCTGCCATCCAGCGCCCGAGAGCGAACTGCTCAAGGCACCAACCGCTGCAGCCACTCCCCATTACCAACACCAACGTGATCAGGCCGCCAGCCCAACGCAATCGCAACGGCGCATCCCCGGCCCAGCCTTCCGCCAGGTCGCGCAAACGCTGAATCCACCACCCCATCACCACCACCGGATGGGGCCAGCCGATCGGATCGCCAAGCAATCGGTCGAGCCATGCAGCCAACAACACGGCTGTAGCGGCAAACAGCCCTGCACTAACCGTCATGACGAGAAGGGAGAGACGCGTGGAGAGCGATCAACTGGGCAATGGCACCAAAACAAACCAGCCCAGCGTGACAGTTCTGAATCGAGAGGGCGCTCGCTGCCGCAGTCGATCCGATTAAGACGGGGAGGGCAGCAAAGGGCCCTCCCGCAGGTGCACCTGAAAGCAATCAGGATGCTTTCAGCCAGCTGAACATGGAGCGCAGACCAGTGCCCACCTTTTCGATCGGATGCTCAGCATCACGGTCGCGGATCTTCTTCATCTCAGGCTTACCGGCCTCACATTCAGCCACAAAGTTGCGGGCGAAGGTACCGTCCTGAATATCAGCCAATACACGCTTCATCTCAGCCTTGGTGTCGGCGGTGATCAAGCGAGGGCCACTGACGTAATCACCGTATTCAGCGGTGTTGGAGATGGAATCGCGCATGGCGGTGAGGCCACCCTTGACCATCAGGTCAACAATCAGCTTCACCTCATGAAGACACTCGAAATAGGCCAACTCAGGCTGATAGCCCGCTTCCACCAGGGTTTCGAAACCAGCCTTCACCAGCTCAGATAAGCCACCGCAAAGCACAGCCTGCTCTCCAAAGAGATCGGTTTCGGTCTCTTCTTTGAAGTTGGTTTCCAAGATCCCCGCACGGGTACCACCGATGCCTTTGGCATAGGCCATAGCCAAGCCACGGGCATTACCAGACGCGTCCTGCTCGATCGCGAACAGAGCAGGTACACCTTGGCCGTTCTGATATTCCCAACGCACCGTGTGACCGGGACCCTTGGGGGCAATCATCACCACATCCACATCTGCGGGAGGTTTGATCAACGCAAAGCGGATGTTGAAACCGTGGGCGAAGCTCAGCACCTTGCCAGCACTGAGATGGGGAGCAATCTCTTTGTCGTAGACGTCTTTCTGGAATTCGTCGGGCAGGAGCACCATGATCCAGTCGGCTTTCGCGGAAGCCTCAGCCACGCTCAGCACCTCAAGGCCATCGGCTTTGGCCTTCTCTGCCGAGCGGCTGCCCTCATACAAACCCACCACTACATTGACGCCGCTGTCCTTGAGGTTCAGCGCGTGGGCATGGCCTTGGGAGCCATACCCAATAATCGCAACGGTCTTGCCATCGAGCAGACCGAGATCGGCGTCGGAATCGTAAAAGAGCTGGGCCATCCGGGCTGGATCGTTGAGCGGAGTAACAATCAAGCTTACGCAAGCGCCTGCTCACGCTGGCAGCAGAAACGATCAGGCCTCGTTGGGATGGGCAATCACCCGGTCGATGAGGCCGTAGTTCATCGCATCGTCCGCGCTAAGGAAATAATCGCGGTCGGTGTCTTTTTCGATCTTCTCAAAACTCTGACCTGTCATAGCAGCCATCGACTGGTTGAGCATCTCCTTCATGCGCAAGATTTCTCTGGCTTCGATTTCAATGTCGCTGGCCTGACGCTGCGCCGTACCACCCAAGGGCTGGTGAATCATGATGCGGCTATGGGGCAGGGCTAAGCGCTTACCTTTCGTGCCAGCTGCCAGCAGAAAAGCGCCCATCGAAGCGGCAAGACCAACGCAGATGGTCACCACGTCGCTCTTGACATATTGCATGGTGTCGTAAATCGCCAACCCAGCCGTCACCGAACCCCCAGGGGAATTGATGTAGAGGTAAATCGGTTTGCTGCTGTCTTCCGAGTCGAGATAAAGCATCTGAGCCACCAAACTGTTGGCGACAGAATCATTCACCTCAGAGCCAAGGAAAAGAATGCGCTCCACACCAAGGCGGGTATAGATGTCGACCCAGCGCTCCATCTGGCTGCCGGGGAGGCGATAGGGGACGCTAGGGGTACCGATCGGCATTGGTCGGGTAGGGGGAAAGGAACAGAAGGCAAACGGAAAAGACGACCAAGACGCGGCGTCAAAACAACGCGCCCAGCCAACACTTAGACCGCCTGGGTCGGCAGGTCCTTACGGCTGCTAAGCACGCGATCAATCAGGCCGTAGTCCACGGCTTGTTGGGGGTTGAGATAGCTCATACGGTCGGAGTCCTGGGAGAGCTGCTCCACACTGCGGCCCGTATTGGCCGAAAGAATCTCCAGCATCGACCGTTTGTTTTGAAGCACCTCTTTGGCACGGATCTGAATGTCCGTCGCCTGACCCCGGGCACCGCTACGGGGTTGATGCAGAACGATGGAGGCATGGGGAAGGGCTGCCCGTTGCCCCTTTGTGCCGGCCGACAAAATCACAGCGGCAGTGCCCATGGCCTGGCCAATGCAAATGGTATGCACCGGTGGCTTGACATAGCTGATGGTGTCGCAGATGGCGAAGGCTTCCGTTTCAAAACCAATGGCATCGCCGGTGTACCAGCTGGTGCCTGTGGAGTTGATGTAGAAGTAAATCGGCTTCTCTGGATTATCGAATTCCAAATAGAGAAGCTGGGCAATGATCAACTCGGTGACATCGAGTCCGAGCTGGCGTTTGGTGTCGTCATCAGAAAACAGCGGCAGACCGAGATAAACGATCCGCTCCTTGAGCATCAGCGAAGGCAGATCCGGCGGCGGCGTCCGCAGGACCGTTGATTCTCCGTAATAAGGAGCTGAGGTGGTCATCCGTAGCGCGTCCTCTGGCGTGGCAGGAGCCTAGCGGGGGTCTGCACTGGCGCGCCCGTTTGTTTGGTTCGGTTTGGATGCTTTCGACCTGTTGTTGCGGCTGCCCTTGCCGGTTTTTCCGGCTTTGGTCTGCCGCCCGTCATCCAACCGGGCAAACACCATCCGCCCAGTAGGGGTCTGCAGGGCACCGGTCACGACTACCGGATGACGGCTACCGATCAAGGATCGGGCATCGTCAACCACCACCATCGTGCCGTCCTCGAGATAGCCCACCCCCTGGCTCTCTTCCTTACCTTCACGGACGATCTTGAGCCTGAGCTCATCACCGGGCTGCACCTCAGGGCGCAGGGCAATCACCAACTCACTCAAGTTCATCACCTTGAGATCTTTCACCTGAGCCACTTGAGCCAGGTTGAAATCAGCAGTCACCAGGGTGCCGCCGGTGTCTTCCGTGAGCTGCAACAAGCGATCGTCGGTGCCAGCACCGTCGTAACGCGTGGTGTTGATCACCAGACGGCGGTCGTAGTGGTCGCGCAATTCAGTGAGCAGCTTGAGACCGCGACGCCCCTTCCCTCGCTTATCCAAGTTGGTGGAATCGGCGAGCTGCTGCATCTCATCGATCACCGTCTGAGCGACGATCACCTTTCCCTCTAACAGCCCGCAAGCGAGCATGCCGCGGACGCGGCCATCAATAATCACACTGGTATCAAGAATCTTGGCGGTCGCCGGCGTCAGCACCCCATCCGCCACCAGCAAGGCTTCGGTTGAGGTGGGATTAAACAGGCGCAGCAAGGTGCGGCCATGCACCTCGGCGAGGTTGTAACCCAAGACTCCAAAAAACACATTGCTGACGACAGCCGCCAACGGCTTCACCAAGGCCGACCCACCGGCCAGGGGAAGCAACAGGATTGGCGCCAGCAACAAATTGGCCACGAGGAGGCCCAGGATCAGGCCGACGGCACGGCTCACCAGCAGATCGGTGGGCATGGTGCGCACTTGACGCATCAACTGCTCACGCAACCGACGGAACACCAAGCCAGCTACCACGCCAACAACAGCACCGCTGGCGGTGAGGCCCCAACGCACAAGCTCAACATCCGTGCCTTCATCCAGCAGCTCCTGGGGCAACAGATGCACTCCCATCCATCCAGTGGCGGCACCGGAGATCAGGAACAAAATCAGAATGAGCGATTCAACCATGGTTCGGCTTGTGGCGGCTCATTCCAGCTGCTGGCAGCATGCCCCATCGTCCGATGGATGGCCTGGGCAGATGTCCGCACCCCGCAGCGCCTATGTGCACATTCCCTTCTGCCATCGACGTTGTTTCTACTGCGATTTTGCCGTTGTCCCCCTAGGGGATAACGCCGGAACAGCAACCGGACCAGGCAGTGGGTCAATCCGCACCTACCTCGACCAGCTGCACAGCGAGATCGCAATGTCACCCCGGGGTCACCCCCTGGCAACGGTGTACATCGGTGGTGGGACCCCCTCGCTGCTGAGTCCAACCCAGATCCACAACCTTCTCGATGCTCTGGATCACCAGTTCAGGTTGCAAGCCGGAGCAGAAGTCACCCTGGAAATGGATCCTGCCAGTTTTGACCTGACGGATCTTCAAGCGTTGATCGACGCCGGCATCAATCGCGTCAGTTTGGGGGGTCAGAGCTTTGATGATCGGGTGCTGGAGGGGCTGGGTCGCCGCCATCGCTGCACAGACCTCGAACAGTGCTGCCATTGGCTCCATCAGGCTTGTGTCGAGGGCTCTCTGCGGAGCTGGAGTTTGGACCTCATCCGCAATTTGCCCAACCAAAGCCCAGCAGCCTGGCGCGATCAGTTGGAACGGGCGCTACAGACAGGTGCACCCCATCTCTCGATCTACGACCTGGCGGTGGAGCCCGGCACGGTCTTTGCCCGACTCCAGGAACGCGGGGTACTACCCCTCCCCGATGACGACCTAGCCGTCGCATTAATGGCCTGGACCAGCACCCGGCTCGGCCGCGCTGGATTCTGCCGCTATGAAATCTCGAACTACGCCCAACCAGGGCATGCCTCCCGCCACAACCGCGTGTATTGGAGTGGGGCAGGCTGGTGGGCCTTCGGGATGGGAGCCACCAGCGCCCCCTGGGGCGAGCGACTGGCCAGGCCCCGCACCCGGGCGGGTTATGCCCATTGGCTGCAACAACAGCACCAGCGCTTCCATCCCTCGCTCCAACGCTCCACAGCCTCAGCATTGCCCCTCGATGACCGTCTGCTGGTGGGATTGCGACGCCATGAAGGCGTGCAATTGCACCAACTGGCCCAAGCCTGCGGATGGAGTGCGGCCTGCTGCGATCAACACCTGCCCGCGCTGGAAGCGCGCTGGCAAGAGCCCTTGAGCCGCGGACTGCTGATCCACGAAGCCGACCGCTGGAGGCTGAGCGACCCCGAAGGCATGGCCCTCAGCAATCAGGTGCTGGTGGCCTTGATGGTCTGGTGGGAGGAGCTGCCTGAGCGGCTGCGGAGTGAACGGCCTGCTGCTGATTCACCCAGCTCTTCAGGGCATCCACACAAAGCTGCCGACCCGGCATCAGAGCAGGGCTAAACGGGGGTTGCTGCGGGGTCAGGCCCAACAGATCGGCGGTCACGCGGACCTGACCATCACAATCATCCCCGGCACCAATGCCAATCACCGGAATCGCCAGCTGCGTGCGGAGCTCGGGAGCCAGCTGCGCGGGGATGTGTTCGAGCACAAGGGCGAAACAGCCCGCTGCCTCCAGCGCGAGGGCTTGACGCTTGAGTTTCTCCTGGCTGCGGGGATCCTGGGCCTGGCGGCGGTACCCGAGGCGATGCACCGCTTGCGGGGTGAGGCCGAGATGGCCCATCACCGGAATTCCCATCCGCACCAACCGATCAATCACAGCCACCACTTCCGGTTCGGCTCCCTCCAGCTTCACTGCAGCAGCGCCGGACTCTTTCAGCAGCAAACCAGCTGCGGCCACGGCCCGGTCGGGCCCGCACTGATAGCTCAAAAACGGCAGGTCAGCGACCACCAGGGGCTGGGTCTGCAGCGCTCCCTGGAAACCACGACACACCGCCTGGGTGTGCGACAGCATCTGCTCCAGGGTCACGGGCAACGTGGTTGCATGACCCAGGACCACCATGGCCAGGGAGTCACCGACCAACACCACGTCGGCGCCTGCTTCCTGGACTAAAGCGGCAGACAGGCTGTCCCATGCGGTCAGCACGGTGATCGTGCGACCGGACTGCTTGAAACGGATGAGTTCAGCAGGGCGCATCCACCTCTCCAGACCTGCGGGGGTTCATTGCTAGCATTCCAACTGACTCGGACCTATGCGGTCTGGACGCCTAAACCTGGTCAGGACCGGAAGGGAGCAGCCACACGGGATGCTCTGGGCAGGCGTGGACTCCGGGTCACCCCATTAGGCCAATAAAAAAACCCGGTCTTTGACCGGGTTTTTTTATTGGCCAGTGATCAACTCAGTGATCCTTGGCGTCAGAACGCAGTTGGCGCTGACGCAAAAACTCAGGAATGCGGGCGCCATTCTGATTGGCATCGGGAGCCGCAAACGGCAACCCGTTCGGACGACTCGTCGTGCGCTCAGTGCGATAGGGCTGACCATTTTCGAAACCGGTGGCAATCACGGTCACGTGGATTTCACCCTCCAGACGCTCGTCCACCACGGCGCCGACAATGATGTTGGCCTCTGGATCCACCACGTCGTAGATCACTTCCGACGCCGTGGTCATGTCTTCAAGCGTCATATCGCGACCACCGCTGATGTTGATAACACAGCCCTTGGCACCATCGATACGAGCGGCTTCCAGCAAGGGACTGTTAATGGCGGTCTGCGCTGCTTCAACAGCCCGCGAACGACCTGATCCCACACCGATGCCCAGCAGCGCAGTGCCGGCTTCCGTCATCACCGAGCGCACATCGGCAAAGTCAACATTCACTAAACCAGGGCACGTGATGATGTCGCTAATCCCTTTCACGCCCATGCGCAGCACATCATCCGCGCTGCGGAAAGCCTCTTGAAGAGGAGCACCTCCAATCGCATCCCGCAGACGATCATTGGGAATCACGATCAAGGTATCAACGTGCTCAGCCAGGCGGGCAATCCCCTCGTCAGCCTGACGCATGCGCCGGCGCCCCTCAAAACTGAAGGGTTTGGTGACAATGCCAACGGTGAGTGCACCACTCTCCTTGGCCACTTCAGCGACCACAGGAGCGGCTCCGGTCCCGGTGCCTCCTCCCATGCCAGCAGCAATAAACACCAGGTCGGTGCCCTGGAGGGCCTGCTGCAAATCAGCCCTGGATTCTTCCGCCGCCTTCTGGCCAATACTTGGATTACCCCCCGCGCCTAACCCGCGCGTCAGGGTCTGACCCAACTGAACTCGATTGGTCGCAGCAGACTGCAAAAGAGCCTGTGCATCAGTATTGAGAACGCTGTAGGCCACCCCGTCCAAATCGCTCTGGATCATGCGGTTCACAGCATTGCTGCCACCACCACCCACGCCGATCACCTCGATGCGTGCAGTCTGACTGGGAAGAATGCCTAGGGCCTCAGAAGCCGTGGATTGCTGGTGGGGCATCATCTCCATCGTTGAGGCCTGAACATTGGGTCGCCATTGATCCGTGGCTGCATTATGTCGGCACAGAAAGCATCCGCCAGTCTGACCAGCATTGGGACAACAGGGCCAATCCTGAATTCAGCCTCAACGTTCTTGGATTTTGGCTGAATCCGCCTGTTCCGACTCGGGTTGACGCGCCATTTGTAACTCCGGCTTCATGGGGTCGCTGAGGTCAAGGCTGGTGCCAGAGCGATGGCGCAGGTCCTTGGGAAGGCTGCGGTTGAGCTGACGTAGGGCGGTGAGTTGCTGGTCAAGCAAACGAGGATCACGGCCCAGTTGCACCAAGCCAAACGCAGCAATACGCACACTCAACGCACCATCCGCAGCGATCTCAATCGTCTGAAGCGGACTACCCAGCTGATCGCGCTGTTTCAACAGGGTTTCAAGAGACTGGCGTTGGGCGGGGGTCCATCCCAGCACCTGAATGGTGGTCTCCGGTTCTTCACCATGGGCTGCTGCGGTGTAAGCCATCCACTGGCCACGACGATCAACCATGCCGTGTTCCAGTCCCTGCGCGCTCTGACGACGCGCTGCTGCTAGGGGACGGCGATCCTTGAGCTGCACGATCAAACCGGGAGGCAAAAGACGTCGTTGCACTGCAGCGGATTGCACCGGCAGAGTTGAGAGCAATCGGCTTTCGATTTCACTCGGCTGAAGGCTGAGCAAAGACTGGGGAAACCGCAGCTGACTCGCCTCAATGACGGCCTTGCGACCAAGCCGCTGACTGCCGCTCACCTGAACCTGCTCCTTGCTCTGCAGCATCCAACCCTGCGTGAGCAACACCCATCCCAACGCGGTCGCGCTTGCACCCAACGCCGTGAGCCTCCACAACTGAATCAGCAAATCCCGACGGCGTTCTTGGCGCAGGCGGCGACGCCGCTGCACACCTGGAGGCAGTGGGATGTTGTTGGGTGGACCGCTTGTGCGGCTCACAAGTCGCAACGGGCCGTGGTCATCAGCTGATCGATCCAGCCCCGCGCGCGATCGGCATCGGAGAAGGGGACGTCCATCTGACGTCCACCACCGACAAGCCGCAATCGGCAGCGTCCCTGAGACTCGCTTGCCAAGGGGGCTTCACCGGAAGACAACGCCATCAACTCGACCAACTCTAGAGATTTGATCAGAAATTCACCCTGCTGCTCGAATTTGCCAGCAGAAAAGCTGCTCCAAGTGAGCAAACCATCCTTCACGCGAGCAGCACCACAGCCATCCAGCTTGGCCAGCTCAGCCCCCTCAGACCAGACGCGAAACAACGTCTGACGCCGGCGCTCCAACCAACCCAGTGCGGCCAGCAGAACGAACACCAGAAGCAGAGGAAACCAGAGCAGACCGTGCAGCATGAATTGGGCTAAAGGAGCCGGCCAAGGGGCTCCTTATTCTCGCGTTATTCTCGCGCGCTCTCCACCAACTGCGCCACCAGTTGATCAAGTGCAAGGCCACTGGCCTCCCAAAGCATTGGATACATGCTCTGGGACGTAAAACCGGGCAGGGTATTGATTTCGTTGATCCAAAGCGCACCACTGCTGTCGTCATAAAAAAAGTCGACCCGAGCCATACCCTCCACACCCAGTGCCCTGCACGCAGCAAGCGCCATGGAACGCACCTGGTCTTGCAGCAGCTCCGTGATCGGGGCCGGAATCAAGGTGGTGCTCAAGCCATCGCTGTATTTGGTGGTGTAGTCGTACCAGTCCGCATCGAAACGAATTTCGCCAACAACAGAAGCCTTCAATTGGAGCTTGCCCAACACAGCACATTCCAACTCGCGAGCGTTGATGCCCTGTTCCACCACGATGCGGGAATCAAGGGTGATGGCCTGGTCGAGACCACTGAGCAACTGCGAGCGATCGCGAGCTTTCGTGATCCCCACCGACGATCCCAAATTCGCTGGTTTCACAAAACAGGGATAGCCCAACTCGGCTTCGACACGGGCCACCACTGCATCGCGACGCTCACCCCCCTGAAGATCGGCGGCAGTGAGCCCCAAATACGGCACCTGGGGCAATCCGGCGGCGGAAAAAGCCGCTTTCATCGCCAATTTGTCCATCGCAACAGCGGAGCCCAACACGCCTGCACCCACAAACGGTTTCCCCATCAAAGTGAACAGACCCTGAATCGTGCCGTCCTCGCCATTGGGGCCATGCAGCACCGGGTACCAAACCTCCACTGCCGCGGCCCCGTCCGGCAGGGTCAAGAGCCCGGGAGCTGGTAAGGGCTGGGGGAGTTGGTCTGGCTCTGCTGGTTGACCACTGGCCAGCACCGATCGCGCGACATCCTCAGACCACCAGCGTCCTTGACGATCGATGTAAAAAAGAACCAGTGCAAACCGCTCGCGATTTTGCCCCCGTCGGAGAGCGGCAATCACCGTGTTGGCAGAGCGGATTGAAACCGTGTGCTCACCGGACACACCGCCGAACACAAGGCCGATGCGCACAGGGAATTGAGCCATGAACAAAGGGGCTGTGGGCTGGCATGAGCGCCAAAGGTATCAGCCGTTCACGGGCGTGCCACTCAGGGAAAAGGAACGCACCGCATCAATGTGCACCTGCACCAGGTCTCCGGGTTTCAAGCTGCGGCCCTCGGCCGTCTGGGCACTGAAGAAAGTCAGCCGATTGGTGCGGGTGCGACCCATTAACTGACTGGAATCTTTGGGGTTGATGCCTTCCGCCAACACTTCTTCAAGACGGCCTTGATAGCGGGCGTTACGGGCACGGACACAGCGTTCCACCACAGCATTGATCTCCTGCAGACGCTCCACCTTCACCGCCTCAGGCACTTGGTTCTCCCAATCGGCAGCCGGGGTATTGGGCCGAGGCGAATAGGCCGCCGTATTCACTTGATCGAAACCAATCGCCTCGATCAAATCAAGGGTGCGGCGATATTGGGCATCGGTTTCGCCTGGAAAGGCCACGATCACATCGGCGCTCAACGATGCGTCGGGCATGCGCTCACGAATCCGATCGATGATCCGGCGATAACGCTCCACCGTGTATCCCCGCGCCATCGCCCGTAAAACGTCGTTATCGCCGCTTTGAAAGGGGATATGGAAGTGCTCGCAAAGCTTGGGCAGATCAGCACAGGCATCGATCAAGCGCTCCGTGAAATAGCGGGGATGACTGGTCGCAAAGCGGATCCGCTCAAGCCCTTGCACGTCATGGACGTGATGCAGAAGGTCAGTGAGCGTGTGCTGGCGACGACCTTCGGGGGTAATGCCAGGCAGATCACGGCCATAGGCATCGATGTTTTGCCCCAAAAGCGTGATTTCCTTAAACCCGCGGGCAGCAAGCCCTTCCATCTCAAGTTTGATCGCGTCTGGCAGCCGTGATTGCTCTTGACCGCGCACCGAAGGCACCACGCAATAGGTGCAACGCTCGTTGCAGCCATAGATCACGTT
Organism: Synechococcus sp.; assembly: GCA_049889555.1. Taxonomy (GTDB): domain Bacteria; phylum Cyanobacteriota; class Cyanobacteriia; order PCC-6307; family Cyanobiaceae; genus Synechococcus_C. Next base: position 18,114 of record JBMHDE010000021.1, on the reverse strand, counting down.
TACCCAAGCGCAAATGGCACTGTCGCGTCGGGCCGTGGTGAGATCTTCCAGGATGTGATGGTCTTCAGTGGCCACCACCTGTTGGCCGGACTCCACCTGAGTCAGCAGCGTCTCAAGCCGGTTGGCATGCTGCGGGCCCATCACCAAATCGAGTTCAGGCACCCGGCGCAGCAGCGACTCACCCTCTTGCTGCGCAACACAACCCGCCACCACAAGCGTGAGATTGGGATTGCTGCGTTTGCGCTGCACCTGGCGACCGAGATAGCTGTAGACCTTCTGCTCAGCGTTATCGCGGATCGTGCAGGTGTTGTAAAGCACAAGGTCGGCATCAAGCTCCGCCGTGGCTTCGCGGTAGCCCATCGACTCCAGAATTCCGGCCATCCGCTCGGAATCGGCCTTGTTCATCTGGCAACCGAAGGTGGTGATCCAATAGCTGCCACGGCCAGGGCCGCCGGCATCGGCCTGGCGATCCGAAGGAGAGGCTTGAGAAGGCGAGATGGAAACGACCAAGGCTGTTAGCGGTACGGGAGGTCCGGGAAAGACGTGCTTTGATCAGTTTCAATCACGACGGGGCGCTGCCCATCACAACCGTGGCATGCATCACGGGTCTTGCAAGGCACACTCCGATAGCGATCAAGTCAACAAAGCAAACAGCTCTGCTGATGAAACCGAATTAAAAGAAGGGCGAGCGAGGGGATTCGAACCCCCGAGTAGCGGCGCCACAAGCCGCTGCCTTAACCACTTGGCGACGCCCGCCGCGTCTATCAGAATCTACCAACCCGCGCCCACCCCCCTGCGATCGGCCATCCCCATTGCCCGACAGCTCTCAGCCATTCCCCTGAGTTTGGTTGTGGCGTTGGTCGGCACTGCAACAACTCTGGCGATCACCAACCCAACGCTGAAGGATTATCAAACCCATGCTGGGGAGCAGCTGGTGGACCTGGCCATCGAAGAAATCTGTGGCCAGCGTGGACTACCGATGCTGATGCGACTTTGGGTAAACGATTGTCCAGCAGTGATGGCCAGCCAGCAAACCAACCTGGCGGCTTTGGCTGGTCAGGTCAGTTCCCGCCTCAACCTTGGTCTGCTGAGTGTGTTCAGCACAACAGTCGGTGATCAACGTCTAATACCCGGCCTGCAGCTACCCGGCTACACCATCACCACCGTGGGAGTGGCGGGGCAGTTCATCACCGTCAGCAATCGCTCGCATCAGGGCCAGGGCCAGTGAACACCGCTGCCATCAGCCACGTTCAAGGCTGGGCTCCCCGTCAACTCGTTCTTGCGGATGCAGTCGACACCCAGCAGGTAGCGATTCCACACCGCAGCGACGGCCTGGTTCCGGTGGCGCTGCATTGGCATGGGGGGCGGATGAGCTCTGTCCGCCTGTTGCGCGACAACCACGATGTTCCGGAACAGTTGCTGTTACCGCGTCTGGTGGAGCCCCATGCCCACCTCGACAAGGCCTTCAGCTGGTCGCAAGCACCAAATCTGGATGGGACTTACAACGGCGCCTTGGCTGCGAACCTGACGGAACATCAAACCCGCACTGCCACGCTGGTGCGCAGCCGAGCGGAACGGGCTCTGCAGCAAGCCTTCCGCCATGGGCTCCGGGCCATCCGCAGCCATATCGACAGCCTTGGCCCCGGCGCCGACTGCAGCTGGGAAGCCCTACTGGATGCCCAAACCTGCTGGCGGGAGCAACTCACCCTGCAACTGGTGGCCCTCGTGCCCATTGAGCATTGGTCGACAGCCGCAGGGAAGGCCTTAGCGCAACGCGTGGCTGCAGCCGGTGGGCTACTGGGTGGCGTTCTCGTTCCCCCCTGCGCAGGTCGGGCACAACGCCAGGCTCTAAGGCAGATGCTGCAGTTGGCGGACCAACTCGGTTGCGGCATTGATCTACACATCGATGAAGCGCAAACCAGAGCTGGCGAAGGACTCCAACAGCTGTTGCATGCACTCGATCGGACTCCTGTCCAAGTGCCAATCACTTGCAGCCATGCCAGCAGCCTGGCCTTAATGCCGCAACATCGGCTCCAACGCATCATTCGGCGCATGGCCGGCCACCACCTCCAGGTTGTGGCCTTACCACTATCCAACGGCTGGTTACTGGGCCGGCAGCCTGGACGTTCCCCGCTCGTGAGGCCATTAGCACCGATTCTTCAGCTGCAACGGGGCGGAGTGCGGGTGGCCGTGGGTGGCGACAACGTGCAAGACCCCTGGTTTCCTGGCGGAAATTTTGACCCTGTCAGCCTGATCAGCCAATGCCTCCCACTGGCACAACTGGCGCCTTGGGACCACCTGGGATTGATGCCGTTCACCACCGAAGCAGCACGGCTCATGGCATTGTCCTGGGATGGCACCTTGCAACGCGGAGCACCGGCCGACCTTCTCATCCTGAAGGCATCGAACTGGTCGGCAGCCCTGAGCCAAGCCCCGCACCGTGAACTCGTGGTGAGTGGTGCTCTCCAGCCACACTGACACCAGCCATCGCAGTCGTCATGGAACACGCCATCAAGGCAGTGCAAGCGCTGCAAAGCACATTCGACGCCGTCGACGACCTCGATCTACTCAAGACGCCAGCTGACCTCGATCGCTTCTCCCGCGATGCCTATGACTATTCCCCTGTCTTAAAAGAGCAGCTCAACTCCTGCTGTGCCCAACTGGTGGTGCGCCCCCACTCCATCGCCGCGGTGATGGCCGTGGCAAGCGCCTGTGCACAAGCCTCGGTCCCCCTCACCTTGCGGGGCGCCGGCACTGGCAACTACGGCCAATGCGTTCCACTGCAAGGGGGCGTGGTGATGCTGATGAGCGAACTGCGGACCCTACGGGCCCTCAATGCCGAGACGGGCGTTGTGGAGGTGGAATGCGGTTGCCTGCTCAAGGATCTTGACCGCGCCCTAGCCACCCAAGGACGTCAGCTGCGGCTGATGCCCAGCACCTGGCGCAGCGCCAGCGTGGGCGGGTTTGTCGCCGGCGGATCAGGAGGCATCGGATCGGTGCGCTGGGGCTTCCTGCGAGACCCTGGCCACCTGCTGGGGCTGGAAATCGTGACCTTGGAGCCCGAACCGCGGCTCCTGCATCTGGATGCCAAGGACGCGGAAGCCCTGAACCATGCCTACGGCACCAATGGGATCATCACAGCCCTCACCCTGAGCAGCGCCCCCCGGGTGGATTGGCAGGAGGTCTGCATCGATTGCAACGACTGGGCTACGGCGGTAACCCTGGCGCAACGCTGTCAGCAAGCTGCCATCGATCTGTTTCTGTGCACAGTGTTGGATCAAAAAATTGTGGCCGGCCTGCCCCCCTGGAGCGGCCCACCCCAGCCGTGCCATCGCCTGCTGCTGTTGGTTAGCCCCGATGGCGTGGGCACCGTGCAACGCCTAGCGAGCAACGCGGGCGGACGGGTTCGCTGCCTTGGAAGCGAAGCCTCACGGCAAGGTAATGGACTACGAGAACTGAGCTGGAACCACACCACCCTGCATCTGCGCCAACAAGATCCGAACTGGACCTATCTCCAGATGCTGCTCCCCCAACCGGAGCTACCCCTGCTTGAGGCCATCGCCAACGACTGGGAGGAGAACCTGCTGTGGCATCTGGAAGGCGTCCGCCAAGCGGGTGCATCCCGCCTGGCAGCCCTTCCGCTCGTGCGCTGGCAAGGCCATGACGCCCTCAACCGTTTGATCAGCCAGTGCCAATCCCTAGGGGCTGTGATCTTCAACCCGCATGTGATCACCGTTGAAGACGGTGGACTCGGTGCCATCGACAGTGATCAAGTGGCCGCTAAACATCGCCATGACCCTGGTGGTCTTCTCAACCCCGGCAAACTGAAAGGCTGGGATGGCTAAGGCTGGGATGGCTAGGGAAGGCTCAACAACCAAGGCTGTCACGCGTGGCCATGCCGGTGGTGGGGTTGACCCCCTCGGCGTCGCGACACAGGCGCACCACATCATCCCGATCCAGTAACGCATCACTGAAATCCGCCCCTTCGATCGTTGCTCCTGCAAAGCTGCTTCCAGCAGCGATCACGCCATTCAGGAGTGCATTGCTGAGATTCGTGCCACTGAAATCAGCCCGATCCATCAAAGAATCAGAGAGATCCGCACCGCTGAAATCAGCTTCAGCGAAGGCACCCTGGGTAAAAATCGCTCCATGAAGATCAGCACCGGAGAAATCAGCCCCCCGACCCACGGCCCCTGCAAACGAGGTGTTGGTGAGCGCCTGTCCATGAAAGTCAGCATCGCTTTGATTGGTGAGGGTGTAATCCACCCGCTCCTGAAACAAGGCTCGGTCCTGCAGACCCACCCCGGCCGACGTATCGAGGGCAGCAACAGGGGCCACCACACACCAAGCTCCCCAAAGAAGCGCACACACCGCTAGGGCCCACCCAAGAGGTGCTCCAAAGGGTTGCGGAGAACGGGTCGCCATGGCTGCGAAGGCTGAAACCATCTCACTTTGCCGGACCTTGATGGTGGATGGCTCGGATCACGAACTGTCCCAACCAAGGGGAAGCCACCACAGCAATCCATCTATCTTGGCCTCGTGAGGAGTTGAGCCCCTCTGTGAAGTGGAAACAAGGTCACACGTTCACATGAGCTCACTAAAAGCCCTGCCTTTGGCGGGGTTTTTTTGTTGGCAACAACCAAGCCAAAGCCACAAAAAAGGGCCTCAATCGGCCCTAGGGGTGGTGTGAGGAGATCAACGTCTTGTGAGGAGAGTTGATCTCATCCACTCTTAGCGCACCTGCTGACGGTTTGGGGCAGTAGTCACATCGAGTGATCAAGACAGCTGTCGCAAACAGGGACAGGTCAACAAATTACCAATGAGATAAAGAGAACCGGCGATCACAGGAGTCGCAGCGGGCCAGCCCTGGTGTTCCAAATGCTCAAGAACACGAATCACAGGCCGCACACCATCATCAGAGACAGCTGCCTGGGGCAGTTCAAGCAATTGATGGGCCCATGCAGGATTGTGACTTAACAGCATGGACCGGGTCCAACTGTGATGGCCTGGAATGGGCACTATCCAGGCCTGGTCCTGGGGCTCCAAGAGGGCCTCAAGCATGGCTGGCGCTTGTTTATGGGCTTGGATGCCCAAAATCCAAGTCATCCCCTGAGCTGCATGGGGCCAATGGCAACGCTCTTGCCGTAACGCTGCAGCAGCCAACGGGTTATGGGCACCATCCATCCACACGGTGTGCTGTCGCCAACCCATGCGCTGCAAACGGCCTGGCCAACAGGTGGCCGCAAGACCAGCACGAATGCTGGCAGCGTTGACGGGCCCACCCATAACTTGAATCCGTTCCAACACAGCCTTGGCCACGGCTGCATTGCTGCGCTGCCAGCGTCCTTCCAAACCCAACACCCAATCGCTGTCGAGCGGATCGACCCAACGGAGTTCGGCATCCATGGCAGCCGCACGCTCTATCAACACAGTCGCCACCTCAGGCTCCTGGGGAGCACTGATCACCACCGCGCCGTGCTGAATCGCCGCAGCCTTCTCACCAGCCACTGCCGGCAGACTGCCCCCCAGATGTTCACAGTGATCCAGGCCGATCGATGCCACAGCCAACAAAGGCCTGAGCGGGTGGGCCGTGGTGGCATCCAAACGTCCGCCGAGGCCGGCCTCCAGCACAAGCCACTCCACCTGTTGCGCATCAAAGTGCACGAGTGCTGCCGTGATCAACAGTTCAAACGGCGTGAGACGCTCGCGAGCCGCCAACGTCTGTAGACCCTCGAGCCGCTCCCGCAACACGGCGGGAGCAATGGCGCATCGATCAACACGAATCCGCTCAGTCCAATCCACGAGGTGGGGTGAGGTGGTCAAGCCGACGCGAACCCCTGAAGCAACAAGGCCGCTGTGGATAAAACTCGCGATTGACCCTTTCCCATTGGTGCCCACCACCTGAACAGCTGGCACGCTGCCGCAGGGATGATCCAGGGCATCGAGCGCACGAATCATGCGATCGAGGGAAAGATCCATGCCCCGCTGATCAAACGGGGGCAGCAGATCATCAAAACTCACGTGCCAAGTGATTTCAAAGTGGCTTCTAAGCGAGACAGCAAGGTCTTGACCTCACGTTTGCTGATCACTAACGGGGGCACCATACGGACCACCTGAGGGCCAGCAGGCACCAGCAACAAGCGTTGGTCTAAGGCAGCCTTGACCACATCAATAGCGGCGTATCCACTGCCTTCTCGCATCACCAAACCCTGCAGCAAGCCCCAACCGCGGGTGTTCTCAAGCAGCTTGGGATAACGGGTGACAAGGGTCTCTAACCCTTGCCGTAGCTGCGCGCCCCGTTGTTGCACGTTGCTGATCAAATCACGACGTTGAAGCTCGCGGGCCACCGTGAGCCCTGCACGGCAAGCGAACGGATTGCCACCAAAGGTGCTGGCGTGGTCGCCTGGCACAAAATGATCAGCATGCTTTTTGACCAACAGCGCTCCGATCGCATGGCCACCACCCAACCCTTTGGCCAGGGTAAAAGCATCGGGTTCTACCTGGAGGCGCTCATAACCCCAAAGGGTGCCGCAACGGGCCATCCCAACCTGCACCTCATCAAACAGCAGCAGAATGTTGCGAGCATCACAGTGTTCCCGAATAGCGCGGAAGACATCTGGATTGCCCGGATTGACACCACCTTCCCCCTGTAGGGGCTCAATCAGCACTGCAGCCACCTTGGGACCCTGGGCCTCCAGGCGGGTCAACACGGTTTCGAAGGACGGTAAATCGTTGTAGGCAAAGGTCTCGAAGCCCTCGACCATGGGTTCAAAACCCTGGTGATAACGGGGCTGACCTGTCGCACTAACCGCAGCCAGGGTGCGGCCATGGAAACTGGCCTGAGCCGTCATGATCACCGGACGATCAATGCCCCGCACGGTGTGACCGTGCTTCCGCGCCAACTTGATCGCCGCTTCGTTGGCTTCTGCACCGGAATTGCAGAAAAACACACTGTCTGCGCAGCTGTGGTGAACGAGCCAGCTGGCGAGCTCAATCTGCTCGGGAATCTCATAGAGATTCGACACATGCTGCAAACGACGCAGTTGATGGGAGAGCGCATGGCGCATCGCCCGATCACTGTGGCCGAGGGTGCAGGTGGCAATCCCCGCGACCGCATCGAAATAACGCTGTCCCCGCTCGTCGATCACCCAACACCCTTTTCCCCGTTTCAGGGTGAGCGGAAAACGCCCGTAGGTGCCCATGACGGCGGAAGAGTGGGAGCCGGGGGACTTGAACCCCCAAGACCAGTGGCCGGCTGATTTTGAGTCAGCTGCGTCTACCAATTCCGCCAGGCTCCCATGTCCCCCATCGTATGCGACGCCCTGCAGCTCCTGCGGCTCAGGGATTCCAGCGCTTGAGCTGGGCACCAATGGCCGCGAGCTTCGCCTCAATGGCGTCGTAACCCCGATCAAGGTGGTTAAGACCAGAGACCTTGCTCGTGCCATTCGCGGTGAGAGCTGCCAAAACCATCGCCGCTGCAGCACGGAGATCACTGCCCGTCACAGGGGCAGCACTCAACTGAGCCACGCCCTCAATCACAGCGGTATTGCCCTGCAGGCGAATCGAGGCCCCCATGCGCTGAAGCTCAGCCACGTGCTGCATGCGGTTTTCATAAATTTTCTCAGTAATCACACTGGTGCCTTTGGCCGTGGCGAGCAACGCCATAAACGGGGCCTGCAAATCGGTTGGGAATCCAGGGAAGGGCTGGGTGGTGAGATCAACGCCGCAAATATCTCCCGGCGTGATGGTGATGCCGCCATTCGCAATGTCAAGATCACAACCGCAATCGCGCAGCTTTTGCAGCACGGCACTGAGGTGTTCAGGCACCACCGGAGCGACCCGCAGGCGCGAACGGGTGATCGCTGCAGCCAGCAGAAACGTGCCGGCCTCAATTCGATCAGGGATCACGGCATAGGTGCAGCCGTGCAGCGTTTGAACACCTTCAATCGTGATCGTGGGACCACCAGCGCCTGTAATGCGTGCCCCCATGGCATTCAGCAAATTGGCCAGATCTTGAACCTCAGGTTCCTGCGCAGCGTTTTCAATCACACTGGTGCCTTCCGCCAGCGCCGCAGCCATCAGGATGGTTTCGGTGGCTCCAACACTGGGGCAATCCAGCACGATCGACGCGCCTGTGAGTCTGCGGCGACCACCAGACACGGCCGCCGAGACAACACCATGCTCGACATTGACAACAGCCCCGAGCGCTTTCAAGCCGCGAATGTGCTCCACCACAGGCCTCGCACCAATGCGACAGCCTCCAGGCAGAGGCACCTTGGCCCGACCCAAACGGCCCAACAATGGACCGATGGCAAAAAAGCTGGCCCGCAGACCGTTCACCAACTCATAGGGCGGTTCGCCATGACGCAGACCATGGGCATCGATCCGAACGGTTTCGTCGCTGCGCTGCACCTCCACACCAAGCGCGGTGAGGATGTCGGCCATACCGTCGATGTCCGTTAGCCGCGGCACATTGTTGAGCGTCAGCGGCTGATCGCTCAACAACGCCGCTGTCATCAGCACAAGGGCTGAATTCTTGGCACCGCTCACCCTCAGCTCACCCTGCAACCGGTGACCACCCGAAACCGCCAAGTGGGGCGCGAGAATCTTTTGAGACGCTGGCGCCGCTGCTTGCATAGCAGTTGGGATTAACGAAGTGCCCATCATCCTGACAAGCGTTTTTGAGACCGTCTAGACGACCGGCGCGCAAAGTGGATCGTTTGCCACAAACGCCAACCCTTACAGGAAGGCAATGCCGTATGTTCGTGGGGTCGCTGAAGGCGACTCGCCAGCGGATGTGGCGGAATTGGTAGACGCGCTAGTTTCAGGTACTAGTGGCAGCAATGTCGTGGGAGTTCAAGTCTCCCCATCCGCATTGAAAACCCCTGTCGTTCGACAGGGGTTTTTTGTTGCCTTGTCGTCCCTCGCCATGGCGCCAACGAAGCAAAGCGACACAGCAACCAAACCGACGCCAACGGCTCAGGTCTGAATCGCCGATTATTTTCGAATCATCACTTCAAGCCCTGGCGTCCCCATGATCGTTTTGAAGATCTCCAATGCCTCGGAGGTTGTTGCGGCCAAAGTTGGCAAGTTTCTAGAGCTTCTCACTCCCGATTCGATTGACCATGCCACCGTCGAAGATCAGGTGATCAAAAAGTTGGTGGAGAACCTGGCTGCCGAGGGGATTAAAGGCGAGATCGCGGCCGTCAAAGGGTTGAATCTGGAGGGTCAGGACCTCAGCCTTCAGGACGGCATGAAAGTGCGGAAACACACATCCTTCTGACGCAATGCAACCGCTGATAACGAGTCGGCGGAATCCTCTTGTCCGGCGACTGCGTGCTCTTGCGACCCGTCAAGGCAGAGAAGAGGAAGGGATGCTGTTGCTGGAAGGCACCCACATGGTGCAAGAGCTGGTGCCGCTGCTGCACCACCATCCACAGCCCCTCGAGATGGTGGTAACCCCCACCTGGCTTCAAGGACACCAAGCACTACTGGCCCGGTTTGTGCACGCCCCACGGCTGCAACTGGTCAGCGATGAGGTGCTGCAAGCCTCTCTCACCACCGTGCATCCGGATGGTGTGGCAGTCCTCCTGCCCCTCGCGCTGCTCCCCCAGGGGCCCGTCACCCCGTCGTTTGTCCTAGCCCTCGACCGCATTCAAGATCCTGGGAACCTCGGCACCTTGCTGCGCACGGCACTGGCCGCAGACATTGAGATGGTGTGGCAAGGCTCTGGTGCTGATCCCCTAAACCCCAAGGTGGTTCGCAGCTCAAGCGGAGCGGTTCTGCGCCTGCCCTATCAACGTTTTGGTCCTGCGGAGGACCTGGGTGTGGCCGAACTGAAGCAAACGCTCTTGCAAGCCCGCGCACGCGGGCTTCAGGTGGTGGCAACACTGGTGCCAGATGCTGGAGCCCCCTTGCCTGTGGTGCCCTACTGGGAACTCGACTGGCGCCTGCCAACGGCGCTGGTGCTTGGCAATGAAGGGCGCGGGCTGCATCCGCAGCTCCTGGACTGCTGCACCCACGGCGTCACGCTCCCCCATAGCCAAGCCGTTGAATCGCTGAATGTGGCATCTGCTGCAGTGCCACTGCTTCTGGAACGGCGACGGGCGACAATAACCGCTCCCTCGCAGCAGTCCGGGTGAGCGACGCCAGTTTCGACTTCGATGTGATCGTGATCGGTGCCGGCTATGGCGGCTTCGATGCCGCCAAGCATGCGGCTGACCATGGTTTGAAAGTGGCGATCATTGAATCCCGCGATATGGGCGGCACCTGCGTGAACCGCGGCTGTGTTCCGTCCAAAGCACTGCTGGCAGCCAGCGGTAAGGTGCGGGAATTGGCTGATGCCGACCATCTTCAAGGGTTTGGTATCCACTCCGCCCCTGTGCGCTTTGAACGCCAGAAAATCGCCGACCACGCCAATCAACTGGTGGCGACGATCAGGGCCAACCTCACCAAAACCCTCGAACACGCTGGGGTCACAATCATTCGAGGGCAAGGACGCCTCGAAGCACCCCAAAAAGTGGGCGTGCGAGAGATCAACGGCGTGGATCGGGTGCTGAGCAGCCGTGACGTGATCATCGCCACTGGATCAGATCCTTTCGTGCCACCGGGGATTGAAACCGACGGTCGCAGCGTGTTCACCAGTGATGAAGCTGTGAACCTGGAATGGCTGCCCCGCTGGATTGCCATCATCGGTAGCGGCTACATCGGCCTGGAATTCGCGGACGTGTACACCGCCCTTGGCTGTGAAGTGACGATGATCGAAGCCCTCGATCGCGTAATGCCCACCTTCGATCCCGACATCGCCAAGCTGGCGGCTCGCAAGCTGATCGACGGACGGGATATCGAAGCCCGCTCCGGCGTGCTGGCCAAATCGATCACACCCGGAGCACCGGTGCAGATTGAACTGGTTGACATGCAGACCCGCGAACCCGTGGAAACCCTGGAAGTGGATGCCGTGCTCGTGGCCACAGGTCGCGTACCCAGCAGCAAAGATCTCAATCTCCAGGCCCTTGGCATCGAAACCAACCGAGGGTTCATCCCCATCGATGACAGCATGCATGTGTTGGTGAACGGTCAGCCCGTTCCCCATCTCTGGGCTGTCGGTGATGTCACAGGCAAGCTGATGCTCGCCCACACCGCCGCGGCACAGGGCACCGTTGCCGTCGACAACATTCTTGGCCACATCCGCCAGATCGACTACCGCAGCATTCCGGCCGTCACCTTCACCCACCCGGAGATCAGTTCCGTGGGCCTAAGTGAAGCGGAAGCCAAACAACTCGCCAGCGACCAGGGCTTTGAACTGGGTGTGGTGCGCAGCTACTTCAAGGCCAACTCCAAAGCTCTCGCAGAGCTGGAAAGCGATGGACTGATGAAGCTTCTGTTCAACAAAAGCAGTGGTGAGGTGCTGGGTGCCCACATCCATGGTCTGCACGCAGCTGACCTCATTCAGGAGGTGGCCAATGCGGTGGCACGACGCCAAAGCGTGCGTCAGCTGGCCACTGAAGTGCACACCCACCCGACCCTGAGTGAAGTGGTGGAAGTGGCCTACAAGCAGGCTGCCCACGCCCTTGCCGCCTGAGGAGCAACCCATGGACATTCGCCGCAGACCGCCGAACCCTTCCATTCAGGTGGCACACCTGAACTACGCCATCCCCCACAAGGATGCTGAACCGCGACACATTCTCGAAACCATCGTTTGGGAAAAAGACCGCGAGGTGGCGATTGCTCGGGAACGCATGCCTCTCGAGCAACTCAAAGCCAAAGTCGATCAACTGCCTGCCCCCCGAGACTTCCTCGGCGCCCTGCGTCAAGCCACCATCAAGCCTGCAGTCATCGCCGAGGTCAAAAAAGCAAGCCCTAGCAAGGGCGTAATCCGAAGCAATTTCGACCCTGTTGCCATTGCAAAGGCTTACGCCGCCGGAGGCGCCAGCTGTCTCTCCGTGCTCACGGACAAGCAGTTTTTCCAAGGTGGCTTTGACGTGCTGGTGGATGTGCGCGATGCCGTGGATCTTCCACTGCTCTGCAAAGACTTCATCCTCACGCCCTATCAGCTGTATCAAGCGCGAGCCGCAGGAGCCGATGCTGCCCTGCTGATCGCTGCAATCCTGACCGATCAAGATCTTCGCTATCTCTCCAAAGTGGCCGCGACCCTCGGCCTCACCGTGCTGGTGGAAGTGCACGACAATGAAGAGCTAGAGCGGGTGTTGACCCTGGGAGGATTCCCGTTGATTGGCATCAACAACCGCGATCTCACCACGTTCGAGACCGACCTTGCCACCACGGCAACCCTCACCGCTCAGTGGGGCGCTCGCCTCAAGGAACAGGGCGCTCAACTCGTCAGTGAGTCGGGGCTGTTCCTACGCAGTGACCTCGACCGAGTGCAACGCGCTGGTGCTGATGCCGTACTAGTGGGCGAAGCACTGATGCGTCAAGATGACGTGGAAGCTGGCCTGCGTGCATTGATTGCAGGCTGATCCAACATTTCAAACTGATCCAACAGCCACAAAAAAGCCCCTGACAATGCAGGGGCTTTGATTCAACACGTCAGGAATGAGGTGATCAAGCAGCTGCCAGATTGGCGGCGACGAAATCCCAATTCACCAACTTATCGAGATAGGTCGTCATGTAATCGGGACGACGATTCTGATAGTCGAGGTAGTAAGCGTGCTCCCACACGTCCATGGTGAGCAGCGCTGTCTGACCATGGGCCAGGGGGAGATCAGCGTTCGCCGTCTTGGTGATCTTCAGGGTGCCGTTGTCGAGCACCAGCCAAGCCCAGCCACTACCAAACTGAGTGGCACCAGCGGTCTTGAACTGCTCAACAAAAGCGTCATAGCTGCCAAAGTCGGCATTGATTTTGTCGAGAAGAGCGCCACTGGGCTGGCCACCACCACCAGGCTTCATGCACTGCCAGTAGAAGCTGTGGTTCCAAACCTGGGCTGCGTTGTTGAACACACCCGCCTTGCTGGCATCACCGGCCACAGCAGCAATCACCTCGCTCAAACTCTTGCCATCGAGCTCAGTGCCTTCAATGGCCTTGTTCAGGTTGGTGACATAGGCATTGTGGTGTTTGCCGTGATGAAATTCCAGGGTGGAGCGCGAAATATGGGGCTCCAGAGCGTCCAGGGCGTAAGGCAGCTGGGGGGGTATGGGCCATAAAGAAGGCGTTCAGCGGCGGGATCCTAACGAGAGCCCTGCCGCCTTAGCCAAACAACAAGCGATCAGCCCTTCACTTCAAGCAGTTCCACTTCAAAAATCAAAGTGGCATTGGGAGGAATCACGCCGCCAGCACCACGGGCGCCATAACCCAGATCTGGGGGGATGACCAACTTGCGCTTGCCACCCACCTTCATGCCTTGCACGCCTTCATCCCAGCCCTTAATCACACGACCGGCTCCAAGGGGGAAGCTAAAAGGGGTGCCTCGGTCGTAGCTGGCATCAAACTGGCCGCCATCTTCAAGGGTGCCCCGGTAATGCACCACAACAGACTGGCCAGCGGTGGCCTCGGCACCGCTCCCCACCTCCAGGTCGGTGATCCGCAAGCCACTGGCGGTGAGCTCGGATTTCTCCACATTCATCGCACCACCAAGAGCGGATGCATCGGCTTGGTTGGAATCGGCTGCCATCGCAAAAAGAGTGGGATTGGGGTTGTCTGGATCGAGCTCCAAGGGAGCAGCTAGAGCGGTCTGGGGCGTGCTGCTGGTGCGGGCCACCGCTTGCACAGCAGCCGTGCCATCGGCAGATGGAGCGGCCACGACAGTGGACGGTGCCACGATCTGGCTCACGACGGCTACCACCAGGCAGGTCACGAAGACCGCGGAACTAATCAAGATGTCACGCACGGTGCTCTGCGGTTCGAAACCAGGGAATTCTGGCAGGTTCAGCTCTGACGATCTTGCTGGCGCACTTGCTGCTCCAAACGATCGATCCGGCCACGCAATTCATCAAGCTCCTTCTGGCTGGCCAAGCCCAAATCCTGCAACAAATGATCGCGGTTGCGTTCCAGATTGCGGCCCATCTGCTGCTCAAGCTCCGGCGTGTCGCCACGCAACGCCTTCAGCACGTCGTCCACCAACGCTGAGGCCTGGCTGGGGTCGAGGCGGCCGCTGCTCACCCATTCCTGCGTGACAGAACGGAGACGATCGCCCACAAGCGTTGTTGTACCAAGCCCGCGAAGAAGCAGTTGCTGCAGGGGGTTAGAGCTCTCCATCGCCACGCACTGATGCAAAGGTAGCTACAGGATGGATCCAGGACCCACCTCTGACCATGGGGAATGACCGATCCCTGGCATGGCTGCAAGGCATCGCCGGTGGTGCCCTCGCCGGGCTTGCTCTCAGTGCACCGCGTTGGTGCCCTTCAGGACCATGGTTGATGATTCCGGCCCTGGCCCTGCTCTGGTCGGCAGCCCGTCGTCCTGTCGCCGCAGCGGGCTGGGGAGGAGGAGCCGTGCTGGTCAGTCACCGCTGGCTGCTTGGACTGCATCCACTGATGTGGATTGGGGTTCCTGCTCCCCTGAGTCTGCCAGTGGCGATGGGACTCTGGATGACCTGCGCCGCCGCCGCCGCAGCGCTTGTGACCAGCTGGGCGCTGCTGGCGCATTGGTGCCAGCGCTCACGATGGAGCACGGCATTGCTGATGGCCTGCCTATGGGGGTTGGGCGAAGTGGCCCTCGCCCAGGGGCCCCTGTTTTGGATTGGTGTGGGGGGAAGCGTGCTGCCCGCCGATCCGCTCCTCGCCGGTTGGGCGCGCTGGATCGGGGCCGGTGGGCTTGCCGCGCTGCAGCTCCTGGGGGGCTGGTGGCTTTGGCGACTCTTGCAGCTTGCACCGCCACAACGGAACACGTGGATGGCCATGGGGCTTAGCGCACTGATCGCGGTGCATGGATGGGGCTGGTGGGTGATCCGCCCCGTCGATCCGCAACCACCAACTGCGTTACGCCTCGGGTTATGGCAACCGGCCCTACCCACCCGCGAAAAGTTCAGCGCAACGCAACAACAACGCCTACCTGGACGCCTGCAAAACGCATTGGACAGAGCAGCCCAACACCATGCCGATGGCTTGGTGGCACCAGAAGGCACCCTGCCGCTCCAGGGCCAACTGTTAAAACCAGCCCCCCTTCCCTTGCTCACCGGTGGATTCCGCTGGCAGCGCGGACATCAGCGGAGCTCTCTGCTGCTGGTGGAATCCGATGCTCAACGTCCATCCGCAGCCATCGACAAACACCGGCTTGTCCCCCTGGGGGAGTGGATTCCCCTATGGCTAGGGTCGACAGCCGGGCTCTCCGCAGTGGGCGGGCTTGAGCCCGGTGAGGCCTCACGCTTCTGGCCATGGCCTGGCCCTGCGGCAGCCGTCGCGATCTGCTACGAACTCAGTGATGGCACAGCGATGGCAAGGGCAGTGGCCAACGGCGCCGAATGGTTGCTCGCCATCGCCAACCTGGATCCCTATCCGGAGCTGCTGCAACGCCAATTTTTAGCACTCGCGCAGCTACGGAGCGTGGAAACGGACCGACCGTTGGTGAGTGCTGCCAATACTGGCCCCACAGCGATGGTGTCGGCCAGAGGAACGGTGCAGCAACGGTTGCAGGCGATGCAACCGGGGCTGATGATCAGCAACCTGGTGCCACGACACGGTCTGACGCCCTATGTGCGTTGGGGTGAAGGCCCCCTATGGATCATGGTGATGGCGATGGTGGTTGTTCGCGTCAGTCAGCGTGGGGCTGGATCAATCCACCCCCCAGCACCCGTTCCCCGTCGTAAAACACGGCCGCCTGACCGGGAGTGATCGAGAACTGACACTGATCAAACTGCACTCTGCAGCGATGGGGCCGCTCGGCCGCCCGATCCACCTCCGTGGAGGGCACCACCTCCAACCAGGCACTCACCGGTTGACTGCGGTAACGCACCTGAACCTCCACGCGACAACGCGCACCGAGCGCCGGTGGAGCCATCGACACCCAATTGACCGCCCCCACGACGCAATGGTCGGTACCGGCTTCAGCGCGAGTCGCCACCACCACGCGATTCATCGCGGCATCCAGGCGTACCACATGCAGAGGTTCGCTCCAAGCCACCCCTAGCCCCTTGCGCTGACCGATGGTGAAGTGCTCGATGCCGTCGTGCTGACCGACCACCGTGCCATCCAACAGCACGATCTCGCCATCTCGCGGTGGAAGATAGGTGTCTAGAAAGGCCCGCATCGATCCATGGTGATCCGCGAGGCAGAGGTCCTGACTTTCCGGCTTCTTGGCGGTGCGCAAACCGAACCGCTCCGCTTCCAGGCGGGTGTCGGGCTTCGTCAGTTCACCAAGCGGAAACACCAAACGCCCCAAAGCCTCTTGGGGCAAGTCGTAGAGAAAGTAGCTCTGATCTTTGCGCTGATCCAGGCCACGCAACAGCTGATGGCGACCGTTCTCACTGTGATCAGCGTGACGCACCCGGGCGTAGTGACCTGTGGCGATCCGAGCAATACCCCGTTCGGCTTCCGCCCAAGACAGCATCGGACCAAACTTCACGTTGCGATTGCAACGGGAACAGGGCAGTGGCGTCACCCCCTCGGCGTAGCCGTCCACAAGGAACTGCACGATCTGCTCTTGGAAATGCTCGCGGAAATCCACCACGTGGTGCGGCACATCCAAGTGCTCACACAGTCCCGCTGCATCCACCAATCCTTCAGCGCAGCAAGCACCTTTGCCGCTCATCAGCCAAAGGGTGAGGCCTTCGACTTGCCAACCGGCTTCTACCAGAAGGGCTGCTGTCAGCGAACTATCCACACCGCCGGAAAGGCCTACAACCACCCGATGCTCACCAGGCCACTGACGCAACTGTTCCAGCGCCTTCGCGCCAGCAGCGGTGGGCGGCAACGAACTGGACGCTGAAAGGGTGGATTCGGGCAGCATGGGCGGCACCGGTGGATCACTCCATAGTGAGGTCCCGGCTGTCTGCGTGTGTCCTGGCCCGTCCTTGATGCCGACCACTGCCTGGTCAGCACCGCCGAAATGATGGCGCTGGAGGAGGAGTGGTTGGCCAGCGGTCTGCCGGTCGCAGCCCTGATGGAACGCGTAGGGCTCGCGATGGCAGCCTGGTGTCTGGCAAGGCCAGAGTTGCTAACGCATGGGGCTCTGGTGCTAGTGGGACCCGGCCATAACGGAGGGGACGGCCTGGTGGTGACACGGGAGTTGGCCAAGGCCGGTGTCGATGTGCGGATCTGGTGCCCACTACCCCTGCGTCAGCCCCTCACCCAAGAGCAACACCGCCACCTGCACTGGCTGGCGATTCCCGAACTCCAGAGCACTCCCGATCCCAAGGATCCAGCATTGTGGATTGAAGCCTTGTTTGGCTTAGGACAGTCGCGCCCGCTGCCAGCAATGCTGGCGCAACTGCTGAAAAAGCGCCAACGACAACAACCTGACCACCTCATCAGCCTCGATCTCCCCGCAGGACTCGATGGCGATAGCGGCCGGCCGTTGGACGGCGGCGCAGCGGTAGCCCGAGCCACGCTCACGGTGGGCCTGGTGAAACGCGGACTGGTGCAAGACGCTGCCCTCGACTCTGTGGGTCGGGTGCATCGCATCGATGCAGGCGTCCCCCAACGCCTGCTGAAACGGTTTCAACCACAACCCGTGCTGCAGGTGAGTGAAGCCGATCTGATCGCGCTACCACACCCAACGCATCCGCGGGCTGCCATGAAATACCAACGTGGGCGCTTGCTGGTGGTGGCAGGGAGTGAGCGCTATCGCGGCGCCGCTCTGCTGGCCCTGGAAGGAGCCCAGGCCAGCGGAGCCGGCAGCATCCAGGCCGCCGTACCGCAATCGCTGGCATCCAGCTTGTGGCAACTCCTACCAGAACTGGTGCTCGCTGCTGCGTTACCCAGTGATCCCAATGGCGCCCTGGCCTGGGGTGATTGGCTCAGGACGCACGATCTCCAGCGGTTGGATGCACTGCTGTTTGGCCCCGGGCTCGGAGGGCAACAGATCCACTGGGAAAATCACTCCACCCCATTGCAGACCTTTCCGGGTCTGTTGGTGCTGGATGCCGATGGGCTGAATCAACTGGCGTTGTCAACGACGGGGTGGCGCTGGCTGAGCCACCGCCATGGCCCCCCCAGGCTCAC
>JBMHDE010000020.1:0-23108 GCA_049889555.1 Synechococcus sp. | reverse complement strand
TGGTGCGTTCCTATTTGCGGGACATTGGCCGTGTGCCCCTGTTGAGTCACCAGCAAGAGATCACGCTGGGTCGTCAGGTGCAGGAGCTGATGGATCTAGAAGCACTGGAGTTGGAGCTCAAGAGCCAAAGCGGCGATGAGGTGGTGGCCCCTGCCCTGCTTGCTAAGAAGGCAGGCCTCAGTGGTGTGCAACTCAAACGCAAGCTGCAGGCAGGTCGCCGCGCGAAGGAGCGGATGGTGGCTGCGAATTTGCGCTTGGTGGTGAGCGTTGCCAAGAAATACACCAAGAGGAACATGGAGCTGCTGGATTTGATCCAGGAGGGAACGATTGGTTTGGTGCGGGGTGTGGAGAAGTTCGACCCAACGCGTGGTTATAAGTTCAGTACGTATGCCTATTGGTGGATCCGTCAGGGGATCACACGGGCGATTGCCGAGAAGAGCCGCACGATTCGGCTGCCGATTCACATCACGGAGATGTTGAACAAGCTGAAGAAAGGACAGCGTGAATTGAGCCAGGAGCTGGGGCGGACGCCAACGGTGACGGAGCTAGCGGAGTTTGTGGAGCTACCGGAGGAGGAGGTGAAAGATCTGATGTGCCGTGCGCGTCAGCCGGTGAGTTTGGAGATGAAGGTGGGTGATGGCGATGACACCGAACTGCTGGAGCTGCTAGCGGGTGATGGTGAACTGCCGAGTGACCAGGTGGAAGGGGAGTGCCTCAAGGGCGATCTGCGGGATTTGTTGGAGCAATTACCGGATCTGCAGAGGCGAGTGCTGCGGATGCGGTATGGCATGGATGGCGAAGACCCGATGAGCCTCACCGGCATTGGCCGTATCATCGGCATCAGTCGCGACCGTGTGCGCAATCTTGAGCGCGATGGCTTGGCCGGTTTGCGCCGTCTCAGTGATCAGGTGGAGGCTTACGTCGCCTGTTGAGTGAGGCATCGCAGCAGTAGTGGATTGACCTGCTCTGGATGTTCGTCGTGGGGGCAATGTCCCCCCTCTGCAATCACAGATAACGAGCGGACTGCCGCATAGCGTTGTACCCACCGTTCGGCTTCCTGCAAGGGTTCCCAGGGGTCTTTCTCACCCCAGATCAGATCCACGGGCACCGAGAGGTCTTGGAGGAGATCCGGTGCAAGGTGATCATCAAACAGATTGATGAAGCCGCGGAAAGCTTCCGCAGCACCTTGGCGTTGCGTGGGTTGAAAGAGCAGGTCCACCAAGGCCTCATCAATATTGGCGCCACTGGGATAGGCCTGCTTCAGCACGCTGCGAATCACGGACGGGCGGGCTGCATTGCGAAACAGGGCTGAGCTCAACCAGCGTTGACTCACCAAGCCTTTGATCAGGGGCCGAATCCAGGCCATCCAGGCCGGTTGATGGGCGAGCTGCTTGTCATCCATTAACCGCTGGGCGCAGTCGATCAGCACCACCCCGCAGCAGCGACTGCCGCTTGGATGGCCGCCTGGATGGTTGGTCAGCAATTGGGCCGCCCTGAGGGCCACCACGCCGCCGATGGAATTGCCCACCAGCAGCACCGGCCGGTCCACGATCTCTCGGCAAAAGCTCGCCACTTGTTCGCCCCAGAGATCGAAGCTGTAGTGCAGGTCATCGTTTGCGTTTGGGCTGTTTTGCTCTCTGTTCAGCAGCGCACAGGGTTGACTGCTCTGCCCGAAACCAATCAGATCCAGGGCAAACGTGGGGGTGTGGCGACCCAGGGCAGGCATGGTGTGGCGCCAGTGGTCGGTGTTGGCGCCGAAACCGTGGATCAGCACCACCGCTGGGTGGGTTGATGCGGTACTTAATTGCTCGGTGCCAGTCGAGCTCCACCCCACCGCCAAGCGTCGACCTGTGGGGTTGGCCCAGTGCCACATCTGTTCCGCTGGCATTGCCTTGTTCAGCACCAAACCAGCGCTGTTCTACTGCTTTCATCACCACAACCTCGGGTGGAGGTCGTGGGATTGGCACTGGTTGACGCCAGCTGGTTTAGGCCAGCTGTTGGATGCCAGCACCGATCGCTGTGTAGCACGTCTCCAGTTGGGTGTCGCTGATGCAGAGCGGTGGCAGGAGATACACCACGTTCCCCAATGGCCTGATGTAGACCCCTTGCTTGAGGCACAGGGCCTGCAGCTGTCGCCCCACGGGATTGAGATAGCTGGTGCTGCCGCAGTTGAGCTCGAAGGCCGCCATGGTACCCAAGCAGCGCACATCCTTCACCCGTCGATCGCTCGCCAGCGTTTGCAGGTGATGGCTGTGGCGTTCTTCGAAGGCTTCAAATCGCTCGTGGTGTTGCTCCAGCAGCGCAAGACTGGCCAGGGCTGCGGCGCAGCCCAGGGGATTGGCGGTGAAGCTGTGGCCATGGAAAAAGGTTTTGCAGGGCTCCTCACTGATGAATCCTTGATACAGCGCTTCGCTGGCCAGGGTGCCGCCCATGGGTAAAAACCCGCCGGTGAGCCCTTTCGATAGGGCGATCAGATTGGGTTGGATGCCAGCCCGTTGGCAGGCGAATAGGGCGCCGGTGCGGCCAAAACCGGTCATCACTTCATCGGCAATCAGCAACGCGCCATGGGCATGCACCCGGCTCGCCACAGCCCGCAGAAAGGCTGGGCGCACTACCCGCATGCCCGAGGCCCCCTGGATCAGTGGTTCAACAATCACCGCCGCCGTTGGCACCGCCAAGGCTGCGTCAAGGGCAGCGAGTGCTTCAGCTTCTCGCTGGTTGATGTGCGTATCGTGCCAGTGGGTGTGGGGCCAGGGCACCCGCGCCACATTAAAGAGCAGGGCGTCGTAGGGCTCCGTGAAGATCGAGCGGTCACCCAGGGCCATCGCACCGAAGGTGTCGCCGTGATAAGCCCCCTCAAAGGCAATCAGCTGCCGGCGTTCGCTGCCCTGATTGCGCCAGTACTGCCAGGCGATCTTGAGGGCGACCTCCACGGCCGTGGAGCCGTTATCGGAGAAAAACAAGCGCTGCAGGCTTGTGTGGTTGGCCAGTTGGGTGGCGAGTTGTTCCGCCGGGCTATGGCTGAAGTTGGCAAAGATCACCTGCTCCATCACCTGCGCTTGCGCGGCGATCGCTGCGGCGATCGCTGGTTCGCTGTGGCCATGGAGGGTGACCCACCAACTGCTGATGGCATCAATCAGCTCACGGCCATCGTCGAGCTGCAGCACCGCTCCCCTGGCGCTGGTGACCCGCAGTGGTTCGGGATGGAGGGCCACCTGGGTGGTGGGGTGCCAGAGGTGCGGGTGCCAGGGCATCCAGGCCACTTGCGTCGCTGTGTTCAGATTTGCAGAGCGCTGGGTCAGCGGGCCTGACAAGATGACAAAGCGCTGGGCGTGTTCTGTTGGCTGCACCGGAACTGTTGCCGTTGGTTCAGGCCTTGGAGCGGGTGCTCCTGGGCAAAAAGCAGCAGGTGCGCCTCGCGTTGAGCTGTTTGTTAGCCGGTGGTCATCTGCTGATTGAAGACCGGCCGGGTTTGGGGAAGTCCACCTTGGCCGAGGGGTTGGCCCGGATGTTGATGCTCACCTTCAAGCGGGTGAGTTTCACCAGTGATCTCTTGCCGGCGGATCTCACAGGTCTGAATGTGTTTAACCCGGCAGAAGCCACCTTCCATTTTCGGCCCGGGCCGCTGTTTACGCAGGTGTTGCTGGCTGATGAGATCAATCGCGCTAGCCCCCGCACCCAAAGCGCGCTGCTGGAGGCCATGGCCGCTGGCCGCGTCAGTGTGGATGGTGTGAGTCATGATTTGCCGCAGCCCTTTTTTGTCATCGCGACCCAAAACAGCCTCGATCAGGTGGGCACCAGCCGCTTGCCAGAGGCCCAGTTGGATCGTTTCTTGATGCGTCTGAGCCTTGGTTTTCCGGATCGTGCGTCGGAGCGAACGTTGTTGCAATCGGGATTTGTGCCCGCTGCCGACAACCTGCCGCGGCTCGATCCCGATGCCTTGCAGCAGTTTCAAGCCCGTTGTGCCAAGCAGCATTGTTCGGATCTACTGATTGATTACGTGCTCGATCTGGTGGAAGCCAGCCGTCAGCGCCATGCGGGTCTGTCTCCGCGGGCCAGTCAGGGCCTGTTAGCGGCCGCCCGTGCTTGGGCTCTGATTCATGGGCGGCAGCATGTGGTGATTGATGATGTTCAGGCCGTGTTTCCAGCGGTGGTTGAACATCGACTGGATGTTGGTTCTCCCGTTGGCCATGGCGCACCGCTCAGCAAAACCCTTCTTCAAGCCGTCCCAGCCCTGCGCTGAATTCAAGTTGGGTCACCGCAATCTCTACATCATTCCCAGCCGTTTTGGTGGGTTGTGGCTTGCTGCGGCTGGCTTGTTGTTGCTCGTGGCGATTCAAACGCAAAGCAACAGCACCTTGTTGCTGGCGTTTTTGATGGTGGGGCTGATGTGGCTGGCCATGCATCTCACCCACGACACCTTGCAAGGTTTGACCGTGCGTTGTCAGCAACCTGCAGCGGTGTTTGCGGATGAACCGGCGGCCTATCTGGTGCAGCTGGAGAGCACAACGGCACGGTCGCGGTGCAGCTTCCGGGTTCAGGGTCATCCGGTTGTGGTGCGTGAACGCCTTGCCGCAGGCACCACATCCCTCGCTTTGCCTTGGGTGTGTGCGCAGCGGGGTTGGCAGGTGCCGCCTCCGGTGCAGATCGAAACCGTTGCCCCCCTGGGATTGTTTTTTTGTTGGGGGCGTTGGCAGCCCGACCAGCCGCAATTGATCTGGCCTCGCCGGCGGCCTGGTCCTGTGACTGAGACGCAGCCTTCGCGGCGGCGGGATGGATTGGAGGAATGGCAAGATCTTCGGCCGGTGCGGGAGGGGGAACGTCCGGCCGTGGTGGATTGGTCCAGTGCTGCCCGCGGTAGGCCATTGCAGGCCAAGTTGTTCAACGACCCTGAGGAGGCTGATGTGATCCTTGCCCCTGCCTCTGGGGTGGCACCCGATCGGGCGCGGGAGCATTTGGCTGATCGGATTTGGCACCTGCACCACTCCGGTGCTCGCTATGGCCTTCAGATTCAAAGCGCTAACTTTGCTCCATCAAAGGGTGTGCCCCATCGCGATGCCTGTCTGGAGGCATTGGCAACGGCATGAGAGGAGAACGCCGCTCGTCGTCGCTGGCTTGGTGGGCGCTGCTGCCCCTATTGCTGCAATCCATTGCCTTGAATTGGTCGTCACCAATCACCTGGCCCACTTGGGGTTTGGTGCTGTGTTGTTTGCTCAAGCTGCGGGAATGCCGCAAACCGTTTGATCGACGGCTGGTGGCACTGCTGCAGTTGGTCACGATTGGGTTGTTGGCGGCCCAGCTGCAAAACCTGCTGGCAAGTGGTTTGCAGCTGCTGGCGATGGTGCTGGCCCTTGCTGGTTTGTTGGGCCAAGAGCTGGCTGGAGCGTTGACGTTCCGTGGTTTTTTACGGCGCAGCCTGCAGCTGTTGGCGGCTGCCTTGCCGTTGGCGTTGGTGTTGTTTTTGTTTGTGCCCAGGATTCCACCGTTGTGGTCCGTCCAGCTGGGTCCCACTCGTGGTGCGGTGTCTGGGTTATCACCCCAGCTGGATCCCCTTGGCATTGCCGAGCTGGCGTTGCGGGATGGCTCTGCGGCCCGATTGTCGGTGCCGCAGGGGGAACGGTTGCCGACGGATCGCTATTGGCGGGTGTTGGTGCATGAACAATTTGATGGACGCCGCTGGCGGCACCGCGACCCTTCCAGCCCACGGTTGGCGACGGTGCGGTCACCGGACGCGACCGGCAGTAGTCAGTGGTGGGTGGTGGAGCCTTCATTCACCAAGGCCGTTCCTTGGGATGGATCTGCATGGCCCACAGCGCAAGGGTCGTGGATCACGCCAGAAGGGGAGCTGTTGGTGGATTCGGCATCGCGTCAGCGCCGTTCATTTCGGCTGCAATCCAGCGACAGGGTGGGTGAATGGCAGCGGCGCCTGCAGCTGCGGAGTGAACTTCAGCTTCCTCCGACGTCATTGCCCAGGTTGCAGACCTTGGCGCGTCAATGGCGTCAGCAGCCCAGGTATCGCGATCGTTTGCAGGCCGCTGAGGCTTGGTTTCGTAGCCAACCATTTCGCTACAGCCTCCAGCCCGGTGCCGCGGAGGATTTGGATGCCTTTCTGTTTGACCAGCAGGTGGGATTTTGCGGCCATTACGCCAGTGCGTTGGCGGCCTTGATGCGTGCTGCGGGGGTGCCGGCCCGGGTGGTGAGTGGTTACCAGGGGGGGCATTTGGTGCAACCGCTGGGTGGCAGCCCCTATCTGGAGCTACGCCAGAGCGATGCCCATGCATGGGTGGAAGTGTGGCTGGAGGGGACCGGTTGGTCGCCGGTTGATCCCACCCTCTGGGCGAGTGAGAGCGATCCGGCCATTGCGGTGGCAGCGGAGGGGGGGCAACGGCCTGAGGTCAATGCGCCCTGGTGGCGATGGTTTCAGCGGCAGTGGTGGGGCCTGGATTTCGCCTGGACGCGTTGGCTGCTGAGTTTCGACCAAGCCAGTCAGCAGACCTGGTTGGAAGGGCTCTTTGGTGGGGAGATGCGTTGGTTGGGTGTGGTGATTGTGGTGAGCGCGTCAGTGGCCGCCTTAGGCGGATGGTTGTTGATGCGTGCGGGGGGGGTCTTCCGGCCCATGTCACCCCTGACGCTGTCGTTGCGTTTGTTGGCGCGTTTAGACGTTGAGCCGCGGCAGGGGGAGAGTTTTTCCCAGCTTTGCCAACGTGCCGCCAAAAAACATCCTGATCAGGCCACATTGCTGGAGGCGATGGCACAGCAGCAGCAGCTGATTGCCCATGCACCGCTCACTGCATCCCAACGCAGGCACCGTTTAAGCCGCTGGCGCCATCTGCGCGCCAGTTTGTTTCACCGTTTGCGTTAATGGGTTGTTGCGGTGCAGGGTTGACTTAATTGGTTAGATCGCTCATGCAGCGTTCATTGTTTGTCGGAACAATAGAGCGCGTTAAAATGTTGTTAGGTGGGTCGGGGTCATGAATGATGAATTCATGGGCATTTGGGATGAGTATGTTGCTATTAGAAATTCTAGATTTCAAGCTTTGCAATTCTTTGATCAGCGTTCAAAGTTTATTTTGGTATTGTATGCGCGCATCAATTCTTTGTCTGAAGGGATCCTTATTTTGCTTTCTAGTGGCAATTCCGCTTCGCCGCCGGCCTTGATGAGGAGCGCTTTAGAATCATATATTGATCTAAGATGCTTGGTCAAAGATGAGAATTACATTGATTGCATGCATGCACTTCAGGCCAGTTCTGATTTCAGGCGTCGTAAAAATAATTCGTCAGACAATCCTTACTGTTCACCACTAGATGCACCTGTTTTGGCTAGCGAGCTGGATGAGTTAAAGGCTAAGACATCAAAGCAATTAACCATTCGCCAGCGATTTGAGAAAGCCGAATGTCGAGATTTATATTACACGGTATATAAGCATCTCTGCCTCCACTGCCATGGCAATTTAACTTCTCTTGCCTCGAAAAATTTTGAAAAAGGTAAAATAGTGGTTAACTCTCGGCCAAGCAAGGTGGACTTGCTGGTTATGTTTTCTGCGACTATTAATCTTGCGCTTGACTCGTCAATAGAAGTTTTTTAGTTCTTTGAGCTTCCAGCTTGTGCGCAGGAAGATTGTAAAAGAATGATTGATCAAATTAAAGAGCTGTGCAAGAAATGCCGATAATCAAAGTTTGTGGTGGCCATGCAACAATTAGACCTACTTTTTTGGGATGAAACTGAAGTGAAGGTGGTGCGTTGAGTCCATGCAATGCCTCACGCTGCTCCACCCATCGATCGAATCCCTGTTCTTGCTCGTGATACCAAACTGCCGCCCATGAAGATCTCAGCCCTGGACCACATCGTGCTGACTGTGCGTGATCTCGATGCTGCTGTGAGGTTTTATTGCTCTGCGCTAGGGATGAAACAAAAGGTGTTTGGGGAAGGGCGCATCGCTTTGTCGTTTGGGACCCAAACAATCAACTTGCATCCGTTGGTCAATGCATTTGATCCCAAGGCCACACTGCCAACGCCTGGCTCTGCCGATCTGTGCTTCGTCACAGATTTGCCGTTGGAGGATGCGATGGCCCACGTGCAACGTGCCGGTGTTGAGTGTCTGGCAGGACCTGTTCAACGCACTGGAGCCCTTGGCCCGATCTGGTCGTTTTATTGTCGTGATCCAGACGGTAATTTGATTGAAGTGGCAAGTTATTGCGTTGCCCATTAAAGCGAGAGGCGATGCAGTCGCAAGAACCTTTAACGGTCAATGTGTTGGTGTTGCCGATTTCGCAAGCAACCACGGAAACATTAACGGATTTATTTTTCCACCATGCGTTGCTGGTGTTTATTCAGGTCGGTAGCAAAAGGGTTTTGTGTCCGGTGAATGGTGAATTAGTTGGTCATGCGGATGATCTGATCATTTTCCCGTCTGGATCCATGGTGACGCTGGAAAATCGGCCTGTGCTTGGCCATAACTATCGGGCGACAGGTGTTTGCTTTCCCCGCCAGATGATCGATGCTGTGTTCCCGAAACAAGTCTCAAGGCGTGAGCCCATCGGCATTCAACATCTGCCAGCGGCACGAGCCCGATTCACCCAAGTCTTAACGACGCTTCAAGCCACATTGGCTGATTCACACCTGCCAGCACCGATTAGGCAGCATCGTTTGTTGGAGCCTTTGATTTGGTTAAAGCATCATGGCATTAATCTCACGCCTGATGACGATAACAATCCGCTCACTCAAGTGAGGCAGCTGATTGAAACCGACTTAAGCCACCCTTGGCGTTCGGGTGAAGTGGCCAGTCATTTTGGGATGAGTGAGGCCACCATGCGGCGTTGGTTAATGGGCTCTGGCCAAGGATTTTCAAAGATTTTGCAAAACACACGCCTTGAGCATGGGCTGAGCCTTTTGCAATCAACAGAGATTCCAATTTCTGGTGTTGCCTTGGATTGTGGATTTAAGGCACCTGCACACTTTTCAGAGTCGTTTAAAAAACGATTCGGCATTAAGCCAAGTGAGATCCGTAAGCGGGCAGGTTGAGAATTTTTCGATCGTTTCTGCGTGAATCGTGAAAGTGTTGTGGGTCTGTGATGGTTACGGTCTTGATTGTGATCAGACAGATCTTGAAGAGGGCTACGGCAATGCTGCGTCGGTTGACTATTTTAACTGTTTTATTTGTATTAATTGCTCCATCATCGGTGTCAGCGCACAACTTCACTCTCACCAGTCCAACAATCTCTGAAGGAGGCATGTTGATGAAGGTCCATGTTTTTCAGGGGTTTGGATGTGATGGTGAAAACCAGTCGCCACAATTGGCATGGACTGGTGCACCAAAGGGGACGAAAAGTTTTGCCATTAATGTGTATGATCCAGATGCTCCCATTGGATCGGGTTGGTGGCATTGGTCGGTGGTCAATATCCCGGCCACGACATCGGCTATTGGGCAGAATGCGAGTGCTAATCAGACGCTTCCTTCTGGTGCTCTTGAGATTCGCAACGATTACGGGGTGATTGGATTTGGCGGTGCTTGCCCTCCATTAGGCGAAAGCCACCGTTACGTCATCACGGTGTTTGCGCTGCGTGCAGAACGCCTGGAGCTCCCTGAGAATCCAAGCAATGCGCTGGTTGGTTTTATGGTTCGTGCCAACGCGTTGGATCGTGCAACGATTACAGCAGTGTATCGGCGATAGCCTGATCAAACACGTTGGTGTGATGCCTTGAGGAGTGTTGCATGAGTCAACAGTGGGATGCAGCGGCCTACAGCGATACGGTCTCCTATGTGGCAAAGCATGGCTTGCCCGTGTTGCAGCTGCTGGATCCACGGCCCAACGAACGCATCCTTGATTTGGGATGTGGTGATGGGACTCTCACCAAACAGATCGAAGCATTTGGATCAAGGGTTCATGGTGTGGATTCCAGCCCAAGCATGATTGCAGCGGCAAAGGCAAAAGGATTATCAGCGAGTGTGGTCAGTGGTGACGCACTATCATTTTCAAATGAATTTGATGCGGTGTTTTCCAATGCGGCGTTGCATTGGATGACAAACAGCGATCGTGTTCTTCAAGGCGTTTTTCATGCTCTCAAGCCGGGTGGGCGCTTTGTTGGTGAATTGGGTGGAAAGGGCAATATTGATGCCCTTGTTGTTGGTATGCAATCGGTGTTTGATGCACATCCTGAATTTGGTGAGTTTGATCATCCCTGGTTTTTCCCAGGTGATGATGACTACAGAGAAGCGCTGCAAAGGCATGGATTTTCTGTTGATTCTCTGGAGCTCATCCCCCGCCCAACCCCGTTGCAATCTGGGGTGAGAGAGTGGTTGACGGTTTTCTCGAATGGCATTACTGCCAACCTCACGGCCCAGCAAAAAACCACTTTTCTCGATGATGTTGAGCAGCTTGTTCGGCCAAAGTTGTTTACCAACAATGGCTGGGTTGCTGATTCTGTGCGTTTGCGCTTCAGCGCATCGAAGTGTTGCTGAGCACGCCTCAGGATCTGGATTGCCAAAGGCGTAGGGCGCGGGTGCGTTGCGTCTGATCGGGTGCCGGTAGCACCGTTGCTGTAGTCCCGCGATTTGAACCGGGTCGTTGCTTGCATTCAGGTCGCTGTGCAAACCGTCATAGGCTCAGATTTTGGTCAGGCAAATGGATGGCTTTTGGGCACCGTGGCGCTTGGCTTGAGTTGCTGCTGGCCTGTCGTCCCAGGCAGTGGACAAAGAATCTGTTGGTGTTTGCTGCGCCCCTGTTTGCCTTCCAGTTCGAGGCCGACATCTGGCTGAGAGCTGGAGGGGCACTGGTGGTGTTCTGCCTGATGTCCAGCGCTATCTACCTGCTGAACGACTGCCTGGATGTCGCTGACGACCGGGTCCACCCCAGCAAGCGGCACCGGCCGATCGCCGCTGGGCTGGTGAGCGTGCGTGCGGCGCTGTTGACCGCGGTGCTGCTGGCTGCCGTGAGCATGAACTTGGCGGCAATCAACACCCAGGCCTTGGCGGGAGTGGTGCTGCTCTACGCGTTGCTCCAGGTGGGCTACTGCCTCGAGCTCAAGCGGATCCCGCTGCTGGATTTGTTCTGCATTGCGTCCGGATTTCTGTTGCGGGCGATTGCCGGTGTGGTGGCGGGTGGGTTCGGCTTCTCGCCCTGGTTCTTGCTCACCGTTGGCCTGCTGGCGTTGTTTCTGGCGATCGAGAAGCGCAAGGCCGAGCTGCGGGTGGCGCAGGATCTTGGCGTGATCACCCGCAAGGTGCTGGAGCGCTACTCGTTGCCCCTGCTGCTGCGGCTGGAGAGCCTTGTCGCCACCAGTGCCTTCATGACCTACAGCCTCTGGGCAGCGGGGCCGGCGCTGAACGGGGCTTCCACCACTTGGATGCTGCTGACGGTGCCTTTCGTTTTGGTCGGGATCTTTCGCTACCAGTTGCTGAGCGATCCCGAGGAAGCAGAGCGGCGGCGCTTGCTGACAGTCGAGCACTCCGGCGAGAAACCGGAGGAGATCCTCCTGGGTGATCGAGGCATCCAGTTCATTCTGCTGGCTTGGCTGCTCACCGTGGTGGTGGTGGGCCTCAGCCATAGTGCTGATCTGCCGCCGGAGGGAGTGGGGTCTCGTCATGAAGGTGTTGCTGCCAGGGGGCGCCGGCCTGGTGGGCCTCAACTTGATCGCCCTGTTACAGAGCAGTTATCCCGACTGGGAGCTGCTGGTGGTGGATAAAAAGCGTGAAGCGGTGGCCATTGCCCGCAAGCTTTTTCCTCGGGTCACCTTTCTGCTGGAAGACCTCACGCAGACCGAGGGACAGCAGTGGCCAGTGGCGATCCGGGGTTGTCAGGCCTGTGTGATGCTCCAAGCCGAGATCGGCAACACCGATCCCAGCCAATTTGAGCGCAACAACGTGCGCAGCACGGAGGTGGTGCTGGCGCAGCTGCGCCAGGCCGGCATCCAACGGCTGGTGCATGTGAGTAGTTCGGTAGTGAACTCTGTGGCCACCGACCTCTACACCCGCACTAAGCGCCGCCAGGAAGAGCTGGTGCAGCAGCAGTGGCCCGATGCGGTTGTGTTGCGGCCCACATTGATGTTTGGTTGGTTTGATCGCAAGCATCTGGGTTGGTTGGCCCGGTTGATGCAAAAGCTGCCACTGTTCCCTATCCCGGGGCCCGGGCGCTTCATCAGGCAACCGCTTTATGTGGGCGATTTTTGCCGGCTAATTCAACGTTGCCTGGAAGATTCCGCGCTGCAAGGCACCTACGACATCACTGGCCTAGAGAAGGTTAGTTATCTGAGCCTGATGCGTCAGTTGCGCCGCGCCGTCAACGCCCGCACCTGGATGATCCATCTGCCGATTCCGGTCTTTGGGTTCCTGCTCCAGCTCTGGGCCTTGATCTCTCGCCAGCCGGCCTTTACCTGCTCCCAGCTCAAGGCCCTCACCGCTGGTGATGAATTCGAGGTCATTGACTGGCCAGGGATCTTTGCGATCACCCCTACGCCGTTGGTTGAGGCCCTGCGGATCACCTACCAGGATAAGAGGTTCAGCCAAGTGGAGATGCCGTTCTGATGGCCTCCTCCCATCAGCCCTCAGCAACCATTGCGGTGATCGGTGGCGGCCCGATGGGGCTTGCGGTGGCCTATGAGCTCACGCGACTGGGCCATCAGCCTGTTGTGTTTGAAGCCGATGACCAGCTCGGCGGCATGGCGGCCTGCTTCAGTTTCGCTGGCATGCAGCTGGAGCGCTATTACCACTTCCATTGCCTCAGTGATACGGCTTTCTTCCAGATGTTGCAGGAGCTGGGCCTGGAAGATCAGCTGCATTGGCGCACCACAGCGATGGGCTTCTATTTGGACGGGCGCCTCTATCCCTGGGGATCGGTGGGAGCTGTGTTGGGTTGCCGGCGGCTGCCGCTGCTCACGCGCGTGCGTTACTTGTTGCATGCTGCCCGCTGCCTCACTATCCGCAATTGGCGCAGCCTCGATGACATCACCGCCACCCAGTGGTTGCGCCGCTGGTTGGGTGAAGAGGGCTACCGGGTGCTTTGGCACAAATTGTTTGCTTATAAATTTTTCCACTACAGCGATCAGATCTCAGCTGCCTGGATCTGGAGCCGCATTCGTCGTCTGGGCCAGTCCCGTCGTTGGTTGAAAGAAACCCTCGGCTTCCTCAGCGGCGGCTCCCAGCAGCTGATTGATGCGATGGCTGATGCCATTCGGGCGGGCGGAGGTGAGATGCAGCTCAGCACCCCTGTTCAGGCACTCAGGCCCCTGCCCTCCGGTGGTGCCGTACTGACGACTCCATCGGGGGAGAAGGCGTTTGACTGCGTGATCAGCACCGTGCCCTTGCCCCTGATGGCGCCTGTTCTGCAGGCGGGCGGTGTGGAGCAGGCTCTGGTGGAGCGCTACAGCGCCCTGCCCTCAGTGGCCTGCGCCTGCGTCGTGCTGCAGACTCGACGGCCAGTTACCACCAAGTTCTGGACCAACGTCAACGACGCGCGCTTTGCCATCCCCGGGGTGATCGAGGTGAGCAACTTGAGGCCCCTCCAGGGTCATGTCATCTACGTGCCCTTCTATATACCGGCGGATCATCCGGATTACCAGCGGCAAAACGAGGCGTTCATTGCTGATGCCTGGGCTTGCGTCAAGGCGATTAACCCCCAGCTCAGCGATGCTGATCGATTGGCCAGCCACTGCAGCCGCTACCGCTTTGCTCAGCCGGTTTGTGGTGTGCACGTCCGACAAAGCCTGCCGCCGTTGGAGCCTTTCCTGGGCGTGTTCACGGCAGACACGACCGCTTACTACCCGGAGGACCGGGGGATCAGCGAAAGCATCGATTTCGGTCGACAACTGGCGCGACAGGCGGTGGAGGGGGTGGTGCGATGAATCAATTGCTTTCTGGCCAGTTGTTGCGCTTTGTGCTGGCCAACAGCTTTGCTGCAGTCATCAACATCGTCACGAGGTTTCTTGGCAGCTTGGTGATTGTCGATGCCTGGGCCGTTGTCGCTGGTTTCTGTGCCGGTCTTTCAACCTCCTATCTGCTGTGTCGAGGCTTTGTGTTTCGAACGGTGCATCGGGCGTCGCTGTGGGAGGTTTTGCGGTTCACAGGCATCAATCTGCTGGCGCTGGCGCTGACCGGGCTGGTTTACTCCCTGAGCTTGCAGTGGCTGGTGGCAGCAGGCATTGGCCCTGCCACCAATCAGATGCTGCGCACTAGTGCGCATGCGTTTGGCGTCGCAGCGCCTGTCCTCTTTTCCTTTGTGGCTCAGAAGACGTTCACATTTCGCCATGGGCGTTGATGCCATGACTCTTGATCTCGAACGCATCTATCAGTACCGCTTTGATGGCATTCCCCCGGCCACTAAAGCGGCTGTATGGCGGCGCATTGCCGCCTGGGTGCTTCGCGATGCCGTGCGGTGCCGCCATGGCCAATCCGTCCGTTCAGTGCTGGATCCAGCCTGCGGAGATGGAGAGTTCCTGAACGCCTGTGCGGGTCGAGGTCTTGTGTTGGGTGGCTGTGATCTCCGCGCGCGCTCCCCACAGCTTTTGGCTGAAGTGCAGTTTCAAAGAGGGGCTTTTCAGCAGGTTGTTGTGGAGCAAAACCACGATCTGATCTGGATTTCTAACTTGCTGGAGCATCTCCCCAGCCCTGAAGCGGTTCAAGATTTCTTGGCGGGGTGCAAGTCCGCCTTGAACCCTGATGGTGTGATCACGATTATGGGTCCCAACATTAAGTACTGCGCCGCTGATTATTGGGATTTTGCTGACCACTTGCTTCCCCTTTCTCATCGCACCGTTTTGGAGCATCTGGCCTCTGCTGGGTTCGATGTGGTGGCCGTTCACGACCGCTTCCTGCCCTATTCCTTCCGGTCGCGCTTGCCCACCCATCCGCGGTTGGTGCAGTTGTATTTGGCCAATTCCTGGGCATGGCCATGGCTCGGCAAACAGTTTCTGATTCGTGCGATGTTGCCCAAACCGTGATAGCCGCCTTCGTCTGCGATGGCATCCGCATTCGCGGTGATGCGACATGGCTTTACCGTGGCAGCGGCTAGCAGTCGGTGCCCTTTTGTTACCAGATCGGGGGCAATTTGGGGGAGACTTCTTGGCATGGATGCAGCTGTCCCCCGACCAATCCGCAGTGCTTTTGTTTTGGGCAGCACCAGCGAGGTGGCCCAGGCCATTTGCCGGGAGCTGGCCAGAAGGGGCTGTAGGCGTTTTCATTTCGTGGCGCGCAACGCCGAGACCAACCAGCAACTAGCTGCTGCGTTGCAGCAGCGGTACGGGGCAGCGATTACTACCGAGCAAACCGACCTCCTTGACGATGCCGCTCCGGCACCCACTCGTCGTCTCGCGGTGGGAGAGTTTGACCTGTATTTGATCACCGCTGGCTCGTTGGGCGATGCCGAAATGGCTCGCAGCGATGCCGGGGAGGCGATGCGGATTCTGGCGGCCAATGTGGGCGGCCTAATCCCCTGGATCACCGCCATCGCCACCCCTGAACGTCTTGCCCGACCCGGTCGGTTGTGGGTCTTTAGCTCGGTGGCTGCGGACCGAGGGCGCCCTTCGAATTACCACTATGGCGCCGCCAAGGCGGCCCTCACGACATTCTGCGAGGGCCTGATGCTGCGCTGTCACGGCAAGCCGTTTGCGGTGCGGGTGATCAAGGCCGGCTTCATGGCCACCCCGATGACCGTGGGCAAGGCCCCAGCTGTGCTGTGCGTCAGCCCCGAGTCGGTGGCGCGCGACCTGCTGCGGAGGCCCAACAGGCGCGGCATCGATTATTTGCCCTGGTGGTGGTCGCCATTGATGGGGCTGATCCGTTTGCTCCCTGCCCCGTTGGTCTCCAAGCTCTGAATCCTCCTCGTCGATGACCCTGCCGGCCGGCCTCACGGTTGAAACCAGAACGCTGAGTGGCTGGGGCCGCACCAACCCCGTCACCTCCCAGGTGGTGCAGCCCAATTCGGTGGAGCAGCTGCAGGCGTTGATTTGCGGCGCTCCGCCTCGCTCCTTGATCGCTAGGGGACTTGGCCGCTCCTATGGCGATGCTGCCCAGCTCAAAGACGGCACGGTGATCGAGCTGACGGCTTTTGACCGGATCGCACTGGATCCCGCCAGCGGCACCGTGACGGCCGGGGCTGGCGTGAGTTTTGATCAAATCCTGCGGCTGATTGTGCCGGCGGGTTTCTTTCTGCCGGTGACGCCCGGTACCCGCAAGGTCACGGTGGGTGGGGCGATTGCAGCCGATGTCCATGGCAAGAACCACCACGTGGATGGCAGCTTTGGCAACCATGTGCAGCGCTTGCTGCTGGTGGATGGCAGTGGCACTTTGCGGGATCTCACCCCCAGCGGCAGGGGTAGTGTCGAGGCGGCGGAGTTTTTCTGGGCCACTGTCGGCGGCATGGGGCTAACAGGGGTGATCGTGGAGGCGACGTTTTCGCTGATCCCAATCACCAGCGCTTTCGTCAGTGTTGACACGACCCGCTACCGGGATCTGGAGTCGCTGATGGCTGCGATGGTGGAGGCCGATAGGCACTACCGCTACAGCGTGGCTTGGGTCGACAGCCTCGATCCCAAGGGTCGGAGTGTGCTCAGCTGCGGCGACCATGCTCCTGCAGAGGTGCTGCCCAAAACGCAGCAACGCGCTCCTCTTGCCTATGGCCCCAATGCCCTGGCTTCAGCCCCGCCGTTCCTGCCAGGCGGATTGCTGAACAAGCTCACGGTCCGGGCGTTTAACGAGGCTTGGTATCGCAAGGCTCCCAAACACAGGATCGGAGCGCTGCAGGCGATCGCTCCGTTTTTCCATCCGCTTGATGGGGTGCAGGATTGGAATCGGATCTACGGTCCATCTGGGTTCCTGCAGTACCAGTTTGCCGTGCCCAATGACGCTGCCCACCTGGTGCCGCGTACGTTGGAGGCATTGCGTCAGGTGGGCGCACCGAGCTTCCTCACGGTGCTCAAGCGGTTTGGCACCAGTAACCCGGCACCGCTGTCGTTTCCGATCCCTGGCTGGACCCTGGCCGTTGATGTGCCTGTCGCCGTTCATGGGTTACTGGAAGCCTTGGATGCGTTGGATCAAGAGGTGGTCGCCGCTGGAGGGAGGATTTATCTCGCAAAAGATGCAAGGCAGTCGGCCAGAGTTTTTGCTGGCAGTTATTCTCAGCTGCCTCAATTAATCCAATTGTGTGAATTTGTTGATGCGCAGCAAAAGTATGAGTCAGACCTGTGGAGGCGAATGCGCGATAGCCGATGTCGTCCATCAATATTGCAGTCGTTTTAATGCTTTGTTGCTCTTTGTTGCGCTGAGAAATTCATCGTCAATAGACTTTGTGCTGTCCATGGTTGATCCCTAGGCTGATTGTCGCTCAGCGATGCCGGCCGGGCATTCTCATAGACTTTCAAGAGCGCTGAAGCTGTTGAAGATTTGCTTCACCCGTCGATGTTCTTTGGCTCCCGCATGTCAATGATTTCCAGGAAGAGGAGATGGATGATTCTCTTGCTTGCGTTGATGACGGCTGCAGTTGCCTCTTGGGCGGTTCCCTTTCGCTATCCAGGCGCTGGGCTTGACCCATCCTGGGCTCAAGCACTCGTTGCGGCAACAGATTCAGGGCGAGTCTTTGGTAAAGACATTATTTTTACTTATGGCCCTTTGCATCAGGCGGTCACGGCCCAGGTGTCCACGAATCTGGTTCCACTCATCTTTTCTCGTCTTGTTTTTACAGGAGTTTGGTTGATTGCTCAGATTGTGATTGGAATTTTCATTGGTTTCTGGGCGGAATTATCGATTGCGTCAGCAGCGTTGATTTCAGCTGGGTCGCATGCAGATCTTGTCTTTTATCTGATTCCTTTAGTCGGCGTTGTTTCCTTGGCAACTACCGGATTGCGAACAAAGGATGGAGAGAGATTTCCGCCTTTTTTGTTGTCTGTCACGCTACTGTCCGGCTCGCTACTTGCCACGCTCGTCAAGTTGAGTTATTTAGGTGCTTGTATTCCCTTCTTTGCTTATGTGCTGGGAATCTATGCGTTCGATGCGTTTCGCGATAAAACGCCTCCATCATTTTGGCGTCTTTTTGCAATTATATTTTGTCCATTATTGGTTCTCGTAGTTGCTTGGAGCGTAACGGCTCATGCCCCTGTCGGGGATTTGCTGCATTATTACTTGGGTCCCAACCTTGATATTATTAAGGGATATTCCGATGCCATGTCTTACGGCGATAGTGAACGTTCGGGATTGTTGATTCGACTTTATTGGCTGTCGTCTATTGCCCTGCTGGTCCTATTGTCCACCTTGATCTTGGCTGTCAAGATCAATCGTGCGGTGGTACAGAAATTTGCCAGACAACCCACGTCCGCCTTGGCATTAGTCTGCTTCTCGTTGCTGTTATGGGTTGTTTTTAAGAGTTCACTGGTAAGGGACGATTCAGGGCATAGTTTGTTGGGAGGCCTTTTCCTTGTCTCCTCTCTTTTTGTGATTGTTGGATTTTCAGGGAGGCGACTTCCGGATTCCCTGCTTGCTGAAAATGGAGGGTATCTTGGCCTTGGATTGATCATTCCATTGTTGACTGCTGGCCATCTTGCATTCCTTTCGGGATATCGATTTTCCTCGAGTATTCCATTGAAGTATACAGAAGGATTCTTTCATTCCTGGCGGCTTTTAAGTCCTGGTGGCCAGAAAAAGCTTATTGCTAAAAGGCAGACTGCTCTTGACGTGATTAAGAATAATTCTGAAGACTATAGGATCAGACAAGGATTAAGTGCGGATATTATTCCTTGGGATATTTCGCGTCTAATTGCAAATGGTCTTGATTACAAGCCGAGGCCAATTCCGCAGAGTTATTCTGTTTATTCGCGAAAGCTGCAGGAGATTAATAGGCGATTTTTTTCGGATCCTTTGGCGTCTCCCGATTGGCTTATTGTTGGAATTAAAAAGATTGATGGTCGATTGCCCATTGGTCTCGATTCCTCCACGTTGTCGTCAATTAAACGCTTCTACTCGCTGAGCCATCAAGGAAGTCGAGGAAGTCTTGTGTTTAGAAAAAAACCTGGCTTGGTGGCGGAGACGTCTGCGTCAGCTCCTAAGAATTGTTCAAGCAATGCCAAGGGGCAATTGGAGTGGATTAAAATTGGAGAGAATTACTGGGAATCGAGGCCCCTGGAGATTCCTCAGGGCAACGGTGGGTTCGTCATTCTTGATGCTGACCTTCAAGACTCGCTATCGCGATCTCTGCTGTCAACACTTTATCGACCTTCTCCAGTTGTAATTCAATACTTCAATGCAGCAGGTGAGGTTGTCGACTCTCGTCGACTCATTCCCAAGGCTGTTCGCGACATGATTGTTTATCCAGTCATCAATAATAATGAGCAGTTTTTGCGCTTTGTATATTTAGGGGCTTCTTCTAGTCAGGGAGAGATTGTGTCGTTGAAATTGGCGACGCGTAACAGAACGGCTCCATTTTCCAATTCGGCATACACACTGTTTTCTGGATGCACTAGTTCCTGATTGTTAATGCATGAATCCATGATCGAATGTCGTGGCCAGCCCAGGCCAATGGCTGGATAGGTTGATCTGTCTTTTCCACTTGCCGGGGAGTGATCTAGCTTGGCCGCCAAGATGTTGTGTCGTTGATAACGTCAACCTGATCAATCTGCGTCAAGCGAGACTGACTTGTTCAATAACTGCTTTGTTCAATGACTGCTTTGCTCAACTAATATGACCATGGATGGCTAGGTGAATTGATTGCTGATGTATTAAAAGTCTGTCGTATGACGGCTCACAAATAACGGTGTAAGCCCTCACGTGAAAAAAATGACGCAAGCCCAAAAAATCCTGATGACTTGCTTGAGGCGTGTGCTGATTGCAGTAGCGATTCCCCTTTCGTCGCTCGCCGTTGGATTGATTGCTATTGCTATTTTTGATGCTTTCGATAACTCCAAGGGTGATCGAGTAAATTCTAAAATAAGCCGGTCTTATTTGTACTCAAAAGATCGGCAATCGATGGTCTTAATTGAGCGGTGCAATGAAATGTCGGTTTTCCAGTAGATTGTGACAATAGGGTTGACAATGTAGATGTAGACTCCTTCCGGCCATTATCTCAGTTCTATGGCTTAGACGATAATAATGTTTTTTATAAGTCTTCAGTATTGCCTGGCGCTGATCCAAGCACTTTTAAAATCTTGAATGATGGCTATCAGCTTGACTCTAAAACTGTTTACTACAAGGGTAAGCCAATCGAGGGATCTGACCCAGCGAGCTTTAAGGTCTTGGGAGATGGTTCTGCACGTGATTCGAAAGCTACATACCGCTATGGCAGGCCACGATAGAGATCTCGCTCAGTGATCACTGAAAGGCATAAGCTCTCTAGATCTTTATGCCATGCAGTTCGCTCAGGAATGAGTTCTTCCGGGAGCGTGATTGGAGTAAATGATGAGAGTGTTCAATTGAGTTTGAAGTGGAACAATGGATTGTTTTGCGGTCGACTCAATGTGATTGGCCGTGCTGCCTGCAAAGTGATTGCCGTTGATCCCGCACAAAGCGCCCATCAGCTGATAACTCACCACTTCTTCCGTAGGCATTAGAAGCAAGAACGAAGGAAAATCTTGAGCGCTGCAAGCACCAGCTCGAAGTGTTCCGATTAGAGCAGCTCGCACCGTTCTCCAAGGGCGGGAGCTTCTTCCTGTGATGGCCGTGGCCTGCAAGGCCTTGGAGGGTGCGATGAACATCGAGGCCACAGCTCATGGGGTGGCAGGGCTACTTGAAGATCTTTTGATTTGATGCAGAGATTGCGTCATCGCCTGAATTGAGATAAACAAATTCTTTGATGAAGATGAGATCAGTATTTTGTCTTGGGATGAAGTAACTCTTTTGTGAAATAAAAAGTATTCAATCTTGCATGAGGTTGAACAATTAATTCAAGGCTCGTTCAATCTATGGTTCGACGGTTATTGCATGGGTTGTGCATATTGTGGACAATAGCTGCTGAGGATTGTCTTGGTGGGGGAATACTTCAGAGACGAGCAAGTTTGCTGCCAATGATTATCTCGAGACACTCACCAGCCCTTCTCTAACGCTACCGGCGAACTACAGCTATAGTCCTGTGGTAGACGAAACACTTTGGATGCAGCAACTTGTGTTCACAGGCTGAGATAGAATTCAAAAAATAGGTTATGTGTCGCTAATGACATCAGAGGCTTGGCTCAGCGCCCTTAAGGGTCGAAGCGACCTAACCAGGTATGGAAATAATGCTGTACTACTTTTCGCGCTAGAAATACATCAAGACATAGATGATATTCAGCTAGTCGCCAACGACGCACTCACAGATGGTAGAAGTGACAAAAAATGCGATCTTGTTTATGTAAATGCTGAACGTGGCAAAATAATCATTGCTCAAGGTTACTGGTCGCAAAGAGACAGACCATCCGCTCAAGCCAATAAAGCTAGTGACTTAAACACCGCTGTAACCTGGCTGCTAAGCGGAGATTTGGGAGATATGCCCGAAAATCTTAGTAACGCGGCAGAACAGGTGCGAGAATCAATCAATTCCAACTATATATCTTCGATTGACTTGTGGTATGTTCACAACCTGCCCGAATCAAAAGATGTATCCCGGGAATTGGAGCGTGTGGAAGTAACATGCAACTCCATTATTAAGAGTCACTTCTCTAACGCAAGAATCGATAATATTTGTGGACGGGAGGTTGGAAATGAAACTCTAGGCAATTGGTATCGGGGAACAAAGGCGCCGATTCTTGTCAATGAGAAGTTAGAGATAGAGACGGCTGGTGGCTACACTTCTCAGGGGGGGGATTGGTCAGCTTATTCAACCTCAGTTGAAGTCTCATGGCTGAAGAGCTTGTTCGAAAAACATGGTAGGGACCTCTTTTCGGCAAATGTCCGGGATTATCTCGGAAGTCGAAGTAGTACCAAGAACATAAATGACAACATCAAGCGCACGGCCAAGGAGCATCCAGACATGTTCTGGGTTTACAATAATGGGATAACAGTTTTAGTGCATGATTTCAGAATCGTGTCGCAAGAAAACAGCAACACTCTTGAGATCGATGGTGTCGCGGTTGTAAATGGTGCTCAAACTACGGGAGCTCTAGGTACAATTTCAATAGCAGACATTAAAGATGCGAAAGTGGCTGCGCGATTTGTGAAATGCAGTGATCCTGCCACGATTAAGAACATTATTCGATTTAATAACAGTCAAAATAAGGTTGAAGCTGCTGATTTCCGAAGCAATGATGCTGTTCAGACTCGGCTTAGAGGTGAGTTCGAAGGGTTATCCAACGTTTACTACTCTGGCGGAAGAAGGGGCGGTGAAGATGATGCGATAAGGAGAACGCGCAACGTCCTCTCTTCGCACACAGTTGGACAAGCACTTACTGCATTTCACGGAGATCCAGGTACAGCTTATAATCAAAAAAGTGAGATATGGGGCTCAGATCGGCTGTACAATCATGTCTTCAATGAAAAGACTACCGCCAAACATGTCTTGTTCGTCTACTCTTTGTTGCAGGCCATTCAGGAACGGCAAGAAGAGTTCAGAAACAGAGTTGAAAAGCGAGATAACCTTACTGACGCCGATCAAAGGCAGTATGACTTTCTTCGACTTAGAGGCTCGTCATTCTTGTTAATCTCGGTTATGGCAGCCTCGTTGCAAGAAGTGTGTGGTGCTCAAATTCCCGACAAATTTAAACTTGCTTTCTCTAGTAATACAAATATCGATGACGCGGCAAATCACTGGAAAAAACTTATTACGGTAATGCTTCCGTTGTCCGGGGAGCTGAAGACTGTACTAGCGAGGGGGAATCTCAAGAACAAACAAATGGTGGAGAATGTAAGTGAAAAATTTGGTGATTTGTTGAAATCTCAAGCATATCTTCACGCCGAAAAATTTGCCGAATTCAATCGGCAGCTTGACTAGAGATGGTTTGGATTGTTAACTGGCGCTGACTCACATGAAATTGAGCATTTTTTCCTGAAAATGGTTTGCCCAGTTCTGATTCATCCCTTTAGTTGGGGCTTCCTGAATAAGATCAGATCCCCTGCGGCGCAGTGAATCTCAGCGATTTCTGGGGCTAAAATGTGTCGAAACGGGCTCTTTTGAGCCCAAAAGCCGCCCAGAGTTTTCCACATGTATCGGCGCGAGCATCCTGA
>JBMHDE010000019.1:0-4451 GCA_049889555.1 Synechococcus sp. | reverse complement strand
CGGGGATTCAACAATCCGGGAGATGGGACACGAGCAATCGTCCTTGATGCTGCAGAAATCCCGCGCCAGTCGTCGCTGTTCGATACGCACAAAAATTAGAGATCCTTCAATCTCTAAACCATCAATTCAACGGAGAGGGAGGGATTCGAACCCTCGACAGAAGTTGCCTCCTGTAACTCCTTAGCAGGGAGCCGCTTTCAACCACTCAGCCACCTCTCCAGCGGCTTGCACACCTTACCAACCTGCCGGCCCCCTGCGGTCGTTCCGTGGTGGGAACAAAGTCTGAAGTTGGGCATTCCCCTCAGGTTGTCGCTTCAGGCTGTGACGTCAGGCTGCTACGTCAGACCGCCACCCTGGGGAGACGGTGTTTGAAACCACAGAGCACCTCCCAGGGGATCGAATCGCTGAGCTCGCTCCACCAACGGGGGCTGATCTCTTGATTCCCATCGCGGCCTAGCAGGGTGACCACATCGCCAGGTTCAAGCTGGGGAGCATCGGTGGCGTCGAGGATCAGCTGGTCCATCGTGATCGCTCCCACTTGGGGTAGGGATCGTCCGTGATGAAGGGCGGTGATTTTGCCGGAAAGGCAGCGACTCACCCCATCGGCATAGCCGATGCCAACCACCGCCAGGCGACTCGGGCGTTGGGTGATGAAGCGATGGCCATAACTCACACCGACTCCGGCAGCCACCTCTCGAATCAGGGTGACCCGCGCTTTCACCCCCATGGCCGGTTGGAGTTGCACTACAGCATCGAGATGGGGGCTGGGGCTGTGGCCGTAGAGGGCGAGACCCACCCGCACAAGATCGTGATGCAAATCTGGATCCCGCAGGGTGCCGGCGGAGTTGGCCAGATGATGGCGTGCTCGATGCTCGGGTAGTCGGCGTAGCACCTCTTCAAATCGCCTCTGCTGCAAACGGGTCACCTGTTCACCCGCACTGTGGGGGGCACCATCTGCTGAGGCCAGATGGCTGTAAACCCCGCAGAGATTGAGTTGGTTCAGTTGCTGAATCACTTCAGTGAGACGGGGAGCCTCCTCCCAAGTGCAACCCAGCCGGGTCATGCCGGTATCGAGCTTGAGTTGCACGGCGAATTGGCGCCCACTGCCATCGGCAAGGTTGTGGCAGAGCAGGGCCTCGCGATGACTGCTCAAGGTGGGCATCAGCTCCCAGTGCAGACAGGCCCTTAGCTCGTCGGGTTGGGTGAGATTGCCTAAAACCAGGATGGGTTGCTCGAGGCCGGCCCGGCGCAATTCAATCCCTTCCTTCAGGGTGGCGACACCCAGTTGCGCTGCCCCGCCTTGAACAGCAGCGCGGGCCACGGTGGCGGCACCATGGCCATAGCCATCAGCTTTGACGACGGCCATCAGCGCACAGGCTGGCTGCAGCAGGCGTTTGAGTGCGCGTGCATTGCTTTCGATGGCCGCTGGTGAGACCTCCAGCCAAGCCCGTTGGCGCGGATCAAGCGGCGGTGGTTGACACAGGCCGGCGGGTCCCTGGCTGCTGCTGATCAGATCAGGCATGAAGCGATGGTCGCGCAGGTCACGGTCTGATTGGTGAATTCCCACTACCATGCCTTGGATTGTGGGGGCTGGCATGGGCCAGGTTCTCGTTCTCAACGCGTCTTACGAACCGCTCAACATCACCTCCTGGCGGCGTGCCACGGTGATGATGTTGAAAGGCAAAGCGGAAGGTTTGGAGCATGATCCGCACCATCGCTTGCGGGACGATTTTCATGTGCCCACCGTGATTCGGCTGCGCCAATTCGTGCATATTCCGTTTCGCCAGCTGGCCTTGACGCGTCGCAATCTGTTTCAGCGTGACCATCACTGCTGTCAGTACTGCGGCAGTCGCGGTGGGCAACTGTCGATTGATCATGTGCTGCCGCGCAGCCGTGGAGGGGATGACACGTGGGAGAACGTGACCACGGCCTGCTTGCGGTGCAATGTGCGCAAGGGAAACCGCACCCCACAAGAAGCGAACATGCCGCTGCGCCACAAGCCGCATCGACCGTCTGGTTACCTTAGTTTTGAGGCCCGTCGTCAGATCGAATCTGGGCAGCGAGCGGATTGGGCGAAATACATCATCGGCTCTTAATTCTGCAGATGGCTTAGTCGTCATGACGGCTGAGGGCTTCCAGCTTCTCGCGCTGTTCTTCGGCGATGCAGGCGTTAATCACATCCTCGATTTGGCCTTCCAGCACGGGGTCGAGGCTGAAATTGCGACCCAGGCGGTGATCGGTGACTCGGTTGTCTTTGGCGTTATACGTGCGGATCTTTTCGCTGCGATCACCGGTGCCCACTTGGGCACGGCGGGCGGAGCTTTCGGCCGCATTGGCTTCTGCTAGCTGACGTTCGTAAAGCTTGGCCCTCAGGATCTCCAAGGCGCGCTCGCGGTTTTGCAACTGCGAGCGTTCTTGTGTGCAGAACACCCGTATGCCGGTGGGTTTGTGCAATAGATCCACCGCTGTTTCCACTTTGTTCACGTTTTGGCCGCCGGCTCCTCCTGAACGGGCGGTGCTGATCTCGAGCTCGGTGGGATCAATTTGCACCTCGACAGGATCTGCCTCCGGCATCACGGCGACGGTGGCTGTTGAGGTGTGGACCCGGCCCTGAGATTCGGTGGCTGGCACGCGTTGAACGCGGTGCACGCCGGCTTCAAATTTCAACTGACTGAATACAGCGTCGCCTTTGACCGACAGGATCAGTTCCCTGTAGCCGCCGAGATCTGCCCCATTGGCACTGACGGGCTGAACAGTCCAGCCTTGCCGGCTGCCATAGCGCTCATACATTCGGGCCAGATCACCGGCCCAGAGACAGGCTTCGTCACCACCAGCCCCTGCCCGGATTTCCAGCATGACGCTGCGTTCATCACGGGGATCACTGGGGAGTAGGGCCAAGGTGATGCGTTCGATCAGAGCAGCCTGGCGGTCATTGAGATCCTGAATCTCAACGCGGGCGAGCTCTTCCATGTCGCTATCCCCATGGCTGTCTTTAAGTAGGGCTTCCGCTTGCTGAAGTTCATCCACCACCTCCTGCAGGCTCTGATAGTCCTGCACTAGTGGTTCAAGCCGTGAGCGCTCACGGGCAATCGATTGGAGCCGCTTGGGGTCGGATGCCACATCGGGATCCGCCAGTTGCCGTTCCAGGGTGTGAAAACTGGTGGCGGCCGCATCGAGCCGGCTGATCAGGGTTGTGAGATCCATCCCTTTCGGCAAGCAGTGATAAAAACACCCCCGACCACAGAACCTTTTCTGCGATCGGGGGAAAGAAAAGCAACAACGGATAGCAAACCGTTGTTGTGATTCAAGATTCGGAATTGGTTGTGCTGCCCATGCCGTATTTCTTCATGAAGCGATCCACACGCCCTTCGGTGTCGAGGATCTTTTGGGTGCCTGTGAAGAAGGGGTGATTGCCGCTCCAGACGTCGACATGAATTTCGGGCTGGGTGGAACCGGTGGTCATCACCACCTCGCCGTTGCAAATCACTTTGGCATCGGGATACCAAGTGGGATGAATGTCGGATTTTGGCATGACAGGAATCAGCGCTTGGAGAACTGAGGAGCTTTGCGAGCTTTTTTGAGGCCATACTTGCGACGCTCCTTGGCACGGGGGTCGCGGCTGAGGTGACCCTCAGTTTTCAAAGGCTTGCGATTGTCGACAGACAATTCACACAAGGCACGGGCTGCGCCCTGTTTGATGGCATCGGCTTGGCCGGTGAGACCACCGCCACGCACATTGACC
Organism: Synechococcus sp.; assembly: GCA_049889555.1. Classification (GTDB taxonomy): domain Bacteria; phylum Cyanobacteriota; class Cyanobacteriia; order PCC-6307; family Cyanobiaceae; genus Synechococcus_C. The sequence goes on along the minus strand of JBMHDE010000019.1, from coordinate 709 downwards.
AGAACGTCGTACTCAGCGGTGAGACCTAGGGTCTGCAAAGGAGCCTTCACCGCAGCGATGTAGGCCGGGTTGTAGTTCAGATAGTTGTCGCCAGGACGGCCATTAATGGTGATGGTGCCATTGCCGGGAACGAGGCGAACACGGGCGACGGACGTCTTGCGGCGACCAGTGCCCCAATAGACAACAGAGTTAGAAGTGCTCATTGGGCAGAAGCGGCGGGATTGAGCTGGAGGGGCTTGGGCTGTTGGGCGGCATGGGGATGCTCATTGCCCTTGTAAACCTTGAGCTTGCGAAATAGCTGGCGACCCAAAGCGTTGTGGGGAAGCATGCCTTTAATGGCCTTTTCCACGATTCGCTCCGGCAGGCGCTCCTGCAGGTGCTCAAAAGTCTCCACCTTCATGCCACCTGGGCGGCCGGAATGACGGCGATACAGCTTCTGCTGCGACTTATTGCCACTGACACGAATCTTGTCAGCGTTCACCACGACAACGAAATCGCCGGTATCTAGGTGAGGGGTATAGGTGGCCTTGTTTTTGCCACGCAATACAGATGCCACTTCTGTGGCCAAGCGGCCGAGGGTTTGATTCTCAGCGTCCACCAGATACCACTGGCGGTCGATTGAATCGATTGAGGGAACGGATGTCTTGTTCATCGCGCCGGCGTGCCGGTTCGGGTATGCCCCACCTGAGCTGGCGGAGCTGGGCAAAAA
>JBMHDE010000018.1:0-6286 GCA_049889555.1 Synechococcus sp. | reverse complement strand
CTTTTGGGGAACGCTTGATGGTTGTTGAGCGGGCTCAGCAGCGCCTGCTTGTTGATCGAGTGCGTGTTGGGTTTTTTTACCGCTAGTCCGGAGCAGGGTTAAAAGGTCAAACAAGTTGCTCATGGCGTGTGTGTGTTGAGGGGCCTGTCTTGAGGGCTAGTGGGCTAGTGGGCGACACATGGCCTCCGGTATCATTGGCTACATTCGCCTTTCCTGAGGGTACACACGAAATTTGATTGGGACAGGGCTCCCTTGGGGGCTGGCCCGTTGTCGGTTCAGGGATCGTTGGCGAATGGTGGATGTCTTGCTCTTTAACCGACTACGATTTTGTTGTGCCCCCAGGGCATCAGCGCACTTGCAGCCACTTGTGGCTCTGCAGGCTTAGGCGCCAGTGGCGATGGCGTTGGACATAGTGGATGGCAAGTTGTTGCCCTTCCCTGCTCTGCCAGCCTGGTTGCAACAGCCAGTGGGCCTGAGGTGCTTGAGAAGCCGCCACCTCGGCAAACAAGAGGTCGTCGGGCTCATGCACCACTACTTTCAGTTCGTGGCAGGCATGAAGCACATCGCTGCGGGGCGGGCTCTGGCGTTTGGGTGACAGGGTGACCCAGTCGGGTGCGCCGCTGAGGGGATCTACGCCGCTGGTTTCGACGTGAATTGCCAATCGGCAGACCTCACGCATCGCCGTCGTTAGTGCCGTGAGGTTGTGGTGCAGAGGTTCTCCGCCCGTGATCACGGCGATGGCGGCTCCGGTCTTTTCCGCTTTTGTTGCTTCATTGGCCAAGTGCTCCACGCCTTGTAGCGGATGTGAACTGATCGGCCAAGAGTGTTTGGTGTCGCACCAGCTGCAGCCCACGTTGCAACCTGCCAAACGGATAAAAAACGCGCTACGGCCGGCATGAAGCCCTTCCCCCTGGAGGGAATGGAAGGTTTCCACAACCGGCAGTTGTTCGCTCAAGAGCTGGCGCTGGTAGCAGTTGTTTCGGTTGGATGCAGGTTCTCAGTGGGGCTGGACGAGAGCCGTTGCTGGGCTGCTTCGATCAGTCCGCGAAAGAGGGGATGGGGCTGGCCTGGTCGAGACAGGAATTCCGGGTGGTATTGGCAGGCAGTGAAAAAGGGGTGCTCCGGCAGCTCGATCAGTTCCACCAGCCGTCCGTCAGGGGAGGTGCCGCTGATCCGGTAGCCCGATTCCACGAACAGGTTGCGGTAGGCATTGTTGAATTCGTAGCGGTGGCGGTGGCGCTCATAGACCACTTCATCGCGATAGAGCCGCTCAGCCATTGTTCCTTCAGCGATGCGGCAGGGATAAACACCGAGGCGCATTGTGCCGCCGAGATCCACCACATCTTGCTGCTCTGGCAAGAGGTGAATCACCGGATGGGGTGTTTTGGGATCGAGCTCGGCACTGGATGCAGCGGTGAGACTCGCTTGGTTGCGGGCCCATTCGATCACCGCTGTTTGCATTCCTAAACAGAGGCCTAAGAAGGGCACCCGCTGCTCGCGGGCCCAGCGGATCGCAGCCACTTTGCCGTCGACGCCCCGATGGCCGAACCCACCGGGCACGACCACCGCATCCATCCCCTTCAGCAGGCTGTCGGCTCCATCGCTTTCGATCTGTTCGGCGCACACCCAATGCAAATCAAGCGATGCATCTTGGGCGATGCAAGCGTGTCGCAGCGCTTCGACTACCGAGAGGTAGGCATCATTGAGCTGCACATATTTGCCCACCAAGGCTACCGTCACGGTTGGACCGGGGTTGCGCAGCTTGTCCACCAACTGTGCCCAGCCCGTCATGTCGCTGTCATGGTCCTGCAGCTGGAGCACCTCCAGCACTTCGCGGCACAGTCCTTCCTCTTCCAAGGTGAGCGGTACCGCATAGATGCTGTCGGCATCTAGGGATGGAATCACGGCCCGTTGGGGCACACCGCAGAAGCCACCGATCTTGCGCTTGAGTTCGTCGTTGATCTCGCGATCGCTTCGGCACACCAGTAGGTCGGGCTGAATGCCGATCGAGCGCAGCTCCTTCACCGAGTGTTGGGTGGGTTTGGTTTTGAGCTCACCGGAGGTGCCGATGTAGGGCAGCAAGGTGACGTGGATGTAAGCCAGGTCGTTGCGACCCACGTCACCGCGAAATTCTCGGATGGCTTCGAGGAAGGGCAGCGACTCGATATCACCCACGGTGCCGCCGATTTCGGTGATCACCACATCGGCGTTGCTGTTGGCTGCTACGCGATGGATGCGATCGCGGATTTCGCCGGTGATGTGGGGAATCACCTGTACGGTACCGCCGTTGTAGTCACCGCGCCGCTCTTTGTTGATCACCGACTGATAGATCGAGCCGGTGGTCACGCTGTTGAGGCGTGACATCGCCGTGTCGGTGAAGCGTTCGTAGTGGCCTAGATCGAGATCGGTTTCGGCTCCGTCTTCTGTGACGAACACCTCACCGTGTTGAAACGGACTCATCGTGCCCGGATCCACATTTAGATAAGGGTCTAGCTTCAGGATGGAGACGTTGTAGTCCCTTGCTTTGAGCAGTCGTCCGAGGCTGGCGGCCACAATTCCCTTCCCGATGCTGGACACCACACCACCGGTTACGAAGACGAATTTGGCCATAATTCCCCGGGCGACTTTTTAATGTACTGAGCGCCCGATTAAGGACGGGGGAATTGCCCCTCCAGCAGGCTTCTCAACATCCAGGCGGTCTTCTCATGGATCTGCAGACGCTGGGTGAGTAGGTCGGCGGTGGGCTCATCACTAGCAGCATTGGCCAAAGCATAAATACTGCGGGCGGTACGGGCCACCGCTTCATGGCCATTCACCAGCTCACGCACCATGTCGAGTGCGGCGGGTTGTTGTTCTGCTTCTGAAATGGAGGCTAATTGGGCCAAAGTGCTCCCTCCATGGGGAGCCACCACCCCTAGGGCTCGGATGCGCTCGGCGATCACATCCAGGGCATTCCACAGCTCGGTGTATTGCTCCATGAACATCAGATGGAGCGTGTTGAACATCGGTCCGGTCACGTTCCAGTGGAAACCGTGGGTTTTGCCGTAGAGCACATAGGTGTCGGCTAGCAGCCGCCCTAGCTCTGCGGCGATAGATTCCCGCTGCTCTCTGGGGATGCCGATGTCGATGGCGTCGGTATTGTCGCCACTGGCTGTTGTGATATGCGATTGGGTGGTCATGGTGGTTAGCTCTCTTGGCAGAGGATGTAATCGCGCACCTTGCTGCGCCGCTGGGGTTGTCGCAGTTTCAGTAGGGCCCGGGTTTCGATCTGTCGCACCCGCTCGCGAGACAGCCCCATCATGTCGCCGATGTTCGCCAGTGTCAGTGGAGTGTCATCGTCCAGGCCAAAGCGGCGCCGGATCACCTCGGCTTCCCGGGTGGTGAGTTCCCCCAGCAGCTCTTCGATGTCGCTCTGCAGTGAGTTTTTGGTGAGCGTCTGCTCCGGCGTGGCGTGGCGGTCTTCCAGCAGATCTCCCAACAGGGTGTCTTGGTCTTTGCCCACCCGGGTCTCCAGCGACACCGGGCGCGGCACCCACATCAGGGTTAGACGCACGGTCTCTTCGCTGATCCCCAATTCACGGGAGAGGTCGCTGATGGATGCGATCCGACCTTCATTGGCAGCGATTTTTTGCTGCACTGCTTTGATGCGGTTCAGCTTTTCGGTGACGTGCACCGGGAGTCGGATGGTGCGGCTCTGGGTGCCGATGGCCCGGGTAATTCCCTGGCGGATCCACCAGTAGGCGTAGGTGCTGAAGCGGAAGCCACGGGTGGGGTCGAATTTCTCCACTGCCCGCTCCAGCCCAAGCGTGCCCTCCTGCACCAGATCCAGCAGTTCTAGGCCTCGCTGCTGATATTTCTTGGCGACGGTGACCACCAGGCGCAGGTTGGCCTGGATCATGCGATCGCGGGCGCGGCGACCTTCCTGCAGTTGTTTCTGCAGCTCTGTGCTGTCAAGTGTGCTGTGGTCTGACCAAATGCCGTAGCCCTCCTGCAGCATCGTGGTGAGTTGCTCTTGGGTGAGGCCTGCGGCCTTCGCCCACTCCCTTCTTGTGGGCCAGTGGCAGACGTGATTGGCTGCCTGCTGCTGCAGCTGTTCCAGTTCCAGCAGCCGCTGGATCGGGGGGTGCTCACCGGCCAGGGCTCGCTCTTCCGCTAGCAAAGCCTCCCGTTTCTGCACCTGTCGGGCCAGAAGGACCTCCTCCTCATTAGTGAGCAGGTCGACTCGGCCAATGTCCTGTAGGTAGAGGCGTAAAAGATCGTTGCCGCTGCCAGTGCGCACGCGAGATGGCTCCGTCGATTGCGAACTAGTGCTCAAGGAACTCTCGCGCGGGGAATGCCCTCAGGGTTCAGCCCGATTTGACTTGCTCATCGGAATGAGCGGAATCTATTCCGGTTCGCTGAGCGCCCTCTCAATCCTCCCCATCCGCTTTGGGATCAACCCAGGTGCTGGCCACATGCAGCTCCTCGAGCTGCTTGCCGGCGACCCCAGCAGGGGCTGCGGTCATCAGGCAGCGGGCCTGCTGGGTTTTGGGGAAGGCGATCGTGTCGCGGATCGATTCCTCACCGGCCAGCAGCATCACCATGCGGTCGAGGCCAAAGGCCAGGCCACCGTGCGGAGGGGCACCCATGTCGAGGGCTTCGATCAGGAAGCCGAACTGCGCCTGGGCTTCCTCTAGGGGCAGACCCACGGTCTGCAGCACCTGGCGCTGCAGCGCGGAATCGTGGATACGCAGCGAGCCGCCGCCTAGCTCGAGGCCATTGAGCACCAGGTCGTAGGCCTGGGCGCGGGCGCCGGGCAGGGTGTTGGCCCATTGGTCCGCGTCGCTGCCGAGGTCGTCGGTGTTGGGGGCGCAGAAGGGGTGGTGCAGCGCTTCGTAGCGGTTTTCGTCGCTGTTGAACTCGAACATCGGGAAATCCACCACCCAGAGGAAATTCCACTGGTCGTTCTCACGGTCGGGCTTGACCATGCCCAGTTCGCGGGCCAAATACTGCCGCACTCGGTCGAGGGCTTTGTTCACCGTGGCGGTGTCGCCGGCGCCAAAAAGGATCAGGGTGCCGGGCTCAGCCCCAGTGCAGCTCAGGAGTTCAGCTTTCTGCTCCTCGCTGAGGTTGTCTTTGATGGCGCCGATGCTGTCGATCTCACCGCCGTCGCGTACGCGGATGAAGGCCAGGCCGCCGGCTCCAGCCTGCTGGGCCTCACTGAACACATCACCGCCGGGCTTGATGCGCACGTTCGACACCGCATCGTTGCCGCCAGGCACGGCGATGCATTTCACCGAGCCGCCGTTTTTCACGGCGCCGCTGAACACCTTGAAGCCCATGTCTTTGACGATGTCGCTCACGTTAGTGAGCTCCATGCCGTAGCGGGTGTCGGGGCGGTCGGTGCCGTAGCGCTCCATGGCGTCATGCCAGGTCATGCGCGGGAAGGGGCGAGGCAGCTCGATGCCCTTCACCGTTTTCCAGATTGAGCAGATCAGGCGCTCGTTGAGATCGAGGATCTCCTCCTGGCCCATGAAGCTCATCTCCATGTCCAGCTGGGTGAATTCCGGCTGGCGATCAGCGCGCAGGTCTTCGTCGCGGAAGCAACGCGCCACCTGGTAGTACTTCTCGATACCGCCCACCATCAGCAGCTGTTTGAACAGCTGGGGCGACTGGGGCAGAGCAAACCATTCACCACCGCAGACGCGGCTGGGAAGGATGTAGTCGCGGGCGCCTTCCGGGGTGGAGCGGGTGAGCACCGGGGTTTCCACCTCGATGAAGCCTTCGTCTTCCAGGAAGCGGCGGGCGGTCTGGATCGTCTGGGCCCGCAGGCGCAGGTTGTCGTTCATGCGCTTGCGGCGCAGATCCAGATAGCGGTGGCGCAGGCGCAGGTCTTCGCGGGTGTTCTCCTCGTCGTGGATCGACACCGGGAAGGGAAGGTTGCCTTTCACGCCGTTGAGCACGGTGATGGCGCTGGCCAGCACTTCCACCTCGCCCGTGGCGAGGCGGTCGTTGAGGGATTCAGCAGGTCTGGCACGCACCTTGCCGCTCACCTGCAGCACGGTTTCGCTGCGCAGGTGTTCGGCCACCGCAAATGCGTCGGCGCCCAGGTCAGGGTCGACGGTGATCTGCACGGTGCCGCTGCGGTCGCGCAGGTCGATGAAGATCACTCCACCGTGGTCGCGACGGCGATCAACCCAGCCGCAGAGCTTCACTTGCTCATCGATCTGCTGCTTGCGCAGGTCGCCGCATCCGTTGCTGCGCATGGGAGCCGTCGAAGGGGAATGAGAGGCGAGTTTCCCACAGG